>JAIDTI010000005.1 GCA_029060755.1 Ruminococcus sp. | reverse complement strand
ATGGAAATTAAAACATCAGCTTAATGCTTCTGTCTGTCATTGGAACGCCCACTTTTTACAACTGTAATACTAATCTTGATAACAATTTGAAATATTCTCGCAGCTACCACATTTCAGAAACTGTAATTTTACAGATACATAGTTCTTTGACAATGATAGAAAAGAATTACTGAAATTAATGAGAGTTGTTGTTGATACTCTGTAGAAATCTTCAGAAAATTCGTGAAATATGAATAAAATTTCATATTTATCACACACTAAACTTAAGGTGATGAACATGGCAAAAAAGGGAATGAAAAGACCTGACTATACTCATACTCCGCCTAGAAACGATGAGTCTCCGGTACCTGAAATTCAGGGAAAAGCTAAGTCGGGAAAGATTCATGCTAATCCCATAATTGCAGGAACATCAAGTTCCTCGCAGAAAGTTTGGCATAATAAATCGTACTCATACGAAGTACCAATATCTTCTGCATATCCGATTATTGACAGCGACCTTGCAAGAGATAATCTGGAGAATGATATTTCTGAAGCAGATTTGCAGGATATATAAAAAATTTATTCTAAAATTAAACGTCGTTTGCATCAATACAAACGGCGTTTTTACAATGGAGGAGACTATGGAATCAGTATGGAAGACTAATACAAAATTGCCGGAATTTCCGAAACTGGACAGAGATACTACAACGAATGTCCTTATTGTCGGTGGAGGAATTGCAGGAATATTAACAGCATATTTTCTGCATCAGAACGAAGTAAAATACATTCTCGTGGAAAAGGACCGAATATGCTCTGGTACAACTCAGAATACAACAGCAAAAATTACTTTTCAGCATGGACTTATCTATCAGAAAATTCTCAAAAGCAACAGCATTGAGACTGCTCAAAAATATCTGAATGTAAATAAGAAAGCTTTTGAAAAGTATGCAGAAATGTGCCGTAATATCAAATGTGATTATGAGATAAGGAATAATTATGTGTACTCTATAAGTGACAGAAAAAAGCTTGAAAGTGAAATGAACGCACTTCGCAAAATCGGCTATAAAGCAGAGTTTTGCGAGAATTTGCCAATACCGATAAAGACAGTCGGAGCAGTGAAATTTCCGAAACAGGCTCAGTTTAATCCGCTTGAATTTATTTCAGCAATTGCAGGCGGACTCAACATATACGAAAATACCTTTGTGCGTGAAATGATTGATACTACAGCGGTCACGGATAAATGCAGAATAAAAGCTGATAAAGTGATTGTTACAACTCATTTTCCTTTTATCAATAAACATGGAAGTTATTTTCTTAAGCTGTATCAACATCGTTCATATGTTATTGCTCTGGAAAATGCCTCAGATGTGAATGGTATGTATGTTGACGAAAATCATAAGGGAATGTCGTTCAGGAATTACGGCGATTTACTGTTTGTTGGCGGTGGAGGTCACAGGACAGGGGAAAAAGGCGGAAACTGGAATGAACTGCATAACTTTGTAAAGCTGCATTATCCAAATGCTAAAGAGAAATATCACTGGGCAGCACAAGACTGCATGAGTCTTGACGGAATACCGTATATCGGGAAATATTCACGGAATACGCTTAATCTGTATGTGGCAAGCGGATTCAATAAGTGGGGCATGACCGGTGCAATGGTATCTGCAATGATACTCAGCGATATGGTTATGAACAGACGAAATGACTATGCAGATATTTTCAGTCCGTCGAGAAATATTATCAAGCCGCAGCTTTTCATAAACGGCGGAAAAGCTGTAAAAAATCTGTTTACTCCAACAGCTAAAAGATGTCCTCATATGGGCTGCGCACTCAAATGGAATCCCGCCGAACACTCGTGGGATTGTGCCTGTCATGGTTCACGTTTTTCTGGTGAAGGAAAGGTTCTTGATAATCCTGCGAATGGGGATTTGAAATAAATCATCTTTGAATCAAGTAATTTTATTTGTATCTTGCTTTTTATTTTTGAATATGGTATAATAATATCATATAAAATCAAAGTTCTGCCTGATTACGAGCAGAAATTATAGCTGAAAGAGCATGGCAATGAAATTATAATGAGAATGACAGGGTGAAATATTATGATAAAAATTATGTTTGTCTGCCACGGAAATATTTGCCGCAGTCCTATGG
>JAIDTI010000049.1 GCA_029060755.1 Ruminococcus sp. | reverse complement strand
TTAAATGGAAATTAAAACATCAGCTTAATGCTTCTGTCTGTCATTGGAACGCCCACTTTTTACAACTGTAATACTAGCCTCCAAGTGTATTTTTTGGTATTCTGAGTTCTTCTGCTGCTTGCTTTGTTCCTACTTCTTTTGACAGCTTTATTGCCTGCAATTTGAATTTTTCATCATACTGTCTTCCTGTTCCCATTCCTGACACTCTCCTTTTTATTTTATTATACTTTGATTGTTTGGATTGTGTCAAGTTTTATTGTAACATATCATACCTATTGACAGTATTGTGTAATTATATAAATAAAACCGTCGAAGTACAAAAAATGAATAGCTACGAAATTCTCATAGGTCACAACAATTGGAATGCAAGCAAAATAGCAGGAATTCTCACATTTCCTGCTATAATTAAGGAAGGTTTGACCGAAGAAACGTCGGAGATGTACATTATCAAATCAAACCTTATGCAATGTGGATTTGACAATCTCTGTATCAGCGAACAGGCTGTTGTTTCGGATATAACAAATCTCATAAAAATTGAACGCATAGGAAGTACGACCAATTGATTGAATCAAAAAGCAAAAGGCAGACTGTACTTCAGGACTGCCTTTGCTATTGTTATTCAATTTTCAGGAGAGAAACAGATTATGTTTTTTTATTCGGTATATGGAAGACTTTTAATCATATTTGCAACACGCATCTGGATTGCAACAGCATCCACACCTGTAACCATTCCGTCATTGTTTACATCGGCATTTGCAATTCCCTGTTCGGAAAGTCCATATGCATCTTTATTGCCGATATGCTGAATTATTGCTGTTGCGTCGGCTATATTGACATATCCGTCATCATTTGCATCACCGAGAGTTGAAACTGAGGGAGCAGGTTCTGCAACATAAACGGGAACCATGGCATACACTTTTCTGCCCTCTGTTATCATTTCATATTCGCCTTCAGGTACGTTATAAGAATTTGAACTGTCAAATATGTATGTATCTTTTACATTCGGACGATTTGCAATCACGACATAATAAGTACCAGGTTTTGATGTATCAACGTTACTTGCATCGTATGTAAAGCAGTTAGAATGTTTGCCCGAACCGATAGTGAATTTATAATCAATTTGATACTGATTCGGAACTGCGCTCCATGCATATACAGACAGTTCAATATCATCGGGATTAAATTCCTCACCGACATTAACGGTATAAGTTTCCTGACAGGTATATATTGCTCTGATTTCACCTTCAGCAGGAGGTGCTATAGCTGTTGCAGTATACCATTCTTCTGTTACTGCTGTTGTCGTGTAACTGCTTATTGCTGTAATTATGCCTGAAGATTGTGTTTCTGTGACGTTTTCAACAGGAGACAGCGTTGTTGTTGCGGTATACCATTCTGATGTTGTCGGGTAACTGCTTATTGCTGTAACCATGCCTGAAGACTGTGGTGCTGTGACATTTTCAACAGAAGATGACGTTGCTGTTGTATTATAATTGTGTGTATTGCTGTTGAGTTGAGTTGTTGTGGCTGCTACCTCTGCGGGAGATGTAACATTCGGGTCAATGACATTAATATGAATGTTGAAATTGTAGTTGTCCATTATCATCTCATATTTTCCGTCGGGTACATCAGGAGAGCCTGAATTTTCAATATCAAAAGTCTCTTTTACACCGCCGTTCAGTTTACAGCTCATACGGTATCTGCCTGCTTTTGATGTATCCCAATCGCCTACTTTATAAATTTTGTAGCAGTCAGAATGCTTGCCCGAGCCAGCAGAGAAGTGATAGTTTAATGAAATGGGTGAAGCCTGAAATGTTCCGTCTGGTAAATATCCATGTACACTAAGATGAAAAGTTATGTCATTAAGGTCAATCTGTTCTCCGACATAAATATTATATTCCGGTTCGTCAACATAGAAATCAGCTCTCAATTCATCGGTTTTAAGTGCCTGAGTTGTTGTTGCTGGAACTCCTTCTGAATAAGGCGTATTGCTGACAGTTGAAGTGTTCACAATACCTGCGGTCTTTGCATTTGCGGAAAATGCTGCGGTTTCAGCATTGATTGTCAATGGCATCATCGGCATTGCAGCGAGCATTCCGCTTGTGATTAATGATACAAGTTTTTTCATTTTAAAATCCTCCTTGTTTTATCTGTTGAGTAAGGCTTGATTTGTCTGTGCTTATGATATTCTTTTACCTTTTGATTTAACCTCCTTTCATAATGTTAGACAAAGAAATTTACAAATATTCTCATGTAATTGATGCACAAATTTTATTGTTGGTTTTTGTGTATATACAACAAAACAGTCTCATATACAGCAATACTGCATACAGATAATTTGCAAGAAAGTCAGAAAAAATTATTGATTTTTTTTGTGGGAAATGCTATAATTAAGTTATTGCTATAAAAAATATGAGTAAATACATTATCTGATTCGTCTTATTTAATATATAGTCAATCTACTTGAAAAATGTAAATGCTTAAATAGATATAAAATGTGAAATTTGTGCTGTCGCTTTAACAATAATTCAATAGGACGACTATAAACAAAAGGGGGATTTTATGGACAACGGAGAAATAAGTTATCGTAAATATCTCAATGGTGATGATAATGGTTTGGTTGAAATAATCCGTGATTACAAAGATGGTCTTATTCTTTACCTTAACGGTATAACCAGAAATATAAATTCTGCGGAAGAAATTATGGAAGAGACTTTTTTCAAGATTGCAGTCAAAAAACCTGTATTCAAAGGAAAAAGCAGTTTTAAAACGTGGCTTTATTCAATCGGAAGAAATGCGGCGATTGATGCAATGAGGAAAAACAGCAAGATTTCTTCTTTTTCAGTTGATTATTACACAAATATTGCCGATGAAAAAAATATTGAGCTTGAGTATCTGAAAGAGGAGCAGAAAATCATGCTTCATAAGGCATTGAATAATCTTAATTCCGATTACAGACAGATTCTTTATCTTACTTATTTTGAGGATTTTACAATTGATGAAGCTGCTGTTATTATGCAAAAAAACAAGAAACAGATTAATAATCTCTTGTATAGAGCTAAGAAATCGCTCAGAAATGAACTGGAGAAAGGAGGCTTTGTATATGAAGGATTATAAAGAAATTGCTGAAAGTGTTCTGAAAAAACGTGATGAATATCTCAGAATACAGAAGCGGAAAAGGGCAGCAATTGTAAAAACCGCAGTATCTTTTATAGGCGTGGCAGCAGTCTGTATGGGTCTTGCAGTTTATAATAATTCAACTGTACAGAAAATAAAACCTGATTTCAGTGGCAATCCATATGGTATTACAGAATGTACAAAGCCAACTTCTGCAATCAGCACCAAGATAACAGAAACAATATGTACAACTGCTGTAACTTCGGTTGCGAAAACAACGTCTGCTGCATCCAGTTTTATTCCTGTTTCAAAGACAACATCTGAAACAACAAATACAACGACAACTTCGACGACTTTTACAACAACCGAAGCATATACGACTTCTGCAACAGAATCAACAAATGAATCCATATCTGTTACTTATCCAACAACCTCTTGTATATACTTTACAGCAACTGCAACTTCGACGACTTTTACAACAACCAAAGCATATACGACTTCTGCAACAGAATCAACAAATAAATCCATACCTATTACTTATCCAACAACCTACTTATACTTTACAG
>JAIDTI010000048.1 GCA_029060755.1 Ruminococcus sp. | reverse complement strand
GTATTACTTTTTCCATTTCCATCACCATTTTTTATTATAGCATACTTTCGGATTTTTTACAACTGTAATACTAAGATAAATAAGGATGAACAGACAATTAATATATCATTAGAAAATGGATTGGAGAAGTGGATCCAACTTGTTAGTATTCAAAACACATATGATGGTTATAATTTAATATATATACCAAAGGATGATATAATAATTGAAGGCTTGTCTGGAGAGATGGGAGTAAAAACAAAATTAGGTGTGTTTTTAGATGCTAGAAATGGATTATCGAAATATGTGTGCGAAATGGTTAAACAATTTGATTACGAAAATAATAATATGGAAAACTATGCACTCAGAACATTTATATCACTTGTAGTTAATAGGCTAAATATGACTATATTACATGATAAAGGAATAGATCATTTCGAAAAAATTTTCCATAATAGAGTGGAGGGAGAAATTTTTAATAGAGTTTCAGATGAAATAAAGAATATATTATGGAAAAAGATAGCCAGAAACGAAATGCTTGATAATTTATATAATTATAAATGTGTAATTTATGATTTAAATGATTGGTCTAGAAGATAACTGTAAGGTATCCGCTCAATAATATAGTGAGCAGTCTAAAAAGGTCTAAGAAACTCCATAGACAAGATTAGAAAAGCCACAATTTAGATTGAGCGATTACGACTTTTCTAAAACAGCAAGCAACGCTTGTGCTGTAGCACAAGCCAATATTTCACAAAAAAACGCTCCCGAAAAGACATTTGCAGTCTCTTGGGAGCGTTCTTGATTATTTTTCTGTAACAGTTCCGGAGTAGGTTACATTATCAATGGTAAGAGTTATATTTTTGGACTTCTTAGCTGATGCAGGATAAACATCTGATTTTGATAATCCATAATATTTATAGAAATCGTCGGTTATGGAGCGAGAAGTGGTGACAACCTCATCGCCTTTCCAGAAGTTTGATGTGCGTGTATCAACATGAGTAGCAGTATATGTTTTATCATTGGCATTTCCAATATTGGCAATACCGCCGAAACCCAAGTCCTGAGCCACGCATGAAACTTTCTTTGAACTTATTTTGTTTCCTGACTGGTCGTAGCACACAATATCAGCAGCATAGCCCTTTGTGTGATAATCAGTAGCAGAGCCGCCGACATTTACGCTGTGGGTCGGACAGCGATAGCCTGAATTGATGATGATTTTCGAGCAATTCAGGGCAGTATGAAGCTTTTCAAGCTTGTCTACAAGGTCGGTATCAAGCTTTGTATCGTGATTTCCGCCACACTTGCATCTAAATTCGCTGACGTTGAAATGCTCTGTAAGTTGTGTTCTATCGGTTGATTTGTAATTTTTAATACTCATTTTATTCCTCCTTAAAAATTTATAAAGTTATATCTTCTACTTTTGCACGTTCTTCAAGCACATTCATATAGTTTTCCATATATACAAGTTGTGTAAAAAGAAGTTCATATGAACATTTAGGCTGAAAAGGCAATGTTTCAGCTTTATATTTTTCAAGCATTGCCTTTAATCCGTTATATCTGATTTTCAGCTGAATATATACTGCCTGAAAACGTTCCTTAAAATCAGCACTTTTCATTAATATAGCGGTATCATAAAGCGGATTTTCTCCGATTTCGCTATACGCTTCCTCAAACTGTTTTTTAGGAGACCATGAAATATATCCGTCGCTGTACTTCACAAGATAACCATCATCGTCAGGATTCTCGTCAGCAGGAATACTCCAGCCACGATATTGATTGTATTCTCCTCTTGTCATGGGCTTTGCTTCAATCTGTTTTACACCTATAAATTTTTTCATAAAATTTCCTCCTCTGTTGTGTTGATTTCGACACGTATTATTGATATTTTTTCATTGAGTTCAGGTGCGTGTTTTATAAAATTTTCACTTCTCAATGTTATCATTTTTGTCCTCCATATTATTAAAATTTTTAAGACGCTTGATAATTTTCAGCGTCCATTGTGCATCTGGATTTATTTCAGCGTAATTTTCAAAGATGCTAACTATTTCCATGACTAAAATGTAAGCAAAAACCATGAAAGCTGTTATATTTCCTGCAATTTCGGACAATTCAACAGCATTATAGTACTTGCCAAGAGCGTTTATGCCGATGTCAAGACCGCACGAAGCAGTCATGACAATGATTTCACTCAGCTTGTTCAGTCCACCTGTACGCATCTTTTTACTGCTTAGACTGTTAGTGCAGTAAGCTTTGATTATGCCCGTGATATAGTCAGCAAGAGCAAGTCCGATGATGATTAAAAGCATGATGATATACTTCATTTTTTCACTCCTTTACATAAAAATTAATCGTGCAGTTTTCAGGGAATGATGATTCAGAATATTCGCAGTCTGAGGCTATTTTTACGACTTTTAGGGCAGTACCTGAAAATCCAAACTTCCCGATTTTTTTCACTGATTCAGGTATTGTGATTTTTTGCAGTTTCTTTGCATTTTCAAATGCTCCAATAGGTGTATATGTCGGCAAAAGTTCGTGCGTGAGACTATCCCTGATTCGCCATAATGCTTTTGGATATGGCTTTGCAACTGATTTTTCAGGTATTTCATCAGGCAGAAATCCGTGTGTAAGTCTGCCATTTTCGATTCTCCACAGCAATTCAGAAAACGGCTTTTCAATTGTTTTTTCAGGAATTTCATCAGACAAAAATCCATGCATCAGTCTGCCATTTTTAAATCTCCACAACGTTTCAGGATATGGCGGTATTACGGCTTTTCCGGTTGAATCTTCTGTGAATTTTGTATTGGTAAGCCTGTTGTTTTCTATAATCCACACATCTACTCAACTCCAATCGGAAATCCTATACTTTCAAGATATTCTGCATCTGTAAGCTGTTCCGCTGTAACTTTTTTTATTCCAGTTTCTGTAGAAAAAGTGCCTGTAAATTTATCAGTATTCACAAGCAGATTTGAGCAGTTGCTGACTGTAAAATTAGAGTTTTCGGAACATTCCGCATCTATTACTGAATTGTAACAATCATAAAAACTATTGCCCGAAATTTTTCCCTCTACATAGCTGTTATTCAAATACCATCTGGTGGTGTCTGACCAGTTTTCTCCTGATAATTTTACATAACTGTCTGTTGCCTTGACATTACCCAAAGCAAATTCACCTGAACATATATTGACATTTATCATACAGCCACCTTCATCTGTTGCAACAAAACGAACATCTGATGAATAAGTACCTGTACTTGTATATATTATTTTTCCTGTTGATGCGTTGATTCCTGAAATAATACAATGTTTGAAATAGAGGCGACAACTATTGCCTAATTTTATAAAGTTGTCAGTACCACGATTTACAAAATTCAGGATTTTCAGATTTAAAATATAAGCACTATTTAGGCTATAATTCAAAAATCCCTCATTTGCCACAAGATTTTTTATAGCATGATTTTTTCCATCAAGTGTAACATTAGCTATAGTTATTTTAGAAATTCCTTCCGGTGCGACTTCATTCATGTCAATGTCCGTATCAAGTTCAATATATGCTCCTGATGTAACTTTGCACGCAAAATACAAAAAAGTTGCACGCAAAATACAAAAAAATGAAGAAAAAATTTACAGACAGTAAAAAACACTTAAAGTTAAGGATATTATTGAAAACATAAAAAACGCTCTTAAAATACCGTTTAAACAGTATTTAAAGAGCGTTTTAATATTGTTTCAGAATTATTTTTTACAGTTTCCGTGTTCTTCTTTAATGAGAAATTTTCCTGTTTTCTTATGCTCATTAGGAATATACTCAATCAAATCCGTGATACTGCAGTCAAGGTATTCACACATTCGGTCGAGATAATCAATGTTCAGACGTTCAGCGATTTCGTTGTAAATTTCACTTATTGTTGATGGTCTTATTCCGGTCTGACGTGCAAGTTCAGCCTGAGTTATCCGTTTTTCTCCAAGTATTCTGGACAGGTGTATTTTTATCATAACATAACCTTCTTTATATATAATACAGCTTTAATATGATATATTAACGTGAGTTCGATGAAAAAAATATAGAAAAAACCGCCGAAATCTGTTATAATGAGAATAACCACAGACTCAAAG
>JAIDTI010000047.1 GCA_029060755.1 Ruminococcus sp. | reverse complement strand
GTATATATTTTTTTTATCGGGAGATGCAAAATGTCAAAAATTATGATTTTAACCGACAGCGGTGCAGATATTCCAAAAGAAATAATTGACGAACTGGGCATAACAGTTATTTCTTTTGACGTTTCTTTTAATGGAGAAAATTTCAAGGAACTTGATAAACCGATTCTTGAATTTTATGATATGATGAGTAAAAATGATGGTATTCCTAAAACTTTCCCATTATATTCAGAAGAATTTTACAAGGCTTATCAGAAACTTTATAATGAGGGCTATACAGATGTAATCACTGTTCTGATTAACAGTAAAGGCTCTGAAACTTTTGAAAGTTCACTGAAAGCAAAAAAATTATTCTATGAAAGAAGTCCGAAGGCAGAAATGAGGATTTTCAGCATTGATTCTCACTGCTATTCAATGTCTTATGGATATGCTGTAATACAGTCTGCAAAAATGGCAAAAGACGGTGCAGACGCTAATCAGATTGTTTCTTATCTGGAAGAATGGTTTAATTATTGTGCTATTTATGTAATTCCGCAGACTCTTAAATATGCAAAAAAATCGGGTCGTGTATCGGGAGCAGTAGCAATGCTTGGTGACCTGTTTAAAATAAAGCCTGTCATTCAGTTTGCTGATTCTACATCTATAACAGTTGATAAGGTTATAGGCGACAGAAATGTTGTTGATAAGCTTGTTGATTTGGTTGTGCCACGAATGGCGAACGATTCTCCATATGTAATAATTCATGGAAGTAACTATAATTTTGCTAAGGAAATTGAAAAGCATATTTTCAAGCGTACTGGCAAAGAAGCAGCTATGTATGCAAGAATAGGCTGTGTTGTATCTGCAAATATTGGTCCTGATATGGTCGGCGTAGTCATAAAGCGAAAGAGATAAACAGAAGTCCTGTAATGTATAGAACACTACAGGACTTTTTTCAGTTATAGTTTACTGCATCTTGTATGCGTTAATCATCTTCTGCACCATACGTCCGCCAATTGAACCGGCTTCACGTGCAGTAAGGTCGCCATTATAACCTTGTTTGAGGTTTACACCAAGTTCTGATGCTGATTCCATTTTAAATCTTTCAAGAGCCTCTCTGCCCTTCTGTGTCATTTCTCCATTAGAATTGCTGTTATTATTGCTCATTTTCTTTTCTCCTCAAAATTGAATTATTGATGCCGTGATAGTATTATGACACGCTGTTTCAGAAATATAACTGGAAATTTCATACAGTTTTCATTTTGATTTCATTGTACTCACATATTAAAATGTTATAATAAAAAATTGCAGGGAGGAAATATCTATGAAATTAGCTACAGCATTATCCAATAGAGCAGATTTACAAGGCAGACTTAATGCGCTTGAAACACGACTTGTTGCTAATGCTAAAGTTCAGGAGGGTGAAAAACCAGACGAAAACCCTATGGAGCTTATCGCAGAAAAGGACAGAATTATTGCAGAACTTGAAAATTTAATCTCTAAAATAAATCTGACAAACAGCAAAACAGAATCCGACGGAATGACAATCACTGAAATGCTTGCAAAAAGGGATTGCCTGAAAACTGATATAAAAATCATGCGTAATTTTCTAAGCAGTTCAAGTGCTAAAATGAACCGTTATTCACGAACTGAAATTATTATAAGGAGTACGGTAAATGTTGCTGAACTTCAGAAAAAAGTTGATGCACTTTGTAAGGAACTCCGTGAAATTGATGAAAAAATTCAGGAACTCAACTGGACTACTGAATTGATATAATTTTTAGCTGGTAGCATTTTTCAGGGCGGACAGGAATCTCTGGCGGTTGAGATAAGAATCGTCTCCATGGTACGTTTTGGGCAGACGTGAGGTTCGAATCCTTATTTTTTACATTTATTGTCCTGTATGTTCACATAGGCATATTTACAGATTTTTATTACTACCTTTAATGTCGGCTGATAATGCGAGGGCGGAGCAGGGGACATAAAAAAGCATTTAGTTTTTACACTAAATGCTTTTTGTTATTTGAAGTTATCTTTCAATTAAGCAAGTTCAGCAAAATACTTGATTGTTCTAACCATTTGTGATGTGTAGGAGTTCTCATTGTCGTACCATGAAACAACCTGTACTTCATAGAGGTCATCAGCAATCTTAGCAACCATTGTCTGTGTAGCATCAAAGAGTGAACCGTACTTCATGCCGATAACGTCAGAAGAAACAATCTGGTCTTCATTATAGCCGAATGATTCAGAAGCAGCAGCTTTCATAGCAGCATTGATGCCTTCCTTAGTTACGTCAGCACCCTTAACAACTGCTGTGAGGATTGTTGTAGAACCTGTTGGAACTGGAACTCTCTGTGCAGAACCGATGAGCTTGCCGTTGAGTTCAGGAATAACAAGACCGATAGCCTTAGCAGCACCTGTTGAGTTAGGAACGATATTTGCAGCACCAGCTCTTGCACGTCTAAGGTCGCCCTTTCTGTGAGGACCGTCAAGAATCATCTGGTCGCCTGTGTAAGCGTGGATTGTTGACATGATACCGCTCTGGATTGGAGCATAGTCATTGAGAGCCTTAGCCATAGGAGCAAGACAGTTTGTTGTGCATGATGCAGCAGAAATAATCTGGTCTTCAGCTGTAAGAGTATCTTCGTTTACGCTGAAAACGATTGTTTTAAGGTCGTTTCCTGCTGGAGCAGAGATAACAACTTTCTTAGCACCTGCTTCGATATGAGCCATAGACTTGTCCTTTGAGCAGTAGAAACCTGTACATTCAAGAACTACATCAACACCGATTTCGCCCCATGGAAGTTCATTAGCTTTAGCCATAGCATAGATTTTGAGTGTTTTACCGTCAACTGTGATTGTGCCAGCTTCATCATCAGCCTCAACTGTGTGAAGATTTTCGCCGATTTTACCGCAGTAACCGCCCTGTGCTGTATCATACTTGAGAAGCTGTGCAAGCATTGAAGGCTTTGTAAGGTCGTTGATTGCAACTACCTCATAACCCTCTGCACCAAACATCTGTCTGAATGCAAGACGACCGATACGACCGAAACCATTAATAGCAACTTTAACTGACATTGGAAAATTACCTCCTGATTATTAACTTTCAAGCCGGAATTACTTCTTTGGCTTGTCAATATATATTATACAACATTCTGCTAAATTTTTCAAGTGTTTTGATAAAAAAATAACATATTTATCAATAAATATACGTTACTCACAAAAATTAACATAAAAATTTAGCATATTTTTATAAATAAATCCTATTCAATTTTTCATGAAAATATAGTATAA
>JAIDTI010000046.1 GCA_029060755.1 Ruminococcus sp. | reverse complement strand
TCCTGTATTACTTTTTCCATTTCCATCACCATTTTTTATTATAGCATACTTTCGGATTTTTTACAACTGTAATATTAAAATAAATAGAAAAATATCTGTCGAATGACTGGAAGGAGAAGTGTCGAAAAAGCAAAGCTCTGGTAAGAGGCAGAGAGATAAAAACAGCTGAAGAATTACGAATCTGTTATATCTGACAGCAGGAGTGTCCGGAGTAACAAATGCGTTACTTAATCTGACAACAGAATATATAACTGAGGATTGTTGATGTATTAAAAAAATATATGTCTTGATATGAGAAACGGCTCAGAGGGTGTTCTCTAAGCCGTTACCAATTATTATGAAAAAATCAACTTAATATACAATGTGTTTACTTTATACTCCGCTGATATTCTGCCTCCCATTCGCTCAACAAGCGTTCTTGAAATAGAAAGTCCAATTCCTGTAGAATGTCTTGCCGTTTCAACCGTATAGAATCGGTCAAAAAGACGTTCTACCTGAACAGATGACAGTCCCTTTGCAGTATTGGCAAAGATGATTTCTCCCATATCCGACAGAGTGATTTCCAAATCTCCGTCACTATATTTGACAGCATTATTCAGAAGATTTGAAAACACTCTTAACAGTGATACTTTATTCAGCCTGCGGATAATTTTATTGTTGGTAATGTGTATCAGTGGAGTGATGTTATGTTTTGTCAAAACGGCATAGTATCCGCTGATACTTTCAGCAAGTACCTGATTTACAAAAACTTCTTCTGTTTCTTCTGAATCGTTCTCCGAAAGAATGACAGAATACCTGAACAATTCTTCTGTAAGCTTTCCCATAAGTTCAGCACGTTCATCTATAATATCAAGATATTCAGCGATTTTTTGTGGCTTTTCCATATGTTTCATGACATCAAGATAACCACATATTGTAGTCAGAGGTGTACGCAAATCATGAGCGATATTTGTGATTGCTGTTTTCAGTTCTATGTCACCTTGTGTATATCGCTGATGTTCTTTTCGCAGGATTATCAGTTGTTTGTTGATACTATTGGTAAGGGTGCGTATTTCTCTGTCATTACTGGAAATATCAATCAGCGTGTTTGTATCGGTTTGTAATTTTTCGAAAAATCCTACATATATTTCCTTTATTGATTTTCTCATCAGATGTATCTTTATTATCAAGATAATAATTACTGCAAAAAGCATAATACACAAACCGACCAAATAAAGCATAGCGGTCTCCTTTTCAAACACATTCAGGGCGAACGTAACATTCGCCCCGAATATTTATTTTAAATCCTTTTTCTCAAATATTCTAACGCCTGATAAAAATGACAAAAGAAGAATGATACACGAAGATATAGCCATTCTAGGTAAATTTTCCGCTGTCATCGTATTGAATTTCCATGCTTGTCCCGACGGCAGAAAATCATAAAAATATTCAAGAAATACACGGTATGCACCTTTCGGATAGCGAGGATTTTCGCCGAATATTCGTGTTACCGTTCCGTCTATGACAGGAAATTGAGCTGTTTCGGGTGGTAGCATTAAAGTCTGCCCTACAGTTATACCCATATAAATGATAATAAGCATAACAAACAAAGTTAGTACAGTGCCTGATACTCGTTTCTGCATTGCCGTTATGAGCATACAATAAAGTGAAGTACAGGCAGATACACAAAGTAATCCGCTGATAAAGTACATACACAGTACACAAAAACTATTTTTAAAATTCCCTAATAATATCAAATCAAGTATAGTCGATGGAATCAAAAAAGCCATACTCATTGTTATCCCTGCTATCCAACAGCTTATAAATTGTGCTGAATATATACTGCTCCTGTTATGTCCGACAATAATTTTATTTTGTACTGTTCCGTATTCATATTCTTCTCCGCAGAAAACACAACATACAAATGCAGTCAGCAAGCACACAGGTATCACATATGCACAAAATGCTTTGTCAGGCGATGCGTCATGTGCATATTTGATATTGTCTGAATACAATGAAAAAGGCAAAACTATGCCATATATCAGCAAAGCAGTTAAGCTGAAAATAAATACAACATTTTTTCTGAGTCTTGCAATGTAAGCATATAGTAATTTATTCATTGTCCACCCCTTATCATTTTAAGTCCTTTCTGCGGAACACCAAAACTCCTGTCGCCGTTGTAACAACTATCAGCGAAAGCGAATACAGCGGAAATGATTCGGTATGATTGGGGGACTCATCATAATAATCATAGCTCAACTGCATGATTTGATTATTCGGGAGCAGGTCATTAAAAAACAAATATATCTTACGTGTTGTCCCTGTCAGATATTTCGGATTTTTAGTAACTTCCTTATGTATCTCTATTTCTTCTCCGTATTCGTTTGTAAATGTATAATCATATGGTTGGGTATATTCTTTCTCAAGCAGCCTGAAATATATTGTATTTGCAGCCATAATCAGCACAAGCGAAAGAATTATCACCGAAATTGAACCTGCTGTCCTGCTTGAGACAAGCATACATACAAGTACAATAACAGATGTTAAAGCCGCAACAGAGAAAACACTTATAAAAATCAATGTGGCTATATTTTCTGCGGACATCTCAAACTTTCGTATTATTCCGGCTACTGACGCGCCGATAATGACAGCCATATACACAATATGCATAATTTCCGCCGCCGTAACGCTTATTATCAGGTTTGAAAGATACATTGCAACTCTTGAATGTCCCATGATATGCTTGTTGCGAACAGTGCCATAGCTGTAATCAGAACCTATAAAAACGCCGATGACTACCGCTATAACTATGCCGATATACATAGCTCCTGCAAGAAGTATTCCATCAGGAGGATTGTAATAATCGGGATTCTCTAACAAATCTTTATATTTTGTCCATGTTGCTAATGAAGCAAGACCAGCCATAAAGATAAAGCCAAGCCAGAAAATCTTGCTTTTGAACAGTTTGATAAAATCGCCACGGAGAAGTTTACTCATGATTTGCACCTCCCACCAGATTTACATAGAAGCTTTCAAGATTTTCGTCATGCTCCTCTATAGAAATGACCTCACATTTTTCTTTGGAAAGTGCTATTGCAAGATTGGTAAAATTCGGCTTTGCATAAACATCAGCAGTTGTACTGTCAAGAATCTGATATTCAATATTCATGCTGTTCAGCACCCTTGCCAAAGCCTTTGTATCTGTAACAGTCATGCGTACACATTTACGGCAGGCTGCTTCAAGTTCTTGTGCGCTCATTTCTTTTATAATTTTTCCGCTGTCGATAAATCCATAATGTGTGGCAAGTCTCGAAAGCTCATCAAGAATGTGACTTGAAATCAATACGGTTATTTGCTGTTCACGATTGATTTTAAGAATCAGTTCACGAATTTCAATAATGCCCTGCGGGTCAAGTCCATTGATTGGCTCGTCCAGTATCATAAAATCAGGGTTTCCGCATAGTGCAACAGCAATTCCTAAACGCTGCTTCATACCAAGTGAAAAATTCTTTGCTTTTTTCTTGCCTGTATTTTCAAGTCCAACAAGTTTCAGTAAATCCTGTACACCATCAAAGCTCGGTGTTCCAAGAAAACGGCATTGCTGTTTTAAATTTTCCTCCGCTGTCATATCAAGATAGATTGACGGAGTTTCAACGACTGCACCCATTCTTCTGCGTGATTTGGAAATTGTTTTATCTGTATTCTTGATGCCATACAACTCAAAATCTCCGCTTGTGGGGTGCTGTAATCCGCATATCAGACGAATCAGCGTTGTCTTGCCTGCGCCATTTTTTCCGACAAATCCATAGATTGCTCCTTTAGGAACATTCATTGTCAGACCATTCAAAGCCTTGAAATGTCGGTAGTACTTACACAGATTGTTTGTTTTCAAAACATAGTCCATATTCAGACCTCCTCTTTATTTTATGAAAATATTATATCACAAAAAAGTTAAGAAAACAGTTAAGAAAACAATTAAGGTTTAGTTAAGATTTTTCATGTAGCATAAAACCAATACCCCACACAGCAGAAATATAATCTTTACCTGATATTGATTTCAGCTTTTTACGCAGGTTATGAATATGGATTTTAAGCGAATCTTCGGTACAATCAGGAGTATCATCATTGATTTTTTCAAGAATTGTCAGTTTCGCAACTACTTGTTCAGTATTCTGCATGAGAAGTTTCAAAATTGCATATTCTGTTCGAGTCAGTTTCGCTTCTTGATTGCCTATTATAACAATGTGAGTATCAACATTCAAATTAATCTCATGATATGACAGTATAGAAGAATTTGCTGTATTTGTCCTGCTGCGAAGTTGTACGGTTACTCGTGCAAGCAGTTCGCCCATATCGAAAGGCTTTGTGATATAGTCCACAGCACCGCCTAACAGCAGACCAACCTTATCAGCAGTATCCACCTTTGCACTCACGACTATAACAGGAATATCTTTAATATGTGGCAGTAATTTCTCACCGCTTAACCCTGGCAGCATGAGGTCAAGCAATATCAGATTGGGCTTATGTTGTGACAGAACAAGCAATGCCTCTGTTCCTGAAAAGGCTTTTTGTACAGTATATCCCTTGCCTGTTAATGCTTCTTCCAGCATAGTGCTGATATGAACATCATCATCTATTATCAATATATTTGGCATTATTAGTTACCTCGCTGTTTACCTTATATCTTTTCTATATTATTATAACATATCAAAGACAGATTTTCAAGGAAAAGCAGTTAAAATAAAGTAATTATATTCTTATCTTCCATTTTTCTATTTTCTTTTCTCTTGTTAATTCAAAAATCAGGGCTTAAGGACACAATGCTAAATGAATCCAATACCACATTGCTTATCTCTTTTATATCATTCAAATCATAGTAAAGAATACAACCGATTATAGGAAAAAGTACAGCACTCTGCAGAGTGTTTCATATTTTCGACTGTAGTTCTTATTATCCATAAATAAACCTCTTTTCATTGAAAATCAGTATTTCCATGATTTTTATTATATTATAGAGATGTTGCTTTTGCTTTCGCTGTCAGCTTAATTTTGAAAAAAATTTATAAACCACTGTATATAATATATTTAACATTTTAAACAAGCATATAAACATATAAATATTACAGGAGGTGAGCCAAATGGCAAGTAACATAATCAAGAATAGCAAGAAAAAAAATAATAAAATAATGAAGTTTGAAATAACAGATGAATATCCAGAAAAAGTATCTGATGAAACAATGTCAGATATTGAAACAAGACTTTTCAATATTTTTAAAAAGTATGTTGATAAAAAGTAAGGTGATTATATGTATGCAATTTATGTAAGGCAGTCGATAGACAAGAAAGACAGTATTTCAATAGAAAGTCAGATTGAATTTTGTAAATCCGAATTAAAGTGTAAGGAATATAAAATTTATAGTGATAAAGGGTACAGCGGTAAAAATACCGACAGACCACAGTTACAGCAGATGCTGAATGACATAAAAAGCGGTATCATTAAAGGAGTGATTGTTTACAGAATAGACCGTTTAAGCCGTTCGATACGTGATTTTGCAAATATGGACGAATTATTTCAGGAGTACAGAGTAGATTTTATATCACATGATGAAAAATTTGATACGTCAACACAGACAGGTAAAATGATGCTGAATATTTTCATGGCTTTTGCACAGCATGAACGTGAAACAATACAGCAGAGAGTTACAGATGCTTATTATTCAAGATGCAAAAAGGGATTTTACATGGGTGGTAAAATCCCATATGGATTCAGCATTGAGGAGACCTATATTGACGGTAAAAAGACTTCTAAATTTATTGAAAATCCACAGGAAAGCGAACACATAAAGTTAATATATAAACTCTATGCAGACCCTAAAAATTCTCTGGGAGATATAGTGAAGTATTTCAATAAAAACAATATAAAGCATTTTAGAGGAAGCAAATGGACTGTATCAAGAATAAGTGATTTTTTAAGAAATCCTGTATATGTAATGGCAGATGCTGATATTTATTCATTTTTTGCAGGTCAGGGAACTGAAATAGTCAGCTCTGTAAATGATTTTACAGGTACTAACGGCTGTTATCTTTACAATCTTACAAAAGATAAAGTAAACAAGAACAGCAGTCTAAAAAATAAACATCTTGTATTAGCTTTGCATAGGGGCTTTATTACAAGTGATTTATGGCTGAAATGCCGTATGCGGTGTATGAATAACAAGCAATGTGCAAGAAGTTATCAGGCTAAAAACTCATGGTTGTTGGGTAAAGTAAAATGCGGTAAATGCGGAGGCAGACTTAATATTACCAAATCAGATACTAAAATGGGGCGTTATTTTTTATGCGGTACAATGATTGAAACAAAACACAGTTTATGCAATGGCACTGGCTGTACTGTTTATGCTGATGAGCTGGAATCGGTCATATCTGATAAAATAAGGCATGAACTAAGTAAATTTGATAGTCTTTCATATAGTGAAACAAATAAATCACAACCACAGATTAATGAAATAAAAATAAGGATTTCACAGATTGATACAGAAATAAGTAATTTAGTAAACAAAGTGATTATGGCAGATGATGTGCTTATGAGACTGATAAATGAACAGGTAAACAAGCTTGACAAAGAACGTCAGGCACTTAATGCACAGCTTACATCACTCAACAGCAATATCAGCGGTGAGATTATTTCTGAAATGTCATCACTCATACAAAACTGGCAATCACTTTCATTTGAGGATAAGCACGCTATAACTGATACTCTTATAGATGTCATTTCAGTTGCAGACGGTCATATAAATATTAGGTGGAAAATCCATGTCTGATACTTTACGTTTCGGTGAAGCACTCAGGATTACTCAAGATAATCTTAATTCCAAAAACTTCTATGCCTGCAATCCTGCATTTGACAAAAATTGTCCAAGAAAAAAATAAGATTTCACAAAATACTGCTGCAATAACAAAAGTTGCAGCAGTCAGACTGTCAAAAAAAGTCCCTGCTCTCATAATGAGAACAGGGATAAATTTATGATGTTTTCTAATCATTCTGTTGAAGCAGAAAACCAGTGGTCAATATTTTCAGTCGTAACAGCAGAAAAGTCATCTTCAATAAACTGGTTGAGAACTTCAGAAGAACATGATTTCTATTTGCGTAAAAGTGATTTTATTTTTGACCACATCATTTCAATCAGATTCAGGTCGGAACTATATGGTGGAAGATAAAAGACAAATGCTTCGGCAGATTCAATTGCTTTAGCCACACGTTTAATATATTTTTTTCATTTTTTCGTTCTTTCTATAGTAAACGACATTATAAATTTCCTAATCGTAGGCAAAATTAAAGGAACATAAAGATTTAAGCCATGTGTTTGG
>JAIDTI010000045.1 GCA_029060755.1 Ruminococcus sp. | reverse complement strand
GCTATCTGTCAAATCACTTGTATATCTCATAATACTCTATATTATATCACTTTTTTCTTGTGAAGACAAGTTCTTAATTCTAGTCACTACTTTTCCTTTTAATGCAATTTTATGTAAAATACTGTATTGATTATAATCACATAAAAGATTACAACTTTCAACTTCATGAACACCTGTTAATGCATTAAATAAATTTCCTAAAGATATATTGCTTTTGGTTTCTCGTAAGAGATATTCTGCTGCATTAATCACATTGCTTTCAGTTATATTAATTACATCCTTACTTTGTAATAATTTTGCTGAAACTAAGTTACGTAAATTATCATTTTCAAACAAAATTGCATTTACATCTCCAAAAATATCCTCCATGATTTCTCTTTTTTCTAAATATTGACCTGAATTTGCATCGTTTAGTGTTCCGGCAATTTGACTTATTAAAAATCTCACTTCTGATGATATCCATGATTGAGATTTTCCCTTTTTTAAAAAGTCATTAATTTGTCTTTCAATATTCATTTTATAAATTGAGTAAATTATTCGCATTAATTCATTTTTTCCAGTATTATCTTCTATAGATGAACGAGCAACATTAGTCTTAACAATTTTACTATCATTGCTGTTCAGAATTGCCAAAAATATGTCTCTACTATATCCTGGAGTATTATCATCTACCCTGATTCCTTCAAAGCATATTCCGATAGGTGTTGGATAATCTGATGTTGGCGTATCATTATTGTTTACGTAATAGTCTCTACTATTAGTATATTCAATTAAAGAATATTCCTGAAAGTATTCTTTATATCTCAATGCATACGCCATTGTAACTCCTTCTATTGTATCTTCTTGAACAATAATGTTATCTGAAGAAATAGCACTATCATGCGATATATAATCTTCTAATGCTTCTTTGGGTGATTTATATCCTATTTTAATAAAATCGCTAGAATCAATCTTTAAATAAACATTACAATATGGAAATACAATCCACTTTTTAATATTGTACTCAAGTTTACTCATTGAGGCATCATCTCTCAAATGCAATTTGATAATCGTTCCATGCTTTATAATGTGTTTAGGCAACTCATTTTTTTTCAGACTCTTTAGTAAATATTTTCCATCAACATTTCTAAAAAAAATTCTGTTAGCCTCATTATTTTCACTTGAATATGTTATTATCTCAACATCATTTGCAACCAAAAAACAGGTTAATATTCCAATACCAAATCGACTTATAGAAACGAAATTAGGAAACTCGTTTTGAAAGTTTTGGCTACTATATTTTGAACTTCCAACTTTTAATAAGTAATTTTCAATTTCATAAACTGTCATGCCTGTTCCATTATCCTCAAAGGATAACTCTCTTTTCACGCTATCCCATTTAACTATAATTTTTCCATTTGTAAGATCTTGATTTTCTCGTCTCTCTATCTCGTTTTGCAATTTTATGGCATCAAGTCCGTTCTGTATCAGTTCTCTAATAACTACAGAACTATCATTATACAATGTATGACCAACTAACATTTGGAGAATATTACTTTGATCAAGTTCAAATTTTAATAATTTTTTGCTAAAATTCTTAGTTTTTATGCCTGACTCGTCTATATTACTCCAAGGAAATAAGTAGTCATCTGTTCCTTTCTTTTTTATAGAATTTTGAATTACCTCATTGCTCCTGATTAATTCTTTTTTTACATATCTTAAATAATCTCCTAGTGCAAAAAAAGCTTCAGCTTGATTGGCTTCTTCAAAATATGCAGTAATAGCAATTACACTACTCTGCGCAGTTTTATCAATATTTTCATTTTCATCAAATACATCCATTGGTCTAATTGATCTTATAGCCATTTGCTTTTGCCATTCAACAACACTAATAGGATCTGTTGGACAAAAAGCATTATACTCAATTGCAGGTGTTCTATCCATAGTAATATGTAATAAATCAGCTGTTCTTAAAATAACAGCAATATACTGAAGATTAACTTTCGCTTCATCATCTGATGCATAAAATTTATTAACATCGTATATTGAGTAATTATCAAGATTATTTAAATGATGACTTTCGCAAATTAATGCCAAATCTTGTCTAAACAAACTATCAATTGGAGATAATAATTTTTGAATTTCATCTATTATTTGTTCTGAATACATACTATTATCATCTTTTTCACCAGAAATCCATTGACGTATTCTCTTTGCATGATTTTTTCTTACATATTCTTGATATAAAAAAATATCAGCTTTATCACCTAGATTTATTATTTTATTAATATAATCCTGACCGTATTGCCCATCTAATACTTTTTTTTTATAATCAACAAATTCAGTTTGGGTTCTATTATCAAATTCAATTTTTGAAATCAACATACCCATATCATGAAAATATATTGATAAAACCAGCATCATCCACTCAGATGGAGTCATTATATTTTTTGTCTTTTGGGGAATTATCCATTCCACCATCTTCAACATTTCATTTATATGGGATATATCATGTTTTGTATATTCAGTAAATATCCCATAATCACCAATGTGAGATAATAATAATTCTACCTGATTTTTTATATGTAATAATTTTACTCCGCTAAAAATACGTAATTTCTCAGCCTGTTCAGCTTTCTCTTCTGCAAATAATTCAAGTTTTTTAAGCATCTTTAATCAATCGAGTAGAAAACTCGATACTCCTTTCAGATTATTTCAAATATATGTTTTACTGTATATAAATTATAGATAATATACAATTATCTAAGAACGCTTGTCCCAAACCAAAATTTTAAACGCCTCTATTTATATATAATCCTTTTCGCCGCCAAAACAAAATTCAAGCGGATTTTAAAATATTTGTATGATTGCACAAAATAGTATAATAGATACTTGTGTATTGTGCAACAACCAACTATTTTATAGCACAAAAAAGTTTGAAACTAAAATATCATGCTTTCATTATAATGTAATATGGTGGTTTGTGCCGAAGCATGAAGTGAAATGTCGATTTGTATGCAGTAAACAGTCGAACTTTGAAATTTTTTGATTATAAACCAAAATAATTGTCCATAATTCAATTTTTCCTTCTATATAGTAATGTCATTTTTTATACAAAAAATGACATATTATATCATAATTTGTATGATTGCATAATTTCAACATTTATTTTTTATTAAAATATAACAAAAATGTACTTTAAATTATTTTATTTTGTTGAATATATCTTTACCTTTCAGTGATTCTTCAGCAAATTTTGATGTAAAACCAAATCAATCCACCGAATGACACATTAAATCAGATTTTGTCCCACATTAAAAATATTGATAAGAAAATAAAGTAATTATACTCTGTATTGATTTATTGCAATGATATTTATTATATAAAAAACGGTACAAGTGTCGTAGTAAATATCGTATTGGATATTTAAATATAAAAAAGCCGTTTGCAGGGAAACCCACAAACGGCTATATTTGGCGGACAGGGAGGGATTTGAACCCTCGATACGCTATTAACGTATACACGAGTTCCAGTCGTGCGCCTTAGACCAGCTCAGCCACCTGTCCATTATAAAAATAAATACCCTCATAGAGAGAGGGTATTTGGTGCGAGTAATGGGACTTGAACCCATACGTCTGTTGACACACGCCCCTCAAACGTGCCTGTCTGCCTATTCCAGCACACTCGCAAAGTACGTGTATTATTATACATCAAAAATATCAAAAAGTCAAGCTATTTTTTAAAATTTTACATTTTAACTATTTTTTTGACTGATATAGTTATAAATTTATACTGTTTCACCATTTTTTAGAAAAATCAAAGAAAATTCAGAAAGTCATGTCGAAAAAGCTTGATAAAATTTTTCGAAAAATATATAATAAAATCGACCTGATATGATATGGCATATTCGCTTATATGAAATTTCATTGATGGTTTTAATATAAATGCAAAGGAGATTGTACCTATGGAAAAAAAATCAAATGGTTCTACAATCAAAGTCTTAATCTGTGATGACTCTGCTGTAAACGGAGTAAAAATGGCATCTGAACTTGTTAATCTTGGATTCTATGCCTACACACGCAAAAACACTGGAGACGCTATTCTCCGCTCTATATTGTCTGATAAGCCTGATGCTGTTATTTCAGACATCAGCCTTAGTGACACCGATGCAATGACTGTCATACAAAGAGCAAAATCCATACTTTCTAAAAGTCCCGCTTTTATCATTCTCTCTGAAATAAGCAACAACTTTATTGAACGTCAGGTGCTTCAGAACGGAGCATCATACTTTCTTGCAAAGCCTTTTGGTGTAGAGGAACTCTGTAAAGCAATAAATGCAGTTGTATTCAAAGGTTTTGATTTTGAATTTAATTCAGACAGCTACGATGTTGAAATAATGGCAACAGAACTCATACAAAAAGTAGGTATTCCGGCAAATATAAGAGGTTATAGATATATTCGCACAGCAATAATTGAATGTGTTGAGAATGGCAACTATCTTAACAGTATTACAAAACTTTTGTATCCAAAAGTTGCTGAAAAACATAACACCACACCCACAAAAGTTGAAAGAGCAATAAGACACGCTATTGATTCTGCATGGCATAACGGAGATAAAGAGAATATATATTCATATTTTGGCTATAGGTCAGATACTTTACGACCGACAAACTCAAAGTTTATCTCACTTGCAACAGATAAAATAAGTCTCATTTTAAAAAACAAAAAGAAATCTGAAAATTCAAATGAGTTCTGATTACAGAGCTTTTAAAAGTATTATTTCCCAATTATAAGCACAATTATAATGGCAGATAATACAAATACTTAAACAAACAAGCTTGTTATAATACAGAATCAATGGGTGCAAGGACAATTGCAATGCGATTCAGAATTATTGTAAAGCTTAATGTAAAATCCTGCTTCTTTATTCAGAAAGAGGCAGGATTTTTTTTATAATGAGATGAATATTAATGCTATATAAGCAGAAATTGATGCACATACAGCCACAACTATAAGCGGAAGATTAAAAAATGCAAGTATAACAGCAATAACAGTTCCGATAGCCGAAGCAGTAATATTTCCCGTGCTGTAAAATATTGCCGGAATTGTCATTGCACTTAAAACAGCATATGGTATATATTTCAGAAAACTTTTTATAAATCTTGATTTTATTTTTTTCCTGACAAATACAAAAGGAATCATGCGTATAATATATGTAACTCCAGCCATTACAAGAATATATAAAGCTATACTCATCATGATTCCTCCTCATCAGAAACAGGAAAAAGAACTGCACCAATTGAAGCAGATATAACAGAACATATTATTATAGCATATACTGACGAAATTGCAGTTATGAAGTATCTGAAAATTATACTCATAACAGCTGCCACAATAACAACACATAGTATATTTTTATGCTTTCTTGACGGCGGAATTATAATTGCAAGAAACATTCCGTATAAAAGTATTCCCATAGCAGAGGAGACTGATTCAGGCATGAGCTGACCTGCATATGCACCAAGAAAAGTTCCGAGAATCCAGCCGACAGCAGAAATAAGAATCATTCCATACATATATGCTGGCACAATCAGTCCAGGTTGCGCCGAACAGAGTGCAAATATTTCATCTGTTATGCCGTAAGAGGCTAAAAGTCTGTGCGGTATTGTAAATTTTTTGTCAAGTTTCTGCGACAAGGAAAGTGCCATGAGCGAATACCTTATATTTATAGTAAGCTGTGATAAAATCATAGCAATAATTGTTCCATGTTGTGCTATAACTTCAATTCCGGCAACCTGTCCTGCTGATGTAAGATTTACTGCGGAGATTACAGATGCATCAAGTATTGATAATCCCGAACGGACAGCACTTATTCCAAAGCCGAATGAGACAGAGAGATAGCCAAGTGAAACAGGTATGCCATGAGACATTCCACGCAAAAAATCCGATTTCAATTAAAAACTTCCTTTCTTTTAGTTTGATTTGTCTATCCTCTTATAAGCTTAAGCTCATAAATACTTACTCTTGAATTATCTTTTCCGCCGATATTGAATACTATTTCCGCATCTGCTGTAATCGGACATTCAAAATCCTTTTCGTATTGTGATTTTGTGCCTGTTCCTGTAAAAATATCCTCAAAAATTACTTCGCCTGTTGATTTGTCTCTTATACAGAACGGAATTTCTGTTCCGTCACCTGTTTCAAGCTGAAAACTAAAGTTATATTTTCCACCTTTTTTCATGCCGATTCCTGAAGCAAATACTTGTATGGATTCTGCTTTTGTACCGCCAGTAACTGTTGTAATGTGATATGACTTGTCCCAGTCTGAAAAATAATCAGACATATTTGCACCGTCTGATGTAACCGTGCTGTATTCTGCATCTACGGCAACATCAATGCCGGTCTGGTCTGATGCTATGCCAAGAGCCTGACATATCTTGTCAGCAAGAACATAGGCACTGTTCTGCTGTGTCTTTTCGGACGGGTGCCAGTCCGAGCCGAAACCGTCAGTCTGTGTATGTGTTGCCGACTGATAGCACATTATTCTGTCGTAGCCTGATTCTTTTCTGAAAGTCTCAACAGCTTTCTCAATATATGGAAATTCTTCTGTACAGCCCATTGTGCCGAGAGTACATATTATATAAGCATCGGGATTATTCTTGTGAATCTGATTAAGGAATTTAACGTATTCCTCTGCAAATTTGTCTCCTCTTGTATCTATATCCTTTGAAACGTATGTATTGTCGTTTGTACCGAGATTTACAACAACAACATTATTCCTGTGATTTTCAAAATCCCATGCAACTTTGTAATTACCAAGTTTACCTACATAATCATAGTAATCAGGGACAAGCGAATCTGTTTCTCTGTCGCCGTCCTGACTGTAGCCGGAAATTATGCCGTGACCGCTGTAACTTACTGCACTGTAATCAGCGTCAAGCTGTTTCGCCGTGAGATAAGCATACGATTTCATGAAGTTTTCAGTTGATGTCATGTAATTTTCATACTGGTCTTTTCCCTCAACTCCGTATGCACAGGTTATTGAATCGCCTATAAATTCAATCTGCAAAGACTTTTTCTGCAAAGGTGCAACAGGTACGGGCATATCAGAATTTACTTTGATTTTGCTTACTCCGACAGCACCATTATTTGCCTCCGAAAGATGAATAACCTTAACTACAGCTGTTCTTGATTCGTCACCGCTGAAAAGTTCAACAGTTCTTTCTTTTACACTTAGAATTGCATCAAGTATAATTTTATCATCAACTATAACAGCATATCGTGGACGATATTTTTCGTCGCTTTCAACAAAATCATCACCGTTTATTGTGATTTCTGCTGATTTTCCTGTAACTGTAAACTCAACAGCTGAACCACTCTGCACAAGCCACGCAATGTTATTTTCGTCATAGATATTTCTGCCGATATATTTGACATTTTCTTCACTTACATCAATAATCTGCTCTGAAAATTCGCCTGTACCCAGAAAAGCCTTTCTCATCTCAATCATATCAAATACATCAACTCTGTTGTCTCCGTTAATATCCTGTTCTGCTGTAACTTCATTTTTGCCAAGAATTGAATCACTTAAATTTTTCAAGTCCTGAAATGAATATTTTCCTATTGCAAATGCACTTGTAACCGTTAAAGCAGAAAAAACTGCAACAGTTGAAATAATAGCTTTCTTCTTCATATTATCCGCTCCTTTAGTTTGCAGAACAGACGAAAGTTTTTCATGATTGCTTTCGTGTTCTGCAAAATATATTCTTTTCTACATTATACCACAATATTACACAACAGTCAAGTTTTTATTTCAACTTTTGTGGCATGAACAGTTTACAAGCATATTCCATGTTATGCAGTCAACTTTGCCGTTTTGAGGTATTCCGCACATCTTCTGAAACTTCTTTACAGCCTCTACAGTATCATTATTGAAATGACCGCATACGTTTATTTTCGGAAAATTATCATATCGCTGTCCCATACCGTAAAGCAGAGCCTGTATAATGTATACAAGCTGACCGTCTGCACCGTTCTCACACACAAATTTTTCTGATGGAAATGCCGGATATGGTTCGGGCTTCAGCTCAAAAAGTCCTTTATAAACCTGTACAATCTTATTCCATGTATCAGGAGTGGTATTTCCTGTTACTGTCAGCTTATATTTGTACTGAAATGCTCTTACTGCCGACTGCGTTTCTGCTCCATATATGCCGTCTGGTATAACGTTCGGGATACTGCTGTCCATAATTGAAATTGCATGGAGATACCTTTGCAGTTCAAATATATGCTGTCTTTTCTGCTGATTTGAATATGCCATAATAACTCACTCTCCTGAAATAGTATAGCCCGGATTCTGATATGGTCGCTTGTCAAATCCGTAGCGTAAATCGGAATATACTTCCGCTATTTTATCCCATGTGATACTGCCTACTATTCCTGTAGGATTTATGCCGAACTGTTTCTGAAATTCCGTTACTGCTTGTTTGGTGATTGTACCAAAATAGCCTGTATTATTCACCGCCGGAATATTAGGATAAGTTTCGTGTATAAGCGACAGATATTCCTGCAAGATACGCACATAATCGCTGTTTGCACCCTCACGGAATACTGTTCCAGGATATAATACTACTGCTGTATATTCAGGCTTTACAGTATCGACAATTCCTGTATAGGCACGGTATATGTCGTTGAATGTTGCACGGTCAAGCACTCCTGTCTGCGGTAAACCGAAAACCCTCTGGAATGATTTGAGTGATTTTTCCGTTTCCTCACCGAAATAGCCTGTAATCTCAACCGGCAGAACAGCTTCATAATATGCCCCGATTACAGCAAGAAAATATTGCAGGCTTTTTACTCCGTCATTCTGCATACCTATACTAAGCTGTTCAGGATATAGCGGTGATACTTCTTCCAGTGCAACACCTTCGGAGTTGAGTTCAGCAAGTCGCTTTACACTGGTATAGATGTATACAATCCTGTACCATACAGCTTCGCTTACTATGCCATTCACCTCAAAATCAAATATTTCCTGAAATGCACGGACTGCCGCTTCTGTTGATGTATCAAATATACCGTCTGCCTGCGGAATTTTCGGAATAGCAGGATAATTGCGTGAGATTCTGTTAAGAAAAATCTGCAATGATTTAACGTCATTATTTGCTGAACCATATTTAAGGTCTCTGCCCGGATATGACGGTTCAGCCGTTTTTACTGGTGCATCTTTCACAATATCTATATCATCTCCATAGTAATATTGAAGTATTTCGTACGGCGTAAAGCCGTTGTTTGCAAGGTCAACTGTACCCCATTGCGACAATCCCGAACAGGTGGACGTTGTACCGTTGCAGAATGATGTGAAAAGCGGTTCAACAGTTCCCTGCCGTCTCACATAGTCGTCAAAAAGTTCGTCAACAAGAAAGCTGATATTTTCAAAATATTCTCTGCCGTTTATGAATTTCTGGTCATATTGCGTTGTGGAAGTAATATCAAAGTCATATCCCCTTGAACGATACCACTCTGTATATATGCGGTTGAGTGCAAAACTTACTATAGCATAAATATTTGCCCGAAGTGCATTTTCGTTCCATGTAGGAAAGATTTCACTTGATGCGACGTTTTTTATGTAGTTTGGAAAATCAACTGTAACATTAGGTGCATTTGAATCGGGTGCGCCAAGATGCACTGTTATTGTTTCGGGAATAAATGGTGTTCCTGTAAGCATATTTTCTCCTTATAGATTGGGTTCTTGATTGAAATAAGTAAGAGTTTCGTCATTATTTCTCATACCTAATGGTACTGGTATCATGTTGAAATTCTGTATTGATGTAGTTTCAAAAAAAACAGGCACATCAACACTTCTTGCATTGAAATATCCGTCCGCTTTGACTGATATGTCAAAAAGGCTGTAAGGTCGCACCTCTGAATCAGGTGACTGCGAATAAATCAGAGCAGGAGCAGGCGTTTCAATTTTTATTGTTGCCCCGTTTACATCAGTCAGTGCAGATGCTATAATAAACCTGTTTCCGTCCACTATAGACGTAACAATTACGGACGCATTTTCTATTGGATATGCTCCCCGTCCTGTCCGGACATTGACGAGGATATAGCCAGTTGAATCGCCCAGGCTTTCTTCCGTGATATGCTCAGGAACGGGATATTCTGACACCAGTTCTGACAAATCAGGTTCAGGAAATCGCTCGGAAATGCTGTTTTTCTGTTCATCTTCTGCTGGTTTTTCTTCATTATCTTTTGAAACTGTCTCTGTATTTTCGTTAGCCTCGGGGACTGGTTCCTGGTACGGTTCTCCGTTCGGGTCCTGATTTTCGTTAGCTTCTGGGACTGGCTCCTGGTACGGTTCTCCGTTCGGGTCTTGATTTTCGTTAGCTTCTGGGACTGGCTCTTGGTACGGTTCTCCGTTCGGGTCTTGATTTTCATTAGCCTCGAGAACTGGCTCCAGATTTACTGTTGGTTCAGGTTCTCTGTAAGGTGTAGGATTATCAGATGGCGTTCTCTTGTTATAGAGTTTCATCATATCATTTTTGTACTTCTCAATGTCAATAGGATTCATCTAATCGCCTCCATTGCTGAAATTATATTCACAACAGCTTTTCCATATACATGAATTTGTAAAAGAAAATTTATCTTGACAAATGGCTGAATATATGTTAAAATAAAATCATATAAATATTATAAGGTATTTTATCTGAAAAGAGGTTTTTAAAATGGACGAAAATTCAATAACAGAAATGGGAAATCCTGCAAAGCCACAAGGTGAATCAGGGGAGATAATGCTTAAACGTATGAGCGAATCACATAAGAACGTCACCGACTGGGCATTGGCTCATCTTAATATAAATGGTGCAGAAAAAGTTCTTGACATTGGTTGTGGCGGTGGTATGGCACTGCAAAAGATGTCAGCAAAAATAACTACAGGTCATCTTACAGGTGTGGATTACTCTGAAGTGTCGGTTGAATTGAGCAGAAAAGTAAATGCTGATGATGTAGATAACGGCAAAATGGATATTATTCACGCTTCTGTTGAAAATCTTCCGTTTGATGATAATTCATTTAACATAATCTATACAATCGAAAGTTTTTATTTCTGGAAAAATCCTGTTGACTGTCTGAAAGAAGTTCAACGAGTTCTCTCTCCCGACGGAATTTTTTTAATTATTGCTGATATTTATGGTGATTCAGAACTCTCTGCGGAAGATGTTGAGAATATTAATAAATATAACTTATTCAATCCTACAAGAGCAGAGTTCAAAGATTTGCTCGAAAAATCGGGATTTTTTGATATAAAAATTCACACAAAAGACGGTACAACGTGGATATGTACAGAGTCAAAAAAATTTTTTTGAAAAATTTTCAAAAAACACTTGACAAATCGAAAAAGTTGTGATATAATATAATAGCAGTCAGGGGAAAGCCTGATAACAAAAGAAAGGTTGGGGGTTTAGCTCAGCTGGGAGAGCATCTGCCTTACAAGCAGAGGGTCACAGGTTCGAGCCCTGTAGTCCCCACCACAATGGCCCGGTAGTTCAGTTGGTTAGAACGCTAGCCTGTCACGCTAGAGGTCGTGAGTTCGAGCCTCATCCGGGTCGCCAATGCGGATTTAGCTCATCTGGTAGAGCGCCACCTTGCCAAGGTGGAGGTAGCGAGTTCGAGCCTCGTAATCCGCTCCAGCATGGCGCTATAGCCAAGTGGTAAGGCGTGGGTCTGCAACACCCTGATCCCCAGTTCAAATCTGGGTGGCGCCTCCATGCAAGACAAAAAGGTCCGATAAAATTCGGACTTTTTTGTTACAAATTTAAAACTGGGATGTAGCCAAGCGGTAAGGCAACAGACTTTGACTCTGTCACTGCGTGGGTTCAAATCCCGCCATCCCAACCATAAATGCACCTAACGAATGATATAATCGTTGGGTGCATTTTAAAAAATCGGATAGTTTGTGTCAGAATATACTATATATAAATTCATAAAAGCGGAGATGAGATTAATGAAAGTATTGATGATAAACGGAAGTCCACATACCAACGGAAATACTTACATTGCACTTCATGAAATGGAAAAAGTTTTTTCAGAGAATGGCGTAAAGACTGAAATTGTACAGGTCGGAAACAAGGATATTCGTGGCTGTATTGCCTGCGGTTCATGTGCTGAAAAAGGAAAATGTGTATTTGATGATATGGTCAATGAGACTGCATCAAAATTTGAGGAATGTAACGGTTTAGTGGTTGCAAGTCCAGTTTACTACGCATCTGCCAACGCAACACTGATTGCATTTCTTGACCGTCTGTTTTACAGCACACATTTTGATAAAACAATGAAAGTCGGAGCAAGTGTAGTTGTCGCAAGACGAGGTGGCTTGTCCTCTACATTTGATGAACTGAATAAATATTTTACAATTACCGGAATGCCTGTTGCATCAAGTCAGTATTGGAACAGTGTTCACGGAAGAATTTCAGGTGAGGCGCAACAAGATGCAGAGGGATTGCAGACAATGCGCACATTAGCAAATAACATGACTTTTTTAATTAAAAGTATTCAGCTTGGCAAGGAAAAATTTGGACTTCCAGAAAAAGAGGAACATCTTTTTACAAATTTTATATAAAAATATCCTAAATTCTATTGACATACTGAAAATAATAGTGTATAATATAAAATAAGTGAAATTTTACACAATTTTTGTTAGGAGATGTTTAGATGAGACTGGTAACTCGTTCAGACTTTGACGGACTTGCTTGTGCCGCACTGCTTAAAGATGCAGGAATTATAGACCACTGGAAATTCGCACACCCAAAGGATTTACAGGACGGACTTGTTGAAATTACAGAAAATGACTGCCTCGCAAATGTTCCCTATGTTGAAGGCTGTGGACTTTGGTTTGACCACCATTCAAGCGAATTTGAAAGAAATCAACTCGCAGGAAAATATAAGGGCGAAAGCCGTATTACTCCGTCATGTGCAAGAATTATATATGATTATTACGGCGGTGAAGAACGTTTCAGCCATTATGATGATATGATGACTGCTGTTGATAAGGTTGACAGCGGAAACCTTACCCGTGAAGAAATTCTTAATCCTACTGGCTGGATTCTCATAGGCTTTCTTATGGACCCAAGAACAGGTTTAGGCAGATGGCGTAATTTCAGTATATCAAACTATAAGCTTATGGAAAATCTTATTGACTGCTGTCGCACAATGTCAACGGAAGAAATACTTGCTTTGCCTGATATACAGGAAAGAATTGCAGTTTACAATGAACAGACTGAAAAATTTAAAGAAATGATATATGCCCATACACGCACTGAAAAAGATGTTATTATAACTGATTTGCGTGGCGTTGACCCAATATATACAGGAAACCGCTTTCTTATTTACAGCCTTTATCCTGAACAGAATATTTCTGCATGGATTGTCAACGGCAAAGGCGGAGCTGGTTGTAGTGCTGCTGTCGGTTACTCTATTCTCAACCGTACTTCAAATGTAAACGTCGGCAGTCTTATGCTGAAATATGGCGGCGGCGGACATAAAGCTGTCGGAACTTGTCAGTTTTCAGATGAAAATATGGATACAGAACTTCCGAAAATGCTTGATGAACTTATAAACTACAACGAAAAATAATTGCAAAGCCCTTTTCGTAGCTTATTTTACGAAAAGGGTGAATTTTTTACATATGCAGAGTTAAATAACATTATACATCATTGATACTTCTTTTATTTTCTGAATTTTGATTTGACTGAAATTAATACTATACATCTGTTGTTGATTTTTGTCAATAAATTTTTTTTTACAATATACTTGAAATATTTTTTCTGATATGGTATAATTATTACTGCAATATATATTATAATAAAAAACAAATATCATAATGAGGTGATATATTGACATTATACTTGCTTAAAGGAATTATTATTGGTATTATTTGTGGAGTTCCTGTTGGTGCGGCAGGTGCTATGACAATACAGCGGACTATAAAATCTGGTGTAAAGCAAGGACTTCTCACCGGTCTTGGCTCGTCTGTTGCTGATTGTATATTTGCCGCTGTCGGTGTGTTTGGTGCTACATTTGTATCTGATTTTTTTAAGAAATACAGCTTTATTATAAGTATAATCGGAGGAGCTTTCATTATTTTCATCGGATTCAACATTCTGAATAAAAAAGAATCCACATACAAAAACGGAGACGGTCTGCGCCATTTTATCTCCTCTTTCACTGTAGGAATTACAAATCCTGTTGCTATAGTTGCTTTTCTTATAGCTTTTTCATACATGAACATTTCAAAAGATGTGAGTATAATAAATGGTGCTGTTGCTGTTTCGGGCGTATTTATTGGGACTTTCCTGTGGTGGCTGATAATAACATATATTGCATACAACATAAAGAAAAAAGCCTGTGAAGATATTATCATCAGATTCAACAAGATTTTAAGCTTTATATTGATTGCTCTTGGAGCGATTATGATAATAAAAGCAGTTGTCAGATTTTAAGAGCAAAATAAAAAACGCAACGATTTTTGTACCAATCGTTGCGTTTTTATTTATTTTGCTGGGCGTATCTGCGAATAACCGTTCCATGCGAAAACAGCTTCTTCCTGTTCGTTGCTGTAAACATCTTCTACATTGCAGATATACAAATAGTGGTCGCCTGTTTCGATAAATTCTTTCAGACTGCACTTGATTGCAAGACAGCTATGAAGTGGAATTTTAATTTCACTGTCGGGGACTTCCTGCATTTCAATTTCAAGTTCAGCGATTTTGTCTGTGTCACGACCAGTAGACATACCACAGCCCATTACTTTATCAGCAATTGCAACGCTGGGGATTGTAAGAATAACTTTCTTATTATTGCGTACCATTTCACCGCTGTATGAAGTTTTTGCCATTGCATAAGCAATCATATTAGGATTATATGAAAGATACATCCACCAAGATACCGTTGCAAGATTTGTAGAGCCGTCGGGTTTTTGTGTACACACAAGTGTAACAGGGTTAGGCGATGTAAATTTAGATGCCTGCGGAAGACTGATTTTATTCATTATAAAAACTCCTTTACTTTATTGATTTTCCAAGTTCAAAAGCGTCATTAAGTTCAGGTTTGCCCGAAATGTCACCAATATTCATAACGCCACCGCAAAGAATCTTGCCAAGACTTTTCCAGCCAAGATGCTTTTCAAGATTATTATACCAGTACAAACTTTCCTCAAAGCCATTTCCCTCAGCAGCCATAATAAGCACGCTGTTTTTTGTAGGATTGCTGTAATCGGGGTCACACTCTGCGACTGCAAAAAGTCTGTCAAATGCACATTTAAGCTGTCCGCTGATTGTCCAGTAATACAAGGGGGAAGCAAGTACCACAATATCGGCTTCCTTGTATACAGGATATATTTTCTCCATGTCGTCTTTCTGCACACACGGACTTTCGGTATTTTTTCCGCCACAACAACAGCCTTTACAGCCATTGATATTCATAGAATCAAGAAAAAATTCCGTTACAGTGTTTCCGCTGATTTCAGCACCTTTTTTAAATTCTGCGATTAATGCTGATGTGTTGCCGTTTTTACGTGGACTTCCGTTAAGAATAACAATTTTTTTGCTCATGTAAATACCTCCTGTTTATAATACTTGACTTTATTCCGTCTGTCTGATATAATTATATCATATAAAAATAAAAAGTCAAGTACGCACATTGAGGTAATATACTTACTTTAAGGAAAGTACAGGAAAAGGAGAAATTTATGGGTATCAGATGTATTGCAGACGAAAAACTTGAAAACACAGGTTTCAGTTATACTCTTTCACTGATTAATGGAAAGTACAAGATGATCATTCTTTACACGCTTATGGAGTTCGGTGTTGTCCGATTCAACGAGATGCAGAAGTATATCGGTTCAATTTCATATAAGACATTGAGTGCTAATCTGAAAGAACTTGAAGCCGACCAGCTTATCCACCGTGAAGAATATCCGCAGATTCCGCCTAAAGTTGAGTACAGTCTTACGGAACGTGGAAAATCTCTGATTCCTATTCTTGATTCTATGTGCGAGTGGGGTCACCTCAACCGCATATAAGAAAATAAGCAGATACAGCAGGAGGGAAATTATGTACAGAATACTTGTAACAGAGGACGATTTTACAATATCATCTCTTATAAAAAAGCATCTTGAAAAATGGGGGTACTCCGTGAAATGCACAGAGAGTTTTCATGATGTTATCGGTGAATTTGTGGCTTTTGACCCTCATATAGTTCTTATGGATATAAAACTTCCTTTTTTCAATGGTTATCACTGGTGCAGTGAAATCCGCAGAATATCGGAAGTACCTGTTGTATTCATATCGTCTGCATCTGATAATATGAATATTGTTATGGCAATGAATATGGGCGGTGATGATTTTATTGCAAAGCCTATGGATTTGAATGTCATGACAGCTAAAATACAAGCCATGCTCCGCAGAACTTACGATATGGGCAGTAAAATCCCGATACTTGAGCATAAGGGAGCAGTTCTCAATCTGAATGATACAACATTATCATATAACGGCGAAAAAATCGAGCTTACAAAGAATGATTTCCGTATTCTGCAAACACTTATGGAAAATCGTGGAAAAGTTGTCAGCCGTGAAACATTAATGAATAAGCTGTGGGAAATTGATTGTTACGTTGAGGAAAATACACTGACTGTAAATGTTACACGCTTACGCAGAAAACTAGATTCAATAGGCTTAACAGACTTTATAAAGACAAAAATCGGAACGGGGTATATAATCGAATGAAAATTTTTCTTGAATATGTACGCCATTGCTTGAAACCACTGCTGATTTTCCTGATATTTTCGGGGATTTTTGCACTTGTTTTCTTTATATATCATTCAGATGTTGAAACAGTCGTATATGCCTTTTCAATCTGTTCAGTAATCGGGATAATTTATACTACAATAGACTTTTCGTTTTTCAGAAAAAAACATATGCTTCTGCGTGAAATATACGAAAATCTTCCGCTTATGACTGAAAAACTCCCCGATTCCGAAAGTATCATGCAGGAGGATTTATATGATATAATCAGAAAACTGCATCAAATCAACAATACAAATATCAATCAGCTGAAAAATATTCAACGGAATAATTCGGAGTACTTTACAGTATGGGTGCATCAGATAAAAACCCCGATTTCTGCAATACAGATGATTCTGCAATCAGAAGATACTGATACAAGTCGTGAACTTTCGGCAGAGTTATTCCGTATTGAGCAGTACGCTGAAATGGCTCTGTATTATATCAGGCTTGACAGCAGTTCAGATGATTTGATAATAAAGAATTACAAGCTTGATTCTGTCATGAAACAGGCTGTCCGCAGATATGCGCCACTTTTTATACGCAGACGTATAAAGCTTGATTATCAGCCGACTGATGCAGAAGTTCTTACTGACGAAAAATGGCTTGTTTTTGTAGTTGAACAGCTTTTGTCAAATGCGGTAAAATACACAATAAACGGCAGTGTTTCGGTGAGATTTGCTGATGATGTGCTTTATGTGAGTGATACGGGAATAGGCATTGCTCCAGAAGATTTGCCACGCATCTTTGAAAAAGGCTACACGGGAATGAGCGGACGCACTGATAAAAAATCAACAGGACTTGGACTTTATCTCTGCAAAAAGGTATGTGATAAACTTGGACACAAAATTTCTGTCAAATCTGAAATAGGGAAGGGGAGTATATTTTCGGTGGATTTGTCGGTTGAAAGATTTGACATAGAATGACCTTACAAAAATGTCACACAAAACGGCTGAAATGTCACACAATCAGATGTTGCAGACTGAAATTTTGTGATATAATGATGACATAAAGAAAAAGGAGGTCATGAAAAATGGCATTATTAGAAGTCACAAACCTTGAAAAAATCTATACAACACGTCTTGGCGGAAATCAGGTGAAAGCACTTTCAAACGTAAATTTTTCAGTTGAAGCGGGTGAATATGTTGCTATCATGGGCGAATCGGGTTCAGGCAAAACAACACTTCTCAATATTCTTGCATCACTTGACAAGTCAACAGGCGGAGAAGTTTATCTTGACGGCAAACCACTTTCAAAAATCAAGGATAAGGAATTATCAGCGTTCCGACGTGAAAATCTTGGATTTGTATTTCAGGATTTCAATCTGCTTGACACATTCAGTTTAAGAGACAATATTTTTTTACCGCTTGTACTTTCAGGCAAAAAATATGACGAAATGCAGAAAAGAGTACTTCCTGTTGCGAACAGACTTGGTATAATGGACTTGCTGAATAAATATCCATATGAGGTATCGGGCGGACAGAAACAGCGTGTAGCAGTTGCAAGAGCAATAATCACAAAGCCGAAACTTATTCTTGCTGATGAGCCTACGGGTGCATTGGATTCAAAGTCATCATCAAATCTGCTTGATATTTTCAATGAAATCAATCAGCTTGGACAGACAATATTAATGGTAACACATTCGGCAAAAGCGGCAAGCAGGGCAGGGCGTGTATTATTCATAAAAGATGGTGAAGTGTTCCATCAGATTTACAGAGGAAACTGCACAAATGAGGAGATGTATCAGAAAATTTCAGATACTCTTACACTTCTTTCGGGAGGTGGAACAAAATGAATAAAGTATTCAGTTCAGAACGTACTGTTGACAAAAATGCAACAAATTGCCTCACGTGTATAATAATTTTTATTATTGCGGTCGCAATAGTAATTCATTTTGTAAAGGCAGTTCATAGGAAAAAGCAGGACAGTTTCGAACTTCTTTCGGGTGGTGGTGCAAGATGAGCGGAACATTTTATTCAAAACTTGCCTTTGATAATATCAGGAAAAACTCAAAAAGCTATTTTCCATATATAATCACCTGCATTTTTACTGTTGCAATGTACTATATTATGAAATCGCTGTCGCTTAATAAGGGGCTGAATGATGCTTTCGGCGGTGGTGTAGCTGGTTCAATCCTCACTTTAGGCAGTAATGTAATCGCTTTTTTCGCATTTATATTCCTGTTCTATACAAACAGTTTTCTTACGAAAAAACGTAAAAAAGAGTTCGGCATATATAATATTCTCGGCATGGAGAAAAGGCATATTGCAAGAGTTATCGGATATGAAAGTCTATATGTTGTATTGATAAGTTTTGTAGGCGGTCTTGGTGTCGGAATACTATTCGATAAGCTTATGTATGTTGCAATTTCAAGACTTATGAAAGTCAATTTCACTCTCGGTTTCTACATTTCAACAGGCTCAATATACTCAACGCTTATTATTTTTAGTATTCTGTTTTTTATAATATTTATCAACTCATTGCGAATGATACATTTTTCAAATCCTATTGAACTTCTCAAAGGCGGAAACGTCGGAGAAAAAGAGCCGAAAGCAAAGTGGTTTATTGCACTTCTCGGACTTGGCTGTCTCGGAGCAGGATATTATATTTCTCTCACTATCAAAAATCCTATCATGGCATTAACCCTGTTTTTCGTGGCAGTTATTCTTGTAATTGTTGGAACTTATCTCATATTCGTTTCAGGAAGTATAGTTTTTCTGAAAATACTCAAGAAAAACAAGTCCTATTATTATAAAACCAACCATTTCATAAGTGTTTCGGGCATGATGTACCGTATGAAACAAAATGCAGTCGGTCTTGCGAATATATGTATCCTGTCAACAATGGTACTTGTTACGGTGTCATCTACATCATCTCTCATAATCGGCATTGAAGATATAATGATGCAGCGTTATCCATATCAGATGGAGTTCATGACATGGGACGTAAGCAAGGACGAATTTCAGCAGTTAAGAGGAATTATAGATGATACTGCAAAAGATGAGGGTGTGCAAATATCAGAATATGAAATATACACCTATCTGCAATTTTCAGCCGTTTACAGCGGTGGCGATACTCTTGTTGTAACAAACAATGGTGACATGAGCTTAATAGATGATGTATGTGAGGTTAATTTTATTACTGCTGAAGATTATGAACTGTATACAGGCAGAAAAATAGTGCTTGAATCTGATGAAGTACTGATGTATTATTATGGCAGAGAGTATACAGGGGATTATTTTATGCTGTTTGATGAAAGATATAACATAATCGACAGAACAGATGAATATATAAAAGGTCATCTTGTAAATCCTGATATTACACCTTCGTTATGCTTTGTCGTCAGCGATATTGATGTTATAAACCATCTTTACGAAAAGCAGAAAGAAGTCTATGGCAGACATTCAAGTGAAATCTATTCAAATTATATGATTAACCTTGACGAAGATGCAGATGAACAGATTGCATTTTACAAAAAAGCAGTAGACAATGTACTGCATAATTTGTCTGTTCACTTTGGTTATGGCTGTCGTGAGGATTCAAGAAAAGGTGCTTATGAACTTTATGGAAGTCTGTTTTTTATGGGAATCTTTCTTAGTCTGCTTTTCACAATGGCGACAGTGATTATCATATATTACAAGCAGATTTCAGAGGGTATGGACGACAAAAACCGTTTTGAAATCATGCAAAAAGTCGGCATGAGTGAACAGGAAGTAAAAACCTCTATCAAGTCGCAAGTCCTGACAGTCTTTTTCATGCCACTTATTATGGCAGGTATGCACATAGCATTTGCATTTCCTATTTTAAAGTCACTTCTTGCAGCAATGCAGTTAAGCAATGTAAAATTATTCATAATGTGTACCGTTTTCAGCTATCTTATATTTTCGGCAATCTATGAAATAATCTACCTTATGACAGCGAAAACTTATTATAAAATTGTAAAACGATAAAAAAATACTGTTGCAGATTTTTTATACTGCAACAGTTTTTTTGTTACTTGATAGTACCGTATTTTCTTGTATATTCCTCTTTCATGGAAGCAAGTCGCTTTTCGTCTTCAATGCGCTTTGCCTTTGCCTGCTCCTGAATTGCCTGAGTATCTGATATACCTTGCATAATAGTATTCCATGTTGTTTCAAGAGTTTCAAGAGATACGGAACTGCCCGACGCAAGCTGTGCTGTAAGTCTTGCCTGGTCTGCCGTATTTTGAGCATTTTTGATTAAAAGTTCATTTGTCTTTTTATCAAGTTCCTGAAAAGCCTTTGCCTGTATACCTTGTCTGCGGAGAAGTACAGCCTGTGCAAGTCCCTGCTTGAAAACAGGTATTGAAATTATTACAGCTGAATTACTCTTGCGGAGTAAGTTATAGTTGCTGAAAATGATAGTTTGCAACATAGGGATTGACTGCATTGCTATATTCTCAACGATGCGCAAATCCTGTACTCTCTGTTGCATCATTTCAAGTGCCTGTTCGTATGTCTGAATTTCAAAGCGGATTGACTGGTCGCCTGTTGCTTCCATAGCATTTTTGCTGTCTGCTATGACGGTTTCTATTTCCTTGCAAGCCTGTTCTCCTGCTACAATATACTTGACAAGTTCATGATAGCACTGTACATTTGCTTCGTGCATAGCCTGAAGCTGTGTATTGTTGCGCTTTATTTCTTCTTCAGTCTTTTTGATGTCAACATAAAGCTTGTCTATCTGACTACCTATTGTATCATACTTCTTGAAAAACTTGTCAAGCTGTTTCTGTGCATTTCCGAAAAGTTTTGCAAGTCCTTTTGGTTCTTCCTTGAGTTCTTTTATATCGAACTGTGCCATAATTTTGCTCAAATCGTTGAAAAGTTCACTTTCCTTGTTTAACTGGTCAAGGCTCATGCTGTTGAGAACAGTATCAGAAGCTTTTGAAATCTGCGTTGCAACTTCATTTCCGAAAGTAAGGATAGAATCAGTATCATCAAGTGTTATAAGTCCTGTAAGATTATCAACTTCGGGGGAGTTTACAAGCTGTGTTTCAAGCTGTTTTCTGTCAGCGACAATATCATATCTCTGCTCCTGTTCTTCTTCTGTAACAACTGTAGCATTTGCAGTAACAGTTGTATCCTTTTTCATCTGTATTGCCATAGTTTTAGTCCTTTCATATATTATTTTTATCTTAACAATAGAACTATTGTCAGAAGCTATTTTCTTCCGAAAAGTCTTTCTTTCAGTGTAAGTTTCGGATTTGCCGATTTTACATGAAAATCAGGAACAGAAAGATTATATATATACTCACCGTTCTGATGCTCATTGACTACGCCGTCTATATAATATTTTTCTGCTGTCTGATAGCCTGTAGGGACAAAAAATACAACATCAAATCCTGTTGTACTCAAAAATGCAAGCATAACAGCATCTTCTTCTGATACAGCATTTTCATTTGTGATAATACATACAACTTTTGGATTTTTCTTTGTGAAATCAATATTCTGTATCATGTTTATAAATGTCATATCAATATTTAATATAACACCGACTATTTTCTGTTCAGAAACATTTTTTATCATCTTTGAATCAAGAACTCTCTGCATACAGTCGAAAATATGTTCCTGAATTTCGTTCCGCAACATACCGTATCTGTAGCTTGCGTGGGATTTTATGACTTCCCTGCATATTTTTCCGTTGGTACTGAACGACCAGTTCATCTGATTATTTTGCAGAGGTTTCATAAATGGTACTTTTCTTATAAGGAATGTTTCTTCCGTGACAAGTCTCTTTATATCTCTCCAGTACTGCGTGACATCACCGTCTTTCACGCCTGAAACTTTAGTGAAAATAACAGGCATCACAACGCTTTCATCATCTGCACTGAAATTAGGACGGAATTTGAGTTCTTCCTGCCATAGCTGTTCTATCTCCTCATACATGGTACGCAGACAGACTGCAACAGCTTTTTTATGCTGCCTGTTAGTGAAAGCAACAGAATTTTCCGACATTATCTGATTTATTTCTTGTTCAGCGTGATAAGCTGTAGTACCGATTGAAATTCTTGTGTTCTCATTCGGAAAACTGTCAACAACAAGCGAATCAACATAATTTATTTCAGCAAGCATTTTTCCGTCAAGCATACTTTCTGTACTCAAATCAGGGTGGAGAACAAGAACGTCAACAGGCAGTTCCGCAAGAAAATTAAGAAACAAGGCTGTTTTCTTATTTTTGACAGCACCCATAAATATAAATACAGCTATATCAGGATATTTCCAGTTTCTGAAAAGAATTTCCCGGTATCTTTCAAGATAGCAGAGAAGATATATTCCGCTGTTTCTTATTACTGACGCATTTACATTTGCTTTCTGTGATTCATCAATCAGAAAATCAATGAAAACAGATTTTATCTGTCTGTTTATGTCACTGTTTTCAGGGATAAAGCTGGCAAGTTCTTTTATAACAGACAGTATATTGTCATGCGACATTACTCTGAATTTTGACGTTTCGTTGTTATCGGGCAAAGGGATTTCCTTGTTTACAATAACATGATTCCTTGATTTTACAGCTTTATACATCTGAATCAGACTGCCAAGATAGTCTGCCTTTGAGTTAACGCCGTTTATCTGGATAAAGCAGTTATAATAAATCGTGCTGTCATTTCCTCTTGATGTTTTTGTAATATTATCCATGCTGGTCTGTATTGTCCATATATTAGTACAGCTGTGCCATTTTGCCTGTATCTTTATATCATCATTTTTGACATGAAGTGCGGAGACGGGAGCAGGAGATGTTCTTGATATTGGAACAGATTTTGATGCAGAAGATGTATAGCCGTTGAACTGTATTTCAGAAACGTCGCTTATTTCAGCACTGTCTCCGCTGTTCTGCACTACCACTATGAAACAGCCTGCTTTATGGAGTATTTTCAGAAACAGTGCTTCATAATGCTTTACAGTTCCATAGTATAAAACTTTCGGGACAAAAGGTGAGTTGAGATAATACATTGTATTTGAAAAATCAAACTTAAACCAGCACATGAATTTGATAAATGTATTTCTTAATACATTATCGTTTTTGCCGTTCTGTTTCAGTATGCAAAACTCATTGTAAATGCTTTGTGCAAGAAAAGTCAAAGCACCTGAATTTGCACCATCAAGCAGTTTTTTCATTTCCGTTTTGATATATTTTACATCATTCTGAAAATCAGCTGAAATAACCTGATTACAGTATTGTATATTTTTCGTATCGGGGTTTGGAATACCATTTTCAAGAACAGTTCCATATTTTACAGCTTCGGTGCGGTAATCATTCAGAAAACTTTCTGTTGACGGAGTTATATTGGTTATTTTTCCGTAACAATATTCTCTCTTGTTTCCTAAAAAATCATTGAAATTCATCTTTTTCCCTTTCATCTAAGTAACAAATATCTGTTTATATTGTATCATATTTAATATAAATAGTCAACTGTTTTTTGTCATCTCTTTCTGCGGTGTGCAATCTTATATTGATACATCTGTTCATCTGCAATTTTAATCATTTTGTCGGTATTTGTGTTTTCAGATATAGTTTCTGAATAATACCCTATGCTTGCCATAACTTTATATTGTTTGCCTGATTTTTTGTTGTAGTCATTAAGCAGACTATAGAAACGTTTTTTGAAGTCATTGAAGAATGTTTCTGAATCCGTATCATCAATTATAACAGCAACGCAGAACTCATCTCCACCGAAACGTGCGCATATATCATCATTCAGCGAACACCTGATAAGCGTTTTTCCTATCGTAATTATGGCATTATCACCCTCTGCATGACCGAAAGTGTCATTTATATATTTGAGTCCGTCTGAATCGATTGAAATAAATATAAGTTCAGAGCCAATATTATTTACAGCATTGAGCTTTTTTTCAAGATGATTGAAAAAACCTCTCCTGTTGAAAAGTCCTGTCATATAGTCATGTTCTGAAAGCTTTTCAAGTTCATTGTTTACTTTGATGAGTTTATCATTAATATTCTTGATTTTTGCCCTGTTATAGAAAATTCCCAAAGCAGACCCCATTGTACTTGCAAATCCGTTGATTTTTTCGTATATGTCAATATCAACAGGCGGTTGGAATATGCAGTAGCCCATAACAAAATCTTTAAAATTTGTACAACATACTATAATCGGCTCAATATTTTCAGCAAACAAATCATATCTTGGCAGAAGTCTTGACGACGGTATCATGCATTGTTCACATTCTGTTGAATTATATTTGTGATAGAGAATTTTCACATTATCATTGAAATAGTAGTGATTCTTATAATTTTCAGCTTCTGAATCAGATATTGTAAAAACATTTTCATTCAAAGCAACAACGCAAGTGTTGAAATTAAATCTGTTTACAAGAGTTCTTGGAAGATAGTTTATATCTGTTATTCTTGGAATGGCTGATTGAGCGTGCAGAAGTATTTTTTTTCGTTCGTCAGAAAAATGGAGATTGTCTATTAAACTTCTTATGGAATCGCTTGTTTTTTCGTAATTTATTTCCATACACCCACATGATTGAGAATAGATTATCTTCAAATCAATAACAAACTTGCTTTCTGTTTTTTCGCCGTTTATGATTTTGTTTATTGTTTCAATAATAAGCCTGCCCATCTCATTAAAATTATGCTTGCAGGTTGTAAGACATGGCGGAAGATATTCTGCCTGTTTGATTCCGTCAAATCCTGTAATAATACAGTCGTCCGGAATTTTATAGCCCATTTCCTGTAAATAGTTGTTTGCTGTTATAGCCATAAAATCATTTGCACATATAATTGCATCAGGTATTTCACGTTTTTGCTCAATAAACCATTCATTAAGAACAGCTATTGTAGGTGTTTCCCAGAAACAGCCATAGCCTATATTATTCCGCTCAAACGGAATCCCGTTTTTTTCAAGAGCTTTTCTGAAAGCGTTTATTCTCTCGTCAGAATACACATTATTTTCAAATCCTGCAATCATGTACAGTTTTCTTGCTCCATGATGTTCAATAACATGACAGCATAACTGCTCAAAAGCTTTTGCATTATCAAATGTAAAAGTTATACACCCTGCAATTTCTTTGTCAATAGAAATAACAGGTATTTTATTTTTATGGCATTTTTCAACTATTTCATCAACAATATTATCATCATACATTATATTTGGAAAAATTATAAGTGCTGATAGTTTATCATATGGAATAAGCTTGAAAACTGATAATGTACCTTTGTTTATATCCGGATTCTGGTCGTATAAATCTGCACATGAATTAAATACAATCAGCCTGTAATTATTTTTTACGGCATATATATTAAGTTCTTTAACAAAATAAAATCTATCCTCCTCATGTATAATGGAAAGGCAGACACCTATATATTTAATATCCTGCATATTTTTCACTTCATTTCATTAATCTTACTTTTACTTAATATTATACTCATTTTTTTGACTTTTGTCAATAATTTATT
>JAIDTI010000044.1 GCA_029060755.1 Ruminococcus sp. | reverse complement strand
GTCTGTTCTGCTTCTAATATGCCAAAGGGCTTTTTATGCCTACTTGACTGATTTTTTCTGTCGAACTCACGTTTAATCAGTTGACTTTTGTATAAATCTGACCGCCGTTAAGCTGCTGGTTCTTTACTGCAAACATCTCTGAAACTGTTACAATCTGCCAGCCCTCTCCTTTAAGGTAAGGAGCAAGATATTCAATAGCTTCTGCTGTTGTAGCGTATGTTTCATGTGCAAGAACGATAGCACCATTAAGTGAGCCGTTTTCCTTTGCCTTTACAATCTTATCAATCATATCATATGTTGAAGTATTGTTCCAATCGCCTGTATCAATTGCACAAGTGATAAGCGGAACATCATTCAATGTCTGCTGTACTGTCTGATTGCTTGCAAGATAAGGAAGTCTAAGGAGTTTTGACGGAGAAGTGCCAATGATGTTCTTGAGTTTAGCCTCACAGCTGTCATATTCGTTTCTTATCTCATTTGCTGACTTTGTAGAAAGGTCAGGGTGTGAAGTTGTGTGGTTTGCGATTTCCATGCCCTTTGAGAAAGCATATTTAACTTCTTCTTCTTTGCTTGAATTGTTAATCCAGTCTCCTACATAAAAGAATGTTGAATGAAATCCTGAATCTGAAAGAGCATTTACAATTCTCATTGAAGTATCTGTAGGAGCATTTCCTACTGCACCATCATCAAATGAGATTGCAACCATAGGCTTTGTCGGGTCAATCCATGAAATGTCAACACCGCCAGCTGGTTTAGTTTCAGCCGGAGTAGTTGTTGTTGACTGTGAAGGCTGTGTGCCTGATGATGAACTGCCTGAAACTTTGAAAATACCTTTCATGAAGTTATACATCATAGGAGTTACACAACTGTTATCATGACCTCCGCCCTGAATTTCCTGCCAGATGTGGTTCTGTCCGTTTGTTGTAAGAATATTATGATAACTCTGTGGAAATTGTCCGACTACAGTATCATTTGTACCGCCTGTGATAATCCAGAGATAAGGATAATTTGCAGTATCCTTGATTTTGAAATCAGCTTCTGACATATTGCCTGGGTGATTAGCGAATGAATCCTGACCTGGTGTAACACCTGGTGCGGGACAAGCAGCACCGATATAGCCGAAAAGGTCGGGACGGCTTACACCGATATAGAGTGACTCACGTCCGCCCATTGAGAAACCTGAAATAGCTGTATTTTCTCTGCCTGTTTTTACTGAATAGTTCTTTTCGATGTAAGGCATAAGGTCTTTTGTAAGGTCATCAAGGAACATATCATATCCATCAAAAGTACTCTGTTCCATACCGCCTGGTGAAGTCAAAGTTTTACTTGAAAACATATTCGGGAAAACGATAATCATTTTCTCTGCTTCATCGCTTGAAATAAGATTGCCTGCAAGGTCTCTGATACCCATACCAAGCATTGATTCCTCGTCGCCGAAAATACCATGATTTACATAGAGTACAGGATATTTTTCATTTTTGCTGTAGCCGTCTGGAAGAAGAACATTTGCAGATTTATCTCTGCCTGCTGTTGATGAATAATATGTGATTTTCTCAAGTGTTCCGTATTGGTTGCTTTTTGTTGCAGATGCAGGAACATCATTTGTCATATTTTTTTTTACGCTGTCCATATATTCTGTAGGATTTATAACAGAAACAGTTGGTTGATTTCCAGTTGTTGTATCAGGTAACTGAACATCTCCGACTGGAAGACTGTCAATCATTCCTGCTTCAAGCTGTTGAATTGCCAAAGCGTCCTGACCTGTAACACCAGTTCCGGGATAGTAACAGTCGCCATTCAGCTTGCCTTTTTCTGAAAGTCCATACTTATCCTGATTGCCGAGATGCTGAATAATAGCTGTAGCATCTGCAATATTAACTGCTCCGTCGCAGTTTGCGTCGCCATAAAGAATATCTGTTGGAGGTGTTACTGGTGATGTTGTATTCTGTGGCTGTTGTGATGTAGTAGGCTGTGAAGCTGAACCCTCAACAGTGCCACCGCCTGTTACAACTGATGATTTTACGCCCTCTTTTGAGCCTTGTGCATCATCAATATAGAAGTCTGTGAGACTGTCAGGAGCTTCAACATAAAGAATCATGTTTGTTGCACCTGTCGGAATCTTGAAAGCTGTATTTTCAAGCTTTGTCCATTCACCACTCTTTGCAGTTGCAGATGCAACTTCGTCATAATTTTCTTCACCATTAAGACTATACTGAAGTGTAAGTTTCATATCTGTAGCTTCTCCTGATTTCTGGAGAACTGCTGTGCTGAAACTGTAAGTATTTCCAGGTACGAATACTTTCGGGTCAAGAGAAATTGATGCACCGTGCCAGTTGTCTGTACGTCCACTTACGAAAAGTGAGCTGTTGCCTGAATAGTAGTTCTTTGAATCATTTGCAATCTTTGCATCTCCACGACTTTTCCAGTTGTCAGAGCCTGTTTCAAATGTACTCTTGAAATAATTTCCGTCTGAATCAGGGTCAACCGGAGTTGCAGGAGTTGTTGTAGGCTGTGTATTCTCACCCTTTTTAGTTGTATAAACATCAAGCATTGTAACATCTGCAACACCACTGCTTTCCCAACCTTCAGCATTAAGTGCAACTTCGTAGAGATTACCGACACCCCAGCCTTGGTCAGCCCATGCTTTGAAGTGGTCAGAAACTGTGATGTGACCTGAAGTTCTTGTATCCTTACGAACGCTGAAATACTGCTTGAATGTTTCGGTGTTGCCGTGAATTGTCGGACCTGTGTGGTCTATAGCGAAAATCTCATACTGTCCGCCGTCAATTGTAACAGTTTTTGAAGCACCGTTTGCAGTAGGACGCCAGTTTACCCAGTCCTCAATGATGTAATACTCAACAAGAGGCGGATTGCCTGCTGCGTTTCTGTTCTCAAACCAACCATATACACAAAGACGTGAGTTACCGCCACTGCCTGTCTGAGAATATGTTGCATCATAGTCAAGACCGATATAATCATAATCAGTAGCCTTTTTTTCTGAACCAAAGTCAAGACCACGACGTGCAAGGAAGTTGCCCTGTGAAACGCTTGCACTCCATTCTGCCTTAAATGTAGCACCCTTTCCGAGTGTCATAGAACCGCTACCGCCTGTATTGTCAAGCCATACCTCATAGCTGTAGCCTTCGCTTGTGCCTTTGTACTGATTTGTGCCGTTGCCTACAGTAAACTTGTCACCTGAAGCAGCATCAACAGGTATACCACTGGCATTAATCAAGAAAAACATTGATGTAACAGCTGTACTTAAAGCACCACTTACTGCTCTTTTGAAAAAGCCTTTTTTCAAATTAATCATCTCCCTATTAATATAATTCAGCAAAAATATGAACAATTTTCGCTTAACTTAAATATATTTTATTACATTTTTGTGAACAATACAAGTCATTTTTTGCTGAAAAATTTCAGGCTGTTCAATTATTGCGGTTACAACAAAATCTATTGTAAATATAAACAACTTGCACGCTTAACATTTATATATTATATACAAAAAGCGAAAAAATCAAAAACTGTATTGACATTAATTTTTAAAGGAATATAATAGTTGTATAGAAACATGATGATTGTTAGCACTCTGCACATGAGAGTGCTAATTTTCATCTTGCTTTCACATATTTATAATAATTTTATCAAAAGACTGCTGTATTATAATGGTAAAATTTTAATCAAGAGAGGAGAAAAAAGAATGTTCAGATTATTCAAAAACCTGAAAAAAAGAGAACTGATGTGTATATTCATTGCTTTTCTGTTCATTATTGCACAAGTATGGCTTGAACTGAAACTGCCCGATTATATGTCGGAGATAACAAGGCTCGTTCAGACAGAGGGAAGTGAAATGAGTGACATAATAAAAGCAGGTGCAAAAATGCTTGCCTGCGCAGGAGGAAGCCTTGTTTCATCAATTCTTGTCTGTGTACTTTCATCAAAAGTCGGAAACAACTTCGCCACAACTGTAAGAGAAAAGCTGTTCAGAAAAGTACAGGATTTTTCAATGGAGGAGATAAACCATTTTTCAACAGCAAGTCTTATTACACGTTCAACCAATGATGTACAGCAAGTACAGATGCTTATTGTAATGGGTTTGCAGGTTATTGTAAAAGCTCCCGTTATGGCAGTATGGGCGATACTTAAAATTTACAACAAAAGCTGGCAGTGGACAACTGCAACAGCTGTTGCTGTTGTTGTCCTGCTTACAGTCGTAGGTATAATTGTTACACGTGCTATGCCGAAATTCAAGATAATGCAGTCCCTTACGGACGATATAAACCGTGTAACAAGAGAAAATATCACGGGACTGAATGTTGTCCACGCATACAACGGCGAAAAATATCAGGAGGAAAAATTTGAAAAGGCAAACGATAATCTTACATCAACACATCTTTTTACAAGCAGAACTATGGCTTTTATGATGCCGTCGATACAGTTTATAATGAACGGATTATCACTTTCAATATACTGTATAGGTGCTTATCTGATAAATGCGTCCATAATGTCTGAAAAAATATCACTGTTTTCTGATATGGTTGTATTTTCGTCATATGCAATTCAGGTTGTAATGTCATTTATGATGCTTGTAATGATTTTTATGATACTGCCACGTGCATCTGTTGCCGCTAAAAGAATTATGGAAGTTCTTGATAAAAATATCAGAATAGTTGACGGCACAAAAACAGAAAGTAATCCTGACAATAAAGGTGAGGTTGAATTTAAGAACGTTTCTTTCCGTTATCCCGATGCATCTGCTGATGTTATAGAAAATATCAGTTTTACTGCTAAAAAGGGGCAGACTGTAGCATTTATCGGCTCTACTGGCTGCGGAAAGAGTACGGTAATAAATCTTATACCACGTTTTTACGATGTTACAGGCGGTGAAGTCCTTGTGGACGGAATAAACGTGAAAGAGTATCAGCAGAAAGAACTCAGAAACAAAATCGGCTATGTATCTCAGAAAGCAATACTGTTTTCAGGTGATATTACATCTAATGTTGCTTATGGCAACAACAGTGAAAATATTTCTGATGATGATGTAAAAAATGCTGTTGCTGTTGCACAGTCCACAGACTTTATTGAAAATCAGAAAAATCAGTATCACGGTTATGTCGCACAAGGCGGAAGCAATTTTTCAGGCGGACAGAAACAGCGTATTTCAATTGCAAGAGCAATTGCAAAAAATCCTGAAATACTTATTTTTGATGATTCATTTTCTGCACTTGACTACAAAACAGACAGAAAGTTGCGCAGTGCTTTAAAAGAAAAATGTAAAGATATAACAAAGCTTATTGTTGCACAAAGAATAGGCACTATCAGAGATGCAGACCAGATTATTGTGCTTGACGGCGGAAAAATTGCGGGAAAAGGTACTCATGATGAACTTATACAGTCATGTGAAGTATATCAGCAGATAGCACTTTCTCAGCTTTCAAAGGAGGAAATGGCATGAGAGGAATGAGACCTGCTCCGGCAATGGAGAAAGAAAAAGTCGATAAAGCTACATGGGGAAAACTTGTAAGCTATTGTCGCAAGTATATTTTTGCTGTAATTATTGCTGTAATATGTGCTGCCTGCGGAACAGTTTTCACACTTATCGGTCCTGATAAATTATCAGAAATAACTGATATTGTAACAGAGGGAATTGCTCCCGATACCGATAAATTCGGTGAAATAACAGGAGCAGTTACACAGAATTTTCAAAGTGGTATGCCACAGGATATTACAATTGACGGAACTGTAATTTCAATAGCAGACCAGCAGGAAATGCTTGAAACTCTAAGCAATGTTGATAAAGATAATATGGATTCAGCACTGAAAGCTATGGATAATCTGCCGGAATCAGTATATGAACTCATTAAACCATCTGTTGATATAGATGCAATACTCAGAATAGTTATCACTTTAGGAATACTCTATATTATAGGCTGGTTTATGTCATCAGTTCAGGGATTTACAATGGCAACAGTTACTCAGTCAGTTACAAAATGTTTCAGAACTGATATTTCAAAGAAAATAAACCGTCTGCCAATGTCATATTACCATAAAACATCAACAGGAGATGTGCTTTCAAGAGTTACAAACGATATTGACACTATCGGACAGACTCTTAATATGAGTATCGGTACGCTTGTATCAGCAGTAACATTATTTTTAGGCTCACTGTTCATGATGCTTAAAACAAGCGTAATCATGACAGTATCGGGAATTATTGCTACTGTTATAGGCTTTGCCCTTATGATGACTATTATGAGACATTCACAGAAATATTTTACCCGTCAGCAGAAAAATCTTGGTGCTTTAAATGGTCATATAGAGGAAATGTATTCAGGACATACAGTTGTTAAAGCATACAATGGTGAGGAAAATGCAATAAATGAATTTGTAAGACTGAATGATAATCTCAGAGACAGCGGATTTATGGCTCAGGCTTTATCAGGTCTTATGATGCCGATTATGAACTTTATAGGAAATCTTGGTTATGTTGTTATCTGTATTGTAGGTGCGTCACTTGTAATGAATGGTACAATAAAATTTGGTGTTATAGTTTCGTTCATGATATACATCAGATTCTTTACTCAGCCACTTTCACAGATTGCGCAGGCGGCACAGTCATTGCAACAGGCAGGTGCAGCAGCATCAAGAGTATTTGAATTTCTTGAAGCAGAGGAAATGACAGACGAAAGCAACAAGAAAAAACTTGATATTGATGTAAAGGGCGATGTTTCATTTTCTCATGTCAGATTTGGCTATAATCCTGACAAAATTATTATCAATGACTTCTCAGCAGATGCAAAGGCTGGGCAGAAGATTGCAATTGTAGGACCTACAGGTGCAGGAAAAACAACTCTTATCAATCTGCTTATGCGATTCTATGAGATAGACGGCGGTGAAATCAGAATCGACGGCATACCTACATCGGATATGACAAGAGAAGATGTACACAATCAATTCTGTATGGTTTTACAGGATACATGGATATTTGAAGGAACTGTAAGGGAAAATCTTATCTACTGTTCCGAAAATAATTCACAAGAGAAAATGAAGCAGGCTTGCAAGGCTGTCGGGCTTGACCGATTTATCCGCACTCTGCCTGATGGATATGATACAGTACTTAATGACAATGTAAGTCTCTCACAAGGACAGAAACAACAGCTCACAATTGCAAGAGCTATGATTGATGATAAGCCGATTCTTATACTTGATGAGGCAACAAGCTCTATAGATACAAGAACAGAACTGAAAATCCAGAATGCTATGGACGAACTTATGAAAGGCAGAACTTCTTTTGTTATTGCACACCGTCTTTCAACTATCAAAAATGCCGACCTTATACTTGTGTTAAAGGACGGCGATATAATAGAAAGCGGAAATCATGAGCAACTGCTTGAAAAGAATGGTTTCTATGCAGAACTCTATAACAGTCAGTTTGAAACAGACTGAAATGCAAAAATCCCTCACTTATATAGAAGTTTTCCAAAAGCAAATATGAAAAACTTATACAATAGTCTATGAAATGAAAACAAGTGGATACAAAGTAATCTCTAATCTATTTATAAAGAAAAGTCTTGAGACTTAGAGTGTCGTATAAAGCCGTATTCACCATAAATTAAATCGCCGAGTGGGTCAGTTTCACTCGGCGTTTTTATCATTCTGCGAAAATTTCAATCAGCAGTTTTTTCATACAACATAATCGCTTGGAAGATATGGATATATCTCCTCATATGAATCTCTTGTTTGTTTGTCTGTCGGATTTGCAGGAATAAGCCCTGTCATATCGCCCCATGATGCAGAAGGGCAGACGTATTCAAGTTCTTGCTTGTCGGGTTCGGGTACAGGAATTTTTTTCTTTTTACTCATAAAATCTCAACTCCTTTTACATTTATTATTGACAGAACTTTTTTAAAAAATTCTTGAAAATATTTCTGATTTTTTAAGATTATTTTAAGAATATGGATTTATAATTATAACCATAGTAAACAAAACGAACAGTTTAAAACAATAAAGGAGTTTGGTTTTCATGAAGAAATTTAACAGACACATCATTGCAGGCTTTTCAACAGCTGTAATAACTGCACTTTCACTTACAGCAATTTCAGTAAGTTCTGCTGATACATTATACGGAGATGCAAACTGTGACGGTGAAGTAAATATTGCAGATGCAACAGCTATTATTCAGGCTATCGGAAATAAAGACAAATACGCTCTTTCAGAAGAGGGTGAAGATAATGCTGATGTATTCAACAGAGGCGATGGCGTTACAGGTATGGACGCTCTTTCAATTCAAAAACTTGAAGCAAAAATAATTGATTCTCTCCCTGAATCATGGCAGGAGGGTACAAATCCCGAAGGAGCTGAAACATATATTCACCTCAATGGCGATTCTGCTACAGTAGACGGAGAAAACGCAGAAGTAAACGGCGAAGTTATCACAATTACTCATTCAGGCTCATTCTATGTTGACGGCACACTCTCAGACGGTCAGATTAATGTAAATATTGCTGATGAAACTGCTGATGCTGAAACAGTTAAAATTTTCCTCAATGGTGTAAATATTACGAGTAAGTCTGCTCCTGCAATTTATGTTACAAATGCAGAAAATACATCAATCAATATTGTTGACGGTACAGAAAACTTTATATCTGACGGCGATACAGCGTATACAGGTGATTATCTCAACTGCGCAGTAATTGAAGCTAAAGACGACATCACAATCAAGGGCGGAGAGCTTGGCACAGGTACACTCAATATCACTGCAAATACTCAGGACGGTATTGTCTGCAACAATGATATAAAGATTAACGGCGGTATCACAACAATCACAACACTTAACGCAACAGATAAGACAGATGCAGTCAAGGGCAAAACTTCTGTTACTGTAAAGAGTGGCACTGTTAATATTGATGCAACAGGTGACGGCATCAAGTCATCAAAGGGCAGTGTTGCAGTTCAGGGCGGTTTACTTAATATCAAGGCAGGAAATGACGCTGTACAGGCTGAAACAACTATTGATATTTCAGGCGGTGCTGTTATTGCAGGCGGTGACAGAGGTCTTACAAGTGTTGGTGGTGTCAATATAACAGGAGGTACTGTTATTGCAACTGCAACAGACAATCAGGTTGATAAATCTCTTCTGACTGTTTCACAGAATACACTTCTTTTTAACTGTATTGATGATACAACAAGCAAGGATGGTACTTGGAAAAAAGCTAATTCTATCGGCTGGGACGTTACTAATCCTGAATCAAATACAGATTATATCGGAACTGAATTTTTGAAAAAGTATAAATATATTCTTATAAGTGATTCAGTTCTGATAGACGGTTCATATACATTCAGAAACAATTCCACAAAGGAAAAAATCACTCATGATGATTCAGATAAATTTGAAGTAAAATCGGGTGTTAATGTTTTTGATAATGTAAACCCTGTCGGAAACGGCGGTTCAGCACCTGTTGAAACACCAGCAGAAACAAACAATATTACTCTTGAATCATCAAAAACATTTGAAATAACAACTCCAGGAACTTATAACATCTCCGGCAATGCAGAAGAAGCACAGATTGTTGTAAACGTTGACAAAACAGCATATCCCGACAGCGTTGTTGAACTCAATTTAGAGGGTGCTGATATTTCAAACAGCAAGACAGCCCCGATTTATGTTCAGTCAATCGGCGACGAAGTACAGATTATTGCAAAGGCAGGAACAGTAAACACAATCTCTGACGGCACAGAGCATACACAGACTTACACTGATTCAGACGGCAATACAAACACTGTTGATGGTGCAATTTTTGCAAGAGATGATATAAAATTCAAGGGTTCAGGCACTCTTACAATAAATGGCAATACAGATGATGCAATTGTCTGCAAAAATGACATCAAAATCTACAATGGTAATCTTATTATAAATGCTGTTGACGACGGTATCAGAGGAAAAGACAGTGTTACAATTGGCAATGATACTGCAACAGATTATGCAAATCTTAAACTTATTGTAAAAACACAGCAGGGTGACGGAATCAAGTCAACTGCAACTGATACAGATACAACAAAGCAGTATGGTATTGTTACCATAAACGGCGGTACAGTTGATATTACTTCATATGCTGACGGTATTCAGGCTGAACAGGACGTTGTAATCAATGGCGGTGATATTAACATCTATACTTATGAGGGTTCAGGCTTTACAGGGTCGGGCAGTACATCATCAGGCGGAAACCAGTGGGGTGGCAGACCAGGACAAGGCGGTGGAATGGGCGGTATGCAGGACGGCAATTCCAATAAGACCGATATATCCGCAAAAGGCATAAAGGCTGTAGGTCTTTACGATACAGCAGGCACAACATGGCAGAGTGGTGGAAATATTACTATAAACGGCGGTAATATTATAATTGATTCATCTGATGATGCGCTCCATTGCGGTGGTTCTATGGTTGTATACGGCGGTCAGTTCAAAATTGCTTCTGCTGATGATGCACTCCATTCAGACCATGACTTGACACTTGGAACAAAAGGCGGTTCATACAGTGATTTTGGTATCTATGTATCAAAATGTTATGAAGGTGTTGAAGGACAGAATATCTATCAATACAGCGGTACAGTTGTAGTCAAGGCTGATGATGACGGCTACAATGCCGCAGGCGGTGCAGACGGTTCAGGCTCAGGAAACAATATGGGCTGGGGTCAAGGCGGTTTTGGCGGAGGCTTCGGCGGAGGAGGAAACAACGTCCTTGAAATTTCAGGCGGTATTGCAATTGTGCAGTCAGCAAGCGGTGACCATGATGCTTTTGACTCAAACGGAAGCCTTACAGTATCAGGCGGTGTTGTAATTGCAAACGGTCAGGAGCCTCTTGACAGTGACGGAACTAACACTGCAAACGGCGGAACAGTCCTTGCAGTATCATCACAGTCAGCAGGCACAGTAGCATCAGGCACACAGTTTACAGTTGCAGACGGTTCAGGAAAAGTTATTGTTTCATTTACAACAATGCAAGGCATGGGTTCAATCACAACAAAGCACTCTGATGCCACAATATCAATGTATACAGGCGGTACAATTTCAGGCGGTACAGACCTCATTGCACTTGATGATGCACAGAAAGTATATGCAGACGGCACAATTTCAGGTGGAACTACAGTTTCAGCAGGTGGAAATTCAGGCAGTCAGAATCCGTGGGGATTTTAATATATAACATATAACCTCTTTCAATAATACAAAAAAGCCGTATACAGCTAAAAATCACTGTATACGGCTTTTTTTAAAAGTTCTTATTTTTGTACTCTGTAAGAATATCATATATTTCCTGCATATTGTTATCCGTAGCATGAGTACAAAACTTGTCAATGTTTCTTTTGGTGACGAAATCAGTCTTGTCGAGAATTTTATTAATTCTGTCAATGTCATTGTTTTCAATAAACTGCTTTATCATCTTGAGGACATTTTTTTTCAGATATGCTTTAGCGTCCTCGTCGGCAGAACAGAAGAAGTAATCCGCAATCAGCTTGAACTTAACCTTATGGCTGAATTTATGTGAGAAGTTTTTTATTATGAATAATATCTATTGCATCAGTTATTGATTTTCCGGCGTCCTTAATTTCGTTATAGTTTATTTTTAATTCATTTCCGTTTATTATTATGCTTGTAAGGCTTGAGCAACCCAAAAAAGCACAATCGCCTATACTTGTCACGCTGTCAGGTATTGTTATGCTTGTAAGGTTTGAGCAACCCATAAAAGCATTGCCTATACTCGTCACACTGTTAGGTATCGTTATGCTTGTAAGGCTTGAGCAATCCTCAAAAGTACCACATTCTATACTCGTAACACTGTCAGGAACAGAATAATGTCCTTTTTTACCATTTGGACAAATAATAAGTGTTTTTTTATCTTTGCTGAAAATAACACCATCTACATCACAATATTTATTATTATTTTCATTGACTTTTATTTCTGTGAGGTTTTCACAATACTGAAAAGCATCCTCGCCTATACTCGTCACGCTGTCAGGTATCGTTATGCTTGCAAGACTTGAGCAACCCAAAAAAGCATTATCGCCTATACTCGTTACGCTGTCGGGGATTGTTATGCTTGTAAGACTTGAGCAATAACTAAAAGCACTCTCGCCTATACTCGTCACGCTGTCGAGGATTGTTATGCTTGCAAGGCTTATGCACCAATAAAAAGCATTATCGCCTATACTCGTCACGCTGTCGGGGATTGTTATGCTTGCAAGACTTGAGCAACCATTAAAAGCATAACCGCCTATACTTGTCACGCCGTCAGGTATTGTTATGCTTTTAAGGCTTGAGCAACCCAAAAAAACACAATGGTCTATACTCGTCACACTGTCAGGTATTGTTATGATTTTAAGGCTTGAGCAATAACAAAAAGCCCTAGTGCTTATACTCGTCACGCTGTTAGGAATTGTTATGCTTGCAAGTCTTGTGCAATCACGAAAAGCACTATCACCTATACTCGTCACGCTGTCAGGTATCGTTATGCTTGTAAGGTTTGAGCAATACGAAAAAGCCAAATTGCCTATACTCGTAACGCCATCGGGAATTATTACTTCTGTAGAATCACCTTTGTACTTTTTGAGTACACCATCTTCAATTTCAAAATCTGCAAGTCCACACGCATATAACATAATTATACACTCCTTTTCTTAATATATTTTATTATTACAACATATTTCCTCAACTGAAAATTAGTCGATTCCTGTTCCGTACTGCATTTTGCTGTATTATGTTTTATCGGTGATATATGGTTTTATCACGTTGTAAATTGCACCTGCTTTTCTGCTGTCCTTGAATTTGTGCATAAGGGAATTATTTATAGCAACCTTGCTTGTACACTTTTCGATAATTTCAATAACTTCTTCTGTTTCCTCCTGATTATCAAGAATTTTAAACAATTCCACTTCTAGAATACTATATTCAGGCTTGTCATATTCGTTGGCAATTGTTTTGTCGGAAATAGTTTCACGTCTTTCAACTTTGTACTTCTTTTTTCTCCAGAACTCAATTATATTATCATAGTCATTGTCCTTGCTTATGATAACAAATTCGCAGTCTGATTTTTTGTTTTTTCCTATAAGATAGCCTATGTATGATGCAATGTGCATATCAAGAGACTGTTTTTTTACAGGAACTTTTATTGCTGAAACTTTTGCTTTGTTATGAGAAGTAAAAAAGTCAAGGTTTATTTTGGAGGCATTTTCTGAAAAAAAGATATATACACGGTCGCATTTTTTCAGCTTTCTGCACCCTTTCAGCCCTTTACTGCTTGTATTCTCATAGTCAATAAGATAATAAGTCATTGAAAACCTCCTTTGTTTTATTTAATTTAAACCTATTATATCACAATTTTTCAGAAATTTCAAGTATATATTGACAAATACCACAAAATCTGATATAATAAGTTGTCAGTTCGTTTGCACCAATCCTGACATTAAACAAAACTATGGGCAGTTTACGCATCTGTCCTTACAGGTGCATTTTTTGTTAAGGAGTTTAACTATATGTATTATCTTAAAACATCAGCATCTTTTGACAGTGCGCACTTTCTGCATGGATATAATGGTAAGTGTGCGAATATACACGGTCACCGCTGGACAGTTGAAGTAATGATAAACGGCGAAAGTTTGCAGGAATCAGGTGAAAAAAGAGGTATGCTGATTGATTTCAGTGACCTGAAAAAAGCAGTAAAACAGCTTGCAGATGATTTTGACCATGCACTTATTTATGAAACAGGCAGTCTTAAACAGTCAACCGTTGAGGCTTTGAATGACGAAAAATTCCGTCTTATTGAAGTGAATTTTCGTCCGACAGCAGAAAATTTTGCACATTATTTTTATGATATTCTTTTCGGACAGGGATTTACAGTAAAATCAGTGACAGTGTATGAAACTCCAGATAATTGTGCTATATATGAGGTGTAATAATGTTTGCTGTAGTTGAAAAATTTGTCAGTATTAATGGTGAGGGCATAAGAGCAGGAGAACTTGCTGTATTTATCAGATTCAGAAAATGCAATCTCAACTGCTCATACTGTGATACAAAATGGGCGAATACGGAGAGTGCAGAGGCTGAAATGATGTCAGCAGAAGATATTGCACGATATATTGCAGAAACGGGTGTAAAAAATGTCACTCTTACAGGCGGAGAGCCATTGTTACAGGAAAATATATATGATTTGATTGAAATACTCATAAAGCAGGGAAACAGTGTTGAAATTGAAACAAATGGCAGTATTTCAATTGCTAAACTTAGTCAAAAGCCGTGCCGACCGATTTTCACACTTGATTATAAACTGCCCGACAGTAATATGGAAAAAAATATGCTTGCTGACAATTATAGTTATATAAATGAAAATGATGCTGTAAAATTTGTGGCAGGAAGTAAATCAGACCTTGAAAAAGCATTGCAGATTATAAATGAATACGATTTAACAAAAAAATGTCATGTATATATAAGTCCTGTTTTTAACAGAATAAATCCTGTTGAAATTGTTGATTTTATGTCAGAAAACAAGCTGAATGATGTGAGATTGCAGTTGCAGTTGCATAAATTTATATGGAATCCTGATGAAAGAGGTGTGTAAGAAATGGACAGGGAAGCTATAGAATTTCATATCCGTGGACTTTTAGAAGCTATCGGAGAAAATCCCGACCGTGAGGGACTTGTTGAAACTCCGAAACGTGTTGCAGGTATGCTTGAAGAAGTTCTTGAGGGTACGGCATATACGAATCACGAAATAGCACAGATGTTCGGAAAGACTTTTTCTGCTGAAAGTTCGGATATGCAGGAAACTGTTGTCATGAAAGATATAACGGTATTCAGCTATTGTGAGCATCACCTTGCATTAATGTACGATATGACTGTAAACGTTGCATATATTCCACATGGCAGAGTGCTTGGATTGAGCAAAATAGCACGTATATGTGACATGGCGGCGAAACGTCTGCAATTGCAGGAACGACTTGGCAGAGATATTGCGGAAATTATATCAGAAGCATCAGGCTCATCTGATGTCGGAGTAAAAATAGTCGGCTCACATAGTTGCATGACTGCACGAGGAATCCGCAATCCGTTCGCACGAACAGAAACACGCACTTATACAGGCGCATTTAAAAATAACAAAGATTTGCAGGAGTTGCTTGACTAATGTATATTGACATTCTTAAAAATATAGTCAATCATTATGAATATTACAAAAATATTGCAGTAAATCTTGAATGGGCTGAATTTAATTCAAGATATTATGATTGGTTTCAAACATATCCCATTGGAATATATGTTGCTGTATGTAAATTTCAGAAGGGATATGTAAAAGATAATTTTGAACAGGCGTATATGCAGACTGTTCTTACTTATATGGCTTATATAAATGAGTTTGAGGAAGATTTCCGTAATACTCCGTCTGATGAACTTCTGAAATACATGACGCAGGCTGAAGATTTTTATTCAGCTTATATAACTTACGAGGAACTCCGCATGATACCTGTCACGGAAGAATATTTAATCAATCAGATATGGTTTTATGCTGAATCTAATGATGTTTCAGAAAGTGAAATAAATTCAGTTATACCATACGTAACAGTGGCGGAAAATATCGAAATCGGCGGTCTTTTTTGCAGAGACCATACATTTATTTCAGTAAAGGACAATTCCATTATGCTTATTAAATGCGGAGCATGGGACTGAAAGGAGAATTTCTATGAAAGCACTTGTTTTATTCAGTGGCGGAGTTGACAGTACAACTTGTCTTGCTCTTGCCGTAAAAAAGTATGGAGCAGAAAATGTCATTGCATTGTCTATATACTACGGACAAAAACATGATAAAGAAATAAAATCAACCGAAAAAATCGCACAATATTATAATGTACAGCTGAAAACACTTGACCTGACGAAAATTTTTGCTGATTCCAACTGCTCATTGCTTGCACAATCTGATGAAGATATACCACAGGAAACGTATGCAGAACAGCTTGAAAAAACTGATGGAAAACCTGTTTCAACCTATGTGCCATTCAGAAACGGCTTGTTTTTATCATCCGCATCAAGCATTGCACTTTCCAACGACTGCGGAGTTATATATTACGGCGCACATAGTGATGATTCAGCTGGAAATGCTTATCCTGATTGCAGTGATGCTTTCAATAACGCAATGAATGAAGCTATATATATAGGAAGTGGAAATCAGCTTAAAATTGTTGCACCTTTTGTAAATCTTACAAAAAAAGACGTTGTGAAAATGGGTCTTGAACTTGATGTGCCGTATGAGCTGACATGGAGTTGTTATGAGGGCGGAGACAAGCCATGCGGTGTATGTGGAACTTGCCGTGACAGGATAAAAGCATTTGAGGATAACGGAGTAACCGACCCAATTATGAAAGGAGTAAAATAAATGGAAGGCAGAACAGATGCAGAAAAAGGCAGTATAACATTATTAGGAAATCAGAATACAAAATATCAGAATGACTATAATCCTGCTGTGCTTGAAACTTTTCCCAACAAGCACCCTGACAGAGATTACTTTGTAAAGTTCAACTGTCCTGAATTTACAAGTCTTTGTCCGATTACGGGACAGCCCGATTTTGCTACAATTTACATATCATATGTGCCGTCTGAAAAAATGGTTGAGAGCAAGTCGCTGAAATTGTACCTTTTCAGTTTCAGAAATCACGGCGATTTCCATGAGGACTGCATTAACATCATCATGAATGATTTGATTAAATTGATGAATCCGAAATATATAGAAGTATGGGGAAAATTTCTACCACGTGGCGGTATTTCCATTGACCCGTACTGCAATTATGGTCAGCCTGATACAAAGTGGGAGCAGGTTGCATGGAACAGACTTTCTCACCACGATTTACATCCCGAAAACGTCAATAACCGCTGAATAAAATAAAAACCATAGCATATACTTTCACTGAAAGGAGTGTGTATGTTATGGATAAATTCGATATGCCTGTTGGTTTAGGAATGGCTCTTGCCATGAATCCCGAAGCAAAGCAGAAATTTGCAAGCCTGCCCGACGAAAAAAAGTGGCAGGTTGTCAGCGGTACTCACGCTGTTGAATCAAGAGATGAAATGAAACAATATGTTGAAAATATAATCACAGCATACTAAAAAATGGGTGAACTATTAAAGATACTCATATAGAAGTAAAGCCTGAAAGTAGTTTTTCAATTGCTTTCGGGCTTGTTTTAATCATTTGCTTATTCGTACAAATTAGAATTTAGCTTTTTCTGATAGTATAACATTCTGTTACCTTATAAAATTTTTTTTATGTATCAATATTTCTTTAGATGATGCTATTTATTACGTTTTCGCTATCCTTGATATTCTATTTTAAAATAGGATTACTATAATACTGCTCGTGTTGAAAATATGGTATCATTTTTCGCTGATAAAGCTGTTAAGTCCTGAAAATATAGTCAGTGCAACTTTTTCCTGATATTCATCTGTATTTAGAAGTGATGCTTCATCAGGATTTGAAAGAAAGCCACATTCAACCATAACAGTAGGATTTTCACTGTAATAGCACAGAAAAAGTTCTTTTCCGCAAAGTTTTATTTCCCGTTTATTTTCAGGCTGTAGATTCTGAAAACTCTTTTGCAGAGATTTTGCAAGCTTTTCACTTCTGCTGTCAGTTGCTGAATAGAACATCTGCGCACCGCTGTAAAATGGGTCAGTGAATTGATTCTGGTGAATCGAAATACAAACAGCATTGTCATATTTGTTGAACAGTTCAAGTCTGTTGTCCATATCAGAGCTTTTCTGATTTGCGATTCCTTCAATACCGCTGTCATGGATTGATGTATCAGTATCTCTTGTAACTTCTACTTCATAGCCTGAAATGAGCAGTAAATCTCTTAATTTAAGCAATATGTTGAGATTTATTCCTTTTTCGGGTACTCCTTCAGTTGATACACAACCGCCGTCGAATCCGCCATGACCGGCATCAAGAATAATAACCGGCAGTTTTTGCTCTGATATGATTGAAGCGGGTACAGAGTAGCTTGCTATTTTTTCGCTTAAAACAGATGCTCCGCCGATACAGGCAATAGCACCGCCAAAAAATAAAGTTCCGATTAATATTTTATGGTTAGCACTTTTCATTGTAATACTCCTTGTCGATATATTTAGCTAATAAAAAATATGCAGGATTTTATAATATTATTCTTGTATGATAACAGTATTATAATTTCATTGAAATATCACAAGGATAAGTAAAAACATAAGCCTCCCGAAAAATTTTTTGGGAGGTATTATTCACATTTAAACATACAGTCAGCATCATCAGCATGAACTATAAGCCAATCAAATTTTTTTGAAACAACATAGAAGTCCTCAATTTTTTCAGTATTTTTCAGAACACTTATTATTTCTGCAATATATCCCTCATACACCCAGCCATGACTTAATATAAGATAGTGCTTTGCGTTGGTTGAGGATAATTCAGCTATATTGTCAATGTATTTTTCCCAGTCGTGTTCATATATTATCGGGGATTTTTTTAGTCGCTTGTGAAGTCTCAAATACATATAATCAAGATTAGTCAGGTCAATATCTTTTCCTCTTTCATAATCAAAAAAAGAATAATAAAATTTTCGTCTTATATTTTCATATTCAAGCTTTGAGGATTCGTGAAAATTTTTCCTGCTGATATTCTGTTCTTTGACAGCCTTTTCTATTGAATCACGAACATCATTTCTTTGCAGATACATTATTTTTTCTCCTTGTTTTTATATAATATAGCATTATCTTCCATATCACTTACAGCAATGAACCAGTCAAATTTTGATGATACGATATAAAAATCGTAATTGCACGAACCCTCGCTCATTACAGCAAAAATTTCATCAGTATACCAGTTTTTCATCTGCTGTGATAGAGATAGCAAAATGTAAGTATTACAGTTGTAAAAAGTGGGCGTTCCAATGACAGACAGAAGCATTAAGCTGATGTTTTAATTTCCATTTAAC
>JAIDTI010000043.1 GCA_029060755.1 Ruminococcus sp. | reverse complement strand
AATACTCTGTTATTCCGTTATTTTTCATATTTTTATTATATCATGCTTGTCAAAATTTTGAAAATTGATTTCCGTGTAAATTTTATGACAAAATTTATTGAAAATATATATTATCTTTTGGAATACAATGGAATATCAAAAACGCAATTTTTAATGGAACTTCATCTTGGAAAGAATACAATTTCAAATTGGACAAACCGTGATACAATTCCAAATGGAAAAACACTTATTAAAATCGCTGATTACTTTAATATCAGCCTTGACTATCTTGTTGGACGTACAGATGACCCGATACTTCACAAAAAATCAGAAAAACAGGACTGACATAGTCCTGTTTTTACTATAGAAAAGGAGAAATATTATGCAGGTAACCAAAGAACAAGTAGAGCGGGCTAAAAGTGTAGACCTTGTTGATTATCTTATGAACAGAGGATATGAAATCAATAAAACAGGAAACGGATATAAAATCAAAGTAAAAGATAAATTTCCAGGAGATTTATCAAGTCTTTCAGTTTTTGAAAATCGTCGTGGCTGGAAACGCTGGAGCAATGGAACTCATGGCGGTGATGCAATATCTTTTCTTCAGAATGTAATGGAACTGAGTTTTCAGGAAGCTGTACTTGAACTTTCAGGCAGTCAGGTAATATGTATGTCGGCAAAAGCAGTATATACTTCAAATACTCCTTTTTTTCAGGAAAAATATTTGCTTCTTCCTGAATCTGCAAACGAAAATTCAAAAGTATATAACTATCTTAACAAAGAACGAATGATAGACGATAATATAATAAGGCAAATGATAGCGGACAAAAAAATTTATCAGGATATTCGCTATAATGCTGTATTTGTGGGATTGGACGAAAAACAAGAACCTAAATTTGCCTGTATCAGAGGTATAAACAGCAGTATATCATATAAAGGCGACTGCAACGGTAGTGACAAACGCTATCCATTTTCGATTGAGGGATTGAATAAGTCAAAGCTATATGTCTTTGAAGCTCCGATAGACTTGTTAAGTCATGCAACAATGGCAAATCATATAACTCATAATCCTGAAGCATGGAAAATCCACACAAGAATAAGTCTTTCAGGAACATCTGATGTTGCACTTGAATCTTTTCTTGAGTCGCATCCTGATATTAAGGAGATACATTTTGTTCTTGACAATGATGCATCAGGACAGAAAGCGGCAGAAAATTATTGTAAAAAATATGCTTTTTTTGGATATAAGACGGTAAATCATATTCTTAAAACAAACGATATGAATGGGGAGCTTATTGCCTACATAACAAAGTCTCCGCCTGAGCATAAAAAAACAAATGCCTTAAAAAAATAAGATAAAGTATTGAAATTATGCCAATAATATGTTATACTATAATTATATCTGTCAAACTTTTTTTGGTTGGTGTAAATAAAACAGAGGTGATTTTAATGGCAAGAAGTCTGATTGATGTTCTTCTTTATGAAAAAATCAACGGCATAAAAGGCGGAGTTTATAATAAACTGCAAGTCGATTTTGCATACAATTCAAATCATATTGAGGGCAGTAAGCTGTCTCACGACCAGACACGCTATATCTACGAAACTCAGACTGTCGGCATAGAACCTGCACGGGTAAATGATATATTTGAAGCTATAAACCATTTCAGATGTTTTGATATTATCTTAGATACATTCAGAGAGTCTTTAAGTGAAGAATATATCAAAAAGCTGCATTATTCTCTGAAAAATGGAACATTGAGTGCAGAAAGTCCCGAAGCAGTAATAGGCGGTTATAAAAAATATCCTAATCTTGCAGGAAATATGGAAACAACAGCTCCCGAAGATGTTGCATCAGCAATGAACAAGCTGATTACGTCATATAATGCTCTCGATTCGGTAAAACTTTATGATATACTTGATTTTCACGCTGAATTTGAAAAAATACACCCATTCTATGACGGTAATGGAAGAATTGGCAGACTGCTGATGTTCAAAGAGTGTCTGAAATACGATATTGTCCCCTTTTTCATTGAGGACGTTTACAAAGTCTTTTATTATCGTGGTATGAAAGAGTGGCAGAACGGCGGTGAAAAAGGTTATTTGATTGACACTTGCCTGACGATGCAGGACACAATGAAAGCTATTCTTGATTATTTCAAAATAGACTATGATAAAACTGAAATTGATAGTAAAGACGTATTAAAAGGAGTATAAATGAAGATATATACAATAATAGGCGGTGTAAACGGAGTCGGAAAGAGCAGTCTCTCAGGAGTTTTATCAGCCGAAAATACTGATTTAGGCATTATAATTGATACTGATAAAATAACAGCTGAAATTGGTGGAAACCGTATAAAAGGCGGTAAAATTGCTGTTGAACGTATTGAAAAATGTCTTGAAAAGGGTTTTAATTTCACTCAGGAAACAACTCTTTCAGGAGTACGCACGCTGAAAACTATTCAGAAAGCCCGTGAACTGAATTACTTTATCCGCTTGTATTATGTGGGAGTAAGTTCTTCTGCTGAAAGTATAAGCCGTATAAAAAACCGTGTTTCAAAAGGCGGACATGACATTCCCACAGAGGACGTTGAACGTCGTTATAATAAACGATTTGAGGATTTGGCTAAAATTCTTCCCTATTGTGATGAAGCTGTATTCTTTGACAATGAGAATGGTTTTGCTGAAAAAGCAGAGTATAAAAATGGTTCACTTATAACCAAAGGTGGAAAAATTCCTGAATGGATAAGCGAACTTAATGAATATCTAATTAAATAATCAGGCAAAAAGCACTCGCATTAAAACGAGTGCTTTAATTTTTAAAGAAAGGAGCAGTAAAATGAGCGTATTCAGATTAAGCAACAAGATATTTGACTTAAAATTATCTGCACAGGAAATGACATTATATGCATATCTGTGCAGTCTGCCGTCAGAAACTTCAACGATTGACGGTGCATCTGCAATTAAGGTAAAACAGTCAACAATCGCTCAGAAATGCGGTATAAAAGCCATTCAGACTGTAAGCAAGATAATTACACGTCTTGCTGAAAAGAAACTTGTAAAGCCTTTAAAACGTGAAATAAAGACTAACAGACAAAAAGGAACATACACATATATAGTAAAGAAGCTGCCGACAAATGACAGCTTCTTTTTTGTGGACAAGCACGTCTTCGGTTGTCTTGTACCATATCAGATGATGATATATCTTTTCCTCTGCAAAAGCTACAGCACTCAGCTCAGAAACTCATGGAACAGCTATAATGACATTTCCGCACATACCTGCATAAAGCGTGAAACTGTCATAAGAATCATCTCAGAACTTGAAGCAATGAAATTCATCGTAAAGAGCAGACGCAAATCCAGAAGCAACAGACGTGTTTATGTTGACAATCACTATCAGATAATTTTCTTTGTAAAAGGTAAGATTAATAAATATTGCAAAAAAATTGCCCGACTGCATAGCAAGTACAATCGGACAGGCATTAAACTGTTAAAAAACAGTACCAAATATAAACTTAATGATAACACTTTTTTACTGATTTGTCAAGAGAAACTGAAAAATTTTTCAGGCAGGGGTAGTCCCTGAAACTAAAGTCTATATCTTAGTACCCAATCATCATAATAAACTTAACAGAACTACATCTGAAAAAAGAATATTAATGGTTATTACAGATAGTATATTCTATATATATTACTACAATAGAATAAGAAATACAAAAGAATGAATGTTCTGAAAAAATTTAGACCATACACATGAAAATTTCTCCTTACCCAATCCAACAATGATTGTAACCGTTCTGTAACTTATTACAGAGAAAACACATAATCAAGATATTTAACGGGACTAAAAGAAACAATTAGGACTTCTATCTCAGAAATACTCCCGAAAATGCACAGCTCCTGAAAGATGCCGATATTTCGTACTCCTATTCATGGGATGATACCTACAAAGACGAATACGGTTGGGTTACCGAAGTACTTTCCTATATGAATTAACAATAAAAAGACTGCTGATTGAATCGGCAGTCTTTTCAATAATATGTTTACAGAAAGTTCACAATTTTTCTGCTCATTTTCCATTTGTGGTACGTTGTTTTATATATAAAGGCAATTAAAACCAATTTTACAGGAGGAAAATAACATGAAAAAATTCAAGGGACTTATGATTACGGCGGCAGTTTCACTTTGCACAGCAGCAGCGGTTTCAGTTCAGGCAAATGCATGGGACAATCTTTTCTTTATCAATTATGAAGGCACATTTTGTTCAGGCGATATAAACGGCGACGACGATTTTTCAATTGCTGATGCTGTATTAATGCAGCAGTATATGCTTGGTTCATTTTCACAAGATGAAAAATTTATTGTTGCAAACACCGACATCATGAGTACTGCTGACCTTAATCTTGACGGAGAAATTGATGTTTTCGATTTTATAATCATGCGTGATTATCTTGTAAACCCCGATGAAATCCATGACGAAATTTCATGGTGCGTTGATACGGTCAATGAAACGGACGGATTTTATAAAACAACAGCAAATAACTATATAATCACATCGTCCGCACAACTTGCGGAATACTTTGACAGCATTTCTTACAGCGACTACACAGCGTATACAGAGAAATACAATGACATCTACTTTCAGGATAATGTACTTCTCATGAAACCTGTCAGTCAGAATCATTGTGAGTCTGTTATGTATAATATCAGTAAGATTTATTATGACAGCAATACGCTGAATATTGATTACACTGACAATTATGATACTTTCCATGAGTGTGAACAGATTGAAACTCCGCTTCTTTTGCAGGTTACGGTGCCGAAATCACGCTATCATGCGGAAAAAGTATCATGGAACAGCAAAAAAAGAAGCTGGGACTTTATGTACGAACTGTTTATGCCTGAAATTAATGAAAACAATGTATTTGAATTCACGTCTCCAGATGGTGAACAGACTGTTTTTGTAAAACAGAATGCAAGAAAATATAAATACAGGGACGGCGTTACTGAAATCGAATTTTACCGTAATTTCGACCACTATGAAACTCTTGAGGAACTTGAAATCACAGGCACTGATACTGTATATATGCCGTTCAGCGATGAAGATAATTTTACGATTGAGTGGAAAGATTCAAGCGTTGTTTTCACTTTCACAGCCAATAAGGAGTATTCTTTTGAATTTGATTACGTTGATACAAGTGTAAGAACACAGACGATTACCAAAGAAATCAGTAACAGGGAAAAACCCGAAATCTATTCCGTTGACCTCACTGCCGACTGTTCTGGCAGACTTGAATACAAGTCCGAAATCCGTGATATGTACAGAATTGATGTAATGACAAGTGGTACTGTTGGACTTGTCGGAACTCCGATAAAATTCACTCTTGATGAAGATGTATCTGATGCAAGTGCTGTCATGTACTACAATGAAGATGAACTCAGATGGGTTGATGAAAATAATCTTGCTTTATTAAGCTATGACAAAGTTTTTCAGAGATATTACAGATGTAATGATGCTGTAATTGATACTGAAAATAATACGATTACTTTTGGTGTTGAGGACAGCAGAATCTATGTTCTTGTTGACAATATCGAATGGACTAACTACTGGGGTAAAGACAGGACGGAATACAAAAAAGAAGTAAATATTCTTTCATATGTTTCTGACTGGGAACGTGGCTATAATACAGGCGATATAATGAATTTATGTGACAAGGAATGGGCAATGGCAAATGCTCCTGATTTTAGAGTATCAACACCCGAACAGCTTGCCTCTGTTGTATGGTATGTGAATGCATCGGGATTCAAATGCTCAGTTACGCTCGAAAACGATATTGACCTTGACAGCTATGAATGGGTTCCTATGGGTTATCAGCCTATGTCAGGTCTTGGTAACAAGTTCAAAGGTACTGTTGATGGAAACGGCTATACAATAAAAAATATGAACATTAAGGGTAACGGCTATTATTATGCAGGATTTATTGGCATAGGCGGAAGCGATATACGCAATATCACTTTTGAGAATGCAACTGTTACTGGCGGAATACAAAAAGATATTGTCTGCGGAAGTACATCGGAAACATTAACAAATGTGACTATAAAATGACAAATAGTTAAAATTCGGAAAATATCTTGACAAAGTGAAAAAACAAGAAAAAGGCAAAAATGATTACTGAACTTCCTGAAATTCCTTAATAAAATTTATGAATAACATAAAAGGTATATTATGGAGAAGCTGCCTGTTTGAATTTTGTGCAGATTGGAATAAATGATTGAAATAATGGAAGTGCCGCTCTTTTCTTTTCCAATGCGTAAATGTGTCAATAAAAAATTTCAGAAATTTAGAATTTGCGCTTGACTTTTATGCTTTAAAGTGTTATCATAGAAATGGAGAGAATAAATTTGCAAACAAAGTATGAAAAATATGAGCAGCTTGTGGAAGCATCATTGAGCAGTATTGTTCAGAATCGTGAAAACTGGAGAAAATTCCTTGATTCATGTTCAGCGATGTACAAATACAGCTTTGATGAACAGCTCCTGATTCATGCTCAGAGACCTGAAACAAAAGCCTGTGCAAGTTTTGAGTTCTGGACATCTGAAAAGAAAATGAACCGTCATATAAAGAGAGGTACAGAAGGAATTGCACTGTTAAACCGTGATTCAAGAAAACTTTACTATGTCTATGCTGTTGAAGATACCGAAACAAGAGTCAATGGAAAGTCAAAAAATCCCGAAGATTACCTTTGGAAAATGACGGAACAGCACAAAGAGACAGTTGCAGAAATGCTTAGAAATCGTTTTGGCATTTCCGAAAATCCACCTGATGGACTTGTAAAACTTGCTGAACTTGCGGTAAAAAAGTATCTGCCAGTATACAATGAAAAACTGAAAGAAAAGTGCAGAGAACTGAATGTTCCGTATACGGCTGAAATTAAAAATGCTTTTTCACAGCTTATCAATGAAAGTGCTATATACATCACGCTGAAACGCTGTGGCTATAATTTAGATTCTATTCTTTCCGAAAATGCTTTTTCTTCACTTAACAAATTTGACAGCAGATTTACTGCATTAATCGGACAGACATTGAATCAGGCAGCAAATACAGCTGTAAGACAGGTTGAAAAAGTTGTAGGAATGCTAATAAATCAGAAAAGGAGTAATGAAAATGAACGAATTGCCAAAGAAGAAAATCAAGAATGGAATAGTGTACACTCTGGACGAAGAAACGCAGACATATCTTCCGTTCTTCGAGGAGGACAACGAACCGATAGAGATAGGCAGATTCGGCAGAGCAAGAGAACAGTATCTGAAAGAACACAAGGACGTGACATACATGGAACTGCTTCTGTCGAACAGACTGACAGCACATCTGATAGAAACGGACGAACAGGCATACAGAATGAAAGAGGACATAATGCAGAAAATGGCAGCAGCAGAGGGTACGAACGAAGAACTGAAAGCCAAAGACCAGATGGAATGGGTTCGCAGAATGAACAGCTATCAGATGACAGCAGAAGAAGTGATAATGAAAGAGCTTATTTACGTATAACGAATGAAGCGGAGGTTAATACATTAACTTCCGCTTTTTTAGGCGAAAAACAGGCACTCTACAAAATTTCACAGCATGATGAAGAACGTTTTTACAAGATTAACAACAAAACTATTGATGAACTGCTTGCAATTGCAGGAGGTGAAAGACCGTTCTATAATCTCATGTTGGTTGGTGAACATATTTCAATGGCTGAATACGCTGAAATACAGCAGAGTGACAAATTCACGTTCTCTGTTGAAATGGACTTTGATTACAATACGGCTTTAGTCTATACTGTAAACAACGGACTTGGCGGTATTGACGAAAGCAACAGAACAGATAATAATGTCAGCTTTGAAACTGTAAATCTTGCTCAATACAATATTCCGATTCAGGAAAATGCGGTATCGTCAGAAAATAATGATATTACCCATGATGAACAGCTTTCATTTTTTGGCAGTTCAGTTCCTATAACTTCTGAAAAGAAAACACAAAATTCTGATATTGATAAAAATTCTGATATTATTGAGAATAATAACAAAATAAATTATCGTTTCAGTGAAGATTTTTCTGTTGAAAGCGGTGCAAAGTCCAAATATCATGCTAATGTTGAAGCTATAAAAACGCTGAAAACACTTGAAAAAGAAAACCGCATTGCAACTTCTGAAGAACAGGAAATACTTGCTCATTATGTAGGCTGGGGCGGAATTACTCAGGCTTTTGATGAACGTAATGAAAAATGGTCAAAAGAATACATTGAATTAAAAGAACTTCTGACACCTGATGAATACAGAAGTGCAAGGGCTTCGGTAAGAACGGCATTTTATACAGAATCATTTATCTGTAGATAAATTTACACAGCGAACAATACATTTACTCATTAACTGTTGTGTTCCAGTTCGCCGATATAATTGAACTTAATGTCAATTTGTTGGTGCTTCTGTCCGTCCTCATCAATAAACATCTGATGAACGATTATCTTATCCACAAATGATATAATGAGTTCGGGAGTAAGCACTTCAAAATCGGCGTATCTTTCGGCAACAGCAATAAATCTGTCAATACTTTCATTCGCTTCATTAAGCTCAGATAGCTTTTTTGTTATGTCATTAAGTTTGTTTTTTAATTCTCTCTGCTCATTTTCATAATCAGCAGTAAGCAAAGAAAAACGTTCAGGTGATAAACCGCCGTGAACCGACTGCTCAAAAAGTTTTTTAATCATCAGGTCGATTTCTCCAATTCGCTTTTCACAAGCAGTTTTATCTTTTTTCAGACAAGTACGATTTACATTGTTAGTCTTTTCGGAATTTTTTTGCAGAAGTTTTGTAAATTCCTCTAAGTTATTGTTCGCCATATCTGTAATGTAACGAAGCTCATTAAGAAGAATATCGTTAATGCAGGAAACGAGAACTCTGTGATTTGTACATACGTCCTGAGAGCGTTTATATGTTCCGCAATAGTAACAGTCAAGATGAGAATATTTGCGGTTGAACTGTCTTTGCAGATACAATCTCGCACCACAGTCGGCACATATTATCAATCCTCTAAGAGGGTCAGGTGTTTTATCCGCATAAACTTTCTTCCTTGTTTCCATTAGTCTTTGAACAACTTCAAACTGCTCTCTGCTGATAATTGCAGGATGAGTGTTTGGAAATATCATGTAATCTTCCTTGCTGTTCTTAACTTGCTTTTTGGACTTGTAGGACGGCTTGTGTGTTCTGAAATTAACCGTATCTCCCACATACTCCTGTTGGTGTAAAATTTTGGAAACCGTTGAGGCACACCAAGAGTGGTGACCAAACGTATCCCATGTCTGATACTTGCCGTTTGACTTTGCATATTCAACGGGAGTAAGAATGCCTTGTTTTTGCAAATGGGCTGCAATTGAATTTACTCCCTGACCGTCAATAAACATCTCATAAATCTTTCTGACAATCGCTGCCGCAGGCTCGTCAATAATCCAGTCCTGCTTGTCCTTGCCCGGCTTGTAACCGTAAACACAACGGCTAATATGCTTGCCCGACATACCCTTGCTTTTCAGAGATGACTTGATTTTTTTACTTATATCCTTTGCGTACCATTCGTTTATGATGTTGCGGAAAGGCGTAAAATCATCACTCTCCTTGCTACTGTCAACTCCGTCATTCACGGCAATGAATCTGATACCATTTTCCGAAAAAAATATCTCGGTATAGTATCCAACTTCAAGATAATTTCTTCCGAAGCGTGACATATCCTTTACAATGACCGCTCCGATTTTTTTATCCTCACAATCGGTAATCATTCTCTGAAAATCAGGTCGCTTGAATGTTGTTCCGCTGATACCGTCGTCAACATAAAACTCACAATTTTCAAAGCCGTTATCCTCTGCATATTTAAGCAGAATTTTCTTCTGATTGGTGATACTGTTGCTTTCTCCCTCCAACTCATCATCACGAGAAAGACGGCAGTAAAGAGCAGTAATTTTTTCATTCGTTATATTGTTATCGTTCATATCAAAAATCCTCCGGTGCAAAAAACTATTTTGCATTTGATACGCTCCGACAACAAAAATATTGTACACATATATTATACAACTTTTTGACTTTGGGAGCATTAAAAATCTGTTAATTTTCTATGTTCATATGATTAATTGCTACCTGTTTTAAACGTTTTAGAACAGCTTCAGGATTCTGATTTTTGTTGATAAGACGAACGGTAAAATTAATATCTCCTATAGTGTATGTATGCACTTCTATTTTTGGTGTATTGACACATTTATTGCTGTTGTTTTCTTTTTGGTTTTCTTTCTCCATAGGGGTAAAAACTCCTTAGATTTTTTTTAGACTAAATTGCAAGTCGGTCAGTTGTCAAGTGACCGTTCATAGGTAATTGAAAATAACTTCAACACCTCATTCCCATACCTGTGGGTGAGCCGTGCAATGCGGTGAAGCGTTCAACACGGAAGTATCATTATAAGAATAATCACGGCTTGTCCGATTGCTCCTTTGACATTCAGAGCAGTCATTTATATGACGGACTGTCGCTCGTTCCTTAACATCGCCTTATACTAATTGTTCAAAGAAATCAGATAAGGTTCATAGTTGTTTATTTTATCTCCCGACAAAACAGGAAGTCATGGCGGACACCGATTATTCATTGTCACTTGCAAAATTAATCTATATGATTATGATGTACACATCACAATATTTGTCAAGATACAAAGTATGTTTTTAGTGTGGCTTTAAGAGAGGAAAATACCCCTCTATAATATATAGTGAAATTTTTTGACGTTTGTAATGGCAAATCGCCGGTTTTAACAGAAATTTAATATAAATTCAGCGATATAGCCAAACATAATTAACTGTTTTTGTCTGTTATGTATTGCTTGAGTTTGGATAACACGTCATTAATTTCGCTGCTGATTTTGGTGTGACTTGTTCCGTACTTCTTTGCAAGATTTCTCAGAGAAAAGTCATTGAAGAAATAATCAATAATGATACCCTGTTCCCTTGCGTTCAGCTTCCTGATTACCCTGCGGAGCAGAAGCACTTCCTGCTGATGTTCTACAACTTCTTCAACATTGATATTGTCGGTAACTTCTTGTGCTTGCTGCTCATCAAGAGAAGAAACAACATACTTGTTCTGCGTGCGTTTCAGATAGCGTTCCTTGTTACGGCTGCTTGCATAAGCCTTGTAAACCTTGATGTCACCTGTTACTTGTGTTCCGTCCTCCAGACGGAAATTTTTTTTTACTCATAGCCTGAGACCTCCATGTTTTATTTTGCGGATTTTCCACCGCAATCAACACAGAAAATCTCTCTATTCTTAAATTATACATTAAAAATCTTATAAAGTAAATATGTTTAAATATATTTTTTTGTTTTAACAAAATGTTTCCTATTTACAAACGTCATAAAAATTCACTATAATATAT
>JAIDTI010000042.1 GCA_029060755.1 Ruminococcus sp. | reverse complement strand
GCTGTTGTTGGTATTGTTGTTGCTGTGGTTGTAGTTGTTGTCGGCATTGTTGTTGCTGTTGTTGTGGTTGTGGTTGGTATTGTTGTTGCTGTATTTATAGTTGTTGTTGGTATTGTTGTTGCTGTGGTTGTGTTTGTGGTTGGCATTGTTGTTGATGTAGTTGTGGTTGTTGTCGGCATTGTTGTTGCTGTTGTTGTGGTTGTGGTTGGCATTGTTGTTGCTTCTTCTGTTGTGGTAGTAGTTGTTGTAATTTCTTCTGTTGTAGTTGTTACAGCTTCTTCTGTTGTAGTTGTTGTAGTTTCTTCTGTTGTAGTTGTTACAGCTTCTTCTGTTGTGGTAGTAGTTGTTGTAATTTCTTCTGTTGTAGTTGTTACAGCTTCTTCTGTTGTAGTTGTTGTAGTTTCTTCTGTTGTAGTTGTTACAGCTTCTTCTGTTGTGGTAGTAGTTGTTGTAGTGGTTATAGTTGTTGTGGTTTCTGTTGTGACTAAACTATAATTGAGATTTTGGAATTTTTCTTCAACTCCATCAGATTCAGAAAAATATGTTCTTAACTCATTATCTAATGTAATAACGCAATTGCCTGAAACATATTCAACAATTTCTGCTTTAACAGCAGCAGGATTACTTACATTACCTATAACAACTGCACTGTTCTCATCAAAAAGCTGCTTCTTTCTGTATATATAGATGTTTATATTTTTTGAGTCTACGTTATTTGCATAATAAATATCAAATTTATTTTCAGCACCCGGGCAGAAATCAAATTCAAATTCTTCATCTGATGTAAGATTCAAACGCAAAGTAGTAACTGATTCATTAACAGCTCCAGGAGAATATAATGTTATTTCTCCGCTGTGTTCATTTATTGTAACATCACTTTGAAGTGTTGAGGGAGTGGTGGCAATAGTGCCACCGTTTCCCATGTTATTAGCCACTGTTATTACAGGACTTAATGAAGCTATCATTACAGCTACTGCTGTACCTGCTAAAACTTTCTTTAACATAACTTACTCCTTTTCCGTTACCTCTGTCTCTCTACTTTCTGTGGTAACTTCTGTAGTATCTTTTGTAGTAGTCTCTATAGTGGTTACTGTAGTAGTTTCTGTATCAGTTGCTGTAGTGCTTTCTGTAGTATCTTCTGTAGTTGTAGTATACTTTCTCTTGCCTCCGAGTGTAATAGAGGACATTTCCTTCTGAGATGATATTGTTTCAAATAATGAATCGCTTACCATACGCTGACCTTCATTATTTGAAGCATCGTTTACTCTGTAAAGCTCAACACGAACTTTCTTTGGCCATACCATATTTGAAATATCTTCCGGATTAATCCAGTAAATCCATGTTCCGTTTGAAACGTCTGTAATAAGTGAGCCGTCTGGAACATCTGCCAAAATTATCTGCTGTGCTTTGCCTTCTTCATATTCATCATCATCGTCATAGTTATCCTCATTAGTTCTGCCAACTATATATCCTTCTTCATCAAAGAGAAGAACTGCATTGTAAGCAGGGTTGCCCTTATATGAGCCTGTGAATACGAGAGAACCTTCACGGATAATATCATCTTTATTTGTGCCGTATCTGTAATCCTCTGAAAGAATACCAAATACTGCTTCTGCTGTTTCACCGTCTTTACGGAAATCAACGTTATCGCCTGTTACACCAAGAACGTCAAGTTCTGCAATTGAAATGTTCTTATCGTTCTGATTGAGTATCTGAAGCTTAACTGCTGTTGTGTCATAAGTGCTGATGTATTTGTTGTCTGTGTTAGAGAAGTAAACAACACTGCTTCCGTTGAATGTTCCACTTGCTACGCTTATCCATTCATTTTCTGAGTTACCTTTTACATAGATGTTATATTCGCTTATAGAATTGTCTTTATCTCCTGCTGTGTACTTCATTCCTGTTACTACAAGTGATTCATTGAAGTTAAGAATTATTTCAGCTTCTTTGTTTGTTACTTTTGGAGTGTAAACTGTTTCAAGACTATCATCAACAGCATCTTTAGCAGGGTCAACTATTGTATGTGAGCATGGAAGTTCTTCTGTAGCTTCTTTAACGATTGATGGTGCTGAAAGATTGCTTGTGCTGATGCTCCAATGTGTCTTGTCAAGACTTCCGTCGTGCTGGATTTTTACCATATCTGTATTAAATACTACTGAGCGGTTAAGATACTGGTCAATAAGTGTAACCTTGTATGATACTGTACGGTTGTTGAGTGATGTAACTGTATCTGTGAATGTCTTGCTTGTTGCAAATCCTACCGGAGTTTCTTTAACATCTCCGTTTGATATAGTGCAACGGATTATTTCATAACCAAGAATGTCTTTTGCATTAATCTTGTCAGAAACGTTTATTGTGAGTGAAACCTTGTTTGATTCTGTTCCAGTACCAACGCTTACCTTAACATCGTCTATTACTGAAACTTTTTCGCCTTTTTCATCTACCAATGAGCTTGTGCCTGTCATTGCGTAAATACGTGAATCATCATTTGCATACATGATTGCTCTTGTTTCTTTTGCAAACTGTGAAGCATAGGATTTTGTAACTGAATCAGGAGTTTTGCCCCAGCGTTCAAAGAACTCAAGAACATTTTTTTCTGCTGCTGCACAAGCAAGACGCATAAGCTGCTGGTCTGTTCCGCCACTGAGTGTAAGAGATATACCACCAGGTGCAGGAGCTTTTGAAGGATTTCTTGAATATGTGTCCATTCTTGCATAGAAAAGGTTGTCAAGTATTTCTGCATTTGTATCATAAGTCTTGAAGTTGTAAGGCTTATCATAAGCAAGGTGGAGCTGCCAGTACATACCAAGCTGTGTTCCCTGGTCTGCGTTTCCTTTTATGTTTGAAGTTGTCTTCTTGAAAATATTTGTGTAATTAAGTCTTGAACCTTCGTTTTTATCCTGTGACTGTGCAAGAAGTGCATAGTAGTTGTTTGTGATTTCATTTACAACATAGCTTGAATCATTGAGACAGTGACCGATTTCGTGAGCAATTCCCCAACCAAAGTAACTGCCACTTACGTATTTGCCGTCTTTGTCAGCTGTTACACCTTTAGAATTAACCATTGAAGGTGCTGAACCCCACTGGATACCAATATGATCGCCTGCTGCGTACATTGATGCACCTGAGAACATTCTCTGATAACGGATATTGAGATGCTTGTTAGGAATACGGTCTACTACGTCTGTAGCATCTGCACTCATACCCTTGTGCTGATAGAAAAGCTTCATCATGTCTTCCATTGATTCCATTGAAGTAATGAGTGTTTCTGCACGCTGTTCAGCTGTGCCTTTTCCTAATCCTGCAAGAATTTGAGGAGCAGGGAGAGAATACATCATTGTATCGCAAAGAATATCGGTAGCACCTAAAATACAGGTTTGTGGGTCATAGTCGTAATCAAGTTTTTTGTTTTTCTGACCATTGTATATTGCACCCTTGTGAACTCTGTTGTGTTCTTCTTCCATGTTGTCAACGTACTTGTCAAGAGCCTCTATATATTCAGCTGCTTTGCTGAGACGTTCTTTTCTGTCAGTTACCTTGTAAAGGTCAAGAATCGGAACTTCTGAACCGCCTGTTACACGTACTGAATACTGTACATTTGAATCGCTGTTGCTTTGATACTGAATATAAAGTGCGCCGCCTGCTTCAGCACCTGCCATATCACCTGCGGTGAGCTGGAATGTATTTGCTCCGACCTTGAGATTAGCACCATTTATGCTTAATTTTTTTGATTCTGAATTGTATTGTGTAGCGATAAGACGTAAATCTGTGCCATCTCCTGTTTTCTTTGTCGGGCTTCCTACATAAATTGTTACTTCTGTGTTTACACCGATTGAAACACCAAGAGGCTGCCATGCGTTTAGTCCACTGTAGTTACGTGATTTACCTTCTCCAATCGGGTCGCTTGTGGTAATTGTGTTATGGATTACTATTGGCTTGCTAATCTGTTTAGCATTAAGTATCTTTTCAGCTGTTCCAAGTTCACGCTCCTGAGCCTCTTTATTAGGATTGATTTCGCCAAACTCGTCGGGAGCATTTATTCTTACACGTAAAGCATCAATTGTTTCCTGTGTAACGTCTTTTTTCAGAACTGTATGCAAATCATCTTCATAGAGAGCCATAACTTCGTCCATAAGTGTATCATACTTATAGAAATATACTTCTGCAACAGTATTAGGAGAAGACCAGCGTCCTGTACCAATCTGGATTTTAGTTGCTGTTATTGCTTTTGGAAGCTTTAAAAGGTAATATCTTCTGCCCTTTACATCGTTTTGTCCGTTAGCGAAATTGGTATAATCCCAACTGCCGTTCCATTCATTGTGTTCAGTTCCGTTCTCATCCCACCATATGATATGTGAGAATGATATATCTGTATTTACTGTAAGTAAACCGATTGTATCCATTGTATATGCCTGGTCGAAAGTATATGTCAGACCATTACCACCCAGCCAGTTCCAGCCGCCGTCGTAATTTACTGCTTTTTTATAATAGGATTCCTTATCGCCGTCAACAACGCCCCATGCAGTATTGTCTGCATCTGCATCAAGCGGGCTGTCTACCATTTCGCCGCCGTATCTTATAACAGAAACAATGTGTGAACTTCCGGGATTTCCGTTTTCGTCACGGTTAATCACATTGTATTTCGGCATATCGGCAAGATTCAAATCAGTTGTTGATGCTGAAGAATGAACTGACTCAGGGCTTTCGCCTTTTCCGTTATAACCTATTACATAAACCTCATATTCAGTTAAACTTTCTAATTCTGTAAGCGTATAGCCCGTTGTTTTGCCGACATCGATTTCCTGATAATCACTTTCGTCTGATTTTTTATAGTAAAGCTTATAACCCTGAGTTGTGTTTGTATTATCAGAACCCCATGTAACGTTAAGACTTCTGTAACCGCCTTTAGCATTAACATAATCGGGCTTATCAGGTACACTGTTTGATACTGTAGTAACTTCTGCATAATCAGACCATTTACTTCTGTAATCATCTGCTACAGAACGAACATGAACATAATATGTTGTATTTATCTTGATAAGTTTGAAGTTTCCGTGTTCTGACTGAAGTTTAAACTCTGGAACATCAACTATTGTGTTCTGTACACCCGGTATAGTTGAAGCAAAACTGCCGTCTGCCTTTGTAGCTGAACTTGTTGATACTTCAAATTCATATCCCTCTACGTTTATGCAAGGGTCCCATGTTGCCATAATTTTTGCATCTTTATCCCTTACACTGCAATCCTGTACAACTTTAACATTCAACGGATAATCGATAGCAGGAGGAGCTATACGTTCTTCCATGCCATTGAGAAATTCAACTGTTGCAATCTGTGCAAGCTTTGCATTTTTTGCCTTTGTAATCTTGATAGTGATTTTCTTGACTGCTATCTGATTTCCTAAATCAAGTGAGATATTGCCGTTTTCATCAATATCAGTAGATACATTGCTTTCACTGAGATGCGCAACACCTTCCTCAAAAGAAGCTTCAATATTTTCTTCACCATCAGCTTCAATTACCAACTCGCCAATTTCAAAGTTTGTTCCTAAGTTTAATTTTTCAAATGAAACGTCTTCATCAAATTCAATAGAAAGACCTACAGGGTATGTGTCTGAAATATCAGGAACTTCCATTACAGGTTTTCCTTCTTCATCTACAACAGGTTTTCCATTTTCATCTAAAACAGGCACTTGCTCTGGTTCTAATCCCACTTCCAATCCTGCATCACTTGCAGTATCTGTATTGTCATTATTGCTTGATTTGGTTGAAGCTTTCAACAAATCCTTTATATCAGCACCTTTGCTTACCGTGCCTTCAATAGGCTTTGCACTTTTTACAGAAGCAAGTTTATATTTTTCTGATAGTACTTTTGTAACGCTTGCATATGTGCTCCAATCTCTTGTATCAAGATAGCCTTTTGTAAAGAATGTCAAATCAGCTAAATTTGTTACACCGTCATAGTTCAAATCGCTGGTGAGTACTTCATTATCTTGCAGTTCAACTTTAACTTCGCCATTATTTCTGACAGAATAGTCAATAGCTTCAAGAAGAAGTTCTTCGTCTCTTTTTGTGATTTTGCCGTCGCCGTTTACATCGCCGATAGTCATAGCTCCAGGGTGTTTATCATTAGCAACATCTAATACAGGTTCGCCGTCAGAATTAAATAATTGTTTACCGTTTTCATCGTATTTATATACAGGTGTATAATCATAACCATACTGAAAACCAAGTGTAACATTTAATGTGCATACCATATTATCAAAATTTGATATTTCCTGTCTGAACGTCTTGAAACCAGGAGCATGAATCTCAACAATGTATGTACCGTTTTCAATATAATTTGTAGTTGTTTTTGCTACTGATTTCTTTTCTCCTTTGACTGTAAGTGGTTCATCTTTCAATATAGCTGGTTCTGTTTCGTCTGAATTTACTTTGAATACACTTACTGTACAATTTACATCATTTTTGAAATCACACTCATTTGAAATCTCAATATCAATTCTGCTGTACTTTCTGTCGTTTTCCGAAGTTACATTCTCATTATTGTTGTCATCTGTTGCAGCAGCTGAAATAGTATTGTATGAAAAAGATTTAAATGCACCGATTGTCTGTGAATAACTTCCTATAATTGATAATGCTGATATAAAAGCAAGAGTTCTCTTTAAACCGTATTTTTTCATTGATTCTTTCATAATATTCCGCCCTTTCTTATTTCGGCAACTTTTAAATTGATAAGTTCGCCAAATAAAATTGTTAGTATCGAAGATTCTTTATTGTTTTTGTTTTATCTCCTGTTGTTAATTATATTATACGCATATTTTTCCAAAAGTCAATTTGTTTTCTTTCACTCAACTTTTTTTTAAGGTAATTTCTCTTTTTTTTTATGGAAAAAAGCATAATTTTTTCAAAACAAAAGCACAACCTTTTACAGTTGTGCTTAGTAAAAATATATATAGATTTTCCTTTGGATTAATCACGGCTTTTAGCTCCGAAATTACCAAAGATTCCGCTTATAACAGGTATGGCAACACTGAATCCAAGTGCAGTAAGCAGTTGATTTGAGTCAAGCGATACTGTCTGAAATATACCCTGCAACTGAGGGACAAACACAGCTACAGCAAGTGCTATAAATGATACCATAACGGCAAATATAAGCTTTACATTGTTAAATATATTTATGCCGAATATTGAATGTTTTTCGGATTTACATTCAAATACATGAATAAGCTGTGACATTACAAGTGTTATCAATGCACCTGTTCTGCTTGCTTCAACAGTTCCGCCCATTCGCATTATAACTGCAAATGATGCAAGAGTTGACAAGCCTATGAATATTCCACGAAAAATTATTTTTGACATCAGTCCGCCTGCAAAAAATCCCTCTGTGGATTTGCGTGGCGGTTTATTCATTATATCACTGTCAGGCGGTTCAAGTCCAAGTGCTATTGCCGGCAAGCCGTCTGTTACAAGATTGACAAGCAGTAACTGAACGGGCATCAGAATTATCGGCATACCCATTAATATTCCAAGAAACATTGTAAGAACTTCGCCAATATTACATGAAAGAAGATAGCGGACAAACTTTCTTATATTTGAATACACACAACGCCCCTGTTCAACAGCATTTACAAGTGTTGCAAGATTATCATCAAGCAGAATCACATCAGCAGCCTGCTTTGTAACATCTGTACCTGTTATGCCCATTGCCACACCTACATCAGCTTCTTTTATTGCAGGAGCATCATTTACTCCATCACCTGTCATTGTAACAATCTCACCACGACGCTTGAAACTGCGTACAATCCTTAATTTATGGACAGGCTCAACTCTTGCAAAAACTGTATAGCTGTTTATGCACCTGTCAAGCTGTTCATCTGTAAGAGTGTCAAGTTCTGCACCTGTCATGGCTTTTCCATTTTTGAGAAGTCCTGCCTTTTTTGCAATTGCAACGGCTGTATTTTTGTGGTCGCCTGTTATCATGACTGTCTTGACAGAAGCATTTGCACATTTTCTTATAGCAACTTTCGCTTCCTCACGTGGAGGGTCAATCATTCCTGCCAATCCTAAAAAGACAAGATTTCCACGTTTTTCATCAAAAATATCCGAAAAACAGAAAGCAAGTGCAAGCACTCTCAAAGCTCTGTCCGACATTTCTATGACTTTTTCTGATATTTTTTTCCGCATTTTCGGAGTTATCGGAATAAGTTCACCCTTTTTATTCATATATTGTGTACAGCGTGGCAGAATAACTTCCTCTGCACCTTTGAAATATATCTTTTTATCAGAATGTTCAGCACAATGTACTGCCATAAATCTTGTTTCGCTGTCAAATGGAAATTCTTTCAGTTTTGTGCAGTTCAGATTTTCTCTTGTAATTCCTGCTTTTGCAGATGCAACAAGAAGTGCTATTTCTGTAGGGTCGCCTGTTGCTGTCCATTCGCCTTTGGCTTTGAGCGAACCACGTCTACGGCTTGAACCTGATTTATCTGTTGAGATAGATGCTGTTGAACATACGATACCACATTTCAGCGTTTCACACAAAGATTTCTCATTAATCGGATTTATCGCTTTTTCATCTTCTGTTACTTCTCCGCTTATTTTATATCCCATTCCTGTAAAATGATAGTCACTGTCTGCTGTAGAAAGTTCTGTAACTGTCATTTTATTTTCGGTTATTGTTCCTGTCTTGTCGGAGCATATAACAGATGCACAACCTAATGTTTCAACGCTATGCAGTTTATTTACAAGTGCTTTTTGTTTCAGCATACGGCTTACAGCAAGCGCAAGGGCAATAGTAACTGTTGCGGGAAGTCCTTCAGGAATAGCAGCTATAGCAACTGTTATTCCAGTCATCATCATGGTAAAAACGTCCTCACCACGAAGTACACCTGCTCCGAATACAGCAAAACATACTACAAGGCATATTATGGCAACAACTTTTCCAAGTTCCGCAAGACGTTTCTGCAAAGGCGTCATTTCCTTGTCTATATCTGCAATAAGTTCCGATATATGTCCCATTTGCGTACGTGTTCCCGTTGCAATGACTTTAGCCCGACAAGTACCTTTTACAGCAGATGTTCCGCAATATATGATATTAGGCTTGTTTATACTGTTGTCCGTATCACTTGTTATACCAACTCTTTTTGCTGTCGGTTCGGATTCTCCTGTAAGAATTGATTCATCTGCAAAAAATCCCGAACAGTTAAGGATAACACAATCAGCAGGTACTCTGTCACCCGCTTCAAGTTCTATTACATCATCAGTAACAAGCTTCTCTGCCTCAATTTCTTTCAGTCTGCCGTCTCTGTAGCATTTAGCTGTCGGAGATGTCATGGATTTCAGTGCTTCTAATGTGTGTTCCGTGCGGTATTCCTGAATAAATCCTAAAATTGCATTTAAAAGTACAATAAGAATTATTGTAACAGCATCTGAAACTTCTCCGACAAGAACAGATATGATAGTTGCACCTAATAATATCATAACCATGACATCTTTGAACTGTCCTGCAAATATTTTAACTGCGCTTGTTTTCTTTTTTTCCTCCAATATATTCAGTCCGTCCGTTTTAAGCCGTGCTGATGCTTCCTTTTCTGTCAATCCCATAAAATCACCACATTTTCGCTTTAATATATCATTAAAGGATATGCGGTGATTCTGGGATTTATGAATTTATAATTTTAAGTTTTCGGCTACAATTTTACGCAGTTCAATCATATCAAAAACATCTATTCTGCTGTCGCCGTCAAGGTCTGCAATTCTGGACTGTTCTGCTGTCAACGGTGATTCCGAAAGAATGTGCTTGCACATCAGCACAAGGTCTGCAACATCAACAGCACCATCACTATTTATATCTCCTTTTAATTCACTTGATGCAGGTACTGCAAATAATGTGAAGTTCATGCAGTAAGCCGACTGTCCGTTATTGCCGACTACTACAGGTCTGTTTGCATTGAAAGTTTTCTTGTAAAGCACGTATTCAACATCATTTGATGTAGTAAAAGTTTCAGTTGTTTTTGTGTAATCGGCAAGAAATTCAGGTGTATTCTCTACACGTGTATCAACACCTACATAAAAATCAATATCTTCTCCAGCTGTGAATACAAGCGTATTTCCTACCATTACTGTCTTTGCATCACATGAAGTTTTCATTATCTCCGCACCTTTTATACAGTCGGGAATTGATGTCATTATGAAATCACGGTCGCCAAAAATAAGTGAGCCTGTATCGGCATTTTCTGCTATCTCCCATGAAGTCGGGTTTGCATTGTCATTTACAGCAGCATGAGTGAAATATTTTCCGTTTAAAATTGCTGTATCTTTACTGAAAATAAAGTTATCTATATTCAGAAGATAGCCGTCTCCACCTGTAAATTTGATGTAAAGAGCGTGTGTTCCTGTTATTTTCGGGATATTGAACATAATATCCTGATAATCATTAAATCCTGATGTGCCTTTGAAATCTACAGATGCAACAGGAGAATCATTTATATTATCAAGATAAAGCTCTATTGTACACGGATTACCTGAAAATTTACCGCCAAATGACTTTGCACCGTCTCCGAAATCGACCTTTCTGAACATCACATAATCGCCGTTTTCAATATAACCAATATTTTTACCGCCTGTTGACAAATCTTCTGCTTTTATACCCTCTTGTTCGTCAAAATTTTCAGCTTCTATTGTTTCAAATGCTGATATTGCAGGAGTCGGCGGTTGTGGTGGAACTGAACTTTCGGGAGAAAGTGTTACAACACCTTCAGGGAATGAATCAACAGTCAAATCATTGATATAATACTCAATATTCATATAACCTTTACCGCAATAGTCACCTTTGTAGTCACCTGCATCATTCGGGTCAAGTCCTCTTGCAAGCTCCCAGTCGTCAGGCATACCGTCATTGTCGCTGTCAATAATCTGCTTTTCAAGTACGGCTGACGGGTAAGTGTATGTTACTCCGCACTGAATACTGTATTTATCAAGGTCTGTCATTGATGCGTCATATTCAGAAGTACCACTGCATGAGCCTGTACCGCTTTTCGTTTCATATGCGCACTGCTTATCTATATCTGTTCTCTTTTCAGATGATATGCCGTTTCCAGCAAACTGAATAACATGATTATATGAATCCTGTGAGCTTTCAACTCCACCGACAGACGAAACATTTTCACCATTTACTGTAATTGCGAACGGAGAATTTGAAACAAGGTCGTTTTTGGTTATACCGATAGATTCCTTAACGTCAACGCCTGCCCAGTTGTCACTTGTGAGATTGTTATATATGGTGTTATCCTTATTCAACATGGCATTTCCTGCAATATATACCTTGAAATTCTGCGGACTTGTTGAACTGTCTACATTTATATAATGCTTTCCGCCTGTTGTGGAATTGCCCATTTTAAGCGTATTGTTAACATAGTTAAGGTGTCCGATAGTACCATAGGCTGTCTGATAGCCCCAGTCATAAATTACGTTATTTGTGAAATCGGCTGTATATGTACTCTGAATTTTGCCACGAAAGTTTCTTGAAACGTTATGTATAATAAGATTATGGTCAAAAGTGAGATTGCCTTTGCCCATCATCAAGCCGAATCCGTGCAGACCTTTTTTGTGACCGCCCCATGAATCAGCAGGACCTATAACGGAATACTGTACGGTATAATATTCATTATTCGAATAAAGTCCCCACTGCTCATCAGTTGTCCAGCCCATAGAACAGTGGTCTATAATAGAGTTTGAACCCTTTGCACCACCCCATGCGTCATTACCTGAACTTGTTGAGGCATATGGTCCGGGACGTGAAGAAATATATCGGCAGATTATATTGTCCCCTGACATACCTATTTTATAGTTTTTGAGAGTGATACCTGAACCGCCCGGAGCTGTCTGTCCAGCAATTGTGATATTGCTCTGACAAAGAATATTGCTTTTGAGTTCGATTGTACCGCTTACATCAAATACAACAATTCTGCCCGATTTGCTTACAGCATCACGGAATGAACCTGCTCCGCTGTCGTTAAGATTTGTAACATGGTAGACTTCTCCGCCACGTCCGCCCGTTGCATATTTTCCGCCACCTACAGCTCCGGGAAATGCAAGAACGTTTTCAACTGCATTTGCTTTCTGCTGTTGTACTGTATTAACAGGCAATATTGCGCCTACAGAACATAATGCAATTACAGAAGCAAGTATTTTCCTGATTTTCATATAAAAAAACCTCCTTATAATAATATTATACAATATTTTTGTTTATTATATCATATATTTATAATGTTTGTCAAGAAAATTTTTCTTAACTATTGTCAGAATTTTGTAACTCAATGAAACTTTATGGCAATAATATATTATCTGAATTGTATAGGTATTGATAATTTTCTGCTATTGTAATTTATGGAAAAAAAGGATATAATTAATTCAACAAATAAAACAGAAAAAGGAGTTTTTATATATGAAAAAAAGAATTTTAGCTATGGCACTTGCTCTGCCGTTGATTGCAGGTACTTTCACATCATGCGGTGCTGATATGGATGCTTCGTACAGCAGTACAGCAGGAGACAACAGATATATTGTACAGGAAAATGCAGATTCAAGCTATGCTGAAGATTTTGCAGATGCAGAAAGTGAATATTATGACTCGTCAAATGAGGAATACAGAGAATTTATGGAATCGGGCTTTAAAAATCCCGAAACAGAACCTCTTTCAACTTTTTCTGCTGATGTAGATACTGCATCATACAGCAATGCAAGACGATTTATAAATGACGGAATGAAAGTTCCTGAAGATGCTGTACGTATTGAGGAGTTTATTAATTATTTTGATTATAACTATGCTGACCCACAGGAAGATGAAAAGTTCGGACAGTATGTTGAAATTACCGATTGTGCGTGGAACGCTGATTCAAAGCTTATGATGATAGGCTTGCAGGGTGACAGAATGAAAAAATCAGAAACACCACCGTCAAATCTTGTGTTTCTTATTGATTCATCAGGCTCTATGAACTCATATGACAAGTTACCGCTTGTACAACAGGCTTTCAGTATGCTTGCGGAAAATCTTACTGAATATGACAGAATTTCAATTGTAACCTATGCAGGTACAAGCGAAACAGTTCTTGAGGGTGCAAAAGGTTCAGACAAGGATACTATTGTTGATGCACTTTATTCACTCAAAGCAAACGGAAGTACAAACGGTGAAGGCGGTATAAATACAGCCTATGAGATTGCAGAAAAATATTTCATAGATGACGGAAATAACCGTGTTGTTCTTGCAACAGACGGTGATTTGAATGTCGGCTTGTCATCAGAAGAAGAACTTACAAAGCTTATTGAATCAAAAAGAGACAAGGGTATACATTTATCTGTTCTTGGTTTCGGAACAGGCAACTATAAAGATGCACGCTTGGAAGCTGTTGCAGACCACGGCAACGGAAATTTCAGCTATATTGATTCTGTAGATGAGGCAAGACGTGTTCTTGTTGAGGAAATGACAGGCACTCTTTACACAATTGCAAAAGATATGAAAATACAGGTGGAGTTCAATCCGAAACAGGTTAAAAGCTATCGTCTTATCGGATATGACAACAGAATTATAAATGCAGAAGATTTCTACGACAATACAAAAGATGCAGGAGAAGTCGGAGCAGGTCACAGCGTTACAGCTTTATATGAAATTCAGCTTACAGAAGATGAGGGCAAATATCATGGTGTACCGCTTGAATTTGCAGAGCCGACAACAGAAGAAACAACAGACGAAAATGCAAGAAAAGAAATATGCAAGCTATCCATAACATACAAGGATATTGATACAAATGATGACATCTATAAAAACAAGCTTTTCGGCATGGAGTTATATAATGATGAGCCGTCCGACAGAATGTGTCTTGCAAGTGCTGTTACAGAATTTGCAATGCTCCTGAAAAATTCAGAGTACAAGGGAAATTCAAGCTTTGATTATGTAGTATCAAATGCTGAAAAAGTTGCAGAATCAACCGAAAATGACAGAGTTACTGAACTTGTACAGCTTGCTGAAATGGCAAGAAATATGAACTGACAAAAAAATCCCTCATGCCAAAACATGAGGGATAAATTATTATAAATTTTCAATCACTTCTGCACATTTTTCAACCCATTGCTTTTCGTTTATTTCATATTCAGCAGGACTTAATGAAAAATCTCCTGAAAATTCATTAGCATTAACAACATAGCCTTTTTTGTCAGTCACTGCAATGGTTGCCCTTGCTTTTTTTAATCCTAAAAACTCACAAACAAACAAATTATTATCAGAATCGCAGAAACATTGTAAAGATAAGCGTTGATTACCTCCACATCTACAATTTAGTGATTCATTCTCATTTTCAATTAAACAGACAGCTTCCAAAAGTAAATGTGACAATTTCATTTTGCTTACTCCTGAGCAAGAATTTCTTTATAGAACTCTGAATAATCGCTTCTGCCGTCTTTTGTAAACTGAATAGCTGTTCTTGGGTGCTGATTGAGCAATCCCGTCATAAGATACTGGAAATCATAGCCCCATACCGCTCCTGCTTCACGGACAGCAGGAATATTTTGTTCAATGAACTGAATTGCAGGGTATACATTATACTTTGGATTTTTAAGGAAACCAAGTAAAAGCTCCATAGCACAGTTGCCTGCTCCTCTACCCATACCTGCATAAGTAGCATCAAGCCAGTCTACACCATCGCCGACTGCTTCAATGGTATTTGCAAAAGCAAGCTGCATATTGTTGTGTGCGTGCATACCAAGTTTCTTGCCGTATTTATCAGCGTATTCCTTATAAATATCAACAATTCTTGCAATCTGTTCGGGATAGAGTGAGCCGAAACTGTCAACGATATAGAAAACGTCAACAGGAGATTTGCCAAGAATATCAAGTGCTGCCTGAATGTCAGATTCCCTTGCATTTGAAATAGCCATGATATTACAGCTTACTTCATATCCCTTGCTTTTTGCATCTTCAATCATACTTACAGCAGTCGGTATTTGGTGGAGATATGTAGCAACACGGATTAAATCAACAGGACTTTCGCTTCTGTCATGAATGTCATTTTTATAGTCGCATCTTCCGACATCAGCCATAACAGCAAGTTTAAGGTCTGTATTGTTTTCGCCTACAACTGAACGGATATAGTCGTCATCACAGAACTTGCACGGTCCGAACTTGTCAACATCAAACATGGACTTGTCGCCTTTATAGCCGAACTCCATATAGTCAACACCCGCACGGATATTTGCAAGATAAAGTGCCTTTACAAAATCATCTGTAAATCTGAAATCGTTTACAAGACCACCATCACGGAGAGTTGCATCAAGAACTTTTATATCAGCTCTGTAGCCGATTAATTTAGAAACTTCTTTCATTTAATATACAATCCTTTCACAATATATACTTTAACGCTTTAAAGCAAATTTTTCAATTGCTTATATAGTATAACACATTATTTTAAATTTGTCAAGAAAAATTTTAAAAAAAGTATTGACATTTTGTGATTTTAGTGATATAATGTTTTATGGTGGTATGATTTTTTACTTTTTGATTCGTCAGAATTAAATATTTGCCGCTGTGGCGGAATAGGCAGACGCATGGGACTTAAAATCCCACGGTAGCGATACCGTACCGGTTCAAGTCCGGTCAGCGGCACTTTAACTCTCAAATCATACCTGTTGTCTAAGAGTTTTTTAAATCAATAAATTTATTTGCCGGTGTGGTGGAATTGGCAGACGCGCGGGACTCAAAATCCCGTTCTGGCAACAGAGTGTGGGTTCGACCCCCACCACCGGCACTATAAAAATTTTATCTGAGGTAAAATGTATGCAGAAAATTGTTTATCTTAGCAACAGCCGTGATTATACAGAACAGGGCAATATCAACGAAAACAAGTATTTTACCAACGTCAACAAATTATTAGATGACGGCTGGAAAGTTACTCATATTACTCAAGCCACTTTAAAAAATAATATGTGCAAAAATATTTCACAAACAGAATCATTTGTCGCTTTTGTTTTACTCGAAAAAGAAGAAGAAAAATAAAAACTATAAGCAATCAATGTTTATAGTTTTTTTATTTATGAAAGTATCCCATATATTGAAATTTCTGATAATGCAGACAAAATATTTTAAAAAACAACAGACTTGCACAGGAGTGTCTCAAATCGTGAAACCTGATACGACGAAGATTGTTATTTGCAAGCACAATCTGAAAATGCTGTGTTGTGTAATTAGGTGTTATGATTTTGCCGAAGTTATCCCTGCATACAAAACCGTCAAACGTACGGTCAAAATCGCCCTTTAGCAGATTTGAGTAATACTGTTCAAGAAAAAATCTCTCTTTCAGCATTGCCTCAATGTGCGGAATTAGTGGCAACGTTCTGATACTCGCCCTTGTTTTAAGTTCTTCCTCAACCACCAGTTCGTCGTCGGTTTCGCCCATTCTGTAGATGAGTTTTCGGCGGATTGTGATTTTCTTTCTGTCGAAGTCAATACAGTCCCATTTCAAACCGAGTACCTCACTCCTGCGCTGTCCATAATATGCAGCGATATTTACAACAAGTTCGAGCCTGTCGCCCTTGAACGCCTTGAAAAACTCCTCCAACTCCTCAGCGTTGTAAAAATTTGCCTGAAACTTTTTCAGTTTCGGAAGTTCCGTTTTTTCAGACGGATTATTCGGGAACAAATCCATTTTTATGGCATATTTGAGAGCCTTATGGATATTTGCATGATAGTGCTTGATTGTGTTTGCCGTAAGACCGCCATTATACTTATCGTTGTAGAACTGCTGAATCTGCAAAGCCGTGATTTCAGTCAACATGAGATGCGGATAGTTTTCGTCAAAATATTCTGTCGTCTTGCGAATAACGTACGTATAGCTTTCATAAGTTGCATCAGCGATTGTAGGCTTGATTGCCTCAAGCCAATGTACGAGAAACTGCGTAAATTCAAACGCTGAACTTTTCCTGATAATGTATGTGAAAGAAACTTGGCATTTTTTGTGTTTTTGTTGATTTTCTCTCTCGGCTTTGTAGCCTTGCCCGAACAGTAGTCCTTGTAAAACTGAGCAACAAGTTCGTCAACTTTTTCATTGAGAACCTTTTTCGCACATTTCACAGGCAGACCAGTGCCGACCCATCGTCTCTGACGTTTTCCATTGTCGTCCTTGAAATCAAAGACAACATAGTACTTGTCTCTTTTTGTGGAAACAATGTACTTGAAGGGCAGACTTATTTTCATTTTTTCTCCTTGTAGAAAAGAGGCAGAACCTGCTGTTGACATTTCTATTATACCACAGCATAACAGATTTTTCAAGTGTTTCTACCAAATTTCCCACGGAAATCAATTTTCATTAAGAATCCTCAAAATCATGTTCGAATCCAGTAAGCATTCGAACATGAGATGAGAAA
>JAIDTI010000041.1 GCA_029060755.1 Ruminococcus sp. | reverse complement strand
AAAAAATTTACATATATAATTTTAAAATTTTTATAATATAACTCTTGAATTTCCCTTGTTAAAATGATATAATGTATTATATTAGTAGACAAAAGGAGTTTTTTGAAAAATTATGGAAAATAACAACGAAACAGAAAATATTATCTATGGAAGAAATCCGGTTATGGAAGCATTGAAATCGGGTGCAAATCTTGATTCAATCTACATAAGCGGGGAGGGCGGAAGTCTTAATGTTATCCGCAGACTTTCAAAAGAAAATGGGATTCCTGTCAAAGATGTTCAGGATATGAAACTTTCAAAACTTTCAGGCGGAAAATCACATCAGGGTGTTGTTGCAGTCGGTGCTTGCGGAGAATATGTGAGTATTGAAGATATTCTTGAAGTATCGGCAAAAAAGGGGACAAAGCCTTTTATCATTATCTGCGACGAAATTGAAGACCCGCATAATCTTGGTGCTATTATCCGTACTGCTGAAACTTCGGGGGCAGACGGTGTTATAATTCCAAAGAGAAGAAGTGCCGGACTTAATTCGACCGTATTCAAAACATCAGCAGGTGCGGCAAGTTATGTTCCTGTTGCAAGAGTATCAAATCTTGCTTCAGCTATTGACAAGCTTAAAGAGAACAGTGTATGGATTTATGGTACAGATGCTTCGGGAAGTGATTACACTGATGTTGATTTTACTGGAAGCTGTGCTGTTGTAATCGGTTCGGAGGGCTTCGGTATAAGCAGACTTATTCAGAAAAAGTGTGATTTTATGGTTAAACTTCCCATGCTTGGCAGGATAAATTCACTTAATGCATCAGTTGCAGGAGGAATTTTCATGTATGAGATACTCCGACAGCGTAATCTTGCCGACCGTTAAGGAGGGATAATATTATGCCCGATAAAAAACCATCTTTAGAGGATATTTTGAGAGAATATTCCTCAGATTCAAAAAATAAATCGCCTATACGTGTAAACAGAACAGATGCGCAGAAAATTATAAATTCCACAATGCCGAATCCTCTGAAACAGGAAGTTGACACCTCACCGAAACCAATGGTTTCCCATGAAAAAAATGAACTTTTTGATATGGAAAGAGTACCGATTGACATTCAACATGATACAGGCGAACTTTCAAAGAAAAAAATTGTTTCAGCAAGTTCAAAGGGTTTGAGTGAGATAAATACAAACCGCACAATTAATAATTCTCCTGAAAGGTCAGGTAATTCAACGAAAATCCGTAGAATGTCGGATTCGACAAGGGCAAGGGAAGCTGAACGTAACAACAAAAAGAAAAATACAAAAAAAAGCAAGCAGACTTACTCAAAAGAAACACCCGACGGAGAATATATGTATACTCCTCCGCAGTTCAAAAAGAAAAAGCGCACAAGAAATGAGATTCTGAGCGATGCTGAGGGCAAAAATAAAAAGTTTACCACTGATATTGTGCCGTCGCCTGAATTTGCAAAACAGCAGAAGCTTAACCCTCCGACTGTTCAGAAATCAGGCAGGACAAACGGCAGGAAATCAAATAAGAATAATATTGATATAGATGTAGGGCAGAATCCGAAAATCAACGAAAAAGCCATGTTGAATATGGAGCGCACAAAGCGTATTGTTGACTTCAATTATTATGGTGATGTTCAGGACGTCGGACGTGACATTTACGAACTGAAAGAAATTATCTCAACAAGAGCAATTATTCTGTCGCTTACAGCTTTTCTTAGTCTGTATATTACAATTTGCAGTCGTTTCAATTTTCCGATTGCGGATTTTCTTAGTATAAAGCAGATTTATCCGTATCTTACAGCACATCTTCTTCTTGGACTTCTTTCAATCTTTTATTCCGCCCCTGTCATATCAAAAGGAATAAGCAATCTTTTGAAGTTTAAAGCGGACAGCGATTCAATGACAGCAGTAACTGCAATAGTATGTCTTTTTTCCGTAGTTGTGGCATTTTTCCAGCCTGATATGGCAAGCGGTGAAATAATACATATCTATATGCCCGTTGGTATATTCTCACTGCTGTTTAATTCAATAGGCAAGCTGTACATACTGAAACGAGCAAAACGGAATTTCAATTTTGTGTCCAAAAATTTTGAGCGTCACGCTGTTGTATACGTGCGGGACGAGGAACGAGCAGAACGTCTTACACGTGGAACTCTTGGAGATTTTCCGATACTTGCATCAATGAGAAAAACAGATTTTCTTACAGATTTTCTGCGATACAGCTATTCATCTGATGTAACTGATAAATTCTGTAAAAAAGCAGTGCCGTTATGCCTGATAATTTCAGTAATCATATCGATTTTTATGACTTTTATAAGAATGGGTACACTTTTATCATTGGAAGCATTTGTTTTTGGATTCTCAATTTTCAGTATGTTTATATGTGCAACCTGCTGTATGGGTCTGCCGTTTGTGGCAAATCTTCCGCTTGAGAAAATATCAAAACAGACTTTGAGGGGCAAGGGAATTATTCTTAGTTATCAGAGTGTGGACGATTTATACGATGCAAATTCTGTTTTACTGGAAGCACAGACGCTTTTTCCTGAAGGAACTGTAAAATTAAGCGGAGTTAAAGTATTTTCAAATACAAAACTGCCTGAAGCCATGCTTGATGCGGCAAGTCTTACATATAATTCGGGTAGTGTCATGCAGAAACTTTTTGATGAGATAACAATAGGTCGTGAAAATCTGCTTTATCCTGTTGAGAATTTTTCATATGAGGAAGATATGGGTCTTTGCGGTTGGATTAGAAACAGACGTGTTCTTCTTGGCACACGTGAATTTATGGAGTCGCATAATATAGAGGGTATTCCGGTAAAATCTCAAAAAACAGATGACGGAACATATCCCGTATATCTTTCAGTTTCAGGCAATCTTTCTGCAATATTTTCAGTTGAACTGAAAAAAGACCGCTATATGAGAAAATGGGCAGATAAACTTGTTAAAAGAAAAATCTGCATTATTGTAAAAAGTATTGACCCATTTATTACAAGAGAGAAAATTTCAGAAGTTCTTGGAATTTCGCAGGACTTAATAAAAATTCTGCCGAAACGACTGCATAATGATTTTAATGAAGAAACTAAAAAGACAGTCCGCATGAGTGCATCTATGGCTTGTACAGGAAGATTTACTTCTATGGTTCAGCTTATTCTTGGAATAAAAGTCATTCACACATCTGCAATAACAGGATTGATTGTACAGACGGCATCAATTCTTTTAGGACTTGGACTTTCTGTAATGCTTATACTTTCAAAAGCATTTGAGTTTGATTATATTTATATGTCGGTTACGGCTATGATTATATATAATCTTATATGTACAGCCGTTACCTGCATGGCAGTTAATATAAGGGAGATTAAATAAGTATAAGCCTGCTGTCTGCTGAAAAACAGGGAGCAGGCTTTTCTGAAAGGAGAAAAAATATGTCAGACAGAAATAAATCAAATAACAGTGACAATCAGGACACAGCCACAACATATATTCCACCGGAGATAAGACAACAATACAGACAAACATATCAGAACAGACCTCCTAAACAGAATCAGGCATCTGCTAACACGCAAAGACCTGCTCAACCTCGTCCCATTCATACACAACAGTTATATCAGAATCAGCCGTATCAAAATCAGCCGTATCAGAATCAACCGTATCAGAATCAGCCATATCAGAATCAACAGTATCAGCCACCACAACCACGTTCACCAAAGAAAACAACCAAAAAAAAGAAATCGTCATCTGCTTCATCTTCCGTAAAAAAGAAAAAGAAAAAGCATAAGTCACCTTTAAGGAAACTTCTTTTCAGGATTCTTATGACTGCTTTTATTATTCTTCTTATTGTTTTCGGCATCTATTCATGTGCTGTATTTAATTTAATCGGTAAAATGGATTATTCAGAAACAGGTGAAAGAAGTCGCACAAGCGGTGCATTGTCTGAAAGCTATGTCAGGAGCGTGCTTGTTATAGGTACAGACGGCAGAAGTGATACAGATGCTGGACGTTCAGATACTATGATGCTTGTATCACTCAACAGCAGTACAAAAACAACAAATATCACTTCTTTTATGCGTGATTGTTATGTTGAAATTCCGAACTATGGCTGGAATAAACTGAACGCTTCATATTCATATGGCGGTGCTGAACTTCTCATGGATACTATTGAACACAATTTCGGTATTAAAATAGATGATTATGTTTGTGTTAATTTTGTATCATTCGCAAATATAATTGATTCTGTCGGTGGAATTGATATTGATATTACAGATGATGAGGCAAAGGAAATCAATACGATTTTACAAGCGGAAGTAAATTCATTAATGGGTGATGATACATTGGCAGATTTGCTTAAAAAAGGCGGAAAACTTCATCTCAACGGCAAGCAGGCTCTTTCGTATTCAAGAATAAGATATGTCGGAAATGCTGATTTTGAGCGTACAGAGCGACAGAGAAAAGTAACAGAACTTGTTCTCAATAAAATCAAGTCGTTTGCACCGTCTGCAATAAGTAATATATCAGAAAGTGTACTCCCGAACATCACAACAAATATGACTTCCAATGAACTCTATATGCTTTCTTTGAGAGTGCCGTTTCTCACACAATACGAAACGAAGCAATTACAGATACCAGCCGATAGTACATATTATGGTGCTGATTATGATGTCGGAAATGTTCTTGTTGTTGATTTTGATTCAAACTACAACATCATCAAGCAGAATGTTTTTGCAAAATAATAAAAATAACCCGAAAAGCTGTTGAACTTTTCGGGTTTATTGTTTATCACTTCATACTGCGGATTAATTTTTCAGCACTTGCAAGCTTTACACTTGTAACGAAAATTTCCATAGCTTTTGTCAAATCCTCAATAGAAGGATATGTAGGAGCAATTCTGATATTTCTGTCATTCTTGTCTACACCATATGGGAATGTAGCTCCCGCACCTGTAAGAGTAACACCTGCTTCGCTACAGAGTTTTACAATACGCTTTGCACAGCCGTTCATTGCATTGAATGAAACGAAATATCCGCCCTCTGGCTCTGTCCATTCACCGATTTCAAGCGGAGCGATTTCCTTCTTGAGCATATCGCATACAAGATTGAATTTAGGTGCTATAATTGCAGTGTGCTTTTTCATGTGTTCTTTCATGTTTTCAAAGTTGCCGAAAAATTTAACATGACGGAGCTGGTTCATCTTGTCATAACTGATTATGCTTATACCAAGATGTTTTTTGAGTGATTCAACATTCTTTTTGCTTGCGCCCATTACTGCAACACCAGCACCGGGGAATGTAATTTTTGATGTTGAGCCGAAAATATATACAATATCTTCATTGCCAACTTTTTTTGCCTCATCAAGAATATTAAGAATATATTTTGGATTGTCTGTAAGATGATGAATACAATAAGCATTATCCCAGAAAATGCGGAAGTCTTTAGCTTTCGGCTTAAGATTTGCAAATTTTTTTACAGTTTCATCACTGTATGAAATACCATCAGGATTTGAATACTGCGGTACACACCATATACCTTTGATTTCCTCATCTTCTGCAACAAGTTTTTCAATCATATCCATATCAGGACCAGTTGCAGTCATAGGAATATTAATCATCTCAACGCCAAAAAATTCTGTTACTTTGAAATGTCTGTCATATCCTGGAACAGGACAGAGGAACTTCACTTTATCAAGCTTGCACCATGGCTCACAACCGTTTATTCCTTTGTTAAATGCAACCTGTACAGCCCAGTACATAGAATTGAGACTTGAATTTCCGAATATGATTACTTCATCTTCACTTACGCCAATCATATCAGAAAAAAGCTTTTTTGCTTCAGGAATACCGTCAAGCATACCATAATTTCTTACATCAACACCGTTTTCACTTACAAAATCGCCGTCATCAAAAACGCTGAGCATATCAATACTCAATTCAAGCTGTTCTTTGCAGGGGTTTCCTCTTGACATATTAAGACAAAGACCCTGAGATTTAAAGTCATTATAAAGTGCTTCCGTTTCTTTTTTAAATTCAAGAAGCTGTTCTTTATTCATTTCAGATAATTTCATTTTAGGAACATCACCTTTCAAAATTTTCCGTATCTTCTGAACTGTATCATAATACAATCCGATACTTTAAGTATACCACAAGGGAAAAATAATTTCAAGTGACAAGATAACAAATAATATAGCTGAAATCCGGAATTTTTTAGTATTTTCATTCAAAAATGTGTTTCTGTCACGGCAAAGTGTATATGAACGGCGGACAAATATAAAATATTTTTCTTATTATATTGACAATATTCAGAATGTATTGTATAATATATCATATAGATTTGTTTGTGAAAATTAACGGAGGTTTTTAAAATGAAAAGAATTTTATGTCATATGCTGTCTTTTATAATGGCATTTTCTGCTGTCGGAACATCTGCACCTGTTTTCTCAACTGCTTTTTCTGATGATTTAATTGGTGTTACTGATATGTCGGACGAATGTTTTGTTATGGGAGAATATGACGGAATTTCACTTAATTTTTCTGATTTCCCAAAAATTCTTGCAGATTCAGACTGCTATCTTTTAGGTGATTATCTTGATGCCAATAATAAAGCAGTATATGATGAACTTGCAAAACTTGTTACACCGTCACTTGATAAAATCACTATAACACTTCCTGAACCTGTACAATTTACTACAACAAAACTTACCTCAACAGACCAGAATCTTATTAATGCTGTTTTTGGTACTTGTTCAAGTGCTGTTCATGCTGTATTGTTTGATAAGCCGGAGATTTTCTGGTTTAATCAGAATGAAATGAGTGTATCGCCGAATAATCTTACATATAAATATGATATAAAGACAAAAATTTATACTTATACTATCAGAACAATTACAATAACTCCTGTTGCCTACAGCGGATTTTCTGATATAGATGATATTATGAATTATAAGAATCAGCTTGAAAAAGCTGTTGAGGATTTTGAGGTAAAGGGCAATACAAATTCCGAAAAGCTGAAATGTATTCATGATAAAATTGCAGAATTTACATATTATGATGAAACAGGCGTATTTTCAGGCTCTGCCCTAAGTTCTCTTGTAACAACCGCATCTGTATGTGAGGGATATTCAAAGGGATTCAAGATGATTTGCGACAGGATAGGTATACCTTGTATATGTGTTTTTGGCAACTACAATGCAGAAGAAAAAGTTGCTCATATGTGGAATTATGTGCTTATGGAGGATAACTACTGGTATGCAGTTGATGTTACATGGGACGACAAGGACGGCAAAGACGGTGTTGAAGTTGTAAGCAAGTATTTCCTGAAAGGTTCAGACGATTTCAATACAAATCATTCTCCATGTGAGGAATATTTTACAGTATGTCTTAAATATCCTGAAATTGCATCATGGAATTATGGTGAAAATCCTGATGTTAAGTATGAATACGGTGACCTTAATCATGACGGAAAAGTTTCAATAGCTGATTTGGTTTACTGTGCAAGCTATGTTCTTGCAATCAATACAGAAGATTACAGGTATTCCTGTGATGTTAATAACGACGGTAGAGTAGATGTTTATGATGTTATAGTTATGCGTAAACTTATAAGCGAATTAAGACCAGCTGAATAAAAGAAAGGAGATTGTTATTTATGAATGTTTCAATCAGAGAAATGGCTGAAAAATTTATGGACTATGATGAATATAGAATAGTTTACCATATCCGTCCCGACGGAGACTGTATAGGTTCGGCATTTGCACTTGCTCTCGGACTTAAATCAATCGGCAAGAAATGTGATGTTGTTGGTCGTGACGAAGTGCCGAAAATGTACAGACATATGACAGATGAAATTGAACTTGACAAGCCTGAAAATCCCGTATATGTGGCAGTTGATGCCGCAACACCGCACAGAGTTGGAACATATTCCGACAAGCATTTCACATTCTGCATAGACCACCATGCAAATACATTTGATAATGCTGACTATCGTTATGTTGAAAAAGACTGCGGAGCTTGCAGTGAAATTGTTTTCAAGATTATGAAAGAAATGGGAATAACAATCACAAAGCAAATGGCAAATCTGCTTTATACTGCGCTTGTAACTGACACAAGATGTTTCAGCACATCTGATACAAGCGTACAGACATTTGAAACAGCGGTTGAACTTGCAAAAATTGGTGCTGATATTAGCGATATAGGCAAACGTAATATATTTATGAAATCACGCCAGCGTATGAAGATTGAAGATATTCTCTGCAACAGCTTTCATTTTACCTGTGATAACAGTATTCTCACAGGTATTATAACTCTTGATGATTTGAAAATGGCAGATATAGCTGATTCTGAATTAGAGGGAATCAACTCAATAATCGGCAGTGTTGAGGGCGTAAAAATAGGCTGCACTATAAGAGAACTTCCAGACGGCACATCAAGATGCTCTATGCGTACAAACGGCGATTTGTCGGCAAATGAGATATGTAATATTCATTGCGGTGGCGGTCATTTCCATGCAGCCTGCTGTGAACTGCCTGTAAGTCCTGCTGAAGCAAGAGAAATTATCGAAAAAACCTGTAAGGAATATCTGATGTCACATAAATAATAAGAAAAAGCTCTGAAATCAAATCAGAGCTTTTTTTATATTAATCCCAGTTCATTTTTTTTGTTGAGGATTTTTATAACACTTTCGTTTATACGTTCCTCCGATATTCTGCCCGACTGAACAGCCTGTTCAACTCCAGCAACAGCATCAGCAAGGTTGAACGGCATAAGCACCATGTCAACACCTGCTTCAATAGCAAGAACAGCAGCTTCACCGCTTGTATAGACATTTGTAATTGCACCCATGCTGTGCGAATCTGTAACAACAAGACCATTAAATCCAAGTTCATTTTTAAGCCAGTCTGTCACGACAACTTCCGATAAATCGCCGGGCAGATTGTCATTTGATGCTGATGTAATCTGATGACCGACCATAACAAAGTCACTTCCTGCATCAATACCGCCTTTAAATGCAGGAAATTCAGTCTGCTGTAACTGTTCATATGTTCTGTCAATCCAGACGGAGTTGTAATGTGTATTGCTGTTTCCTGCTCCCAGACCTGGAAAATGCTTGAGTGTACTGCAAATACCTTGTGACTGCAAACCGTCCACAACTGCTCCCGACATATCAGCAACAATCTGTGGGTCTGTACTGAAAATACGTGAGCCAAGTTCATTATATGGGCTTATATTTACATCTGCAACGGGTGCGAAGTCAAGATTGAATCCATAGCCTGAAAGATAACTGCCAATAATTTCGCCGACTGAATAAGATGTATTCCAGTCATTGAGACCGCCATAGTAATTCATATTATATACAGCCTGTTCATCAAGTTGTGACTGTATTCTTGTGACAGTACCGCCTTCCTCATCAACAGCCATAAAAGCACCAGTTCCCATATATAAAGCATCGTTCTGCATATCTGTAATCATTATAGAAGTTTGTTCAGGCGATACTATATTTTGTGCAAAGAAAATAAATCCTCCGACAGGGTAATTATAATATCCATTATGGAAATTGCAGTCAACATAGGTAAATACATCATATCCAGAGACAGCTTCAGGGATTACAATAAACATCTGACAGATTTTTTCATGCAGAGACATTTCAGCAAGATGATTCTGTACTTTTGAACTCATCTGAACTGCAACAGGTGCTGTTGTTGTTTGAGATTCTGTTTCGACCGGCGGTATAGTATATACAGCTTGTGTCTTTGTATAGTTTTCTGCTGTAACAACAAAGATACTTTTTTCTGTTGTCTGTTCTGTGTGTGATGATGCAGTTGTAGTGCTGTAGCTTGTTGCTGATTCTGTCTGCTGAATATTATCATCATTTGCAGAATCAGATGTTGCAGTTGATACTTCTGACGCAAAATTTCCGTCTGATATAATTTCCACACTGTCCACAACTCCGCACCCACTTAAAATTATAGTTGTAAGCATAAAGAGAGAAATGAATTTTTTCATCTTTTTTTCTCCGATTTTCTGATTTTTTTAACTTGTTTCCTTATAAATCTGAATGTGTAGTCCTCACCTTTTTCCGCAAGCATAGTAAGCAGAAACTCAAGTTTTTTTGCTGTAACTGTTTCAATTTCACGTTTTTTCTTTGCTTTGAGAAAATATTCAAGCGGACAGCGGTCATTATATTCATCTTTTTTGTATATTTTTGATGCGGCAACACGGTCGCAGAACATCTCAAAAATGTATTTATCAGGCATTTTTACAGGGTCAAGAGTACCTGTTTTTGTGCTGTAGTCCGTCCAGTATTCAAAATGATGCTTGTTTCTGCCCTTGTGGTGAATCCACGCCATAGAATAGCCGTTAACTTCTCTTTCACGCTCATTCGGACTTCTGTTGCCCTGAAAATAAATCACTCCCGGAATAAATTCTGTAGGTGAATATTTTGATAAGTCATGCAGAAGACCATTTTTTATAATTCCTGCTTTAAAGCAGTGAATCATTACCATGTGACGATGAGCAGTAATTGTTTTCAGGTGACCCAAAAAATTTTTAATCATATTTTTCCTCTTGTATCAATCTATATTTCGTCCATTTTTCCGCTGTTGTCAAATTCATTTGTACCTGAATTTACAGGACGATAACTTAAGTCAATATCATTCATTTCGTCAGATGAATTTTTATTGTACTGTTCATATTTCTGTTGATATTTATCTTTTATTTCACGCTGTTTTGTGTCTATATTCTGCATTTCAAAACGCTCACTGAAATAAGGAAAGCCTGTTTGTTTTTCAAGATAGTGATATGTTTTGTTATTCATAACTGTAATAACTGACAGTATAATTACAACAATTGTTATAAGTATATTAACTGTGCTTAATAATATGGATACAGCTGAGATGCCAAGAGAAAATAACAGAAACTTATTGTTATGCTTATAACAGGCAAAATATCCTGAAGCAAGAATAACAAGTTTGACTATAACACTGTCAAAGAAATTTATAAATCCCTCATTCAAGCCAAGAAATGTCAAAAATAAAGCACCAAGTGCATACAATCCACAACTAACAATATAAATAGTGGAAACTTTATCATCAATTTTTTTACATTGTTTCATAAGTTTAAGATTTTTCAGCATCTCATCATTATCCATAAAAATCTCCTTTAGTAAAAATTTATACAGAGGTATAAGAACCGTACATTACTGCATATATTATAGTAAAATGTTTTTTATTAGTTTTCTGATGTGACAGATTCTGTATAAAAAGCATATTATACATCAGCGATGTTGATAACAACTCCAGCACTGGAAAGGTCGATATGACCAAAAGATGGTTTAGTGCTGTCATTAGGATAGCTTGCACTTCCTGGATTGAGAAGAAATAATCCGTCCTCTTTTCTGTTACAACGTACGTGAGTATGTCCAAAAAGTACAATATCACAATCATTCTTTTTAGCATTTTTCTTTATGATTTCAAGACCATTCTTTACAGCGAATAAATGTCCGTGAGTTGCAAAAATTTTGTGACCCGATATGGGAAGAACCACAAAACCTGGACTCATGCTGTACATATCGCAGTTTCCGCATACATTGATAGTTTTATCTATGTATTCTGTATGGTCTGAAAGAAAAGTGTTCAGGTCTCTTTCACCGTCACCGAGATGGATAAAAAGGTCAGCATCGTGGTTGCGGAGAAAAACGGATTTAAGATTGTTGATATTGCCGTGTGTGTCAGAAATAACAATGATACGCATAAAAAACCTCCATATAAAAAATAATAGGGAACATCTACATTATTATAACATATATTAAAAAAAAATGCAATAGTGAGGAGAATATTTTATGAATAAAAGTAATATTGACCCGAATCAGCTTAACGGACTTCTGAATGTAGTCAGCAAAAAAATCGGCGTTTCACCTGAAAAGCTGAAAAGTGAACTTGAAGCAGGCAAATTTGACAGCGCATTATCTGCTATGAGCAAAAGCGATTCAGAAAAATTTAGTCAGGCGGTAAATAATCCGAAGCTTGTGGAAAAAATGATGAGTACACCGCAGGCAAAAGCTCTTTATGAGAAGCTTATAGGCAAGAAATAAGGTGCTGTTTTGGAAGATATAATGAGTAAAATTTCGGGTATTCTTTCCGATGAAGAAAGTGTACGGCAAATTGCAGAACTTGCAAAAATGTTCAAATCAGGAGAATTTAATGAAGAAACTCCAAAATATGAAACAGATGCAGACTGCAATGCAGATAATGGAACGCCCGATATTGAGCAGATTATGAAACTTATGAGCCTTGTGGGAACTTTTAACAGTCAGGACAAAAATACAGAACTTCTGCTCGCTCTCCGCCCTCATCTCAGGGAGGAGAAACAGCAGAAACTTGACCACGCAATAAAGATGCTTAAAATTATTGCTGTATACAATATAGCAAAAGAAAGTGGACTAATCAATAATCTTTTTTAGGAGGGAAAAAATGTCTGTTTACAGCAGTCTGCCCGAAAAAAATATAAGTGAACCTGAAAAAAAGCTTCTTTTCGGCATTGATGATGATACACTTCTTATTGCTGCTCTGCTTTTTCTTATGATAAAAGAAAACAGCGATATGAAACTTATTCTTGCGCTTATATATATATTACTATAAAGGAAAGAAAAAATGAATACAGAAACAATATTCTTTTTAATATGTGCAGTTGTTGTTTTTATTATGATTATATATTACAGCAAGAGACGGAAACGTTTTTCATCTCTGATTTTTGGTACATTTATGGGATTTACTGCACTTGTTCTTGTTAATAAATTCGGAGGTGTTATCGGTGCGGAACTCCCTCTTAATATTTTTAACATATGTGGAAGTGCGGTTTTAGGAGTTCCGTTTGTTGCTGTTATGATAATTATAAAATATATATGAATTTTACATAATTTTTTTCTGAAAGCTATTGACTTTTTATTAAAAATATGTTATGATTAAAATGAGGAGGTGAAAGAGTTGAACCCAGTTGATATAATTAACAAAACAAAAAAATCAATCCCTCTTTCAGAAAGTGAAATACAATACCTTATAAATGGCTATACATCGGGAGAAATTTCTGATTATCAGATGTCCTCATGGCTTATGGCTGTTTGTCTGAATGGATTGACAGATGAAGAAACTATTGCCCTTACATTTGCAATGCGTGACAGTGGCAACGTCCTTGATCTCAGCGGTATAAATAAAGTTACTGTTGATAAACATAGTACAGGGGGAGTCGGCGATAAGACTACTATTATTATTGGAGCTATGGCGGCGGCTTGCGGTGTTGCAGTTCCGAAAATGTCAGGTCGTGGATTAGGACATACAGGTGGTACTATTGACAAGCTTGAAAGTATAGATGGCTATTGTACAGAATTACAGTTCAATGAATTTATTGATATTGTAAACAAGACCGGATTTTCTGTAATCTCACAAAGTGATGAGCTTTGTCCTGCCGACAAAAAAATGTATGCTCTGCGAAATGCAACAGGTACAGTTGACAGTATTCCGCTTATCTGTGCAAGCATTATGAGTAAAAAGCTTGTTGTAAATGCAGATTGTTTGTTGCTTGATGTAAAATGTGGTTCAGGTGCTTTCATGAAAACAGAAGAAGATGCTCAGCGTCTTGCAGAACTTATGGAAAAAGTCGGAAATATGGCTGGCAAGAAATGCCGTGCCATTGTAACTGATATGAATGTACCACTCGGAAACTGTATCGGAAATGCTCTTGAAATAAAGGAAGCAATAGAGATTCTGAACGGCAAATCCAAAGGCAGACTATATGATACCTGCATTGAACTTACAGCAAATATGCTTGAACTTGCTGAAAAGGGAAGTTATGAGGAATGTGTTGCAATGGCGAAAGATTCCATAAAGTCCGGACGTGCTTTGGCTGTATTGAAAGAAACAATAAGACTGCATGGCGGTGACGAAAGAATATGCGATAATGCAGAACTTCTTCCGAAAGCAAAATTCAGTCATACTATATGTTCATCAAGAGATGTGGAGATTATTTCCGTAAATGCAGAAGAAATAGGAATGGCATCACTTCTGTTAGGAGCAGGCAGAATTGAAAAAGATGATGATATAGACAGCACAGCAGGTATTGTGCTTGAATTTTCTGTCGGCGATAAAATTTCCGTAGATGCTCCGCTTATGACCCTTTATTCAAACTTGTGCAGTGATTTTTCAGAACCTGCATTAAGGGCTTATAATTCAATAAGATTCAGAACGCTTACTTCAAGTATTTCCACTTTAACGTAAAGCACTCTGATTAAAATATTTATATAACTAAGGAGGTCTTGCAAAATGGGATTTAAAGAAAAATTTAAAGATATTGCAGGAAAAGTAACAACAACTGTTGACAAGGGCATCAAGGACGCATCTGACGGTGTTCAGAAAATCACAGAGAAAAACCGTCTTAATAAGGAGATAAATCAGCTCAACAATGAAATCAATGATATTTTCCTTAATGTCGGCAAAGAACTTTATAAAAATTCTCCTGATTCAGAAACGTTCAGTGCTGAATTTACTTCAATAAAAGAAAAGCAGGCAAAAGTTGATGGTCTTAAGAAGCAGGTTAACCTTTTGGACGGTATGCTTATCTGTGATGCCTGCGGTGAAGCTATACCACAGGATTCAAGAGTATGCAATAAATGTGGTGCAGAAGTAAAACAGCCTGAACCTGTTGTAGAGCAGGAAGTTGTTGAGGCAGAGACAGTAAATGTCTGCTCTGTATGTGGTGAAAAATTGCAGGACGGAGCAGCTTTCTGTAGCAAATGTGGTGCAAAGATTGATTAAAAAATCCCTCACTTTTAAGTGTAACGCACATAAAGAAGTTTTTAAGATTTGAATGAGAGGTTGTGTAATCATGAGGTTACACAGCCTTTCTCTTTTTGTTATATTTCATAATGCCAGTAATGGAAATCGAAAGAACAACATCAAAGCAGATGATTTTCTCAATCATATTTCTTTGCATAAATTTGTCCCTGTTCTCATTATGAGAGCAGGGACTTTTTTGATAAACTGACTGCTGTATCATAAAAAGATACAGCACTTTTACTTATAAAATATTGCCTGAAGTTATATCTCCTTCATGATAAAATTCAATTATCTGCTTCATATCAACTGATATAATCCAGGTATCAAACGAAACTGCTAATACATCATCAATATTATCTAATATATCACTAATATTACACTTGATTATTGGAATTGTACAATCACTCCATACTACATAATAATCACCAGACAACAAGCGTATTTCGTCCAAACTAACTTCATGAGAATCAGCATACATTGAAAAATCTGCTTTTCCGTAAAACGTAAGATGAATATTAGAAAGTATCTGATTTTCCAGTTCCTTATCTTCTATAATGCTGTACTTTTGTAAAACAGCTGTACATTCTTCAAATAAAGTCATATTTTTACAATAAACCGCCCTTATTATAGAAACCGTTCTGAATAATCAATGCACAACCGCCAAGAAAATTGCTTTTGCCCTCAAGTTTGCTTAATACAACCTTGTCAACGATTTCTTCGCTTATCAGACGAATCATTTCACGCTTTACATAGTCAAATTGTTTTTCATTGAGTTTAAAATTGTGAAGTACAATTTTTTTCGCAAAGTGACTTACAGCGATATTATTGATAAGAACTGCATACTTTGCAATAATACTGTCCACAAGATTTTTGACAGGTTCTTCACCTCTCATAAGAGCCATAAAAACATTGTCAACATTGATATTCTTCTTGTCGCCTTTTATAATCTCCCAAAGAATAGGTGTTTTTTCACTTGAACATATATTGCAGAAAGCAGAAAGCATAGCAGGTCTTGAAAGTTCTGCCTTGACAGAGCCATTAGGATAACCGTCAAGTTCCTTTCCGTTAGGACTTACAATATACTTTTCAATCATTGAAGTATATGAAATATAATCGCTTGAAAGTTCATTTTTATTGATAATAGCAAGATTAACCTGATTTCCGTTATGGATAAATGCAGTGTTTGTCTGATAGCCATTTTGTGTTTTGAAGTCATTATTTGCAAGAGCCATAAGACCAACAGCATTTCCGCACTGAATGTTAACATCAAGTCCGGTTGAAAGCTTTTCAATAAAATTGTTGAAATCAAGCACACCGTCTTTATAGAATATTTTAAGTTTGCCCCACATAGACGGAACAACACCAACACCAAGTCCAAGAATCTTGTCTTTTGTCAATGCACTGTTTTCAATCATAGTGTTACTTGCCTTGATTATGTAATTAATAATATCTTTGCTTGTTGTTCTGTCATCAATAACCATGCTTGATTTATCAAGTATTTCTGAATTGAGATTTGTAAGACCGACACTTACTTCTTTTTCGTCAACAGTTGCACCAAGAGCAAAACGACTGTTTACATTTATGTCAATAAGAATTTTTCTTCTGCCCTTCTGAAGTTTTTCTGCATTGACAGGTGCTTCACCTATTTCAATAAGAACACCTTCTTCAATCATTTCATTTGTAATAATAGTAACAGCAGCTCTTGTAATTTCAAGTGTACTTGCAACATCAACTCTTGAAATCGGACCATATTCTCTTATTGTCTTTAATATCTGCATTCTGTTGCGTCTTTTCAAGTCTAATTTGCTGATTCCTCTTTTTTCCATTTGCATGAACTCCATTCTTAAATTAAAATAGTATCTAAAACAGGAGTAATCCAAAGGTATGCAGTACAAAACTATTTTTATGTAATACTGCCATAAAAAGATTACTCAAAATAACAATTATATTATAACACATTTAAGCAAAAAAATAAACCTTTTTTTGAGAAAATGTTATAAAAATCAGCGTTATTAATAAAGTCAACTTATTATTTTTGTTAAAAGTTCTGAAAATTTCACGATAACAGGCAAAGTCAATACAGAAAAAATTGTACCGGCTGTAAAAATTTCCGATGCGTATAAATAATTTTTGCCATTATTCAGGCATTGCAGTGTACACATAGCGGCAGGCGGTGCAGAGGCGGCAACAAGTACAGTCAATCCGACTTTTTCGTCAACAGGCACAAATGAAAGCAGTGTTGATAAAATTACAGGGAGTATAATCAACTTTATCAAACACACACGGTATATATCAGGTTTTTTTATCATCTTGAAAATATGTGTTTCTGCCATGCTCACACCTGAAACTAACATTGCCATAGGCGTATTAAGTTGTGCGATGTACTCCATAACTTTTGCAGGAAGTTCAGGCAGTTTGATTTGCAGAAAAAATGATACAAGACCAAGAATTATTGATATAACTGTCGGAGAATAGAAAACTTTCGCCACTTTTTTCATATCACGCTCACCAGTAAGCAGTATAATTCCATGAGTCCACGCTATTAAGTTAAATGTTGTAATAAAAGCTGTAAGATAAAATACACCCTCCATGCCGAACATAGCATTTGCAAGAGGTATTCCCATAAATCCGCAGTTTGAATATATAGACGAAAAACGCTCAATTTCCGTTTCTCTGCCCTCTTTTTTCGAAATGAGAATATATACAGCTCCAATCATAACAGCAAAAACTGCAAATGAAAGTCCGAAAGTTATAAGCAGATTTTTTACAAGATTATCATGTATTTCCGTCTGATATGATGTAAAAATCACAACGGGGTTGACAATCTGCAAAACAAATTTTGAAAGTTCCCTGTTTGCAGAACTGCTGATAATCTTTAATTTACTGCAAAGAACACCCACAAGTATAAGCATAAACATGATAATTGTCTGATTTAAAATAATACCTGACATAAAAAATACATCTCCTGAAAAATGCCGAAGATTAACTCCGGCATGATTATTTATTCAAATTTTAATGCTTCATCAACAAAATCAAAGTGTTTTTCACTGTATTCAGAACAGAATTTCCAGTTCTCATCTTTAATTTTCACAACACAAATCCAGCCTGATGGTGTTTCACTTCCGCTGTTCGTTCTGAAAGTCATGTCTACTTCCAGACGATATGCTTTAGTGATTTCAGCATCATATTTATCCATGTAAAAATCGTGGATTTTATCAAAATTACTTCCGCTGATTTTCTCTTTAGCAAGTATTTTACATTTTGCTTTTTTAAAATACATATTTTCAAGCCTTGATTTTATCAGATTATCATTATTTTTCAGATAATCTTCCCACGAAATACCATTATTTTTAGCATCTATATGCTTATATGTAACAACATCTTCCGGAAAAACCGCTTCCATAAGTATTTCAGTACTGGCTCTGTTCATACCTTTTATCAGATTCTTGACAGGCTTTTTATAAGCATTGGAAATATTGATGAATACTAAAATAATCACAACAATCAATATGGCAACAGCACCTATACCGATATATGTAAAAATATTTTTTTTCTTTTTATTTTTGGAATCTTCTATAGGTTCAACAATTTCACCCTTGATTAATTCAACTTTTTTATTATCAGCCATTTTTTCACTTCCTTATAGTTAAATTTTAGCACATTATTACGATAAAGTCAAGATATTCAGGTATATTTTCAATAAAAAAAGAAACAATATATAATGAGGTGACGAATATGAATGATGAAGATGTAAAAATCTATATTCCTAAAGCAAATCAGACAGATATTCCATATGACAACACAAGCGAAGTAAAAATTTATCCGTCAGTTTCAGCAGAACATTCTGAACATCTGCCATAAAAAACTGTTTGTGAGTTGTCTATTTCAAAACCATGATTTTCGGCAATATGACGGCTTATCTCCATAAGCTGACTACATTCAAGATGTATCAGTTTACCGCATGAAAGGCATTTCAGGTGGAAATGCTCATAACATTCCTCCCTGTTTTCGATATACTGATAACAAGCTCCTGTTTTTCCGTCGATGACAAATTTTCTTACAATACCTGAATCAACAAGGCTGTCAAGCTGACGGTAAATTGTAGCCGTTCCTAATGGCGTACCTTCTGAACGGAGATAAGCACCTATTTCCTGCACATTTGTATGCTTTTCTTTATTATTTATAAGAAACTCAATCAGTTTTTCTTTTTGAGATGTGTTATATTTCATAGCCCGACCTCCGAAATATTTTTTCGAATGATTATATTTTATCACATTATATTATATTTGTCAACAAAATTATAAAAATTCCTTGACAAATATATTGAAAAGAGTTACAATATAATAAAGGTAGGAAAATTCAGAATATTATCAGAAACTTACACATAAAGGATTGATTTTTTGATTTATTTTACAAGCGACTTACATCTTGGTCATGAAAATGTTATAAAATTCCAGAACAGACCATTTGCAGATGTCAATGAAATGAATCGTACTCTCATCATAAACTATAATTCCATAGTTCAGCCAAATGATGATGTATACATATTGGGCGACTTAGCATTTCGTATTCCTGTTGAAGATGCAAACAGAATTATTTCAAAAATGAACGGCAAAAAATACCTGATTACAGGCAATCATGATAAACAGTATGATGAAAGTCTTTTTGAGGAAATAACAATCTACAAAGAGATAAAATATTGCAGGGAAAGATTTGTGCTGATGCACTATCCTTTGCTTGAATGGCGTAATATGTATCATGGCAGTTATCATCTGCATGGGCATATCCATTCTTTTCCTGATTACAACATCAAAAACAAAAATGACAACATAAGACGTTATGATGTCGGAGTAGATGCAAACTATTTCTATCCGATAGCAATTACAGATATAATCAACTTTTTTAATAATTGAGGAGTGATATTTTATGCTTAATCACAAAACTTACATGAATATTCTTAATTTAGAAGAAAAAATTGCAAACGGCTTTTCAGTCGGTGACAAAATCATGATTCAGGAAAAAATTGACGGTGCTAACGCAAGTTTTCAGTATGACAGTGAAAGCGATTCATTACAGGCTTTCAGCCGTAAACAGATTTTAAGTGCTGATAATAATCTTCGTGGATTTTATGAGTTTGTGCAGTCTCTTGACAAGGAACTTGTGAAATCTGTTTTAGGTGACAACTTCAGAATGTTTGGCGAATGGCTTGTACCTCATACACTCAAATATCCCAAAGAAAAATACAACAATATGTACTGCTATGATGTCTACGATATGAAAAATGCTTTATATCTTCCGCAAAATGAAGTAAAACAGCTTGTTGAGCGTTTAGGCTTGAATTATGTTCCTGTTTTTTATGAGGGTGAATTTACATCATGGGAAGACTGCATTGCATTTGTCGGCAGAACTGAAATGGGCGGAGAAATCGGTGAAGGTATCGTTATCAAGAATGAAACGAAACTTAACAACCCTAACATAAGAACTCCATTTTACACAAAAATAGTACATGAAAAATTTCAGGAGAGACACAAACCACGTGTCCGTCATGTCAATATTGAGGCAATCAATGAGAAAAACAGACTGAAAGCTATTGTTGAAACTGTAGTCACAAAAGCAAGAGTTGAAAAAATTTTACATAAGCTTGTTGATGAGGGCATTTTGTGTGAGGATTTCGGACTTAAAGACATGAAAACAATATGCAAGAATCTGCCGTCTGCGGTATATTATGACTGTCTGAAAGAAGCTCCCAATATTGTAGAAGAAGTTGAAAATTTTGGTAGATTTTCAGGCAATATCTCAATAACTCTTGTTAAGGAAATAATTGCTGAAAGGGATTCCTGATGAAAATCATAATTGATTTTGATATGATTAAACAGCATTATAAAAATTTTGGAGAAGATTTTGATGGAGAAGATTTAGATAATTCCGATTACATTTCATATGAATTTATGGCAGAAACCCCATACTATCAACTACGTGGAAAGCCTATAACAGAAGAACAGGCTTTTCAAATAATACTTTATACAGAAAAATCTTTTCAAAAGCTGAATTTAATAAAAAATACTTCCATATCTTCAGAGTGTTTTTGCAATTCATTATTTCATGATAAAAACGGTTGGATTCAGCCTGACGGAACAATCGGACAGAATGGGTTCATAAAAAAAAGCTTTCCTAAACTGAGGATAATTTTAAATGAACTCATAGAATACTTAAAAGCTTTTCCTTTTCTTGATTTTGTCATTGCAATAACATGGTGTGATAAGGCTGTTCCTGATGATTTGTATGAAAATATTGAGGCGGGTATATGGATTCATGATTACACAATAGAATTTCTTAATCAACAGGATACTGTTAAAATTTACAAGGAATATGATGCAAAATACGGCTACAATTTTAACTCTGATGCTATCAATACTGATTATTTAAAAAAATGTCTCTTGGCATATAGAATTAAAAATACGGATAATTTTATAAAAAAATATTTCCTGATGTAAAAAGAGGTTTGCAATGAAACTCGTGATTAATAATACAATTATGCAGGGAAGTTCAATAACTTCAGCAAGAAAACCATACTATCAGCTTCGTGGAAAACCTGTAACAGAAGAACAGGCATTTGAAATAATCAGACGTACAGACATGGTTTTTAATATGTATGAAATAGATAATTATCCTGATTCATTTCAAAAAGAATATATTGGCTCATTTCATTGTAGTAATTTTTGGTTTGGTGGTAAATCAGGCTGGATTCACCCTAACGGAATTATTGGAACTAATACACATACACAGATAAAATTCCCAGAGACAAGTGAATTTATTTCTGAATGGGATAAGTATCTCAATGCTTTTCCATTTTTAAATCTGATTATGGCTATAACATGGTGGGACGAATATCCGCCGGAATATCTTGAACTGATAATGTCACATCAATATGAAAAAAACAAATATAAACCTTGTGACAACTTTCTTGAAAATATTGAATCAGGCATATGGATTCATGACAACACGCTTGAATTTTTAGATGAACAGGAAACTATTGAAGTTTACAAGGAATATGATGCAAAATATGGTGAGAAAGATTCAAGGGTTTATTTTGAAGATTATTATAGAGATTTTCACCCTGATATTACTGATATGAATTATCTTAGAAGATGTGTTTCAGCATACGGAATTGAAAATCCTGACGAATTTATAAAAACATATATTTAGAGGGAATACATTATGAACAGAATTGAAATTTTTAATGATACTATGAAACAGTGTGAAACAAATCCGATACTTATTGATGCTATAGAAAAATCAATCAGAGGAACTGTATTGTATAAGCAGGGTGAAACTCCTGAAATACATAATGTTGAGGGAAAGTGCAAAATAACTGTAACTTCGGAACGCACTTTTCAGGCATCAAAAAATCTTATAAGCGAATATCCGAACGCAAGAATAGGAGTGCTTAATTTTGCATCAGCAAGAAATGTCGGAGGTGGTGTGGTAAATGGTGCAACAGCACAGGAAGAATGTCTTTGCAGATGCTCAACACTCTATCCGTGTCTTGATACTGATTACTTATTCAACGAATATTATCAGATGCACCGCAGTCTGAAACAGCTTACATATACTGATGCTTGCATATATACTCCTGATATTATGGTTATAAAGACTGATACAGCATACCCCGAAAATCTGCCCGAAAGTGAATGGTATAGCGTTGATGTACTTACTTGTCCTGCTCCGAATAATGTGGCAAGAATTGCAGATACAGAACTTATGGAAATCCACAAGAGACGAAGCAGTCACATTATAAGTATAGCTGTCGCAAATAAGATTGATGTGCTTGTGCTTGGTGCATTTGGTTGTGGGGCGTTCAGAAATAACCCTCAAATAGTTGCAAGGGCATACAAAGAAATTTTACCGCAGTTTATGGGCAATTTCAAAGAAATCCGATTTGCTGTATACTGCTCACCAAAAAATACTACAAACTTTGATACTTTCAGGAGTATATTATTATGAGAGATATAATTTGTTTTCACAATCCAAATGAGATAAACGGCTTTTTAAGCAACTGGTATTCCAGCAGATTCAAAGATGAAAAAGGTGTTGAATACTCATCTATGGAACAATACATGATGTATCAGAAAGCTGTACTTTTTAAAGATACTGCAATTGCTGAAAAAATTATGGCTATTGATAATGTGGCAGAAATAAAGGCATATGGCAGAATGGTTGCAAATTTCAATGAATACTTATGGAATCAGAATAAGTATAAAATCGTAAGCAACGGCGTATATCTCAAATTTTCACAAAATGAGGACTTGAAAAAGCAACTGCTTGCATTTGATAAAAATTGCATCTTTGCAGAATGTGCTGTTCATGACAAAATATGGGGTATTGGCTTATCTATGCGTAGCCCCGACAGATTCTACCCTGAAAAATGGCAGGGTGAGAATCTGCTTGGTAAAGCTATTACAGAAGTAAGAGACAAATTGGCAGAAGAATAAAAGGATAGTGATAGTATGATTTTTATAACGGGCGATATTCATGGCGATTATGATATTCACAAATTCAAAACAGATACTTTTCCGATTCAAAAGGATTTGTCACGTTCAGATTATATGATAATCTGCGGAGATTTCGGCTTGATATGGGACAATTCCCCTGAAGAAAAATACTGGCTTAAATGGCTTGATGAAAAGCCTTGGACTACTCTCTGGATTGACGGAAATCATGAAAATTATGACCTGATTAAAGAATATCCAGTTACTGACTGGCATGGCGGAAAAATTCAGAAAATCACTGATAATATATTTCACCTTTGCAGAGGTTATGTATTTGAAATTGACGGCAGAAAAATTTTTGCATTCGGCGGTGCTGAAAGTCACGACAAAGAACACCGTATATTAGGTAAGTCAATATGGAATGAAGAAGTACCTACGGAGGAAGAAATCCAACAGGGTAGAAAATCTCTTGATGCTGTAAAATGGAATGTTGATATTGTAATCACTCATTCTATCTCAACAAAACTGCAAACTTATATTTTTGAAGGCTGGGGCGGATATGGCATCAACAGACAAACCGATTTTTTTTGTGAACTTGATGAAAAATTAACGTTTGATATGTGGTTTTCGGGTCATTATCATATTGATATGAAGTATGATGACAAGCATTTTCTTATATACAATAATATTGTAATGCTCACCGAAAACGGTTTTGAACGTATATATCCTCTGAAAAAAAATTGCAAATACATTGATAAACTGCCTGATATTTTTGAAATAACAAATTGAGAAAGGCACTGGAATCTATGATTATAATGAGTTTTTATGATTATATAACAAGTATAGAAGAAGATTTGGGAATTGATATTGCTTTAGAGAAATTCATAGTAAAAAATATCCCCTCTGTAAGATTCGATGGTTTTGATGATTATAATGATGATATGGACGTTTATTTTTTCTACAGCGAACAGGAAGAAAAGGATATTGCAGAAATAGAAAAACTGATACTTCCGAAAATTCAGAATAAATCTGTAAATTTCAATATATTTATAGATGAAACAAGAATCCCAAGAAATTTCTGGGATAGTTTTGATTTTTCCAACGGCGATGTGAGATATGCTGAAATGCAGTCATATGATTTACTTGATGTCAAATATCTTTACAGAGAAACTTTTGACAGAGATATTTTTCTTACAATTTATGCTGAATGTGACCATATATCAAAAAAATTCAGTATAGAAATAATATTTGACAATAATTACTCAATGCCTGTTGCAGTTTATTCATGCAGGACTGTTAAAAATTTCAGAAAACTTGTAAAAATAGCTCTTGAACAGCTTCACAAGGAAATTTCAGAGCAAAGACTGTCATATTATGGTGATTTATGGGAAACAATTCATATTTATCTTGATTGATATGTTAAATATATCAAGTATTATTGACGAAATCATTAATATACAATATATCAACATTGAAAACTGATTTTTTAAGAATTTTTTATATTAATTGGAAAAATTGGGAAAAATTAATAATATCAAATATAAAATAATATGTTTTTGGGTGAAATTTACTATTGACAAAATGCGTTACGTATGTTATAATCAAATTGTAATGATGTTATGAGGCTAATCAATAGTTGAGTTGTTATTGATTTTATACAATTCATGACTTAGTTTTTTGTACAATTTGATTATGGCGTTTTAAAAAATCAGATTGTATTCATTAAAAGATTTTCTGCTTATAAAATTAAACTGCATTTTTGTTGAGTATTTAAGATTTGTGAATTTTTTATAGAAAGTTTAGAGTGATATGACAAACTAAACTCTAGACTAATGGCTGGACTGCTGGAACAGTTACGGTGGTTTAGTGAGATTTTAGCATATATTTTTCGGATTTATGCGGAAAGTTAGGCAGAAAATTAAGGTTAAAGTGCAGGCATGATTCTGCCATTTTATTGTAATTTAGCGAGGAATGGGTTTGTTGACCCGTTTATTCTTTTAATGGAAAATTATTGATTGAATCTTAGAAAGGAAAATCCTGAAAATGAGAGATTTTAAAGATTTACAAATAGCGGTGGCTGGCACAGGCTATGTCGGTCTGTCTTTGGCTGTTCTTCTGGCACAGCATCATCAGGTGACAGCGGTTGACATCATACCGGAGAAGGTTGATCTTATCAATGCAAAAAAGTCTCCTATTCAGGATGATTACATTGAAAAATATTTAGCTGAAAAGGAACTGCATTTGACTGCTACCACAGACGGTGCAGCAGCTTATGCTGATGCAGATATTGTAATCATTGCTGCTCCTACCAACTACGATTCTCAGAAGAACTTTTTTGATACTTCCGCAGTTGAGGCTGTTATCAGTCTTGTACTTGAAAGTAATCCAAATGCGATGATGATTATTAAGAGCACGATTCCGGTCGGCTACACTGAGAGTATCAGAAAGAAGTTCAATACTGACAGAATCATATTCAGTCCGGAGTTTCTGCGCGAATCTAAGGCGCTTTATGACAATCTCTATCCGAGCCGCATTATTGTTGGCTGCGATGATAAGAGCAGAGAGACAGCTGAAGTATTTGCAAAATTACTGCAAGAAGGTGCAGAGAAAGCGAAAATTGATACCTTATTCATGGGCTTTACAGAAGCAGAGGCTGTCAAGCTGTTTTCTAATACATATTTGGCATTAAGAGTCTCATACTTTAACGAACTTGATACCTATGCAGAGATGAAGGGGCTTAACACACAAGCAATTATCAACGGCGTTTGTCTTGATCCCCGTATTGGCAGTCACTACAATAACCCGAGCTTTGGTTATGGCGGATACTGTCTGCCAAAGGATACTAAGCAGCTTCTTGCAAACTATGCTGATGTGCCGGAGAATCTTATTGAAGCAATTGTGGAATCTAACCGCACTCGTAAGGATTTCATAGCTGACAGAGTTCTCCAGAAGGCTGGCTACTATAGCTATGAGGGAGATAATTTGTTCGACTCCGGCAAGGAGAAGCATATAACAATCGGCGTATACCGGCTGACTATGAAGTCAAATTCAGACAATTTCCGGCAGTCATCTATTCAAGGCGTTATGAAGCGTGTAAAGGCGAAAGGTGCAACAGTAATTGTCTATGAGCCTACGCTTCAGGAGGTTGAAACATTTTTTGGCAGTCAGGTTATAAATGATTTGGACAAGTTCAAGGAAAAATCTGATGCAATTATCGCAAACAGGTATGATTCATGCCTTGATGATGTGATGAATAAGGTTTACACAAGGGATATTTTTAAGAGAGATTAATAGTTTGGAGGCAGAAGAAGCAGTGAAAAAAAATATAAAAATATGTTTTGCTGCATCCTCCGGTGGACATTTTGAACAGCTGATGATGTTGAAGCCTCTAATGGAAAAATATGATAGCTTTGTTATTACGGAGGAAACATCATATAGTACAAAATCTAGCGGAGATAAAATGTACTATATGAATCAGGTAAACCGCAGGGAAAAAAACTTTATCCCGAATATGATTATCAATTTAGGCAGATCTATAAAAATTTACATAAAAGAAAAGCCTGATGTTGTGATTTGTACGGGTGTACTTGCGATGATTCCAATTTGCCTGATTGCAAAAGCAATGAGGAAAAAGCTTATTTTTATCGAGTCTTTTGCAAAAGTTACAACACCTACAGAGACAGGTAAGCTTTTGTACAAGTTTGCTGACCAGTTTTATGTTCAGTGGGAGTCAATGTTAAAAGTTTATCCAAATGCCATTTTTTTGGGCGGAATTTATTGAATAATATAGGTGAATTATGATATTTGTTACTTTGGGCTCACAAAAATTTCAATTTAACAGACTTTTAAAAAAGATCGATGAGCTGCTTAAAAATGGAATAATTAAAGAAAAAGTTTTTGCTCAGACAGGCTACAGTGATTATGTTCCAAAAAATTATGAATTTAAGAATTTTTTAGACAGAAAAGAGTTTACAGCAATGGAAGCGCAGGCAGATGTTGTGATTACACATGGTGGTACTGGCGCAATTATTGGTGCCGTTAAAAAAGGAAAAAAGGTCATTGCTGTTCCAAGACTTACGCAGTATGGTGAACATGTGGATAATCATCAGATACAAATCATTGAGCAATTTTCTGATTTACAATTTATCATTCCCTGCCGTAATGTCAATGACATGATGAAATGTATTCAGAGTTTGGATTCTTTTAAAACGAAAAGCTATTCTTCCAATACATATAAAATCCTGGAAAGTATTGAGAAGTATTTAAATCAATTGTAAGTATAGTGTGTTTGTGGTGAAAATTATGAGAATTATCGAGGATTTAAAACAATATTCAAATGGGAGTTTGGGTAAGGGTATAGTAACTGTTATTACAAATCCGTGTTTTCATTGTATTTGTCTGTATAGATTTTCTAATATTCTTCACAGATGCCACCTGAATATATTTGCTAAATTGATATGGTACATCAATCGAATTATTTTTAATGTTGATATAGATTATCGTGCCGATTTAGCAGGAGGTTTTGTTTTGGTACATGGGTTAGGCGTTGTAATTGGTTCTGGCGTGAAATCAAAGGGGACGCTACGAGTATATCAGGGTGTCACAATCGGTGGCTCACCGGGCAGACGAGCAATATATGAGGGAAAACAGATTTCTCAGCCAGTTCTGTGCAATGATGTCACACTGTATACAGATGCGAAAGTGTTTGGTCCTGTGGTGATAGGAAAAAATAATATCATAAAAGCAGGTTCGATTATAACTAAAGATATGGAAGATAAAATAGAGGCTTGAAATGAAAGTATTAATTGTAAATACAGTTGAATTCCATATAAATGGTATGTCCACTGTAATTATGAATTATTATCGGTATACCAAAGACAGTGTAAGATATGACTTTGTTGTTAATGGCAGAATAGATGATTGCTATCGGGAAGAACTAAATAAGAATGGTGAAAAAATATTCATTCTGAACAAAAGGCAGACGAATCCTTTGGGTTATATCATGAAACTTTCTAAAATAATAAAAGAAGGAAATTATGATATTGTACATATCCATGGAAACAGCGCTTTGATGTTGATAGATCTCTTGGCTTGTAAGCTGAGCGGAAAAAACACTGTTAAAGTTGTGCATGGACATAATACAGATTGTACACACAGAAATCTGCATCGGTTGTTATATAAATCTTTTATCAAGAGCTATGATTATGGTATTGCTTGCAGCAGGGCAGCAGGTAAATGGCTGTATGGAGCGCATGACCATATTGTTTTGAATAATGGTATTCAGGAGGAGCGCTATCGGTTTGACTCTGCTTTTAGAAAATCAGAGAGAGAAAAGAACCATATAACATCTGAAACAAAGGTGCTTCTCCATATTGGTCTTTTTAATGAGCAGAAAAATCATACATTTCTGATTGATGTATTTAATGAGGTGCTTAAAGCAAAACCGAATACCATTTTAAGACTTGTTGGTGCAGGTAAGAAGATGGAGGACATAAAACAAAAGACAATTGATCTGGAAATAGATGATAAAGTACAATTTGTCGGAACGACAACACACCCAGAAACAGATTATCATATAGCAGACGTTTTTGTGATGCCATCTCTGTATGAAAGCTTTGGACTTGTCACTGTAGAGGCACAATGTTGCGGTCTTCCGTGTGTTCTTTCTGATTCGATACCAAAGGAAATCAAAATTACTAATCAAGTTAAATTTCTATCATTAGAACAATCTGCTGCTGAATGGGCAGATTATATTTGTTTATATCTGGAAAATACAATAGAAAGAAAAAGCAATGAGGATTGCGTGGTTCGCAAAGGGTATTCCATTCAGCATGAAGCGCAGAAACTTGTGGATTTTTATCATTCTGTTCTAAAATGAATTTTTTGAGATGTTAAGGAGGTTTTTGATGGCTTCACAAAGCAAAATCAAATTTATAGCTGAAATTGTATTGCGTAAGCTATTTAATGTTTTGTCAGCTTTTGTTCCGGTAAAGAAAAACAGGATTATGATGTATAGCTATTCCGGAGAACAGTACTCCTGCTGCCCAAAAGCGATTTCTGAGTATTTACAGAAACACGCGCCGGATAAGTATGAGATTATCTGGGCATTCAGGAAAAATGCAGCTATCAGTAAAAAGCCGGAGAATGCCAAAATTGTAACCTATCAGTCGCTGAAATTCTTATATTTATATGCAGGCTCCCGTTTCATCATAACGAATATTTATCCATACCATTTGTTAAAGACAAAATCAAACCAGATATTAATTGATACCTGGCATGGTGGTGGTGCATATAAGGTTGCTGGATTTGATATACAGAAACAGCCGGATAAGATCACCAGAACAAATATGCAATTTAACTGTGACAATATTTCGCTTTTTTTATCCAGCAGCGAACAGTTTACGAATTATTTTATCCGGGGCGGTATGCGCTACAAAGGAGAGGTGCTTAATTCCGGACTTCCGCGTAACGACTTGTTTTTTTTACCGTTGAACCGGTTGAAAGTGGTCCGGGAGCGGGTATGCAGAAAACTGCATATTGATTCTAAGCGGAAAATCTGTCTTTATGCTCCAACATGGCGGGGAAAGGAAGAACTGGAAAGGCTTGAATTTGATGTTTCTGCGCTTCAGAAAACGTTGGAAGAGCGTTTTGGCGGAACATGGCAGATTATAAGCAGAATGCATAGGCTTACGAAAAACAAGCTCCAAGGAAATGTAATAGACGCCTGTAATTATCCTGATATGCAGGAGCTTCTGATTGCTGCCGACTTCTTGATTAGTGATTATTCCTCTGCTATCTGGGATTATTGCCTGACAAAAAAGCCTTGTTTTCTGTATGTTTATGACATGGATTCTTATCTCACCAAGGAACGAAGAATGTATATTCCTATGGAAAAATGGGGATTTCCACTTTTTAAATCATTTAATGAAATTCTTTCTGCAATCAAGTCCTTTGATGAAGCAGATTTTCAGCTATGTATGAAGCATCATTATGAGCTGTTGGGCGGATATGACGACGGTACTGCCTGTCAGCAGGTTACGGCATACCTGAAAAATCATACTTAAACACAGAAGGGAGTTCAAATGAATTTCATACTTGTTATCCTTGCTGTTTTATTATTGTGGGGTATTCATAATATTGGAAAAAAGAATGATGACTACCTTTCTGTAAGGCAAACGCAGGCTGTCAACGGTTATTTTATCATTTTGGTTTTTCTGCGCCATTTCTGGCAGTATATTGAAGTGCCAGGAAAATTTGACCATTTGTTTGATGCGGTCAATTCTGGACTTGGTCAGATGATTGTCACCACGTTTATGTTTTACTCAGGATATGGTGTGACGGTATCTGTTTTAAAAAAAGGAAAAACGTATCTGAAATCATTTCCGAAAAATCGAATATTAAAAACCATGTTGATGTTTGATGCTGCAATTTTGCTGTATGTGCTGATTAATCTGATACTCAGCATTGAAATGAATCCGCTAAAGATACTCACCTCTTTTATTGGCTGGGATAGTGTTGGTAATAGCAACTGGTATATCTTTGCTATTTTGTGTATGTATTTTGTTACATGGCTGGCATTTTCCGCAGGGGAAATATTGCCATTCAAATCCAAGCAGATCCCCTCGCTTATAATTGCGCTTATATTAACAGGGATTTATATGATACTGGTAAGAAAATTTAAAGACGGACAATTTTACAATACTGTTCTCTGCTATACAATTGGTATGTGGTATGCTTGTTTTAAAGAAAAAATTGATAAGCTCCTGAGCTGTGGCAGCGTATATCTTCTTTCACTGATTGCAGTATGCGCAGCGTTTACAGCTTCATATCTTTTCAGAAATCATAATCTAGCATTCGACCAGCTTCACTATTTGTTATTTGTTTTATGCATTGTGCTTATAACGATGCGTGTAAAAAGCGGTAATCTGGTTTTGGAATGGTGCGGAAAAAATCTTTTGGGTCTATATATTTTGCAAAGAATCCCTATGATTTTATTCAAGCGAATAGATGCAGTTTCGTCCAATACGTATGTGTATTGCGCTGCGTGTCTGGCAGTTACACTGATACTGACAATTGCTTTTCAAAAGGTAGTTGCTGACAATCTTGCAAAGTTGTTTCAACTAACAAAGAAAAAAGCATAAATCTTTTTTTATGATATAATTTTGATGGAAAAGGGGTATATGATATAGTCTGTACTATATCATCAAAAGAGTATGATTAAGAGTAAAGCAGAAATGAAGGAGTGGATCGCCATTGAATCAAAAGATTCAGTGAAAGGATTCCTTTATAGTCTAGTAGCTGAATCGTATCATTACCAGATTTTATTGCGCAAAACGGAATACTACAGAAATTGTCGGAATGATACTCTCGGAAGACTTGTTTATATTATCCTCAGATTGCGTTTAGAGCGAAGAAGTCAGACCTTGGGACTGAGCATTCCGTGTAATGTCTGTGGAAAAGGTCTACGTATTGTACACTATGGCTCAGTTACGATAAATCCGTATGCATCAATCGGTCAATACTGTAGGATTTATAACAATGTTGTCATCGGGACACTGGGTGCTGGATATGGTGAGGGAAAATGTCCGACAATTGGGAACCATGTCTTTATCGGTACAAACGCCTGTATTCTTGGTGGAGTTACAGTGGGAGACAATGCAGTCATTGCGGCAGGTTCTGTCGTACTCAAAGATGTTCCTGCAAATTGCACTGTTGCAGGTGTTCCAGCGCGAATCATCAAGCAAAATAATCATAGCACCTGATTTAAATGAAAGGAGAAACTATGAACATAGCAGTCATTTTTGCCGGCGGAGTCGGAAGCCGAATGAACTCAAAGGACAAGCCGAAGCAATTTCTCAGCGTCTATGGCAAGCCGATCATTATACATACGCTTGAGATTTTTGAAAATCATCCAGAGATCGATGCAATCGTAATCTCATGTATTGAATCATGGATTGACCATCTCGAGACTCTGATTTCACACTATGATATAAAAAAAGTAAGAAAGATTGTTCCCGGAGGAGCTACCGGACAGCTTTCTATCTATAATGGTCTCTGCGCAGCGAAAGAAACCGCACAGGACGAAAAAGCAATTGTTCTTATTCATGATGGCGTCCGTCCGCTGATTAATGCAAAGGTTATCAGTGATAATATCAGTTCTGTCATGAAACACGGCTCAGCGATTACCTGTGTCAAAGTCAAGGAAACGGTACTTGTTGTTTCGCCGAATGGTAGCATTGATTATGTGCCTGACCGTGAAAGCTCCAGACTTGCACGTGCACCGCAAAGCTTCTGGCTGGACGATATTCTTGACATACATCAATCGGCGCTTTCAGAAAACAGAACTGACTTTATTGACTCCTGCACGATGATGCAGCATTATGGCAAGGAATTGTTTCTTGTGGACGGGCCACAGGAAAATATCAAAATTACCACGCCAGATGATTTTTATAGTATGAGAGCAATTCTTGAAGCAAAAGAAAACGCTCAAATTTATGGATTGGAAGATATAACATGATTGAACAGAATCAGATTCTCTTGGAAGATTTCAAAGAAATAGCAAAATCTCTGAAAAATCCGGAACTGTTTCGGGGAAAAAAGTTTCTGATTACTGGGGCAACCGGACTCGTCGGTTCGCTGCTGATTCGGACACTTTTATTTTTGAATGAGGTATTGGAACTGGAACTAAAAATATATGCTGTTGTCCGTGATTCAGAGAAGGCTGCTACTATATTTGCAAATGTGGGAAGTAAGCAGAGTCTTAGTTTTATTGTACAGGACTTGTCTGAGGAAGTAATTCGTTTTGATTTGGAGCATATCGATTATATTATCCATACCGCAGCAGTTACAGAATCTAAACGAATGGTGACAAATCCTGTTGAGACGCTCAGCATGGCTTATCACAGTACAGAAGCGATTCTGAAACTGGCAAGGGAACAACAGGTAAGCGGCGTTGTCTATATATCCTCAATGGAGGTATACGGTCAGATGCACACTGAGCATAAAACCACGGAGTCGGATTTAGGCTATGTAGATTTGACCTCAGTTCGTACCTGCTATCCGGAAGGAAAACGCGTCTGCGAATGTCTCTGTAACGCATATGCCAAAGAGTATAGCGTACCTGTAAAAATTGCGCGCCTTGCACAGACCTTTGGCGCAGGAGTTTCTGAGAAGGAAAACCGTGTATTTGCACAGTTTGCAAAAAGCACGGTACGGGGCGAGGACATCGTTCTTCATACCAAAGGCGAATCTGAGGGAAATTATGTCTATACAGCCGACGCGGTTGCTGCAATTCTTCTGCTTCTTACAGAGGGAGTTCCTGGCGAAAGCTATAATGTCTCAAATGAAGAAAGTCATATGAAAATACGTGAAATGGCGGAAATGGTATTGGCGGAGTTTTCGGAGGGAAGGGGCAGGATAATCTTTGATATACCGGAGGACAGTCTGAAATATGGTTTTGCGCCTACTGTTCATATGTATCTCAGCAATGAAAAGCTTCGCAGTCTTGGCTGGAAACCGTGTGTCAATCTACCTGAGCAGTACCGCAGAATGATTAGATTCTGGCAATCTGAAACGGCAGGAGGATAATAATGCGATATTTTACACAAGAAGTACAGACAGATGGAAATATGAAAAGAACTGCCGGCGTCAAAGCTCGTGACGATGTAGATAGTATCCTGATGTCAAAAAACTGGAAGCCGATTCAGGTTTCTTACGCTTATAAGCATAGCAATAAAACAATTATCGACCGCACCACAGACCACTTCAAGGTGTACAATGTCTGGAAGGATGCGCTTGGTTCGCTAAAGGCAAACGATGTTCTTTTGATTCAGTTTCCGATCCTGAACCATTCGCTGCTGATAGAAAAGCTGATTTGCCGTCTGAAACGCCGCGGAATCAGGATCATACTGTTGATTCACGATTTGGAGATCCTCCGGAAAGCTGTCAATAAGGACGCGACATTCGTTTCTAAATTGCGTCTTAATATGGAAGAAAAAAGTATCTTACTGCTTGCGGATAATGTAATTGCCCATAATCCGCGCATGATAGATATTCTTAAAAAAATAGGAGTGGAACAGAAACGAATTGTAAATCTTGGAATTTTTGATTATCTGCTTCCGGACTCCGTACAGGAAAAAGATACACTTTCACTTGAAAAACCGCTGATTATAGCAGGAAATCTTCGCAGGAACAAGGCGGAATATGTGTATTCGCTGCCGGCAAGCTGCAATTTTAATTTATATGGTATAGGATATGAAGCAGAATCCAGAGCGAATATACAGTATCACGGTTCTTTCCCGCCAGATGAACTGCCTGATGCAATGGACGGCAGCTTTGGGCTGATTTGGGACGGTGAATCTGCCGAGACCTGTTCAGGCGCATACGGCAGATATCTGCGTATCAATAATCCGCATAAAACTTCTTTATATCTTGCCTGCGGAATTCCCGTTGTTATCTGGAAGGAAGCGGCGCTGAGCGCATTTGTTGAACATCATAAATGCGGTATTCTTATAGAATCGCTTCATGATTATCCTGAGATAATTTCTCATATCAGCAAGAATGAATATCGTTCCATGTGTCAGAACGCAAGAAAAGTTTCTCAGCGTTTACGCAGCGGATATTATACATTACACGCTCTTGAACAGTGCGGCGTTTAAACATATATGCTTGGTAAAGGAGGTATCTGATGCAGAGTATTAAAATTCCTAATATTTTTGGAAATGTTTCAAAAACAGGCTTTTTTTCACCTGCTGTTTTTCTGTTTAACTTCGCATATTGTATCTATTTATTTGTTATGCTGCTGAATGTAAGCTTTTTTGCAATGTATATCAGCAGACCGATGCTGAAGGTAACAATAGTTTTAGTGCTGCTGCTACTTATCGGCTCAGTATTATTTTCCATGAAGTTTACAGTTAAATCAGCGCTGATGTTAGGGATTACCGGCTTCCTGCTGATGATTATATATTTGCGTATGATGACGCGGATCGATTACCTTCCAATTTTTCTTCTGCTGTTCTGCGGCAGGAATATCAAACCGGAAAAAATTGCAAAAATGACCGTATTTATCAGTATAGCAGTTCTGCTGTTAGTTCTGGTAAGCGCGCTGGTAGGAATCATACCGAATTATGTAAGCGTGGATTACGTTTCCGGAGAGTTAAGAATCAGGCATTATCTTGGTTTTCGTTATGCATTGCAGCCGCCTGCTATTCTGTTCAATATTATATCAATGGATTTATATCTGCACCGCCATAAGCTGAGCATATACAGGTCGCTCTTCTGGGGAATTTCTTCATATATGATGTATCTCTATACCGATTCGCGATTGTCCTGCGTGTTTTCTCTCGCTGTGATAGCAGGTTTCCTTATTATAAATAGATTACCGGAGCTGCCTGGAAAATTGAAAATCACAAAAATACTTATGGTTGGTTCATTTATTATATGTTCTATTATATCATTTACTGTAACATACAAATATAACCCGACTGTAAAGTGGATGCGAGAGCTTAATGAAATTTTGGAGAGCAGACTGAGGCTGGGTAATGACGGATTTCATGACTATGGACTGAAGCTGTTCGGGCAGAATATCAATTTCATAGGCAACGGTCTTAGTAAGACCGGAGAGAAATCTGTCAAGGTTTATAATTATATCGATTGCTTTTATGAAAATATCTTATTGAAATACGGCATCATTTTTTTTGTTATAGTAATTGTGGGATTGACTATTGCATCCTATATTTCTATGAAGAGAAAAGACTATTATTTGCTGTGGCTGATGACTCTTATGGCAGCACACGCTATGATTGACGACCTTGTGCTGTTATTGAATTACAACACGCTGTGGTTTTTTATTATGCCGATGATTCTAAAGCTCGCTTATTATGAAATGCTCGTGCCTATGATACAGAGTCTGTTTCAAAAAAGAAAACGTAAGCTGCGATTTAAGCTGACGTCATAAAAATAAAAAGACAAAACAGAAATATTAGACCGCTTTGTAAGTTCCTGAGGAGGTCTATATTTACGGGAGATTGATTATGAAAAAAATATGTATCGTAACTTGGTTTGACAGCTATAATTATGGTACTCAGCTTCAATCGGCTGCGCTGTTCAATTATCTTAAACAGCAGGGTTTAGACGTATATATGCTCGGACAGCTTCGTATTCACAAAATGCTTCTGATGCATCCGCAGCTTCTGATTACCAAAATTGCTGTCAAGCTGAACGAAAAAAACCGTAAAGTATTCTTTCATCCTGTCTCATATGATATTTCTGAAGAAAGAAAGAAGCATATTGCAGAGTATGTGCGCGATAATTTTAAGGTGCTTAAAATCCGCACACATGATGACTGGAAAAAAGTAGTTGAAGACCAATTTATCTTTATTTCAGGCAGTGACATTATCTGGCAGCCTGCGATGGGGCGACCGGGCAGAATGTTTCTGGATTTTGCGGCATATGATGGGCTGATACGCATTTCCTATGCTTCCAGTACGGGTGCAAAGACGCTGCCGAAAAAGTATTATGCGCATTACAGGAGAGTATTGAGCGGATTTAAAGCAATCAGTACCAGAGAGCAGAATTCTGCCGATTTCTTTTCTGAGCTGCTTGGTCGTCCGGTTACAAAGGTCATTGACCCGACGCTTTTGCATGATTGTGATTTCTGGGAGAAGTTCAGCGCGAAAGCTCAGGTAAACGGTCTTTCCGGAAAGCCATTTATTCTTTGCTATTTTGTAATGGAGGATTCACGCTATTGGGATTATGTCCAGTTGATACATTTGAATTATGGCGATTATGAGATTGTTGTTCTTCCCATGCATCATAGCGATGAGCAGCAGGGGTACAGCACAGTTACAAACGGAACCGCATATGAGTTTATCCGACTGATTCGTGATTCAGAATTTGTTGTAACAGATTCTTTTCATGCTAGCGTATTTTCCTTTCTTTTTGATAAAGAATTCTATGTATTGCCTCGCAGCCGTAAAGATGAAGATGAGAAATTCAATGACCTTGTTCAAAAATATGGACTCTCTTCTCATATCATTCAAGATGAAACAACATTTGAACGAATTTTAGATACAGATTATTCTGCCGGAAAGGCAATTTTACAAGAAGACCGAAAAAAAGCATATCGTTTTCTGAAAGAGGCCATCGGTATTGATTCGTGAGATGTGGCATTCTGATAAATATTAAAGAAAGAAAGAGAGATGTATGAGTAGAAAAAGTAATCTTGCCAAAAGTACACTAATTTTATCTATTGGTACGTTTTTGCCGAAACTTGCCAGTTTCATTACGCTGCCTATATTGACAGGGTATCTTACAAAGAAAGAATACGGCACATATGATCTTATAACAGTGTTGGTTTCACTATTGCTTCCGCAGCTGACTCTGCAAATCAAAAGTGCAGCCTTCAGATTTCTTTTGGATGTAAGAGACAATCCAGAAAAGCAAAAAGAAATTGTGAGTAATATCTTTATAGTTACATTACCTGTTTCTGTAGTCGCATTGATTGTTTTGTTCTTCCTGCTTCCTGGTAGTACAATTGTCAGATTGTTTATCTGTTTTTATTATTTAGCGGATATTTTAGTGAATACAATACGTCAGATATCGCGTGGAATCGGGAAAAATCTGCCTTATTCCATCAGCGCAGTGATTAGTGCTCTGGGAAAGATGATATTCGCCGTTTTATTAATCAGCATTTTTAAATTGGGACTTTTAGGAGCAGTTGTTGCGCTTGGAATTGGGTCATTCCTGTCAATGATATATATATCTATTCATATTAAAATCCTGAAGTTTATTAATTTTAAATATATTAATAAAAATACGATAAAAGAGATGCTGACATATTCATGGCCTGTCGTTCCAAATGAAATGTCATTGTGGGTTATGAGTTTGTCTGACAGACTGATTATAACATCTGTTTTTGGTGTGGAAATGGAGGCTGTGCTTGCGGCAGCGACGAAGATTCCATCATTAATCAATCTGGCTCAGAGTGCATTAGGTCTTGCCTGGCAGGAAAATGCTTCAATTACGGTAAAGGATAAGGATTCATCAGAATATTATTCAGATATGTTCCGAGTTATGATTAATCTACAGGCAGGTGTCTACAGTTCGGTAGTTGCTGCTGCACCGATACTATTCAAAATTCTGATTAAAGGTGATTACGGTGAAGCCTATTTTCAGATTCCATTTTTGTGTCTTGGTATTTTCTTTTCTGGACTTGCAAGCTTTATAGGAGGTATCTATGTTGGATACAAGAAAACTAAAAGTATAGGCTTTACATCAATTGGTGCTGCAGTCATTAATATTTTGGTAGATATTCTTTTAGTTCGTTATATTGGATTGTATGCGGCTTCTATTTCTACTCTAATCAGCTATTTTGCGTTGTTTGTGTTTAGAATAGTTAATGTGCAAACGTTCGTTAAAGTAAAGCTTGACCTTAAGCTGATACTTGTTTTGTTTTCGATTATGATATTAGAGCTGATTCTCTGCTATCAGCAAACACTGATATGTAATCTGATAAATGTTGTTTTGGCATTATTTATCATGCTGGTGTTTAATAAGCAGCTGCTGACAGGTGGAATAAAGACTGCAAAGAAATTACTAAATAAGAATATTTCTACTTAAAAAGGAGATTATTATGAAAATACATTATTCAGCCGAGAAAAATGTCCAAATTCTAATTGCGCTTTTAAAAGCACATAATATCTTTAAGGTAGTAGCAAGTCCTGGCAGTACAAATATTTGTTTTGTTGCAAGCGTGCAGAATGATCCTGATTTCGAAGTGTATTCATGTGTTGATGAGCGTTCAGCCGCTTATCTGGCGTGTGGAATTGCAGCAGAATGTAAGGAACCCGTTGTAATCAGTTGTACAGGTGCAACAGCTTCAAGAAATTATATACCCGGCTTGACAGAAGCTTTTTATCGTAAGCTGCCAATTGTTGCAGTGACGTCTACTCGCTCCATTGCTGAGATTGGACAAAATATTCCACAAGTAATGGACCGTACTTCTCCGCTGAATGATATTGCCAAAATCAGTGTTTATCTTCCCGATGTGATTACAGAAGCAGATGAATGGGAATGCAATCTAAATGTAAATAGAGCACTTCTTGAGCTTCGCCGACATAGTGGTAGCCCTGTTCATATCAATCTGATGACACAGTATACAGAGGATTTTTCAGTAAAGCAACTTCCGCAGACACGGATAATAAAAAGAGTTGAATATATGCAGCCACTTCCGAATATTCCTGAGGGACGAATTGGTATTTTTGCCGGTTCTTTCAGAGAGTGGTCTGCTGAGCTGACCGAGGCAGTAGATGAATTTTGTGAGCTACATAATGCAGTTGTATTATATGATCCAACAAGCAATTATACGGGAAAATATGGTATAATGGGAAATATGATATTTAATCAGCATGCGTGTAATAAAACAATGAGAAGTTTTGATTTGTTGATTCATATTGGAGATATGTCTGGCGCCTATATGCAGATTCTGCCGCATAATGTCTGGAGAGTTCATCCGGATGGAGAGGTAAGAGACACTTTCAAGAAGTTGACATATGTATTTGAAATGAATGAGCTTAATTTTTTTAAGAAATATAATAAACAAGCATCAGGAAATCAAAAAAGCACCTCTCTATATGCTCAATTAAAAGAAGAGTACAACACATTAGCCGAAAAGCTCTGCGGCTCACTGAACGAGCTTCCTTTTTCTAATCCATGGATAGCTGCAAGTACTGCTGCAAGGTTACCAGAACGCTCTGTATTGCACCTTGCGATTCTAAATTCACTGAGAAGCTGGAGTTTTATTGATATTCCGAGGAGTATTCGGGTTTACTCAAATGTTGGAGGCTTTGGTATAGACGGATGTGTTTCCTCTGCAATTGGAGCTTCCATTGTCAGCCCTGAAAAACTCTTTTTCTGCGTAGTTGGCGATCTTGCTTTCTTTTATGATCTTAATTCTATTGGCAATCGGCATATCAAAAGTAATATTCGCATTTTGCTTATTAATAATGGTATTGGCACTGAGTTCAAGCTGAAGCAGACACTTTCTATTAAAGCTGGAATTGACGATGATACTGATGACTATATTGCTGCTGCTGGACATTTTGGCAATAAGTCACCTGAACTGATAAAGCATTTCGCTTTGGATTTGGGGTTTGAGTATCTGACAGCATCTGATAAGAAAACTTATTTGCAGAATCTGGATTATTTTGTCAGTTCGGAAGTTAAAGATAAGCCGTTGTTGTTTGAAGTTTTTACCGATTCTGATGATGAAGTGAATGCACTGCTGAAAGTCAAAAATCAGATGACAGATAAAAAAAATGAGTTCAAGCAGGCAGTAAAGGACGTCATTGGAGAACAGCAGCTGAAAAAAATTAAAAAATTTCTGAAAAAATAGCTTAGCAGGAGGATATAATGGGCAGAATCGGCTCTAAAGTGTACAATTTAATTAATCTGTTTAAGAGTGAAAAGAAAGTGCCAATCATTCAGACTGTTCCTGAATCCGAACTTCTGAAAGGAAAAACTGCGTTGATTACCGGCGGTTCTGGAGGAATAGGAATGGCTATTGCTCGTCAGTTCCTTGATGCTGGCGCTAATGTAATCATTACAGGAACAAATTCTGAAAAACTTGAAAAATGCGTGAAGGAACTCGGCGGCGAAAAAATTAAATCTATGCTGCTGAATGTAGCTAAAGTTAGTTCATTTGAAGCAAAAGTGAATGAGGCTTCTTTATTTTTTGATGGTATGATTGACATTCTTGTGAATTGTGCGGGGGTGATTACAAAAAGTCATTTTTTTGAAATGAATGAAGATGAATATGACAGGGTTATGGATATTAATGCAAAAGGAACATTCTTTATGTGTCAGGCTGTTAGTAAATTGATGATAGCGAAGAAGATAAAAGGACATATTTTGAATTTATCTTCTGCATCTGCTGTCAGACCAGCTTCGTCTCCTTACCATATGTCAAAATGGGCAATCAGAGGTCTTACGATTGGTTTGGCAGATATTTTGTTACCAGAAGGTATTGTTGTGAATGCAATCGGTCCAGGCCCAACGGCAACTTCAATGCTTGGAAAGGACGATGATAAGGCAATTTATCATGGTACAAATCCTAGCAAGAGATATGCTTTGCCAGAAGAAATTGCTGCATTAGCACTTTTTATGGTGAGTGGCAAAGGTGATATGATTGTTGGAGACACATTTTATATCACAGGTGGAGGAGGAATCACTTCTCTTCATAATTGATTGCAAAGAAAGGTAGAATTTATGAAATTTGATTATCTTGTGGTTGGAGCCGGTCTTTATGGCGCTGTCATAGCTCATGAAGCAAAAAAGGCGGGAAAGAGCGTACTTGTCATCGACAAACGACCGAATATTGCGGGTAATGTTTATACTGAAGATATGGAAAGTATCCATGTCCACAAATACGGCGCACATATCTTCCACACCAATAATACCGAGGTATGGAACTATATCACCCAGTTTGCAACATTCAATCGCTTCACCAACTCCCCAGTCGCAAATTATCACGGTGAACTCTTCTCGCTCCCATTCAATATGTACACCTTCAACAAGATGTGGGGCGTGATAACGCCGGAAGAGGCAGCTGCCAAGATTGCAGAGCAGCGCAAGGAGATTACCGGCGAACCGCAGAACCTTGAAGAACAGGCGATCTCTCTTGTAGGTCGTGACATCTATGAGAAGCTTATCAAGGGCTATACCGAAAAACAGTGGGGACGTGACTGTAAAGATCTTCCCGCATTTATCATCAAGCGTCTGCCGGTTCGTCTGACATTTGATAACAACTATTTCAATGCTCTCTATCAGGGAATCCCGGTCGGCGGTTATACGCAGATGGTTGCAAATATGCTGGAAGGCATTGAAATTCGCCTGAACACAGATTATCTTGAGCATAAGGCTGAGTTAGATGTGCTTGCTGAAAAGGTCATCTACACAGGTCCAATTGATGCATATTTTGATTTCAAACTTGGTACACTCGAATACCGTAGTGTGCGCTTTGAAACCGAACTGCTGGATATCCCGAACTTCCAGGGCAACGCTGCTGTAAACTATACAGATCGTGAGACTCCGTGGACAAGAATTATCGAGCATAAATGGTTTGAATTCGGCAAGGATGCTGATGGCAACGATCTTCCTAAGACCGTTATATCAAGAGAATATAGTTCTGAATGGAAGCCCGGCGATGAGCCCTACTATCCCGTGAATGATGAGAAAAATGGAGCATTATATGCGCAGTATAAGGCTTTAGCGGAAAAAGAAGAAAAGGTTATCTTCGGCGGTCGTCTCGGCGAATACAAATATTACGATATGGATGCAGTTATAGCGTCTGCACTTGAACTTTGCAAGAGAGAATTGTAATATTCAAATGAACGGTACATGGATTTCCGTGCGCCGTTCATTTCGCATATATAAGAATATATGGAATTGGAGGAAAACTCATGAAATATAAAACAACAGAAATATTGAATATGCTGCATCAGGAGCATATTGCGGCACATATGAAAACGCTTTCAGAAGCTGATCGGCTTGCAATGATGAAACAGATCGATGATCTTGATTTTTCCGTTTTGAGTGCTGGTGAAACAAATGAGGAACGAGGCACTTTCGCTCCTCTGTTTGCAACAACTCTGTCTGAGATACAAGAACAATGCAGCAAATTTACAGATATTGGCTTACAGGCAATCAGAGACGGTAAAGTTGGTGCAGTTCTGCTTGCTGGTGGACAGGGCAGCCGTCTTGGTTTTGATCATCCGAAGGGAATGTTCAATATTGGTATAGACCGTGAACTATATATCTTTGAATGTCTTATTAATAATCTGCTTGAAGTTACACGTCAGGCAGATGCATGGATTCCTCTTTTCGTCATGACAAGCGTGGATAATAACAAGGAAACACAGGAGTTTTTTGAACAGCATAATTATTTTGGATACAGCAGTGAAAATGTATGGTTTTTCATTCAGGAACAGCTTCCGACTGTTGATACGGACGGTAAGCTTATGCTTTCAGGTAATAGTACAATTTCAACAGCCCCGAATGGCAATGGTGGATGGTATGCTTCTATGGCTAAAACGGGTATGTTGAAGATAGTCCAGGAGGCTAAAATTGAATGGCTGAATATTTTTGCTGTGGATAATGTTTTGCAGCGTATAGCTGATCCATGTTTTATAGGCGCTGTAATCGACTCCGGTAAAGTATCCGGTGCCAAGGTCGTGGCTAAGGCTGCACCCGAAGAAAAAGTCGGTGTGCTATGCATTGAGGACGGCAGACCGTCTATTGTTGAGTATTACGAAATGACCGATGAAATGCTCCATAGCCGTGAGAAAGATGGAACTCTTTCATATAATTATGGGGTTATCCTGAATTACTTATTCCGTGTGGACAAGCTGAATAAGACTTTATCTGTCAAACTTCCGCTACACCGTGCATTCAAAAAAATCAAGTATATGAACGCAAACGGTGAAATTATCACGCCAGAAGAGCCAAATGCCTACAAGTTTGAAACACTTGTGCTGGATATGATCAAACTGCAGGATGATTGCCTTGCATATGAGGTTGATAGAAACAAGGAGTTTGCACCTGTAAAGAATAAGACAGGTGTGGACTCGGTCGATACTGCAAGAGAAATGTTGCGGCTGAACGGTGTAGAATTGTGACAATCATTGTAACTGGCGGAGCAGGCTTCATCGGTTCAAATTTCATCTTCTATATGATTCGTAGTTATCCAGATTATCGAATTATCTGTATTGACAAGCTGACCTATGCAGGCAATCTTTCAACCCTTGTTCCCGTTATGAAGAATCCAAATTTTAGATTCGTAAAGCTTGATATCTGCGACCGGGAAAACATATACAATTTTTTCAATGAGGAAAGACCGGATGTTGTTGTAAACTTTGCAGCAGAAAGTCATGTGGACAGAAGCATAGAAAATCCGGAAATATTTCTACAAACAAATATTATTGGAACTTTCGTACTCATGGATGCTTGCAGAAAGTATGGTAATGTACGCTTTCATCAAGTAAGTACAGATGAAGTTTACGGCGATTTGCCGCTTGAATCGGATTTACTTTTTACAGAGGATACGCCGATACACACATCAAGTCCATATTCAAGTTCAAAAGCATCAGCTGATTTACTTGTAATGGCTTATCATCGTACTTACGGTCTGCCCGTGACAATTTCACGTTGTTCCAACAACTACGGTCCGTATCAGTTTCCTGAAAAGCTGATACCTTTGATGATAGCAAAGGCTTTGAATAATAAACCTCTTCCTGTCTACGGAACAGGCTTGAATGTCCGGGACTGGCTATACGTTGAGGACCATTGCAAAGCGATAGATTTAATTATCCATAAGGGCAAAGTTGGTGAGATCTACAATGTCGGCGGTCACAATGAAATGAAGAATATTGATATTGTGAAGCTTATCTGCAAGAAGCTTGGTAAAAGTGAAAGCCTTATAACCTATGTTGAGGATCGTAAGGGACATGATCTGCGTTATGCTATTGATCTGACAAAGGTTTACCATGAACTCAGATGGCTGCCAGAGACCAACTTTGATGTGGGTATTAAGAAAACGATTCAGTGGTATCTGGAGAATAGAGAATGGTGGGAAAGGCTCAATGAACGCAACAACTAAAAAAATCACACGCCTTGTTTTCATCGTATACATAATAGGAGTCCTGTCTCTCACATTCATAGTCCGAGAAACGATGATACTGCGAACGCCTGATAATAGAGGCGTGATATTAGAACCGTTCCGTGAAATAGATGCGATGCTGCATCAGCCGAATCACTTCTTTTGGTTCATGCAGATATTCCTGAATATTCTGCTGTTCATACCGTTTGGATTTTTATTGCCGATAATATCGGAACGATTCAGAAGTTTATGGCTTACAACTTTAACAGGGTTCATATTTTCCGCTTGGATCGAAACTATGCAATATATCACAGGACGTGGACTGACAGAAGTTGATGATGTAATCAATAATACAGCTGGAGCGTTGGTTGGGTATATACTGTATGTCGGAGTGATGTGGCTGTATAAGAGAACAAAAATGAATAACTACTATTGAGTGAAATAATAAATCCCAACTTGCACATGTGGTTTATTATAACCGCATTTAAGGCGATTTTTTTGCTTGCAAAAAGCAATTTTAGGATTTTGAAATCCTAAATTGTATGTTTTTAAAAGTCAAAACGGCTACATTTCATTGATTTAGAAAATCCTACACCCCATATGCAAGTCGGGATTTTAAAAATAATTTACGAGCATATTTACGAAATGAAGAAGGGCTATTACATAATTCTAATTTAAGAAGGAGACTAGAAAAACTGTGGATAAAATGAATGCATCTGAGTTGTTGCTTTATTCAACTATTCGAATTGAATGTGAATGCCGAGATGGAATATCAACAGGAACCGGTTTCTTTTTTCAGTTTCTAGAAAGAGAAGAAAGTTCAGTTCCAGTTATAGTAACTAATAAGCATGTTATAAAAAACGCCATTATTGGTAAATTGCGCTTTTCATTAAGAGAGTCTAATGGCGAGATAGTAAAAGGTAAGTTTTGTGAATATAGATTGGACAGATTTGAATCACGTTGGATACATCATCCTGATAACAATGTGGATTTGTGCATTCTTCCGATTGCTAGCATATGTGAAGAACTGTTATCAAAAGGCTACAATATTTTGTGTACTTATTGCAATGTAGATATGATTCCAACACAGCATTAGATTGATAATGACATAACATGTATAGAAGAAATAACAGTAATAGGTTATCCGGATGGAATTTGGGATGCTATAAATAATCGCCCTATTGTTCGTCGTGGAATAACTGCAACTTCTCTACAGTTGGATTTTAACGATACCCCTACTTTCTTAATTGATGCAGCGATATTTGGCGGTTCAAGCGGTTCACCGGTATACATTTTTAATCAAGGGACATTTCCTCTAGCAAACGGAGGAATATGTGCAGGAAGTCGAATTAAATTAGTTGGAATCGTGTACGCTGTGGCTCAACACACAACGACAGGAGAATTTCAAATAATAGATGTACCTACTGTGAAAAAGCCTATTTCAGTCATTCAAATACCTAATAATTTGGGTGTTGTGATTCACGCAAGAAAACTTAAAGATTTTGAACCAATACTAAAGCAGCTTATTGAGAAAGAAAATAAAAACAGTGTCAGAGTGAATGATAAGGAATCGAATAATTCTGTACAATAAAAGAGGGAAAACATTAGAATTGAAAAGCTGAAGAAGGAATTCATCGAAATAGTCCGTGACCAGTATGAACATATAGAGTACGGCGAGTGCTATGAAGGAAACCACATAATCTTCTTGTCAAATCTGCCCGAACACTGTGAACGAATTCTTAATTCTCCCTCATTCCCCTTGCTATGTATGAAAACTTATGGTTTAATGGTATAGATAACCGTATAAGTTATCAATAAGATATCATATATCAGTAAGGGAGATAGTAGAAATGAAAATCATCCTGTTCACAGTTGTGTTCATCATAGAGGTTTACCTCAGCCACCAAAATAGAAGGAAGTCAGGCATGGAAAGCAGAACTCTGTCAGAACATCTACATCTGAACGAATATCTCATCCGCACTGGCGCACACATTGGTTTCTTCGCTGTCCTTACATTTCTCTCTTTATTCATATCACCTTGGATAAGTATAGTGGTCATTTTGTGGGCAATTATAGACGAAGCTACAAAATCGCTGCTGAAGAACGAACGGCATTTCAGCCTTAAAGATGTTGGGTGGAACATGGTAGGAATAATGATAGGTATGGTTGCGTGGAAACTTGCGTAAGCGTAAAATAACCCGCATTTAATTGTAAGCGTAAAATAACCTGCGTTTAATTACAGCAGTAAAAGACCTCGCCGAAAAACACAGCGAGGTTAAGAGTGTATTAGTTTTTCCATGGCAAAAGAATTGTGCCATTCGGTTTTGAGAACAACTCGGTCAAGTATTTTTCAGCGTCCAGTCTGTTAGCCTGAGCCGTAGAGATGATCGAATACAGAATAGAGCTGCACTTTGCACCGCGCTCTGTATTATTGAACAGCTAGTTCTTGCGACCAACTGCAAACGGACGAATAGAATTCTCGGCACGATTGTTATCGATCGGTACATTACCATCATCTAAAAATGTGTAGAGATATTTCTTTTCATTCAGTGCATATCCCACTGCTTTTGCCAGTTTGCCTTTTCCGCTGATGTTTTGTGCATTAAGCCATGAAAAGAAAGCATCAAGCAATGTTTTCACCTTTACAAGACGCTGTTTGTATCTTTCTTCAGCGGTCAGTTCTGCCAGTAATCCTTCTTCATGGTAGATCCTGTCGCAGAAATTTACCGCTTTTGCTGCAACGGATGTGCTGTAAGCAGACTTATCCTTCGGAAGTGCTTCTACAAAATATCTTCTCGTGTGCGTCCAACAACCACATCGCTTTGTACCTGTCACTGAATTGTATGCGTCATAGCCGTCGCATATCAGGAAACCTGTGAAGCCTTTGAGGAATCTGGCAGGATAGATTCCTCCTCTCGTCTGCTGGTATTCAAAGATAATTACGCTGCGGTCATTCATTTTACCGTTACAGTAAACCCACATCCTTGAATCAGTCGTTGATTTCCTGCCTGCTTCATGCAGCACCTGAAGCACGCTTTCATCAGCATGAATGATGTTTCCTGCAATTAACAGCGTTCTCATTTTCTCGTAAACAGGCAAACACCATTGCTCCGCAGTAATACAGACCCAATTCGACATGGTTGCTCTGAGGAGTGGGACACCCTTGGAGTTAAAGTCCTTCTCCTGCCGGTAAAGCGGAACTGCCTTTGCGAATTTTTCATAGATAATATGCGCAGCTAATTCCGGCGAGCAAAAGCTGTGAGGGATCATTGCTGCGGATATGCAGCACAGCGGATATTGCACTTCTCGATGTCATCCGTATGATTTGCATCGTTCTAAGGGTTCTGCCCACACTTCTTACACTTGTATTTCTTTGCAATATGACGGCGGACATAGAATTCTCCCGGAACATAGACAAGCTCGTCATACACCTTTTCTTCACCGATTTCTCTCATCTCCGCACCGCACTTTTCGCAAACCGGATCATCCTCTTCATGCCGCACTTCTTTGACCGGCAAGTTACTCATCCATTCGTCATGTGTACGCTTTGCCTTGCGCTGATGTTCAGGAACAGTGATCGTATTTTCGGAAACAGAAACAGCTTGCTCATTTTCTTCCGGAAACAGTGAAAGCTGTGTACCGCCATCCATGATGACAGAGGTCTGTTCGGTCTTTCTGCCGAAAAACTGTTTTTTCAGCCAGTCAAGCTGTTCCTGCAAAAGGGCAAGCTGTTCTTTGAGAATTGCATTTTCATTTCGGAGCGCAGAATTTTCTTGTGCCAGTAATTGTTCATTTTTTGTTAAGTTCTGTCCAGACATTCTGCTCACCGACCTTCGTTTTGTACTGTATATATTATAGCACAAAACGCCCGAAAGGACAAGTAAAATCTTCGATTTTCAAAAAATCCGCATTAATAAACGGCACTTCTGCGACCTTCCTGTATAGCTTTCGGTTGATCAATTTTTAATCCCTCAAGCAGCCATCGTCTCTGCTGTGTTGTAAGCAGTAACGCTTCGGTTTCATTATGCGGTCATTGAAACTTTCCATTGTCGAGCCTTTTGTATAGAAGCAAAAATCCGTCACCTTCCCAGAGCAGTCCCTTGATGCGGTCACACCGTCTGCCGCAGAACAAAAATAATGCTGTACTGTACGGATCAAGCTGTAACTGTGCCTGAACAATTGTCGCAAGTCCGTCTATGGAACGCCGAAGACCAGTGTATCCTGTAACAATATATGTCTGCTGATCGGGCGCAAGGTTGTTCAGCATAATTCATGTACCAGTGCAATCAGTGTTTCCGCCGGCGTATCCACGGGCAATGAGATCTGCAAGCCATTCTTCTCAATATGGATTCCGTCAGTTTGTTTTGGCACTGCTAAAGGTACGATTGCTGGTGCTGATGCTACACATTTCTCACGGAGTTTCCGAAGATGATAATAATATGTCTTGGGGTTGATTCCGTTCTCTTCACACCACTTCTTTACTGTCATTCCGCTTGCCTGCTGCGCTTCAATCTGCTCTGCCCAGTCACGCATCCTGATTTCCTGCTTCACTGCGGTAATGGCTGTTGTTGTTTCTTCCATTTTCTTTTCCTCCTGTGTCTAATTTGATACAACACACTCTATAGACTAACTTAGATTTTCTGATCCGCTCTATAGAGTTGCTTGGACTTTATTATACACCAAAGTTCAATTGTTTGGAAGTCGTGGATTTATTTTACGCTTACAAACTTGCAGCCCTACTATGAACTGTAACAGTTTCAATTGCTAAAGCAATAACCGTAATTATATAACGGCTGTGGAAATAGAGAAAGTTCATCTCTACCACAGCCGCTATTTTTATACCACCTTTGACGGCAATTGTGTCCGCTGAAATTTTGCCAAATTATGCGTCACCAAGCAAATCCTTGATCTGTTCTTCGGTATAGCCTTTTTTTCGCATTGTGTCAGCAATTTCCACATCTCTTTCAGCTCTGCCTTTTACTATACCCTTTGCCTCCCCCTCACGTCTCGCACTCCCCAGTGCACTTGCCTCGTCATGCAACCTTTTCTCACGGTAGAACGCCTCCTGCCGTACTCGCTCATCTGCATTGAGCTTTCTGAGCATCACGATGGTCTGCTGTACTTCCGGAATACTTGTGTTCTGCTGAATTGCCATAAGATCGCCCTCCGTTTCCGCATTAATAAGATTCAGCCAATCTTCCATACGCTTATTCTTTTTATAGTTTCCAAGCTTTTTCAATTCAAAGAAATGAATCGCAAATTTATCTGTGAGAACCTCATGTCGTTCGCTTTCCATCACCTTGAAATGAGAATGATAATCCTCGCATTTGAAAATTTCAAAATTGATGATATTGATGCATATTGTTTGCTTGAGATTTTCGTATTCATCTCCGGCTTTCAGTTCCTCGCTGTAGAGCTTTGACCAGTAAAAAAGTGTTCTTTCCTTTAAATCTTCCTCTTTGTTGACCTGCATTTCAATGTTCACAATTCTGCCGTCCACATCGAGTTTCAAATCCAGTCTGCTGAATTTCTGATCAAAGAATTCCGGAGTAAGTTCTACATTGTTGATGTAAATACTCCTGATGCTGCTGCGTGGTATTTCAAGCAGGTCGGAGATGAATGCTACAATAATATCCTTATTCTTCTCGTCACCAAAAACTCGCTTGAATATCACATCAAGCTTCAGCATGACGATTTTTTCTGCTTTATCCATGTGGATCACGCTCCTTATTATTTATAGTATACCATGTTTAGAGTGGAAATGCAAGGGGTGTAGAAGTAATTTTATTTGTGATAGCCTCTAAAAACCCTATTTTTGATTTTTTGTGTCAACGTAAGATAGGAAAAAACAGTGCTTGTTTTTGTCAAAATCGAAAGTTTTTAGAGATTTTCTTGTATTTTTTATACCCCCAAGTGGCGTTCTATGACAGCCGTCACTTCTTCGGCTCGTTTTTCTCCAATACCCTTTATGGACTTGATATCATGTTCCAGTTTCTGCAAGTCAATGACAGGACTGTCCTTCGTCAGATTTTCTGCGTAACGCAAAAGAAAGCCTTGAAGTTCCTCACGGGACATTTTCTTTATGGAGCGATAGGTATTGCGGTCGATTATTCTCTCACTCATGCTTCAGTACTCCTCATTCGATTTCATAATCTTCACTGTCATCTATCTCACCGGTCATACAGGTGAAACACATATAAGTCCCTGTGATTGCCGAGCCTGCCGCCCAGATTGGTGAGTTGCAGATTATGCAGGCGGCACCACAGTGTTTAGCTTTGAGCGTTTCTTTGCAGTTTGCAATTAAAGTTTCAGCATCTGTGTCCGGATTGGATTCTACTTTTTGCTTTACAAATTCAGTTATTGTAATAGGTATCATACGCTCGTACACGCCTTTCTGAAAAACTCATTTCTCGTCCCAACTTGCCATCTCTTTTACCTTCTCGATCATCATATCCCCGATGCAAGAGCCTATCTTCTTCAGAGTATCCTCGTCCATAAGCCAGAATTGTTCCTTGTTAAATTGCTTCAATAGTATCTCATGCAATCTCCATATATGTGGCTGAAAGTCATCCGGCAGATCAGAGATACAAGTCGGCTCTATCTTTTCGTCAGGATAAGCACCACTATGTATTTTCAGCTTGCATTCGTTAGCAGCTTTTACATACAGCATTGTAAAATCGTCCGTGAGGAGTTTGGCAAAATAATGAGCAAGCGTATATTCGTCTAATGTGCTTGGATAATAGAAAAAAGTTTCATCAAGAAGATTACATAGCTGCTCCGGAATACCGCCCCAGACATCTACTGTCCAATCAATCAGTTCCGGATGATAGCTGTCGCCGCTGGAACGAATCGTATAGCTTACATGATTTGCAATGACCTCTGCAATAAACTCCTGCCAGAACCAGTATCCTTCCTGTTTTCTGCGTTTGCTACTTAAACCACAGCCGTCTATTGCAGCATCATACACAGGAGAATCATCAACCAGACCAGGTGCATTATAGCGGTGAATATTATCGGTTTCTGCATTAATAGCATAAAAGTGCCCCAGCTCGTGCCAGAAAAAATGCTCAAAATGAATATGCAGCTCATGTTCACTGTGGACGGGCAGATCTGCAATTAATTCTCTGCGTATCAAGATCGCATTTCCGTTTTCACCGTGAATATACTCCATGATAGAATCCGGCGGTTCTTCCGTGTGAGGGCAACCAATGTTTTTCACTATCTTTTTCCTTGTACGAGAGTAGCTGCTTGCAGTTGAAGTGTACACAGGTGGAAAAGGTGTGCTGATAGGCGACATAATTTGTTTGAACAGTTCACTTGCTTCTTCCGCCCAAAGTATAACTGTATTTTCAGGAATAGGACGCGGCTTGGGCAGTTCAGGAAAATCAATTGAATTATCCGCAGCCCGTTCTGCAAATTCAAGCATCTGCTTTACATATTCAAAAGGCAATCCTTTCTCCTCTGAAAGTTTTCTTGCTTCTTCTTCAAGTTTAGCGTTCATATCCTGGTTGCTCCTTATACATTATTTGCGTTATCTTTCTATCATCATTTTTAAGTGCTGTTCCTGATGCAATACCTTAAATATCCGTTCGAACACTGAGTGGAGATCAGAAATATTTACCGCAGAGGAATCATAGTATAAGCCGTCATTAAAACCGGTAGCACCGACATTGAGCATAGCGATCATTGCTGATGCTGCAATATAATCCGTCCGGTCTTCCGTACCGTCATCTAATTTCTTCACAAATTCTTTTTCGTTAACATCCAGTAACTCATGTCGCAGATTGCCACTTTTAAATCCTACCATTTGAATGAAGTAGTATTCGAGAATTTGCCGCATTACCATCATCAACGTTTCCGGATCGTCCGTTGTGGTATATTCATGCCAAAGGGCATCATAATTATTGCGAACAGGAGAACGATTGATATTGTCACCACCTGAGAGCTTGATCTCATCAATACACTCTTCAATACTGGTCTGATTATCTTTACTCTTTTTTATTTCAAAGAATGTTACACACTCGTAATCACTAATACGACGTGAGTTCGACAGAAAAAATCAGTCAAGTAGGCATAAAAAGCCCTTTGGCATATTAGAAGCAGAACAGACAGAGG
>JAIDTI010000040.1 GCA_029060755.1 Ruminococcus sp. | reverse complement strand
TTTGCAATTATTACTTTGGAGCTGAAATGTAATTTTTCCGGACAGTCAGTTGATGATGCGATTTATCAGTATCGTACACAGCGTGATTCAAAGTCCAGACTGTTTCTGTTCAAGGCAGGCGTACTGGTCAACTTTGCTATGGATTTGCGTGAAGTATATATGACAACAAAGCTTGACGGAGAGAAGACATTTTTTCTGCCGTTCAATCAGGGAAACGGCGAGGGTGTCAATGCAGGAGCAGGAAATCCGCCTTGTGAGGAGGATTATCCCGTTCATTATATGTGGGACGATATTCTCACAAAGGACACCATTCTTGACCTTATCTCCAAATTCATCTTTATTCAGACCTCTGAAAAAGAAAATGAAAAGACGGGTAAGGTTGAGACGAAAGAGACAATCATCTTTCCCCGTTATCATCAGCTTGATGCCGTCCGCAAGCTCATTGCCAATGTAGAGGAAAACCATACATCGCTGAATTATCTGATTCAGCATAGTGCAGGTTCAGGCAAGACTAACACAATCGCTTGGCTTGCATACCGTCTTGCAACGTTCCACGATGCAGAGAACAAGATTATTTTTGATAATGTTATCATAATGACCGACAGAGTTGTTGTTGACAGACAGCTTCAAAAGGCTATTATGGGTATGGAGCATAAGTCGGGACTTATTCGTGTTATGGACGAAAAGTGCAATTCTGCCGACCTTGCGATTGCTCTTAACGGCAATACAAAGATTATCGCTACTACGATTCAGAAATTTCCTTATATTGTTGACAGTGTTCAGGGACTGAAAAACAAAAAGTTTGCCGTAATCATTGATGAAGCACATTCTTCTACCGCTGGAAAGGATATGGCTGCTGTTACGCAATCCCTCGGAATGGGCGATGAGCTATATCAGGATATGGAGGACGAAATTGCCGCTGAACTTAAAAGAAATGGTAAGCAAAGCAATGTATCTATGTTTGCTTTTACAGCAACTCCTAAACCGACAACGTTACAGTTATTTGGCTCTGTCAACACAAAGGGACAGCGTGAAGCGTTCCATGTGTATTCTATGAAGCAGGCTATTGAGGAAGGCTTTATTCTTGATGTTTTACAAAATTACATTACATACAAGACTTTCTATCAGATAAATAAAGAAATTGAAGAAGATCCAAAAATGCAGACAGTAAGTGCAAAGAGGCAGATAGCACGCTTTGTTGAGTTGCACGAAACGAACATTGCCCAGCGTATTGAAGTGATCGTTGAGCATTTCCGTACTACGGTCATGCCGGAGCTTAGGGGTCAAGCTAAGGCAATGGTGATAACCGCTTCAAGACAGGCAGCCGTTAAGTATTGTCAAGCATTTGAAGATTATTGCAGTAAAAAAGGATATAGCGGTATTCGTGCGCTTGTGGCTTTTTCGGGTAAAGTTAAACTCACTGATGATGATGCAGAATATACAGAGCCAGGTATCAATGGTATTTCCGAAGATCGTCTCACAAAAGAGTTCGACAAGGACGATTATCAAGTGCTTTTGGTTGCAAATAAGTATCAGACAGGTTTCGACCAGCCGAAACTTTGTGCAATGTACATTTTGAAGAAGCTCAAAGGAGTAAACGCTGTACAAACACTTTCTCGTCTGAACAGAATTTACCCTCCGTTTGAGAAAAAGACCTTCATCCTTGACTTTGTAAATACTTATGAGGATATAGTCAGTGCATTTGCTCCATATTACACTACAACTCTGCTGTCTAATTCCGTAACCCCCACAGCGATATATGACCTTGAAGCTCAGATAGATGCCTATGCGATCATTGATCCTGATGATGTGGATAAGGTGAATGAAATTCTTTACAAGGAGAAAATGCTTGCTGCTGATAAGAAGAAAATCAACTTCTGCCTTGATAAGTCACAAAAGCTGATCGAGCATTACAATATTGAGAAACAGCGTGAGATCGTAGTTGATCTCCGTCATTTTGTTCGTTTCTATGAGTTTATGATACAGGTATCTTGCTTTGAAGATATAGAGCTTCACAAGAAATACAACTATATCATTCTTCTGCTTTCCCATATCAATATCAAACGCCCAGGCGGTGGTTTCAACCTTGACGGAAAGATAAGAGCTACTCAGTTTGTACAGAAAAAGCAGGAAGAGCATACAAAGTCCGATATTGTTGTAAAGCCTGTAGTAAAGCTCCCATCAGCGGAAAACTTCGGATTGACCCCCGCAAAGGAAGAAAGGCTTTCCGAAATCATTGCGGCTATAAATGCTCGGACAGGAAAGGTTTATGACAGCAATGTTGCAGTCAAAGCTATGCTTCAGATCAGAGATATTCTGATGAAATCTGATAAGCTCAAAGCAAGTGCTAAGAATAATACCATCAAGGACTTTGAATTTTCTTACTTCGATGATATTGACGATGCTTTGATTGAAGGACTGGAGCAAAATCAAGACTTCTTCTCTTTGCTGCTTAATGATGATGAGATCAAACGTGAAGTCCTCGGTATCTTTACAGATGAAATTTATAATTCCTTGAA
>JAIDTI010000004.1 GCA_029060755.1 Ruminococcus sp. | reverse complement strand
TACTCTGTTATTCCGTTATTTTTCATATTTTTATTATACCATGCTTGTCAAAATTTTGAAAATTGATTTCCGTGATATTTTGTTAAAAAAATTCAGGCAGTCAGAATATAACCGCCTGAATTAATATATTTATGCTAAAAATTCCTTCACGATTTCAGCAAATGAGTTTACAGCAGAATCAGTCTTTGAAATATCTCCGATACCTGCCATAGCACTGTCGGGACGTCCACCGCCTTTTCCGCCTGTTAATGCTGAAACTTTCTGCACAATCTTTCCTGCATGAGCCTTGTTTTTAACTGCACTTGCCGTACATACGCAGTAAAGTGTACCCTTTTCACCGTTTATTCCTGCAAAGAGTGCAATAACAGCATCTTCCTTATCTTTTATGCTGTCGCCCATTTTTCTTAAAGCATCAGGAGTTGTGCCGTCAATTCTTGCGAAAACAACTTTCATGCCGTTCACTTCTACAGCATTGTTAAACATTGATTCAGCCTTTGCATTTGCAGCCTGCTGATTAAGTGATTCAAGCTTTTTGTCCTTTTCTTTAAGTTCAGCCATGACAGATGCACATTTTTCAGGAAGTTCATTTACATTTGCAAGTTTAAATGCCTTTGCGGATTTTGCAATAGTTTCCTTATAGCTGTTGAGAAGTTCAAGAACGTTCATTCCTGTCACAGCCTCAATACGTCTTATACCTGATGCAACCGAACTTTCGGAAACAATCTTAAATGCACCGATTTCAGAAGTATTTGATACGTGAGTACCACCGCAGAACTCTATTGAATCAAAAGCCTGCACAACTCTTACTGTATCGCCATACTTTTCACCGAATAATGCCATAGCACCAAGCTTTTTAGCCTCCTCAATAGGCATTTCACGTGTAGTAACTTCGTGAGCATTAAGAACAGCCATATTTATAATTCTTTCTACACTTTCAATTTCTTCAGCTGTCAATGCGCTGAAATGTGAGAAGTCAAAACGGCATACTTTATCATTAACAAGCTGTCCTGCCTGATGAACATGGTCGCCGAGAACTTTACGGAGTGCATTTTGGAGAAGATGTGCTGATGTATGATTGCACATTGTTTTTCTTCTTGCAAAGCTGTCAACAGAAGCCTTTACAACTTCACCTTTTGAGAGTGTGCCAAGAATCATATCAGCTATGTGCATGAAATGACCCTCTGATTTTACTGTATCGCTGATATTTGCAGTACCCTCTGTATTCGGATTGTAAATACTTCCCTTGTCACCTGCCTGACCGCCGCTTTCTGCATAGAATGGAGTTTTGTCAAGTACAATTACAACGCTGTCGCCTTCTTCTGCTGTCTCAATTTCAACACCGTCTTTATAGATAGCAAGTATTCTTGCATCATTTTCTTCAAAAGTTGTATATCCTGTAAATACTGTTTTTGGTGCATCAACTTTAATGCTGTTGTCTGCCCATGATGAACCGGCTTTTCTGTGATAATCCTCTTTTGCCATTTCACGCTGTTTCTGTGCAAGTTCTCTGAATCTGTCAACATCAACAGCAATACCCTTTTCTTCACATATTTCAATTGTAAGGTCAATCGGGAAACCGTATGTATCAGCAAGTTTGAAAGCATCATCACCCAAAAGAGTGTTCTTATTCTGTGCAGAGAGTTCAGCAATAAAGCCATTAAGAAGTTCTGTTCCCTTGTCGATTGTCTTTGCAAAGGCTTCTTCTTCAACTCCGATTATTTTCTTAATATACTCACTTTTTTCAGCAAGTTCAGGATAAGCACCAGCATTTTCTTTGATTACAGTATCACATACTTCGCAAAGAAATGCACGGTTTATTCCTAAAAGTCTGCCGTGACGTGCAGCACGTCTAAGAAGTCGGCGGAGAACATATCCCCTGCCCTCATTTGAGGGCATAATTCCGTCGCCTACCATTAAAGTAGTACTTCTGATATGGTCTGTAATTACACGGAGTGAAACATCTTTCTTTTCATCTTCCTTGTATGTTATACCTGCAATTGATGAAATATGTTTCATGATGTTCTGAACAGTATCAACTTCAAAGATATTGTCCACATTCTGCATAACACAAGCAAGTCTTTCAAGTCCCATACCTGTATCAATGTTCTTGCTTTTCATTTCAGTATAGTTGCCATTGCCGTCGCTGTCGAACTGACTGAAAACAAGATTCCATATTTCGATAATATTATCCTTGTCGCCTTCTGCTTCAAAGCCTGCACGGTCAAGCTTTCTGCCGCCGCCTACACGGTCAAAATGGATTTCACTGCATGGTCCACAAGGTCCTGAACCGTGTTCCCAGAAATTGTCTTTTTTGCCGAGACGGATAATTCTGTCGTGCGGAATACCGATATTATTTTTCCAGAGCTGTTCTGCCTCATCATCACTTTCATATATTGTAATCCAGAGACGGTCAGCAGGAATTTCAAGTACACCTGTCAAAAACTCCCATGCCCACTCTATAGCCTGCGGTTTGAAATAATCACCAAAAGAAAAATTGCCGAGCATTTCAAAATAAGTTCCGTGACGTGCTGTTTTTCCTACACTTTCAATATCGGGTGTTCTGATACACTTCTGACACGTTGTAACTCTCACATTAGGCGGAACAGCCTGTCCGAGAAAGTATTTTTTTAAAGGTGCCATGCCTGAATTTATCAAAAGCAGACTCTTATCACCTTGAGGTACAAGAGAAGCACTCGCTATTCTTGTATGATTCTTGCTTTCAAAGAAAGAGAGATATTTTTCACGTAGGTCATTAAGTCCTGTCCACTGCATATTGTTACTCCTTTTAACAAAATAATTATAACTATATGCCTGTTAAAGCATATTTCCATACTTTATTATTATAATTCCATTTGCAAAAAAAGTCAATAGTTTTTTTAAAATCATTTTCTCTGCATCATCATATCAACAATATCACTGAAAACAGGTGATGCGGAATCATTTCCATATCCACCGTCCTCAACAAGAACAGTTATTGCATATCTTGGTGAACTTGCAGGAAAAAAGCCTGTAACCCACGCATTGCACAATTCCTCACCGTCATCATCAAATCTGCCCGTCTGTGCAGTTGAAGTCTTTGCACCGACACGCACATATCTTGCAAAAGCATTTGAGTTTTCATTGTCATAAACGGCTGAAATCATGTATTTTCTCAACATATGTGCTGTTTCTTTATCCATTATTCTTGATTTCTGCGGATTTTTTTCATTGCTGACTGTTTCGCCGTCAACTGTAATTCCACGGATAAGACTCAACATTATCAGTTCACCGCCGTTTGCAACTGCACAAGTCATCTGATTTATCTGTAATGGCGTTGCAGTAAGTTTTCCCTGTCCGAACGAAAAATTCGCAAGTTCGGCAGGTACAAGAAGCTCATCAACAGTAGGCAGAACACCGGCAGAAGAAGTTATTCCAGCACAAAGATGTATTTCACGTCCGAAGCCAAAAGAAAATGCAAGACTTCTGAACTCCGGAACATCAAAACACTCACTCATGGAGATAAAATAGGGATTGCATGAGTTAGCCATTGCCTGCGTAAGATTCTGAACGCCATGACCGTCTTTCTTGTGACAACTGAAATTCTGCCCGAAAATATTGCATGAGCCTGTACATTTATACATATATCCCGAATAATCGTTGTTTATCCCCTCACAAGCCGTTACAAGCTTGAATATTGAGCCGACACTGTATGAATACAAGGCACGGTTAATCATGGGACTATTTTCATCTGTAAGTGCAGGAGTAACATTCTGCACATCATATTCAGGGAAACTTGCAAGAGCAAGTATTTCGCCGTTTTTCACGTCTGAAACCACAACAGCACCCTTTTTTATATTTTTCCCTGCTTTTTCACATATACGCTGTATTTCCGAATCAAGAGTTGTTACAACACCTGTCCGCTGTTTTGTACTTCTTATAACGCTTTTTCCCTCTCCTATCAGGATATGCCCGAAACCGTCTGTAGAATAAGTAACACTGTTTTCCATATTTCCCGAACGCAGAAGCATTTCATAGGCGTATTCCAAACCCGATACCCCCTTTCCGTCAGAAAGATAGCCCATAATATGAGGTGCTGTATTTTCGCCGTACCTTTCGGGAATTTCAAAAAATGTAAGTCCTGTTGATTCCGTGCCTTTTTCTGTACATTCAAAAACAAACGGTCTGCCCTCTGCATAATCATCGGAAAATTTCTGCTTATCCTTTGCAAGATTATATATTTCATCATATTCAACATCAGACGGCACTGCAACAGCAACTATCTTATTATGTGCATTTGTCAGCGGACTGAAATTTCTGTCATATATAGTCCCCTGACTGTCTCCGGCATTTATCGTGAAAAGAGAATTTTCATAAGCTGTCTGTACATATCGTCTTTCATGTGAGATTTTGAAATAATTAAGAGACAAGCCAAAAAACATAAGAAAAAATACTGATACAAGAAAAATTATTCTGTTTTCGCCACGTTTACGCAAAAAAAATCACCTCATGAATATTATTCCATAAGGTGACAATTTTTATTCAAGTATAACTGTAAAAGGTCCGTCATTGATGAGACTTACTTTCATATCTGCTCCGAAAATACCTGTTTCAACGTGTTTTCCCTTGCTCCTGCAATAATCAACAAAATAATTGTAAAGCTGTTCTGCCCTGTCGGGTTTTCCTGCATTTACAAAACTTGGACGGTTGCCATGAGTACAGTCGGCATAAAGTGTAAACTGTGATACTATAAGAAGTTCACCGCCGACATTTTCAAGCGACAGATTTGTTTTGTCATTTTCATCAGAAAAAATTCTTAGTTTTATTATCTTATCGGCAAGCCTGCAACAATCTTCCTCTGTATCATCATGACCGACACCCAAAAGCACAAGATAACCTTTGTTTATCTGTCCGCAGATTTTGCCGTCAACAGCTACACTTGCCGAAGATACTCTTTGTAAAACTATTTTCATAATATATTCCTACTTTCTTACAACTTCAACTTCAAGTGGATTTAATTCCAGTTTTTCTTTTCCTGTCATACTCATAATGCTGTACATAGCTTTAGGTAATGGAATAGATGCTTTCTTTTCAGAATTATTGAAAAAACAGATATATTCTTCTGTACCGTTTGTGCGTGTTGTAACCTCAATACCTTCAGGCAAGTCCTTAAGTTTCGGGATTCTTGTCTGCCTCATAAGATTAGATGCAAGATTTTCATAAAAATCAGACCTGCATACTGTACCAATATAATACGCAAAGCCATTGCAGTATTTATTCAGAGTTATTGCAGGCATAGAATAGTATTCACCGCTGACATATTCAGCATAAGCCTTTGCTGTCGTAAGCTTCATATTATCGCACCAATGACTGCATATAAACTCATTATCTGCAAAATCCTTTATTGCACATATGTCATTTCCGATTGGATTATATTCATATACTTCTGCCCCGATAAGTTCCTTGTAAACAGTAGGCAGAGCTTCCATTATGCAGTTGTTACTGCTGTCTTTTACTCCGCTTCTTGTTGTGAGTACAAGTGTACCACCGTTTATTACATAGCGATATATATTTTCAGTTTCTTTCCTGTTGATTATGAAAAGTGATGGTGCTACAACAATTTTATATCTTGTCAAATCCGTATCAGGTGCAACAACATCAACATTTGCTCCGAAACGTGTAAAAGCAGAGTGAAAAGCTTTAAGCTGATTTATATAGCTGAAATTTTCAGTCTGTGGCTGAAATTCAAGTGCTTTTTCTGATTCAGGAGAATAAAGTATAGCTATATCCGACAGAATAACCGTATTGTCAAGCACGCTAATCTGCTCCGCCTTTTTACAGAGTTCAGAAAATTCAAAAAAGCGTCTGTTTGGTATATTGCTATGGTCAAGTATTCCATGATTGAACTGTTCCGCACCTTTAAGAGCTGTCCGCCAGCGGAAGTGCATGACCGTATCAGCACCATGTATAATAGCCTGCAAAGAATATCCAATAATCATTCCTGCTTTTGGACTTGATGACATGGGAGTCCAACCGCCTGTTATACCGCTAAGCTGTTCCATAACCCAGAAATGCTGTTCTTTAAGTCCACGCATCAAATCAAGATGAAAAGCATGGGAATAATAATAATCAGAATCATCATATATTTTTACCGGAGGATAGTTATTATATGAAACAAAATCAAGCATATCAAATAACTTATAGAAATCCGGAGTATATTCAGTAAAACCTGCATTTGTTGTCACGGGAATTTTAGGACAGTATTTTTTTACAACACACATCATATCATTTACAAAATCTGCTGTACTGAAAGATGTAAAACGATACCATTCAAGGCACAAAGACGGATTCTGCCATGCGTCAGGATAATCAGACGGAGGCTGAATCTGCGATATACTACTGTATTCTCCTCCCCATACAACATTGCCGAAAGCTTCGTTTATACCGTTCAGGTCGTCATATTTTTCAACAAGCCATTCACGGAATCTGTTTCGGCATACATCACAAGCACACATATTTGCACGAAGTTCATTATCAATCTGCCAAGCTATAACAGCAAGATTCATAGCAAAATGACTTACCATAACATCAGCCATTCTTTTTGCATACGCTCTGAATATGGGTGAGTTCAGACATCTGTGACTGCGTATTCCAAGCTGAACTCTGTTTCCGTCCATACCTGTTCTGATTATCTGGGGGTATTTTTCATAAAGCCACAACGGCGGACAATTCGTAGGCAGTCCAAGAACGACTTTTATCATATGCTTTGCAAAGATACTGACAACTTCATCAAGCCATGAAAAATTAAATCTGCCGTCCTCTGGCTCAATTCTCGCCCACGAAAATTCGCCCATACGCACAATTTTTACACCAGTCCGTGCCATTAACTCCGCATCTTTTTTCCACATTGACTTATCCCACTGTTCAGGATAATAATCAACACCAATCCTCATTCTGTCACCTCATATTCAATGAGCTGACAATTTCCCATAAACCAGTTGCTGTATTTTTCTGTTGACATATCATGAAAATATGTTTCAATGATACGGCATATTCCGCCATGACTTACAAGCAGAATATTTTTATCGCTGTATTTTTCGATTATTTCATCAAGAAAAGAATACACTCTGTGTGCAACCTGCAAAACTGATTCGCCTGTTTTTCCCATTCTCACGGCAAATTCACGCTTATCTTCAGGAAAATTCTCTGTAAAGCGTGATTTTCCCTCATATTCGCCATAGTCCCATTCCCTAAGCCTGTCATCTATAACAAATTTAAGTCCGCATTTCTCTGAAATAATCAATGCTGTGTGACTTGCACGGTACATTGGCGAGGCAACAATAAAATCAATATCACCAATTTTCTCTATCTCGTCCGCAAGCTGATATGCCTGTGAAACGCCTGTGTCATTAAGCTGAACATTGGTAACACCTAAAATGAGTTCCTGTTTATTATAGTTGGTCTGCCCATGACGTGTCGAATAAATTTTCATATACTCTCTGCCTTTCTTAATTCTTCCTCTGCCGTTTTAATCATCAGACTGCTTGGATTCTCTCCGCCCATTATTCTTGCAATTTCTGCTGTACGTCCGCTGAAATCAAGCTGTGTAACGCTTGTTTCCGTGCGGTCATTGATAACTTTTTTCTCAATCATAAGGTGATTATCAGCCATAACTGCAATCTGTGACAGATGAGTAACACATATAACCTGTCTCACTCTGCTTATTTCACGCAGTTTTATTCCGATTTTCTGTGCAGCCTTTCCGCTTACACCAGTATCAATTTCATCAAAAATCATTGTATCTATGCTATCCCTGTTCGCAATTACACTTTTCAGAGCAAGCATAATTCTTGAAAGTTCGCCGCCTGATGCAATCTTTGAAATCGGTTTCGGTTCTTCACCTTTGTTTGCGGATATAAGAAATTCCACCGTGTCCATGCCGTTTACAGTCAGCTTGCCTTTTTCATGCCGTACTGCTATAATAACACCAGACATATTGAGAAATTCAAGTTCCTCTGTAACACGTTTCACGAATTTTTCAGCAGTTTCTTCACGATAATCAAAAAGAGCCTTTGCCTGTTCTGTAACCTTATGCAGAAGTATTTCACGCTTTTCAGTAAGTTTTTTTATTTCGCTGTCACTCACTTCAATCTTACTTATCTCATTGCAGGCATCATCATACATCTTCACAAGTTCGTTGCAATCGGCATTATATTTCCGTTTCAGCTTGTTTATTGTGCTTATACGTTCTTTAAGGTATTCAAGTCGCTGTCCGTCAAGTTCTGCTTTGTCTGCAACTTTTTCAAGTTCCGAAGCAATATCAGAAAGTTCAATTTCAACTGCTGAAAGTCGTTCTGATAATAGAGCAAGTTCAGGCGAATCATCTGTAAATGCAGAGATTTCACCCCCTGCATCTGCAATCATGTCATTTGCCGTCTCCTCGCCAATTATAGCCGATACAGCATTTTTTACTGCTATTATCATATTTTCGGAATTTCTTGCAATATTATATTCCTGTTCAAGTTCAGTATCTTCATCAGGTTCTAAGTCAAGACCGCCTATGTCCTCAATAATTTCATTCAGATAGCGTGAACGTTCAATCTTGTTTTTCTCAAGTTTTTTCAGTTCACCAAGTTTTCTTGCAGTACTCTGCAATTCACGGAAAGTAACTCTGTAATCATCAAGAAGTGTACTATCTCCGCCGAATCCGTCAAGTATATCAAGATGTTTTTCGCTGTCCATGAGAATCTGATTATCGTGCTGACCATGAATATTTATCATGAGACAGCCTGTTTCTTTAAGTAAAGAAGCAGAAGATGTTCTGCCGTTTATTCTTGCAACACTTCTGCCGTCAGCACTTATTTCACGGGTTACTGTTATTTCGTCATTCTCATGCTCAATACCGAGTTCATCAAGTTTTGCAGTAACTTCCGCTGAAAGATTTACAAAGAGAGCTGTTATTATTGCCTTGTCGCAACCTGTACGGACTATATCTTTACTGCATCTCTGTCCGAGAACTGCATTTATCCCATTTATGAGAATTGATTTTCCTGCACCTGTTTCACCTGTAAAAATATTTAATTTATCTGTAAGCGGTATAACAGCTTCTTTTATAACCGCAAGATTTTTAATATAAATCTCTTTTAACACTAAATAATTCCCTGCTTTCCGCTGAAAATATCATTTCTGAATTTCTTTGCAAGTTTTTTTGCATCTGTTTCACTTCTTGTAACAATAAAAATAGTATCATCTCCCGCAATAGTCCCGACTATTCCGTCATGACGAACAGAATCTATCGCTACACAAGTACCTTGTGCCATACCTGAACGACATTTCAATACAATCATATTCATAGCATAATCGACAGAAATAACAGCCTCCTCAAAAATACTTTTTTCGGCAATCGCAACAGCAGGCATTGTATATCTGTAAGTGCCGTTTTCGTCACGCTGTTTAACAAGAGAAAGCTGTTGAATATCACGGGAAAGTGTTGCTTGAGTTGTACTTATACCTCTTTTTGCAAGCATTTCAATAAGCATCTCCTGTGTTGCAACAGCATTTTCCGCTATAATTTCAAGTATCGCTTCATGTCTCTGATTTTTCATATATACTCACCTTGCTATTTTATGGGCTTACACATTTTTCTGCACAATGATTCATGGAATGAGTTGCCTATTAAATTAACAAATTTAAGATTATTTCTGCCACGCATTATTTCTATTGACTCATTCTCACCGATACGCTTATTGACATCACCGTCAACACTTATAACTATTGAGTCATCACCTGCTGTACGGTCAGTCAGTTTCAGTCTGCGTTGAGCAGAAAAAAGAGTTGCCCTTGAAAAAAGCGAATGAGGACATATTAAAGTCATCTCAATACACTCCAAATCAGGCTCAACAATCGGACCTCCTGCTGAAAGTGCATAAGCTGTTGAGCCGGACGGCGTGCTGAACAGTACGCCGTCGGCACGATATTTTCCCACAAGGTAGCCGTCAGAATATACCTCAAAATCGCTTATTCTGAAACTTCCTGAACGTGCAGAAACCTCATTCAATGCAGTAAGCACAATATTATTTTCTTTTTCGTGAATAACAACATCAATTGTCATGCGCTCAGAAATTTCAAACTCACCTGTTTTAAGCTGTTTAAGCCTGTCAAGTTGGTCTGCTTCAAGTCCTGCCATAAATCCAAGAGTACCTGTATTTATGCCAAGAAGTTTTGCGTCTGTTCCGATAAGAAATTTTGCACAGCGGAGAATTGTACCATCTCCGCCAATTGCAATGACTATATCGGAATTTTTTACAGCCTTGTCAATATCCTCAAACAAAACAAAGTTTTTATCCCCGAACTCTTTTATATACTCCGCACTTACACTCACCTGTATTCCGCACTTATCAAGTACATCGCAGACATCTCTTGCACAGCTAAGAGCATTTTTTTTCTGAAAATTCGGGTATAATACAGCTTTCATTTATTTATCACTCCTATAAACTTCCAAAAGCTTCATCAACAAGTTTTCTGAAATCATATAAAGATGTATTTTCAGTTGATTTTTTTAATTTAACAAGATATTCAATATTGCCGTTTCCGCCTTTTATGGGTGAAAACGTATAATCAAGCGGACAAAATCCCGACAGACGAAAAAAACTGTCAGTTTCATGCAATACACGCTCATGTACTTTTCTGTCCTTTACAACTCCTTTTTTGCCGATACCTTTTTTTCCAGCCTCAAATTGTGGCTTTATAAGTACAGATGCAAGACCGTTTCTGCTGAGAAGTTCATGTATTTTCGGTATAATTTTAGTCAAAGAAATGAACGAAACATCAGCACATACAAAATCAACAGCACCGCCTAAATCGTCAATAGTTACTTCTCTTATGTCAGTATTTTCCATATTTACTACACGCTTATCAGCTTTCAGAATATCTGCAAGCTGTCCATGTCCGACATCAACAGCATATACCTTTTCTGCACCATGATTCAGCATAAATTCAGTGAAACCGCCTGTTGATGCACCTATATCAAGACATATTCTGCCCGTAAAGTCAAGCCTGAACTCATTGAAAGCCTTTTCAAGCTTCAGCGCACCACGTCCGACATAGTTTTCCTGCTCTGATGATTTTATATCATCATCTGCCGAAACATCATCAGATGCTTTTTTTGCTGTCGCTCCGTTGACTGTAACTGCGCCTGATTTTATCATCTCTTTTGCACGTTCCCTACTCCTTGCAATACCTCTTGCTACAAGTTCTGCATCAAGTCTTGCCATTTTCCATGCTCCTTATGCAGATATAGTCAGCCATTTCCGTACAGCAGAGTCCGTATTTTTCAAGTGCTGATTTAACAGATGACTGCCTGATAAATCCTTTTGCAGATACACGGCTGTAATCTCCTTTATAGCCAGATTCCATAAGCATACAGCCTATTTTTTCGGAAATACTGCCGTTGCTTGTTGATTCCTCAAAAAAAACAACTCTCTTATATGCCTTTATTTCATCTATAAGTTTATTTGATACAGGAAAAATTTTTGTCATTTTCAACAAATCGCAGTTTATACCGTCCGCAAGCAGAATACTTTGTGCCTTATATGCTTCGTTAAAAATTCTGCCATATGAAATTATAAGCGTATCGCTGTTCTGATTTTTTATAAAAATACTGTCAAGACTTATAAAATTTCTGTTGAAATTCACTTCCTCTGAACCTCGTGGGTATCTCACGGCAACAAGACCATTTTCACTGTATATAGCTTTTTTCAGGCAAAGTCTTAGCTCATCATAGCTTGATGGTGAATATATAACAGTATTCGGAATTGATGTAAGCATAGGCACATCAAACATTCCCTGATGCGTTTCACCGTCCTCCCCGACGATTCCTGCTCTGTCTATTCCAAGAACAAGGTGAAGTCCTCCGATTGCAATATCATGTAAAAGCTGGTCGTAAGCTCTTTGCAGAAATGTTGAATATACAGCAAATACAGGTATCTGACCCATTGAAGCAAGTCCGCCCGCAAAAGTTACGGCGTGCTGTTCGGCAATTCCGACATCATAAAGACGCTCTGGAATTTTTTTGCCGAAATACTGCAAACCAGTACCATATTTCATAGCGGCTGTAATTGCACATATACGCTCATCTTTTTCAGCAAAGCTGACAAGTTCTTTTCCGAAAATCGCAGAATAGCTGTCCCCTGACGATACTTCGGGATTGCCTGTTACAATATCAAATTTTGAAATTCCATGATATTCTCCGGGATTTTTCTCCGCAGGAAGATAGCCTTTGCCCTTGACTGTCTTGACGTGGACAAATACAGGCTTGTGAAATGATTTTGCAAGTCGCAAAGCCTGCTCAATATCTTTTATATTGTGACCGTCAACTGGTCCGAGATAGATAAAGCCCATATCTTCAAAGAGATTGCGCTCAAGTATGGTTGATTTCATTGCATCTTTTACCTGTTTTACACCTTTTGCAACTTTATTTCCGACAACAGGTATCTGATTCAGATTTTTTTCAACTTTTCTTTTTGTGTCAATATATTTTTCGGAATTTCTCAATGTTGTAAGATATTTTTCAAGCGAGCCGACACTTTTTGAGATTGACATATTATTATCATTAAGAATTACAATCATGTTGCTTTTGTTATAGGAACAGTTATTCATTGCCTCATAAACCATACCGCCCGTCATTGCGCCGTCACCGATAACAGCAACAGTATAATTGTCTTTGCCCTGTATGCGCATAGCTTCAGAAATTCCGCAGGCAACAGAAAGAGATGTACTGCTGTGACCTGAAATAAATATATCATGTTTTGACTCATTCGGCTTTGGAAATCCCGAAATACCGTTCTCTTTGCGCAATGTTCTGAACTTATCTGCTCTGCCTGTAAGAATTTTATGCACATAAGCCTGATGACCAACGTCCCACACAATTTTATCTTCAGGAGAATTAAAAATGCGGTGTATAGCAAGAGTAAGCTCAACAACTCCGAGATTTGACGAAAGATGTCCTCCTGTTTTTGAAACAGTATTTATAAGAATCCCTCTTATTTCATTACAAATATATCTGCATTGATTTACAGAAAGTTTTTTCAAATCTTCTGGAAGATTAAGTTCTGAAAGTGAAACTCTGTTTCCGTTCTCTAAATATTTATTCATTTTCTATATAAAGCGTAATTTTCCGCACTCCTTGTTTATTTTATACGTCTAAGAAGAACCTCTGTAAGTTCAACGAGAAACTCATTATTATCAATAGCTCCGAGCCATTCAATAGCTTGTGATGTTGCTTCGTCTGCAAGTTCTTTTGCCTTTTCAATTCCATATAATGTAACAAAAGTAGTTTTGTGCTGTTTTTCGTCACTTCCAACAGGCTTTCCAAGTATTTCCGTTGTGCTTGTAACATCAAGAATATCATCAATAACCTGAAAAGCAAATCCAAGTCTGAAACCGTATTCAGCAGCAGCCCTCATAGTTTCATTTGAAGCATCTGCACATATTGCACCCATAACGCACGAAACAGCAAGAAGTTGTCCTGTTTTACAGCGATACATATTTCTTAAATTTTCTTCGTCAATATCTGTACAGCTTTCATTTTCCATATCAATCACCTGACCGCCAATCATACCGTCTCTGCCGACAGAATTTGCAAGAACTGATATAATCATAACTTTCTGTTCGGGGGTAAGTTCAGGAGCATCAGCAATAATTTCAAATGGAAGTATAGAAAGAGCGTCGCCTGCAAGAATAGCCATAGCTTCACCAAATTTCTTATGACATGACGGCTTTCCTCTGCGGAAATCATCATTATCCATTGCAGGCAGGTCATCATGGATAAGTGAGAACGTGTGTTCCATTTCAATTGCACAAGCCGGTGCAGATGCAATCTCTTTTTTTGCACCGAGAGCTTCACAAAATGCAAAAACAAGAACAGGTCTTATGCGCTTCCCGCCTGCTTCGAGGGAATAATTCATAGCATCAATAAGATTAACCTGCGGTTTGTTTTCCTCTGCATAGTTGTTATATTTTTTGAGTTCACTTTCTACATATTCAACATACTCTGCCATTTTTTCATTAAAACTACTCATAATTATTGAACCTCCGTAATTTTTATTTTTGCTTCATCAATATATTTTCTGCATACAGCAGAAAGCTTTACGCCTTCGCTGTATAATTCCACTGCCTTTTCAAGCGGAATATCACCGTTTTCAAGCTCTTTTACTATATTATTGAGCTTTTTCATTGATTCTTCAAAAGTTTCTTTTTCATTCATAATAAATCACCTTATTTTTTTTACTTCTGCTTCTGCACTGCCTTTGTCAAATCTGATAATCAAAGTATCGCCCTCTGTCAAATCCTCTGAATTTCTTACAAGAGATTCGCCATTATAGACAAGAGAGTAACCCCTTGACATTACTTTCAGCGGACTGAGACTTTCAAGTCTGCCTATTTTTTCCCTGAACTGAGATTCTGCTCTGTCGATACAGCGGTTTATCGCTGATTCTGCCATTTTATTCAGATTATCAAGTTTTTCCTCCATAAGTCTGAGCCTGTTTTCAGGAGACTGAGCATTAAGACGTGTATCAAATACAGAAAGTGCATTGCTTTTTCTTTCAATAATACCTGACATCACATATTTCATGCGGTTTTCAAGAGCATTTATATTACCTCTTATCTGCTGTATATCAACCGCAACACGTTCTGCCGCCGCAGACGGTGTGGGCGCACGCATATCAGCCGCAAAGTCTGAAAGTGTGAAATCAATTTCATGACCGACTGCTGAAATAACGGGTACTTTACAGTTATAAATTGCTCTTACAACTGATTCGGCATTAAATGCACTCAAATCCTCTGATGAGCCGCCGCCTCTGCCGACAATTATAACATCACAATCAGCTGTTTCAGCCTTTGTGATACCTCTGCATATTGATTCAGGAGCGTTTTCCCCTTGTACTAAAGTATTTACAGCATAAAGTTCACAAAGCGGATAACGTCTTGTCAGGATATTTATAATATCACGTATCGCTGCACCTGTAAGAGAAGTAACTACACCAATTTTTTTCGGCATATGTGGTATACTCTTTTTATGCTCTTGTGCAAATATTCCTTCAGATTCAAGCTTTCTCTTGAGCTGTTCAAGTCCTGTACTCTCCTTGCCAGCACCTTCGGGAATAACATCTGTCACATTAATCTGATAAATGCCGTCTCGCTCATATACAGTAATACTTCCGGAAACTATAACAGACATACCGTCCTGCAAAGGAAATTTAAGCTTATTTGCACACCCTGCAAACATTACTGCTTTTATTGCGGTTGTACTGTCTTTAAGTGAAAAATACCTGTGACCGCTTTTATGATGCACATAGTTTGAGATTTCACCCCTGATAAGAATATTTTTCAGTTTATTGTCGCCTTTTACTATAGAACTGATATACTTGTTTATCTGCGTTACTGTAACTGTCTGCATTTTTCCGCCTCCGTATATTTAAGATAAGCATATATCGCAATTCCAGCCGCATTATCGCACGAAAATTCAGGCTCTGCAAATGATGCATCTTTATATCGGGAAATAATTTTATCTCTTATCAGCTTATCCGACATTACACCACCTGCAAACACAAGCGGAAGATTTCCATATTCATTTACTGCATAATTCGTCATTGATATGACAGTCTCCGCTATAAAATCAAGACAGTATAACGCTGTATTTTCAATTGTTTCACCGTTTTCAAGCATGGATTTGCACTTGTTTTCAACTCCTGATAGACAGCAAGAACCGTTTTTCAGAACGGGCTTGACTTTAAACTGTCTACTTGCATTATTGGCAAGTTTTTCCAGTTCAATACCACATGGAAATTTCAGTCCAAGCATAAGACCCACACGGTCAACTGCCTGTCCTGCGTGCAAATCAAGAGATGTACCTATTTCAGATATATTCAAAATATTCCTCTTATCAGGCTGGCACAATAAACAATCCGTTGTACCTCCGCTTACGTGAAATGCAATAAAAGGCTGATTTATATAGTCAAGCCTGTCCGCTGAATATAGTGCAGACAGAATATGCCCTGTCTGGTGAGACGTTGCATACATGGGAATACCCTGCAATGCCGAATATAACTCCGCAAATTCACTTCCGCACAAAAAGCATGGCATATATGAGCCGTCCGCATTTCGTGGACGTATTGATGCTGAAATTGCTGAAAAATCAAGTCTGCCTGTCTTATCAATAAGTTCATTGACAACTTCGGGTAGCTGTTTTGTATGGTGAAAAACTGCGTCACTCTGTCGCAAGCCACGTTCGCCCTCTTTAACAGGAAGTAACTTTTTACAATGTACTATCTTATTTTCGTCACTGAAATACACTGCCGCTGACGTTGTGTAATTGCTTGTATCAATTCCAAGAAATTCAGGCATTTTCACCCTCACTGTTACGGTCACGATAAAATGCGCCAAGCAATCCGTTGATAAAGTTAGCATCTTCCTTATAGCTGTAGGTGTTTGCAAGGTTTACAGCCTCACTTATTGCCGCATTATCAGGTGTTCTTTCGTCATAAAGGCACTCATAAAGTGCGATTCTCAAAATTGCATGGTTTATCTTTGATATTCTCGAAAGCTTTCTTGATTTGCTGTATTTTGTAATGATTTCATCAAGTTCTGCTGAATGTTCAAGCGTACCATCAACCATTTTTCTTACTTCGTCATTAAGCTTGATTTCCTCAACTTCCTCTGCAACTTCATAAAGTTCCTGAATATTGTCATTTCTTAGAAGCTGTTCAAAAATCAGCTTAAATGCACTGTCTCTTATTTCAATTCTTGACATTTTTTTCCTCTCCTGTCTTTTTTTAATTAAAAACTATTCCACCTATTATAACATTCACTCTTGCAACAGCAACACCTGTCATAGACTGAACATTATCTTTTACAGCAGTCTGTACTTCCTGTGCTACAGAAGTAACATTCACACCGCTTTTTACCTTTATTTTCACATCAATTGCTACAACATCATCTATCGTGGATATTATAACAGCACCGTTATTTCTGAGCTTACTCATTTTATTGATTTCACCGCAAAGACCTGCTACACCTTTAACATCAGTTGCAGCAAGCTTTGCGACAGTCATAATAACGTCCTCTGATATTTTAATGTTGCCTGAAATAGTTTTCTTTACATCGTCCATTTTTCAACCTCCATTTTGCCGAAGATTCAGGTATAATATTTTAACAGAATATACATTATATCCCTATTTTTATATTATACCAAAAATATAAATATTTTTCAACTACTTTACCTCAAAAATTCTTATATTTTCTGCTGAAACTTTTGCTTCGGTCAGAATAATGTCTTTTATAGATGCTGCCTGTGCCTTGTCAAGCCCGTTTGTCTTGATTACAACCTTTGCTGTTTCGCCATCAAGATACGCTACACAATCGTCAAAACCCTGTGCCTTTACAAGAGATTCAATAGTTCCCTCTGTTTCAATCAGCTTTGAAACTTCAACAGCATCAAGTGCATTTATTACAAGTTCATCTTCTGTAAGGTCGCCACCGCCGATAATCGTCTGTAAAGTCTGGACAGCTTCATCACGATTATTCATTTTATCAAGTCTTGCCTGTGCAAAATAGTCCGTGTCTGCTGAATCAGTGCCAGCATTTACAGGCTCTGCACTTTCATTGATATTGCCGACAAATTCCGTTTCACCATAGTTTACAGTGTCACCCATTTCAGCCGTCTCAATTATATCGCCTTTTTTATTAATCTGCGGTGCAGATGCGTAATTTATGTATACCGCAATGGCAAGCATAAGTGTAAGACAAGTCATTATAATCTGTTTTTTTCCGATAATAACATTTGGTTTTTTCATAAAAAATTACCTCATTTCATTTTAGTCACATATATTTTTCCTGTTGATATTCCAAGAGCAGATGACACGGCTTTATAAATACGTTCCTCAACTGCGGGACTGTCTCCCCCCGTACATACTATAACCGCACCTGTTATTTGCGGTGTTCTGACCGTTTCAACTAAAGGCTCTTTCTCACTGCCATATATCACATATTTATTTTCCTCCTCTGTTTTGTTATCTGATTTTACTTTCTTTTCTTCTTCTGCATAAACATATCTTTCACTGCTCCCGACAGTAAGAAAAACGTCAACATCACCTGCACCCTCAATTTTTTCAAGAAATTCCTCAAGTCGTTTCTCCGTTTCAAGCCGATAATTATCATAATCAGCAGATTCTGAAACAGACTTGTCGGACGGCAAATGGTCGGGTTGCTCCTTGTCCGCAAAAACAGATGAAATCATAATGAGAAGCAAACCGACAACACCGAGAATCATAACGACAGTTGCTTTCTTTTCCTTTAATTTTTCAAGCAAGTTCATTTACAACCTCCGTTTCGTTTCCGAGACTGTTGCGCACAATTTCTGCAACAGCTTCAAAATCCTCTGATGTGACCGTCACCCTATTAATAAATATGCTGTAATCTGCTGAAATATTAACCTCAACTTTAATTTTTTCAAAAGATATACCCGACGCTGTAATCTGACCTATAAGCACCGATTCTATATTTTCAGCAGACTGCTTTATAAGTGCTTCTGAATAAATGTCGTCTGAATAGTCGTAAGCGGAAAAGCTGTAATCTGAAATATCAGGCAGTTCAAATGACGAAATACCGCTTGCAAAAGGTGAAATCATAACAACGGCAAGCAACAGCTTCATCATCATTTCAAGCTGATTTTTCAGTTTAGATGCAGATGCTATATTCCCGATTATACACTTTACTGCTGATACAATACATACTGCCATAACAGCCGATTTGATATTTTCCATAGGCGACACCTCAAAAAGTTTTCACAATAATTGCCGAACAGAGTATAAACATAACGCCATAACATACAAGAATACTTTGTGCTATAGCAAGTCCGCTGTCAATTCCTTTAAGCAGTTTTGAAATTGAATCAGCAGAAAAAATATCAGCTACAGCAGAGCCTGTCCACATAACAGCACGATATACAAACAGTTCAAGAATTTTCGGGAGTATTAGCATAGCTACAGCAATTATTCCTGCTGCTCCGACTGTTCCGCTGACAACTTCCAGACTTCCTTTTACTGTTGCATAGGCATCTGAAACTGCTCCGCCAACTATCGGCACAAATCCCGAAACAAGCATTTTTGTAGTCTTTGCTGTAACTCCGTCTGCTTTTCCAGTTATTGTGCATTTCAATGTTACAAAGCCTGTAAAAAGTGACATTGTAACAGAAATTCCCCATGTTACAGCCTTTTTCAGAAGATTTACAAGACTGTCAAGAGAAGTGTTCGGAAAAACACTTCCTGTTACAGCAAGTGCCGCTGTCACGCTTAAAATCGGCAGAAGATAACTCTCCGACAGCCTGACTATAAATTCCGACGCACCAAGCATCATTATATGATAAACTCCGGCAGAAATAAATCCACCGCTTGCAACAGAAATTGCCGTAAAAATCGGTACAAAAACAAGAATGAATCTTCCGCTTAATTCAATAATATTCAGTGTTTCGCTGTAAACCGTGAGAAGCTGCGGAATTATTACAGTAACAGCAGTCATAACACATACCATATTATAAATATCAGCTGAATTTTTTGATACCGCACCGCTTGCTGTCGATTTCATAAGAGTACTGAAAACTACAACAAGAAAAACTGCACAAAGAATCTTTATCGGAGCATTTATATGTGACAACATGGAATTTTTCAGACGTTCAGCAAGTTCACCGAATGAAAGTCCTGATATATCGCCTATTCCGAAGCCTAAATCATACTCATCAAAAAGACTGTCAAGCTCCTCTGCAACCTCACTAAACGGCTCTGCATAATCTTCCGCATAAGCAGAAAACAGCGGTATATTAAGAAAAACAAGAACAACTGCAAAAAAAATAACGACTGCTTTTTTCATTCAATCCACCCTAAAAAATTCCGTTAATCTGCTCCAGAAGTGCTTTTACAAGTGGCAGACTTATAACAGTCACCGCACCACGTCCCCATATTTCCGCAGCTGATGCAATTGCAGACTCTCCGCTGTCACGGCAGATTTCGCAAGTTATCTGCGTGATAAGACATATTGACATTGCCTTGAAAATAAGTGCAATGTAACTGTCAGATATGCCTGCCTGCGAAAAAATACTGCTCACTTCTGTTATTACCGAACTGAAAACAGACAAAAATCCGCCGATAACAGCCGTACATACAGCAAGCGCAATCATCATGGACTGCTCACGGCAATGCTGACGGAGAAGCACCGCTAAAACTGCCGAACATATACAGAAAACTGCTGTTGAAATACATCTGTCTACCATAAGCCGAACACCCTTTTGACTGTTTCAAAAAGTCCGCCTATTTCTTCGACAATTATCACAAGAACAACTATCAACCCCGCAAGTGTCGTCATCATAGCTTGCTCCTCACGCTCCGCACGCTTCAATACAAGATTAAGTACAGCAACAATTATTCCGATTCCTGCAATTTTGAAAATCAAATCAATATCCATTGTTTTTACTCCTTTAAAGCACTAATATTCCTGCCATAACACCGAAAAGAACTCCCACGCATCTATATAAACGACCTTTTTTCAGCAGATTTTCCATGTGTGCTTCTCTTATGTGATTCAGTTCATTCTGCATAGCGGAAATGGATTCAGCCTGACCCTCTGCATCACTTTTTCCTAATATACAGCCAAAATGAAGAAGTAATGATTTTTCCTCACTGCAAATATTTTTTTGTGATTCAACTGCATCTGCCCATATTTCCCGAAAATTTTCGCCTGTTTTATAGGTGTCGGGGAGATTTTTCAGAAATGTAAGTTTTTTCAGTTCCGGATTTCTTTTAAGAGTATGGCATATTGTGTAAACATCATCTTGCTTGTATGTAATCAGAAAAGCCGTCTGCTGAAAAAGATAGTTTATTTCATTACAGATTATACACGATTCTTTCAGCTTGTCCGACATAGAAAATCCAACTATTCCGCCGATAGCAGTAAAAGAAAGTGCTGAAATCATTCTCAAAATCATGTTTCTATCCTCCTGATTTCAGCAATTTCCCCCGGATTTGCTGCACCTTTCAGAAAAACAGCATATCTGAATACTCCCATAATTTTTTCTGCAACAGGACGTTTCAACAAATCAGCATAACTTTCTGCGTGGACTGTTGCACAGAACCGTACTCCACAGCCTATACCGCACATTATAGCTTCTGCATCTTCATAAGTTGAAATTTCGTCACAGAAAATATAATCGGGTGAAAGTGTTCGAACTGCCGAAATAATCCCGTCAGCACGTTTACAGCCGACAAGAATATTTGTCAGTGTTCCTACATCATTGCAGACTGCACCATTATGAAAATATGAAATTTCGTTCCGTTCGTCCACAAGAGTGACTTTTTTATGATTTCCGATAAGTCGGCACAAATCACGCAGAACAGTTGTTTTTCCTGAATTTACATTTCCACATATAAGTACCCCTGCATTTTCAGGAAAAATCAAGTCAAAAATCCGTTCCGCACTTCCGACAACATTTCTTGCGATACGAAAATTCAGCCCTGTTATTTCTGTAATGATGCCATTTGACGAATAAATCCCCGAAACACCCACTCTTACACCGTTTTTGAGAACAAAAAATCCCTGTTTCAGTTCACGTGTACAGCTGTGGATTGAATAATGTGTCAAAGAATCAACAGTTCTTGAAATATCATTGTAATCAGCAGAAATAACTGCTGAATTTCTGAAACTTGCGGTCAAGCCGTTTGTTGTAAGATATGCAATTCTGTCGGGATAAATATACGCTATGGCTCGTCCGCTGAAAAGTCTGATTTCGCTGATTTTTTCCTGCTGATTCTGATTGACTTTCAGCATTGCATTTCTTATTTTTTCGGGCAGATAATCTGCAATAACTCTATAGCTTGTACATTCCTGCATTTAAAAAACTCCCCTTTCACTAAATCATATTCAACAGAACGGAATTTTATGCAAAAAAAAACAGCGTACCAAAGTACGCTGTAATCTGTGAAATTATTCCTTTACACCACCAAGTGCAACACCTGCAATGATGAACTTTGAAAGGAAAATATATGCAATAATGATTGGAATGATACTAAGTGCGATAGCGAAGTAGATAGCACCTAAGTCTGTAAGTTTATCAGAAGCCTGAAGTGCAGAAACCATCATAGGAAGTGTTTTCTGCTTAAGCTTTACACTGATAAGAATCATGTTAGGTGTATAGAAGTTGTTCCATGATGCAATGAAAGCGAAGATTGCCTGTACAGCAATAGCTGGCTTCATCATAGGAATAGCAATAGAAACAAATGTTCTGAACTCGCTACAACCATCAATACGAGCAGCTTCTACAATTGCAAGTGAGAATGATGACTGCATATATGAACGCATGAAGTATACAACTGCCGGAGCAGCTACAGCTGGCACTATGAGAGGCCAGTATGTATTTGTAAGATGAAGGTCTGCCATGAAAGATACGAAACCTGCTGATGTTACCTGCATAGGAATCATCATAACAAGAAGTACAACTGTGTAGGAAATATCTTTAAGCTTGAAATCATAAACGTGCATACCATATGCAGTAAGTGCTGAGAAGAAAACAGTAAGTGCTGTTGAGCAGATAGTTATAAAAAGACTGTTTTTATAGCCATGAAAAGCATTATAAGCAAGCTTGAAATCTGCATTTGAGTTAACTTCCTTGAAGTTTGTCATAAAATGATTGCCAGGAAGCATCTTAAGACCTGTTGCAATTTCTGCATGTGAATGTGTGGAGTTTATAAGAAGAATATAAATAGGGAGAAGGCAGACAACTGTAAGGAAGATAAACCAAACTGTAAGAATTGTTGATTTCGTTTTAAGCTGTGCTGAATAACTGTTTTTTGGTTCTCCATAAACTGAACTCATTTTACTCATATTGAAAAACCTCCAAACTGTTTACTTTCCATTTTAAGCTGTTTAGCAAGTTTTTTTCTTTCCTTCTTCTTTCTTGCGGCATCTTTATCCTGTGTCATGTAGAATGCGATACAGCCAAGAATAAGAGTGATTATGAAAAGAAGAACAGATGCAGCACCTGCATAACCCATTTTATTTTCACTTGCCTGAGCATGGAAATACTCATAAATAAGTGCGGCAATTGTTTTAAGGTCTTCATTTACCGTTTGTCCAGTATGGAAAAGGTAAGGAATATCGAACATCTGAAGACCACCAATCATAGATGTAACGAGTGTGTAAGACATGATAGGTGCAAGAAGCGGAAGTGTAATCTTGAGGAATACCTGTCCTGCTGTAGCACCGTCAATGCTTGCAGCTTCAAAAAGTGATGGGTTAATACCCTGAATACCTGACATAAGCATAATCATTGTATTACCGAACCAGAGCCATGTCTGGATAAACATTACAACGATACGTGATTGTGTTGTACCCTCAACAAACTGAATAACATCATATTTTCCTGATGCGGCATCTCTTGAAACGATACCAAGCTTATTCAAAAGCATATTCAAAGAACCTGGAACAGTGTCTGACTGACCACAAATCTGAAGGAAAAGAACTGCAACTGATGCTGCTGTGATAATATTCGGAAGATACATAACGATTTTGAAAAATTCCTTACCCGGAATTTTAAGGTTTGCTTCAGTAAACCATACTGCAAGTGAAAGTGATAAAGCAATCTGGGGAACGAAGTTGCCTATCCAAAGAATTACAGTATTGCCTAATGCACGTACAAATTTACCGTGAATAACGTCTGCACGTCTGTCACCACCAAACAAAAGAACCTTGTAGTTGTCAAATCCTACAAACTGTTCTATATCATTACCGTTGCCGTGGAAGCTGACAATAAATGTGTTTATAAGTGGCCATAATTGGAAAAAGAAATAAACAAGAAAAAACGGCACAATAAAGATGTAGCCATATCTCGCATAGCTGATTGATTTAATACGTCTCTGTGCAGCTGATGCCATTACACACACCCTCTCGGAATTTTATTGATAAACAAATATACACCTATGGAGTACAAAAGTACCCCATAGGTATAAATATTTTCAGTTGTTCTGACTAAACCCAATGTTGAATTATTCAACTGTGATGTCTGTGATGTGTTCGAGAACATCATCTTCAAATCTTGTCTTTGTGTCGTCCCATGACTTGCCACCCTGACAGAGTTCTTCCTTAACAGCTGTGATGAAGTCTTCCTTAACTTTAGCGTCATAAGGTGTGATAAGACCATTAAAGTCAATCTGCTTAGCAACGTCAGCAAGTGAAGCATAGATGTTCTGGTTGTCAACAAAGTTGCCTGTAACATCTTCATTGAATACTGTGTTAGCAGCGATAAGGTCGTCCATAACCTTCTTGTTGTTTACATATTCAGGCTTTGTCTTAGCGTATTCTGTCATAGCTGCTTCATCAGATGTAGCAGAGATGATGAACTCACGAGCCTCATTACCATTATCTGTAGCAGGATTAACAACAATCCATGTACCGCCCCAGTAGAATGGTGTTGGTCCTTCGCAGAGAGCCCACTTACCGTACTGGTCTCCGCCTACGCCGCCAGCAGCATCGAGGAAGAAGCTACCGAAGCCCCATGTTGATACGAAGTATCCCATTGTGTTACCTGTAAGACCTGCTGTCTTCCATGTGTCGTCCCACTGGTTTTCGTGTGAAACACCATTGCAATCCCAAAGAGTCTTAGCTGTTGTAGCAAAGTCTTCGCAGAAGCTGTCGATTGTAAGAACGCCGTTAGTAACCCATGGAGATGTACGTCCACAAGCATATGCCTGCCAGAGACCACCGAGTGAGTCAGCAAGAGCAACTGAACCGCTTGAAGCTTCGCTAACTTTCTGTGCAGCAGCAACAAACTTGTCCCAGTCTGCGATTTCTTTCTGCATATCGTCAGGTGTCTTAGCTCCGAGATATTCTTCTGCGAGGTCAGCTCTGTATGCGAAACCGCCTGCTGCTGCCTGCCATGAAATACCCTTACGAACGCCTGATTCAGACATACCGATTGTATCTGTATAACCATAGATGTTTGAGAAGTCTGTATCACCAAGACCGAGTTTAGCAAGGTCCATTGTCTTAGTATCATCGTTGATGTACTTTAATGCCCAGTCAGCTTCGCAGAAGTAAACGTCGAGGTCACTGCCGTCTTTAAAGAGCTGGTCATAGTTTTCAGCAGCTTTACCACCGCCAACACCGAATGAAATGAAGTGAACGCCGTCAACCTTGTCAGCTTCGAGGTCAGCAACGAGTGCCTTACGAGCGTCATCTGAAGAATAGTCAATACCTTTCCACTGTGCAATGAGGTAAGGAACGTCATCAGCATTCCAAGCTGCGATTGTGAGTGTGTCGCCGCCCTGTCCTACAGAAGCATCAACTTCGCCTGTTGATTCCTGTGGAGCCTGTGAAGATTCTTCGCTTGACTCATCGCTGTTAGCATCTGATGAATCAGCTGCTGAAGATTCAGCTGTTGAAGATTCAGCTGTTGAAGAAGATGGTGTGCTGCTTGAAGGGTCATCTCCGCAGCTTGCAAAAGCTGTAACTGTCATAGAAAGAGCAGCAACTAATGCTAAAGTCTTTTTTAATTTGTTCATCGGTTTTTCCTCCTTAAAATATGTATTATGCCTAAAACCAGAAGCATAATATCTTTAAAAAAGTTAATAAATGATATAGCAACTACCTCAGATTTACAAGTTAAACATGGTTGAAATTGAGACTGACTGAAATTATGCAACTCAAATCATACATGACAATTGTCCTTGCCCTTGTTGTCTGAGCAATCATAAAAACAATTTTCTCAAACTTCAAATATGCAGGCGTGTTGCTTCTGTAATACCAATATACAATATTTTTTCAATAAAGTCAATGCTTTGAATCATTCTTTAATATTTTTTGGACGTATGGTATACTTTCAACAATATTTTTTTGTTACTTTTCACATAATATTTTCAAAAGATTACAAATTGGTAACGTTATTTTTGACTTTATTTACTATATATACACTGTTAAATTTATTGGTATTCACTAACCGTTACAATTTTTTGGCATATTATATGTCGTACTTTTGTTCACTTTGTGGAATTTTCAGCATAAAGAGCAAGTATTCCGCTTGCATCATTGGCATCTGTCATATTGTCCTGATTGAAGTCGGCATAATCGGCAATAAATCCATTAAAAATTTCAAATCCTTCTGTTGAAGCATAAGCATAAGCTTCCAAAACAAGACTAGCATCAGCTGAATCAACAATGCCGTTGCCGTCAACATCACCATAACCAGTAAAAACGGATTCAGGAATATACGTTCTTATAGAATATGCTTTTTCGTTATAGCTTGCACATATTTCAGTATATTCTGTAATCTTTATAGGCTCAGTATATTCAATTAGTTCATTATTCAGAATAAGATACACTTTTTCTCCGTTTTTTGCGGATATTTCAATTTCCGTACCGTCGGGGACAACGCCTGAATCGTGTGAAAAATCCACATATCCAACAGGATTTCCGATAGCTTTAAGAGAAATATTTCCCATAGTTATTGCCACTGTACCTGATTCAAACAGTTCTTTATATAATTCCATTGCCATTTCAGCGTTTAACAATTCTTCTGTGTCATCTTCTTCTAAGCCGTCAAAGAGTTCTTCCTCAAGCTCTAAAAGCATAAGCTGTTCTTCTTCATCTGTATAGACGTAATTTTCTCTGTATACATCATACCATTCTATACCGTCCGCACTGTAAAAACTTTCGTTTTCATTGGTATACTGCATTATACCCTCATATGTAGTAAAACTGCCTAAACTTGCAATTTCTCCTGTTTCGTCGTTTGTTACATTCAGACTTGTTTCAACTGGAATAACATACGGTGAGTTTTCGCTGTATAATTTCACCACAACGGAAAAATCTTCATCTTCGCCGACAATAGCATAGTTATCTAAAGGCAATGTGAAATAGCCGGTAAGCTCCTGATGACCTCTTGTTACTGCTGACGGAGTTCCCGAAGTTGGATTTGATACATCAGTAAGATTTGTGTATACTGTTATCTCATAATCCGTATCGGGTACACTAATATAAGTAGAAACTGCTTCAATCTGTGTTTCATCGTAATAATTATGAAATACATTTGCCATATATGAGCCGTTGTTTACGTCTGAATCATCAGCAGAAAGCGACTGCAAAGCAACAAATGTGTCATGATAATAGTTGAACAGATATTTATCTGAATTCTCCAGCTCATAAACGGCAAATTCACACAATGATGTATCATCATAGGAAATCCACATATAGCCGTCATCTCCGAAACCTTCTCCCCAGCTGTTCTTTACAAGCCATGCGCCATTGTGTTCAGGCTTTACTATGAAATTTTCAGCGGAATAATTATCGTCCCAGCCTGCAATTACTACTGAATGATTAGCAAACTTTGCTTTCTTTTTGCTGTTGGTGGATTTATATTCTGAACTGTAGCACTTCTCCTGATTTGAATAGAATGAAACATCAACCGCCTGACCATTGCGGACAAACTGCTTGACAAGGCTGTTAACCTCATTAAAATTCGTTCTTTCCTTATTATAGTCAAATGTATATGTATTTTTCAGATGATAGTCGGATTTGTATTTCATCATTGCCACATTATTGTCATCTTCAAAAAATGCTTCATCACCATATCGCAGACGCTTTTCAAATACAGGACCAAGCCACTGCGACCACAAATTTGTAACAGCGTAGTTTGTACCGCCATGATTGAGCAGAGAGTTTACACTATCAAAAGGAAGTGTAACCTGTTCATCACCTGAATACACGTAATAAGCTGTATGGAACTCCGATAAATCTATATCAGGCTTGCTGTCGATTATACTTGTCTCTGCACTTGCAACAGCTGAATGAACCCAGCAAGTACCATAGCCCGTCTGATTGCGTATGGGTGACATTTTACCCATATCACGCAAATCAAATTTTTCGGGAAGATTATCTGAACTGCCCTTTATATTGACGTATTCTTTCAGTGGGCTTATTGTCGGGAGCTGTTGCGTTGTACCGTCCACACTCTGTCGGAAAACAGGCGTAGACAACGAAAAGTTACTGCTGAATGATGCACTTTTATCTGTTGGAATAATTCCTGAAGCAAGTGCAAGAATTATTGATAGTGATTCTTTTAACATAGATTTTCTCCTAAAAAATTGTATAATAGATTATTCCGAACCATTCACGCACCCAGTAAGTAGGCACAAGATAAAATGGTGTCTTTGCTGATAGATTGTACGATTTTATACCCTGCTCCTTTGCAAACATATCTGCACGGAGCTGATGAAAGCCGTCCGTCACTATTGTTATATCAGGGCATAAATTTTCCTTTTCGATTATCTGCTTTGAAAAAGCAATATTTTCACTTGTATTGACAGACTTGTCCTCTATATATATTCTGTCAGACGAAATACCTTTTGAAACAAGATAATCATACATACATTTTGCTTCGCTGATTGCTTCGTCCTCACCTTGTCCGCCTGATACAATAACTTTTATGTTCTCATGCTCCGTCAGATAGTCATAAGCTGTATTAAGTCGACGACGAAGCATAAGACTTGGGTCTGTTCCTCTCACCTGACAGCCTAATACTACAACTGTAGTATCTGTTTTCGGTTTGTCGTTCATTTCCTTTATCATGAATCCGCTTATCACTATTGCAATAAGCAGACAAATTGCAAATAATCCCCCTGCAACTGCAAAAACAGTCTTTCCGTACGAAGTTGAGCAGAGATGCTGTATAAGTTCTCTGCTCTTATTCGGAAAAAGAAATACAACTGCAAATAATCCACTTATTAATGTTCCTGTAATATTGCCTATATTGACTATTCCGAACTGCAACGGAAGAAAGAAAAATATAAGCATTGTTAAAAATATTAAAAATAATATAAACGTCATTTTTTTTGATTTCACTTTTTCACTGCCTTTAAAATTCTATCAAGATTTTCTTTTGTTGTTGTTTCGCTTCCTAAGTGTGTCGGTACGGCATTGTATAATCCGTGGAAATCCGAACCGCCTGTTTTTATAAGTTCATATCTGTCGGCGATTGCATTGAGTTCACGACGATAATTTTCGTCGGCTGAATAGTGTCCGATTTCCACACCGTCAATTCGTCCAGCCTTTGCAAGTTCTTCCAGAAGTTCTATATTGTCGTATTGTGCAGGGTGAGCCATTACAGCAACGCCCTGTGCAACGTGTATAAGGTCGATAACCTGATTTACATCAGGATACTCTCTTTCAACATAACAACTGCCGTTCTTACGATTAAATAATTCGTGGTCAAGTTCGCCGTAAAATTCAAGTGCATAACCATAATTTATCAATGCCCTCATGATATGCTGTTTGAATATACTTTTTGATGCTGTTGTGTATTTGAGTATGCTTTCAAGCGTTATCGGAAATTTTTCCATAACTTTTGCAATCATCTCTTTTGAACATTCCTTGCGTATCTCACATGATTTCATGCAGAGAATTTCAAGGCGGTTAGGCTTCTGCGGTGCATAGCACAAGATATGTACTTTTGCACCTCTTGCCTTGTCCCATGCAGAAAGTTCAATTCCGTGCATAATCTTAACACCCTCACGCTTTCCGAGAATATCCGCACGTGAAAATGATGCTGTTGTGTCGTGGTCTGTAATTGAAATCCACTCAATGCCTGTACGCTTTGCCTGTAAAATGATGTCCTCTATACCAAGAGAGCCGTCTGAAAATGTTGTGTGACAATGTAAATCTATCATAACTATAACCTCACTAAAAATTATTACTTTAAATTATATTCAGGTGAGAATAAAAAATCCCTGATTAATTATAGCATAATTTTTATGATAATGCAATAGTTTTTGTGTATTTTCACAAAATTGTCAATTTTGCAATGCTGAATAGAGTTCACTTTTTCTGAATCCTGTTTCCTTTGCAACAGCTTTACAAGCGTCTGTCGGCTTTTCTCCCATTTCTATAAGCTTATTTACCTGCTCCATTGCCTGTTGAAGTGTAGGCTTGCCTGTATTCTCCGCACTCCTGCCCTCAACTACAAGCACAAACTCCCCTCTTGGCTCGTTTGTATTGTAATACTCAACTGATTCACCTAATGTCATGCGGATAACCTGTTCATGAATCTTTGTGAGTTCACGGCAGACTGAAATTTTTCTGTCTGCTCCAAAAAATTCAGCTAAATCAGCAAGAGTATTTTTCAGTTTGTGCGGTGCTTCATAGAAAACCATTACCGCTGTTTCATTACGCAGAAGTTCAAGACGTTCTGCACGTTCTTTTTTCGGAACAGGAATGAATCCCTCAAAAGTGAAACGCTTTACGCTCATTCCCGATAATGCAACAGCTGTTGTTACTGCCGTCGGACCAGGAACAGCTTGCACTTCTATATTATTCTCCGCACACATACGCACAAGAACTTCGCCCGGGTCGGAGATGCACGGCATACCTGCATCTGTTACTATTCCAGCATTTTCACCCGATAATATTCTGTCTATTATACGTTGTGCATCTGCATGGGAACTATGCTCATGAAAGCTCACAAGTTCTTTTTTTATTTCGTAATGATTGAGGATTTTAACTGTAACCCTTGTATCTTCCGCACAAATAAAGTCTACTTCCTCAAACATTCTAAGCTGACGAAGTGTAATATCCTCTAAATTGCCTATCGGTGTACCGATTATATAAAGTATACCCATTTTCTTCCTCATTTCTTATATTCCGAATACTGCACCGCTATTCTGTTTTCGGGGTGAGTATCGCAAAGGTACAGAACAAACAAAAACAGCCATTCCAGAGGTTTCATGACTATATAGACAATATCCGCACGGAACGGTGTTGTTATGTGCTTTGAAATCGGATAACCGTATTTGTCATATACTCCCCTTATGAATTTGTGGAATTTCGGCATTTTCTCCATTATCAAATCTTCAAATGCGTTTGCTGTAAGTAATTGTCTGTTTACAATAATCTTATCGCCATGACGTATACCAAGTCTCAACGGCTTTACTAATTTTTTGTGTCCGCCTGATGCAACTGTGCAGAGATAATGTCCCTCATACTCAAGCGGTGGCGGTGGCACTTTTACTGAAAAAGTCCAGTCAGCAGTCATTGTAAATGCCTTTATAAAGCCGTCAGCACCTTGTCCGCATATAATAAACAGTATCTCAAATATTACCGCTATCGGAAAAACAAGTGCAAAGCAGAACAGGGTCATTGACGAAACCTTTGACATAACTTTATACAGCCATGCTCCGAAAGATGTACGGAAAACCGTATCACGCTCATTGACAAGCCTGACGTGTTCTTTTATGTGGAATCTTATTCGCCTTACAGCAAGAAGTATTACATTTACATAGTACAACAGCAAAAAAAGATAAGTCCACCCAAATTCCGACAAATTTGCAAGCTGAATATAAATCAGTCCACCTGTCATTATACCAAGCAGAGTAAATCCGATTGATACTGCTGAAACAATCGGTGACAGTTTTTCGGGCTTAAATAGTCCAAGAATCAGCAAACCAAGATAACCCATAAAAATTATAATCCAAACTATAACACCATATTCACTGTTCAATGGTGAATGAAGTTCAAACGGATATACTGCCGTGTCATAGTCAGCATCTGTTATATTAATAGCCCCACATAGCATAAACACCATAAAAAGACCAGCAAAACAACCAAAAATATCAAGTGCAATTTCAGGAAGTTTTGTTTTAACGAAAAATTTTGATACATTCGCAAATGTCAGCACAAAGGGATAAAGCAGTATCAATATCCATATTATAATTTCGAAAGAACCTGATGATAACATATCTGACTATTCCTTTCCTGTATTGTATATTTGCTGTAATTCGTCCGTGAAGCCCTCACCGTCACGCACATATAATTGTGGTTCAATCTGCATGAACGGTTTCGAACCTTTTTTCCCCTCAATCAGAAACAGCCATGGTGATTCAGCAGGATTCTTTGATACAAAACGTATTCTTTTCGGCTCAATATTATTGCTTTTCATAGCATATATAACATCGCTCAAACGTTCAGGACGATTGCATATACATAATCTTCCACCAAATTTAAGAAGTTTTTCAGCCGTCCTGCATACATCATTTATATTGCACATAACCTCATGGCGTGCTATTCTTTGTGCAGTCAATGCACTCTGAAAACCTGCTGTTTCAACAAAATAAGGCGGATTACAGGTTACAAGGTCAAGCTGTCCGACTGGTGCGTCCTGCCATAGTTCCCTCAAATCAGCACATATTGGCACAATGCCTGATACTTCGCTTTTTTCTATGCCAAATTTAAGCTGTTCAACAGCATTTTCCTGAATATCTACCGCATATATAATCTGCGGAGGACGGTTTTTCTGCATTATAAGCGGAATTATTCCGCACCCTGTACCTAAATCACACACTTTGTCTTTCTGTCTGTACTTTGAAAAATAAGCAAGCAAAAAAGCATCTGTGCCGAAACGGTGTTCAACAGATGCGCATATATATATTTCATCTGTCAGTTTTTCGTATTTGTATTCCATATCAAACAATAGTTCCTCCGCCGATAACTGTATCGCCGTCATAGAATACAACAGCCTGACCGCTTGTAATGGCTCTTTGCGGTACATCAAAATCAACCGTATATACTCCGTTATTGTATGATAGTGTTGCAGGTGTTTCCTTTTGTGTGTAGCGTGTTTTTGCGGTGATACGCATAGGCTCTGTAATTTTCTCAACTGATATTAAATTTACATCTGTAGCAGTAAGAGTACTTGTATAGAGTTCCTGTTCGTCACCAAGAGTAACTGTATTTGCCGATATATCCTTGCTTACAACATATGCAGGCTTGCCAAGTGCAATTCCAAGACCTTTCCGCTGACCGATAGTATAATTGATGATACCTTTGTGTGTACCAAGAATTTTTCCGCCTGTATCAATAAAATTTCCCTCTGTCTGTTCGTATTCCGCAAACTTCTTTATAAATTCAACATAATTGCCGTCAGGTACAAAGCATATATCCTGACTATCTGGCTTATCTGCATTGACAAGTGCATATTTTTCCGCAAGCTGTCGTACTTCTGATTTTGAAAGATTGCCAAGAGGAAAAATAATATGTGCAAGCTGTTCTTGCGTGAGAGAATACAGCACATAAGTCTGGTCTTTTGTTCTGTCTGCTGAACGTTTAAGCAGGTATCGACCGCTTTTTTCGTCGTACTCAACAACAGCGTAGTGACCTGTTGCTATATAGTCGTAACCCAGTTCAAACGCCCTGCGGAGCATTTTATCAAACTTGATGTGCCTGTTGCATTCGATACACGGATTAGGTGTTTTTCCCGATATATAGCTTTCTACAAACTGTTTCATAACTTTTTCACGGAAACAGTCCTTAAAATTGAAAGTGAGATGTTCAAATCCCAGCTTATATGCAACACTCCTTGCATCAAGAACATCATTCAAAGCACAGCAGGTCTTACCCTCTTTTTCTGCCTGAACAATATCATCATCACCAAACATTTTCAGCGTTACACCAGTCACATCATAGCCCTGCTCATGCAGTAACAATGCGCAAACCGAACTGTCTACGCCTCCGCTCATTCCAACCATTACTTTACTCATTTAATCAAATCCTTTATCTTATCTATTGATTCAAAATAATAATCTGCTGTATTTTCTATTTCTTTTCTGTCAATTTCAGAAGCCTTGTCATATACAGCAACAACAGGAAATCCGACTTTTTTTGCTGTCTCTATACAGTGCAGTGAATCTTCCACAACAAGTGTTTCATGCGGTTTTGTACCAAAACGTTCACAAGCACCAAGAAATATATCAGGAAAATTTTTTCCGTTTGGATATTCAACATCTGTCAATATAAACCTGAAACGTTCGATAATTCCGCATCTTTTCAGAACGGCTTGTGCAAGCGATTTGTATGTAGCTGTAGCGATACAGTACGGTATATTCATGCTGTCAAGAATGTCCAGAGTTTCATGTACAAACGGTTTCAGAGGTATTCTCTCCGCATATTCAATCCGCACAAGTTCTTCTATCCTGTTTATCACATATTCCTGCGTACATTTCAGATTAAATTTATCAATGAAAAGCTGTGACGACTGAAAAATAGTCATCTTTTTCACCTGCTCCGATATTTCAGGCGGTGGATTTTCTATGCCATTTTCAATCAAAAACTGTTTATCTACTTTATACCACACCTGCATTGAGTCAATCAGAGTGCCGTCCAAATCAAAAATTACAGACTTTATCATGTTGATTTACCTGTTGAAGTTGTTTTTGTTGTAGAAGATGCCGTTGTTGTGTCTTCCTCTTTCGGACGATTTTTTTCAAGCCATTTTTTCTGTTCTTTCTTTGATGTGTATACTTTTCCTTTTGATTCCTCATTGCCGATTAACACAACAGCCTGTTTCTCCATAACTTCATATATACGTGAAAATCTGTCCATATCATATTCAACATTGCCTTTCAGTGGGTCGGCTATGTTCACTATTCCTCTTTTTTTGTCATATCCGTATATCGTTACACAATGCTGATACGGATTGAAATAAAAATCCTCTCCGCAGCCAAGTCTGAACTCAAAAACAGCATGAGTTTCTCTCTGGTCTATAGTCGTCCATATAACAACGGGTCTGCCCTTTTCAATCTGATAGAAAACTTCGTCAAGAGAGATTCCCGAAAGATTTTTTGCATACCAGTCAGAACCGATATAATCAAAGTAATCATTTGCTGTATTAGTGATAACTGGCGCATTACAGCCGAAACCATTTGTTGAGTGCGGGTCACCAAGATACACATCGTCCATAGTATAATAGCCGTCATAATCAACCGGCATAAATACATCGCAAAGCTCAACCTTATCAATATCAAATCCATAGAAATTGATTGTCTGTGCAAGTGCTGTAATCTCACACCCTGTCGGAAGTTCAGGCTCTTGCATTACTGTTTCAAATCCCTCTATAATGCATGATTCAGGTAGTTTGTAATCTTTCGGCATCTTTGTATTTACATTCAGATGCTGTGGCTTTCCCTCTGTTACAGGTTCAGTCGCAGGCACTGTTGTAACAGTTGCAACAGTAGTCGGAACGGTCGTTTCCTGATACTCTGCCTGTGCCTTTGTGATAATATTTTCTCCCGTAAGACGAATTGTCCTGCCACATGATGTAAACATAACCGTAATCATAATACATGATATGAATAAAATTATCTTTCTCATTTTGTCTCCTTAATCTTTCTTGTATAGTCTGTATTTGCCTGTAATATATTTTCAAAAGCAAGCGAATATATATCAGTTGCTGTTGATTCAATTTCAGCATATCTTTGAGCATCTGCATTTAATCTGCCAAGCTTTGCAAGAGATGTTCCGATTGGTATTTTCTTTGATTTTTTTGTAAGTGCAAGTATTTCCCTGCCTTTTTCATTGAACGCAAGTACCCTGACATAAGGCGGTAATATTGTAGCATCATTCTTTGTTATGCCGATAAGCATAGAAAGCAGTACACGTTTTATTCTTGCCATAGTAAAGCACTTTGTCTTTACCGATTCAAGCATATTTTCAAGTGAAGCCGAATTATTGCCGTATATACGCTGAACAAGTCCGCCCGATATGTCATTTACGACTGATAATTCCTCATCAGAAACAGTGCGTACTTTATATAGAATCAGTCTTTCAAGTCTTTTCAGCAGTGCTATATCATTTTTCAGCGCATCTGCCCATATTTCAGGGACAAAATTATCTGCTGACTCAATATTCTCCCTTATATATGATGCACTTGCAAATCCGTCGGAAATATTCATGCTGTCATGTGAAGCCCCTGCACGTTTCACAGTAAATGGCTTTATTGCAGAATTGAAATATTTCAATGCTTTAAGATATTCAACAGCAAGAATATTATTAGGCTCTGCAATAAGTTCGGCTGTTTCCACATCAAGTACGGTACTCAATGCACGTGGATAAGTCATGCCTGCTCCCATGAGTTCACGCATAACTTTAGATTCTGCAACTTCATCAGCTTTATTCATTGCAAAAACAAGTCTGTCAATATTTCCGCACTCACTGCCGAATGATATTTCGTCAACAACTCCTAAACTGTCAAGCAGATAAACAGCACCTCTTGCAAAAATCTCCGCTGATGACAAGCAGTATGCAACAGGCAATTCAACAACTAAATCAACCCCGCTCTTGACAGCAAGTTCCGCACGGGTGAATTTATCAAGCACTGCAACATCTCCACGCTGAACGAAATTTCCACTCATAACAGCTATAATATGGGTTGCACCGTTTTTTCTTGTTTCTGAAATATGATATGAGTGTCCGTTATGAAACGGATTATATTCGCATACAATACCATTGATTTTCATTTTACTCCCTCTTTGCCAAAAATGCAATACTTTCAGTAAATTTTTAATTATCTATACAAATTATTATATCAGAAAAAAATTTTTTTGTAAAGTCTTTACCTAAAAGTTGACAAACTTATTAATATGGTGTATAATATAATGAAAATGGGGAAACTGGGGGATTTATATGTTTCTTAAAATGAATATATGGGATATACTTGACGAATACGGGATATTTATGTTCTGGGGAGCAGTATTTGTATGTCTGCTGATAAACAAATCCACAAGAAAAATTGCTTGTAAGATTCTTTGCGGAATATTTTTATTTGTTTTTACAATAATTGCTGTACTTCTTGTCTGTATATGGATTTTCGGGGCGGACAATGGTTTTGCAATAGGCGTGCTTGTACTTTTCAATCTTATAATTTCAGTGCTGACATATATGTCAGCAAGTGAGTTATACCGTGTAATCAGACTTCATAAAAAAGGTATCCGCACTTATGGTACTTTTATAAGACGTACTGCCAGACGTGGAAGTGTTATTGTATACTGGGTTGACCGCAGAAAATATGAGTGCATAACCGATTCTCTTGAAAAATATAAAATCGACTGTGACAAAGTGCCTATTTTATATGATGCAGAAAATCTTAAAAATTCCTGTGTGGAAAAACATGATTTTATACCTGCAATTGCACTCATTATTGCTTCCATAATCCTTGAAACCGGAATGATTGCAATAACGATTTATATGTGCCGTTATATATTTCCCTGACTTTTATCATAATATTGTTGTATAATTCATACATAAAGTATCTTAAATAATATAATAAAGGTGGTATTTTAAAATGAATCAGAAAAAACTTGACAGAATAAATGAGCTTGCAAAAAAATCAAAATCTGTCGGCTTGACAAATGAGGAAAAAGCCGAACAGACACAGTTGCGCAACGAATACAGACAGTCTGTAACAGGCAACCTCAAAGCACAGTTGCAGAATACGTATATCATGACACCTGACGGCAAAAAGCGTAAAATAGGTGAAAAATCATGAATTATGATGAATTATTCAATATTGCCGTAAAATCCGCAGAAAATGCTTACTGTAAATATTCGGGATTTTATGTCGGTGCATCACTCCTGACAGCTGACGGACAAGTATTTACAGGCTGTAACATTGAAAATGCGTCATATTCCATGACTATATGTGCAGAGCGTACAGCTATATTCAAGGCTGTTTCAGAGGGATTCACTGAATTTACAGCTATAGCAGTTGCAGGAAGTTCAACCAATGACTTCTCTGAACCGTGCGTTCCGTGCGGTGCTTGTCTGCAAGTTATGAGTGAGTTCTGCAACAGCGATTTCAGTATTATTCTTGCAGACGGTGTTCATAATTTGTCCGATTTTCTGCCAAAAACTTTCAGTGAGGAGAGTATTAAATGAATTTAAGAGAAAAAATAGAAAAACATCTGCTTGATGTGCAGAAGCCGTCACGATACATAGGCGGTGAAGTGGGAAGTGTCATAAAGGACAAGTCTGAAGTTGATGTCCGCTTTGCATTTTGTTTCCCCGATACCTACGATATAGGAATGTCGCATCTTGGCATGAAGATACTGTATTCACTGAAAAATGAGCGCAAAAATTACTGGTGTGAACGCTGTTTCGCTCCGTCACCTGATTTTGAAGAAATAATGCGTAAAAACGATATACCGCTTTATGCGCTTGAATCTCTTGACCCTATCAGAGATTTCGATTTTATAGGATTTACCATGCAGTACGAACTTTCATACACAACTGTTCTGAATATGCTTGACTTGGCTGGTATTCCCATTTTTGCAAAGGACAGAACACCTGAACTCACACAGATAGTTGTTGCAGGAGGTCCTTGTGTGTGCAATCCTGAACCGCTTGCCGATTTCTTTGATTTGTTTATACTTGGTGAGGGTGAAGAAGTAAATCTTGAACTCATGGACTTATATAATGAAATGAAAAAACAGGGTGCAGACAGAATTGAATTTTTAAAGCGTGCATCGCAGATTGAGGGAATATACGTTCCACAGTTTTATAAGTTCAGTTACAAAGAAAATGGTACTATTGATAAAATGGAAGTGCTTGAAAATGCACCAAAAAAGATAAAAAAGCGTATCATCAAGGATTTTGATAAAGTATACTATCCCGAAAATTTTGTTGTACCGTTTACAGAGATAGTCCACGACAGAATTTCTGTTGAAGTATTGCGTGGCTGTATACGTGGTTGCAGATTCTGTCAGGCTGGATTTATTTACCGCCCGTTCCGTGAAAAATCGCCCGAAACTATATGCAGTGAAACAAAGTGCCTTTGCGAAAATACTGGATATGACGAAGTTTCACTTGCATCATTAAGCACAAGCGATCACTCAAGAATAGACGAAATGCTGACGGAGTTAATCAGTTATACCGAAAAAGAAAAAGTCAATCTTTCTTTACCGTCATTGCGTGTGGACAATTTTTCAGAATCCTTGCTTGAAAAAATCAAGAAAATACGTAAAAGCGGTCTCACTTTTGCCGCAGAGGGCGGTACTCAACGATTGAGAGACGTTATAAATAAAAATGTAACTGAAGAAGAAATCATGAACACCTGCAAAATTGCATTTGAGGGCGGTTACAGTACTGTAAAGCTGTATTTCATGATGGGACTGCCGACTGAAACAGATGAAGATATTATCGGTATCGCAGAACTTGCACAACGTATTGTAGACTTATTCTACAGCATTGAAAATCGTCCAAAAGGTAAAGGCGTGCAGATTTCTGTAAGTTGTGCAACATTCGTTCCGAAGCCGTTCACACCGTTTCAGTTTGAACCGCAGGACACAAAAGAAGAAATTGAACGCAAACAAAAACTTCTGCTTGATTCTGTAAAAACTAAGAAAATCAAGGTAAGCTATCATGATTCAAACGTAAGCTTATTGGAGGCTGTTCTTGCAAAAGGTGACAGAAGATTGTGCAATGTAATATATACAGCGTGGAAAAAAGGCTGTAAATTTGACAGCTGGAGTGAACATTACAAGTTCGATACATGGCTTGAAGCTTTTGCTGAATGTGGTGTTGACCCCGCATTTTATGCAAACAGACGTTTTGAATATGATGAGATTCTGCCGTGGGAACATCTTGATTATCTTGTTACAAAAGAATTTTTTATCCGTGAGAATAAGACAGCTCACAAATCAGTCACAACACCTAACTGCCGTATGAGATGTTCAGGTTGTGGAGTAAATAAAGCTACAGGGAGGGATTGTTTTTGTTACGATTAAGAGCAGTTTTTGAAAAAACAGGCAGAGCTAAATATATTTCACATCTTGACCTCAACCGCTGTATGCTAAGAACTTTCAGACGCTCAAAACTGCCTGTATGGTATACAGAGGGTTTCAATCCGCACCCATACTACAGCTTTGCACTTGCACTTTCTTTGGGATTTGAAAGTTCGTGCGAGATTATGGACTTCAATATAACCGATGACAATATGTCATTCAATGAAATAAAGGACAAGCTTAATGCTGTTATGCCAGAGGGTATGCGTATAATATCAGTAGCGGAGCAGGTAAAGAAAATTACTGCAATAACAAAAGCAGAATACAGCTTCTCACTTGTTTCAGAAGATATAGCAGAAGTATATGATGCACTTATGGAACTTCTTGCCATGCCTGAAATCCTGATTGAAAAGAAAACTAAAAAGGGCATTAAAACAGTTGATATAATGCCCGACCTTGAAATAGTATCATGCGAACTCAAAGAAAATTCGGTTGATATGATTATCCGTCTGCCCGCAGGTACTCAGACAAACTACAACCCGAATTTATTCATAGATTCACTAAAAAATATATGTCAGACACCGTTTGAAACTGTAAAAATCATACGAAAAGCAATTTTATGTGAAAATAATGAAAAATTTTTCTGAAAACACTTGATTTTTTTTGAAAAGTATGGTATGATATAAAAGCATTTGAAATCCGTCTGCATTTTACAGATGAGGGTTAATGCCGAAAGACATTAATACAGAACAGTCCTCTGCCTTTGCAACGCTATGCTGAAACGGTCTGCATTTTTGGTAAGAATGTTCGGAAATTTTAGGAGGAATTAAAAAATGGACGCACTTAAATTAATCAGCGAATCAAGCATGAAAGAAAACGTACCACAGTTCAACGTTGGTGACACTGTAAAGGTACACGTACGCATTAAAGAAGGCGAAAAGAGCCGTATTCAGATTTTTGAAGGCACTGTTATCGCTAAGAAGCACGGTGGAATCAGCGAAACTTTCACTGTAAGACGTGTTGCTCATGGCTGTGGCGTTGAAAGAGTTTTCCCACTTCATTCACCTGTTGTTGACAAGGTAGAAGTTGTAAGATACGGTAAAGTCCGCAGAGCTAAACTCTACTACCTCAGAGACAGAGTTGGTAAAGCTGCAAAGGTTAAAGAGCAGATTCGCTAAGATGCGACACAGATTGAACTTGTCGGCATTTCCGCCGGCTTGTTCATCTCAACTCATGGGACTCTTAAAGTCCCTTTTTTGCTATTAAAAATATCGGTTTCAAGGAGATACTATGGAAAACAACGAAGAAATCATTGAAAATACTGAAAATGAAGTAAATGAACAGAATACGAAAGAAAATATCAAAAAAAAGGGAAATGTTGTAAAAGATATTATTGATATTGCGGAGTCAACTATTGCCACAATTTTTGTTGTTGTACTTATTTTTACTTATGTTCTTCACCCTGTAAATATTGTCGGTCATTCTATGCTGCCTACTCTTAACTCAACGGCAAAAGATGAAGATACAGATAAAATTTTTATGTCAACAGTATTTTTTGATGTGAAATATGGCGATATTCTTGTTATTGACAAAATGGAAAACTATCTGCTTGACAGTTCTGGAAATGCCTATATTCCTGAAAGTTCCGCTATAAATGAATGTATCATCAAGAGAGTTATTGCTGTAGGCGGTCAAACTATCGACATCAGAGACGGTCATGTATATGTGGACGACGAAATGCTGAACGAACCTTATATAAATGAGCCTGATTCTACCGCTGATTTAAGTGATGGTGCTTTTACAGGTCAGTACCCTATAACAGTTCCGGACGGCTATTATTTTGTAATGGGTGATAACAGAAATCATTCAACTGACAGCCGTGCAAGAAGTGTAGGACTTATAAAGAAAGACCAGATTTACGGCAAAGCACTTGTAAAATACTATCCGCTTAATGAGTTCAGAATCCTGACTGATTCATGGAAAGGTTAAGAAAATTTGCTGATTTTTTTGAAGTTCTGATTATATCTTTCTTTGTCATGCTTATGATTTCAACATATATTTTCAGAATTTTCACAGTAAACGGCGATTCTATGCGTGATACGCTGAAATCAGGCGATAAAATCATTGCAGGAATTATATGCAACAATCTGAAACAGGGTGATATTGTCGTTATACGTGCAGAAAACAGCGTAACACTGAATGACAACAATTCACTTGAAATAAAAGACGGCATACACGAAACTATTGTTAAAAGAATTATCGCAACAGGCGGACAAACTATAGATATAGATTTTGGAAGCGGTGCTGTATATGTTGATGACAAGCGCATTTTTGAGGATTACCTCAAATTAGGACTTACTCACACGGACGAGGGTGCTTTTGATTATCCCGTAAAAGTTCCGCAGGGATATGTATTTGTTATGGGTGATTACCGTTCGGTTTCAAAGGACAGCCGTTCTGCTGAAATCGGATTTATACCGACAGAAAATATAATCGGTGAAGTTATTTTCAGAATATCACCACTAAATAAAATCGGAAAAATCGGATAAGGAGGGATTTTATGGATAATGATGATATGAAACCAATACAATGGTTTCCAGGTCATATGGCAAAAACAAAACGTGCTATTTCAGCCAATTTAAAACTTGTTGATGCCGTTGTGGAAATAATTGATGCAAGAACTCCGCTAAGTAGCAGAAATCCCGATATTGACAGCCTTACATCATCGAAGCCGAAAATTATTCTTATGAATAAATGCGACCTTGCCGACAGCAATGCAACTTCTTTCTGGATAAACTATTTCAAAAAGAAAAATATAACTGCTCTTGCTGTTGACTGCAAATCAGGAAAAAATCTTAACAAGCTTATCCCTGTAATCAAATCAACCGTGTTAAAAGATTTAATTGATAAACGTCAGCGGAACGGTACAGCAGGTACACCGATAAGACTTATGATTCTTGGTATTCCGAATGTCGGCAAAAGCTCACTTATTAACCGTCTTGCTGGCGGTAAACGTGCAAAAGTTGAGGACCGACCCGGAGTTACAAGAGTAAAACAATGGGTGAAGCTGAAAGACAATACAGAAATGCTTGATATGCCCGGAGTTCTCTGGCATAAGTTCGACAATCAGGCAGTCGCAATAAGACTTGCATTTACTGGTGCAATAAAAGATGATGTTGTTGATATTGAAACTCTTGCAATGAAACTTTTGAGTTTTCTTGCTGAAAATTATCCCGAATCACTGAAAGCACGATATAAAATTGAATTTGACGAAAATATCAGCGGTATTGATTTACTTGAAAAAGTCGGCAGAAAGCGTGGCATGATAATTTCAGGCGGTGAAGTCAATACTGAAAGAACTGCAATAACAGTTCTTGACGAGTTCAGAAGCGGAAAACTTGGACAAATTACACTTGAATTTCCGCCAAAGGAGTAAATATGGCAAGAATTATTCTACACAAGGAAATTTTTGAATATGACAGCAATATCCGCAAGACATACCCTGTTATATGCGGAGTTGACGAGGCAGGCAGAGGACCTCTTGCCGGTGATGTGTATGCTGCTGCTGTTGTATTGAATGACAGTATTCTTATAGACTATCTGAATGACAGCAAAAAAATTTCTGAATCAAGACGAGAAAAGCTTTATGATGAAATAATCAAAAAGGCTGATGCTTACTGCGTTGCTGTTGCCACTGTTGAGGAAATTGACAGAATAAATATTTTACAGTCAACACTTCTTGCAATGAAACGTGCGGTAGAAGGACTTAAAATAAAGCCCGACTATGCACTTGTGGACGGAAACAAACTGCCTGAACTTGATATTCCTGCACAATACATTGTAAAGGGTGATGCTAAATCCGCATCTATAGCGGCGGCATCTGTTCTTGCAAAAGTTTCACGTGACAGATATATGAAAAAAATTGCGGAAAAATATCCCGAATACTGTTTTGAAAAGCACAAGGGCTATGGTACTGAATTACACCGTGAAATGATACTGAAACACGGTGCAAGCGATATTCACAGAAAAACTTTCCTCAAAAAAATTCTGAAAGATGATGAATAGTACAGAAATCGGCAATATTGGTGAAAACAGCGTATGCAAGTACCTTGTTGAAAAGGGATATACTATTATTGCAAGAAATTACCGCATAAAAGGCGGTGAAATTGATATAATTGCTACAAATTCAGACTATATTGCTTTTGTGGAAGTGAAAACACGTAATCCGAACAGTATTTCAAGCGGATTTGATTCCGTAAATGCAAGAAAACAGCATCTTATTATAAAAACAGCAAGCGATTATTGCTCTAAATATCCTGTTGATTTACAGCCACGATTTGATATTGCAGAGGTTATAATAATCAACGGAAATGTTCAGAGCATTGATTATATAAAAAATGCCTATGATACCACAGGCTATAATTATTAAAAGGGTGATTTGAATGTTTTACAACAGTACACGAAACAGCGGAGTAAAAGTAAGCAGTGCAGAGGCTATTACTCAAGGAATTTCAGCAGAGGGCGGACTTTTCGTTCCGGAGGAGATTCCTGCAATTACTCTTGATGAAATAAAGGCAGTCGGCGATATGAAATACGCTGACAGAGCTGCTTTTGTTTTCTCAAAGTATCTCACTGATTTTTCAGAAGCTGAAATCCATTACTGTACAGATAATGCTTATTCGACAAAGAATTTTGAAACAGAAAGCATTACAGAAATTGCACATCTTTTTGACGGTACATATATGCTTGAATTATGGCATGGTCCGACTTGTGCATTTAAAGATATGGCTTTACAGATTCTGCCGTATTTCCTCACAACATCTGCAAAGAAAATTAATCTTGACAAGAAAATTGTGATTCTTGTTGCAACATCAGGTGATACAGGCAAAGCTGCTTTAGAGGGATTCAAAGATGTTGAAGGTACATCAATTCTTGTATTTTATCCGGAAGACGGCGTAAGTCCTATGCAGAAACGTCAGATGAAAACACAGGAGGGCGAAAACGTCGGTGTATGTGCAATCAAAGGCAACTTTGATGACTGTCAGAACGGTGTAAAAGCTATTTTCACAGACAATAATGTAAAATCTGCCCTTAACTCAAAAGGCATGATGTTTTCAAGTGCAAACTCAATAAACTGGGGCAGACTTGTTCCGCAGATTGTGTATTATGTATCATCTTATGCAGAACTTGTAAAAGACGGTGAAATTGAACTTGGCGACAAGATTAATATTGTTGTACCTACAGGAAATTTCGGAAATATCCTTGCGGCTTACTATGCTAAAAAAATGGGTGTTCCAGTCAATAAGCTGATATGTGCATCAAATATAAACAATGTTCTCACAGACTTCATAAATACAGGCATTTATGACAGAAACCGTCAGTTTTATGCAACTGTTTCTCCGTCTATGGATATTCTCATTTCAAGCAATCTTGAAAGACTTATCTATATCATGACAGGCAAAAATGATGCTGTCATAAACGAATGGTTTGGCAAGCTTGCATCTGACGGCAGATATGAAGTAAGTGACGACGTAAAAGCACAGCTTAAAGAGGAATTTTTCGGCGGATTCTGTGATGACGAACAGACAAAGGCTACAATCCACAACATCTATGAAAAATATTCATATACTTGTGATACACATACAGCCGTTGCAGTAAAAGTATACAACGACTACAAAGAGGCAACAGGCGACAGCACAAAGACTATCATTGCATCAACAGCAAGTCCGTACAAATTCAGTGCGGCAGTTCTTGAAGCACTTGAAAACAGCCAATCAGATATTGACGAATATGCAAAGGTTGACAGAATTGCAGAACTCTCTGATATTCCCGTACCGTCTGCGCTTGCCGACCTCAAGAACAAGCCTGAACGTTTCAATGATGTAATTGACAAGTCAGAACAGAAAGCATATGTCCTGAAAACTCTCAGAATCTGATGAATCTGTATGTTATCGGAGACTTGCATTTATGTTTCAGCAATCCTGAAAAGACTATGAGCATTTTTGCAGGCTGGGAAAATTATCAGGAAAAAATTGAAAAAAACTGGCTTGAAAAGGTAAAGGAAGAAGATACTGTCGTGCTTGCGGGTGATATTTCGTGGGGAATGTCCATGCAACAGGCAGTACCTGATTTCAGATTTATAAATCAGCTTACTGGAAAAAAAATAATCCTGAAAGGCAACCACGATTATTGGTGGGGAACTAAGAAAAAAATGGAGGATTTTCTTTCGACAGAGGGATTTGACACTATAAAAATTCTGCATAACAATCATTATGCTTATGGCAAATATGGGATTTGCGGTACTCGTGGCTGGGTTAATATGCCCGATGAAATTCAGGACGAAAAAGTCCTTAAAAGAGAAGTCCAGCGACTTGAAACATCTATAAAATCAGCAGTCAGCGCAGGACTTGAACCACTTGTATTCATGCACTATCCGCCTATATTTGCAAACAATTTCAATTATGATATACTGGATATACTATATCGCTATAAAATTAAAGAATGTTACTATGGACACGTTCACGGACGTTCGGCACATGAACTTTGTATCACAAATACTTATGATGATATAAATTTTCATCTCATTTCAGGTGATTATATACATTTTTCTCCTGAAAAAGTATTATAATTTTATAAGAAATATAGAAGTCGTAAAATATTGTAGAAATTTTTTTTAAAATGTGGTATAATATTCCAGTATCTTAATTTCTAAGATGTACCAAAAAATAATGGAGGAAAAACCAATGAGTTTAAAATCATCAACAAAAACAGATGTAAACACAACTGAACTTGTTATTACTATTGATGCAGTAACTTTTGAAACTGCTGTTGAAAAGGAGTATCAGCGTCAGAAGAAAAATATCCAGCTTAAAGGATTCAGAAAGGGCAAAGTTCCGAGAAAGCTTGCTGAAAGAACATTCGGTGAAAATGTATTCTATGAGGGTGCTATCAATTCACTTCTTGGTGATGAACTTGGTGCAGCTGTTCAGGAGCAGAATCTCAATCTTGTTGACAGACCAAATGTAGAGGTTATTTCAGCAGACAAGGAAAACGGCGTTGAGCTTAAAGCTATCTGCATTACAAAACCTGTAATCGAAATTTCAGATTACAAGGGCATCACAGCTCCGAAGCAGGTTAAGGAAATAACAGATGAGGACGTTAATGAACAGATTGAAATAATCAGAAAGAAAAATGCACGTATCGTTTCAGTTGAGGACAGACCTGCACAGCTTAATGACGAAGTTATCATTGATTTTGAAGGTTTCTTTGGTGATGAAGCATTTGAGGGCGGTAAAGGTGAAGACCACCCGCTTAAATTGGGCAGCGGTCAGTTTATTCCTGGCTTTGAAGACCAGATTGTCGGTCACAATATCGGCGATGAATTTGACATAAATGTTACTTTCCCTGAAAATTATCAGATGGAAGAATATGCAGGAAAAGACGCTACATTCAAAACAAAGCTTAAAGCTATCAGCTTTGAGGAACTTCCTGAAATAGATGACGACCTTATCAAAGATGCTACAGAGTTTGAAACTGTTGAGGAATACAGAAACGACATCAAGACAAAGCTTGAAGATGCTGCTGCAAAACAGGCTGATTCTGCATTTGAAAATGCTGTTCTTGAAGCTGTTATTGAAAAAGTCAACTCACCTATTCCGAATTGTATGTATGAGCAGAGAATTGATTCTATCATGAACTCATTTGAACAGCAGCTCCAGCAGAATGGCATGAGTCTCAATCTCTATTGCCAGTATACAGGCATGGACGTTGATTCTATCAGAGATACTTACAGAGAACGTGCAGAAGGTGAAGTTAAACTCAGACTTGCACTTGAAAAAATTGCTGAACTTGAAAACATTGAAATTTCAGAAGATGAAATCAATGAAAACCTTGCTCCTATTGCAGAAGCAAATAAAATGGACGTTGAAATGGTTAAGAGATTTATCTCAATGGCAGACTTTACAGAGGATTTGAAAGTACAGAAAGCTGTTGAAATAGTAAAAGATACTGCTGTTGTAAGTGATGCTGTAGCTGAAACTACAGAAGAATCAGCAGAATAAAAATAAGATATAAATGCGGTTTCTGTCTCATATTATATGAACAGAAACCGTAATAAATAAACACATAAAAAAGAAAGGGCGATGAATTTATGAGCTTTATACCTTATGTTGTTGAACAGACAAGCCGTGGAGAAAGGTCTTATGATATTTTTTCCCGTTTGCTGAACGACAGAATAATTATGCTTTCTGACCAGGTGAACTCTGCTACATCAAGTGTTGTTGTTGCACAACTTCTTTTCCTTGAAAGTCAGGATTCAGACAAGGACATTTCACTTTATATAAACAGTCCAGGCGGTTCTATCACTGACGGTATGGCTATTTATGATACTATGCAGTATATAAAGTGTGATGTATCAACTATATGTATAGGTATGGCTGCTTCAATGGGAGCATTTCTGCTTGCGGCTGGTGCAAAAGGAAAACGCTTTGCACTTCCTAACAGTGAGATTATGATTCATCAGCCTCTTATTTCAGGTGGTTTAGGCGGACAGTGTACTGATATAAAGATTCATTCAGACCATCTTGTCAGAACACGTCAGAAAATGAATGAACTTCTTGCTAAAAATACCGGCAAACCGGTTGAACAGGTTGAAATTGATACAGAACGTGACAATTATATGACTGCTCAACAGGCTCTTGAATATGGTCTTATTGATAAGGTTATCGAGAAAAGGTAGGTTTTTTCATTATTATGGCTGGAATTAAATCATGTAATTTTTGTGGCAAAAGCGAAAGCAATACAAACAGTATGTTTTCAGCAGGAAGTGCAAATATATGCGACGAATGTGTAATATACTGCTATGAAATGCTTTTCGGTCCTGCATATACAAAGGCACAGAAAAAAGCGTCAGCACCAAAAAGCAAAAATCCGGATTCTATGAATCTGCTTAAGCCTGTTGAAATTAAGAAATTTCTTGATGATTATGTAATCGGACAGGACGAAGCTAAAATCTCTCTTGCTGTTGCCGTTTATAATCACTATAAACGTATAATGAGTCATAATCAGACAAAATCGGACGACGGCGTTGAACTTCAGAAAAGTAACGTTTTACTTTTAGGACCTACAGGTGTCGGAAAAACATTTCTTGCACAGACTCTTGCAAAAATTCTCAATGTTCCTTTTGCAATAGCTGATGCTACTACAATAACAGAAGCAGGATATGTTGGTGATGACGTTGAAAATGTTCTGCTACGTCTTATTCAGGCGGCTGACTATGACATAAAAGAAGCCGAAAAAGGTATCATTTACATTGATGAAATTGACAAGATAGCAAGAAAATCAGAAAATACTTCTCTCACACGTGATGTAAGCGGTGAGGGTGTACAGCAGGCACTTCTTAAAATTATTGAGGGTACTGTTTCAAATGTTCCTCCGCAGGGTGGCAGAAAACACCCTAATCAGGAAACATTGCAGATTGATACAAAAAATATCCTCTTTATATGCGGTGGTGCTTTTGACGGACTTGAAGCACAGATAAAAAAGCGTGTAAACAGTAAATCTTCTATCGGTTTCGGTGGTGAACTCAAATCGGCTGATGACGAAAACCGCAATATTTTCAAAGAAGTTGTCCCGAAAGACCTTGTTAAATTCGGTATGGTTCCTGAATTTATTGGCAGACTTCCTGTTATTTCCGTTTTAGATGAACTTAATGAAGAATCTCTTGTACAGATTCTCACAAAGCCAAAAAATGCTCTTATCAAGCAATACAAAAAACTGTTTGAATATGATGATATTGAGCTTGAAATTGATGACGATGCACTTATTGAAATCGCAAAAAAGGCTATTTCACAGAAAACAGGTGCAAGAGGACTGCGTTCTATTCTTGAATCAATATTCATGAAGCCTATGTATCTTGTGCCTTCTGATAAAAATATTGCAAAAGTTCATGTTACAAAAGAATGTGTTGTAAATAATACTGATGCTGTACTGACTGATAAAGACGATAATATAATAGAAATTTTATAACAAAAAAACTGTCGGATTTTTAAGTCCGACAGCTTTTTCTTTTTAACAATAATCAGCAGCCACAACCGCCGTTGTTGTTTCCGCAGCCACAGCCGCAGCCGTTGTTGTCGTTCTGACCGTTACAGCCGCAGAAAATGATGAAAATGAGGATAAGAAGAATAATCCACATACAGCTATTTCCCTCAAAACAATTACACATAATAAATATCTCCTTTTAAGATGTATTTGAAACGCTTTTGTCTGCGTTTCATACTACATATTATGCCATAGCAGAAAAAGTGTTACAAATTTTTTTCAGCAATTATTGTTTTCGACTGTTATCGCATAGAATAGGTGGCATAATATAGTAGTGCAGAATAAAACAGGAGGGAACTATTATGAATAAAGAAAAATTCACAAAAAAATCCGTTGAGATAATAGAGGGGGCTATTAATCTTGCATCTGAAATGGGTCACACTTATGTCGGAAGCGAACATCTGCTTCTTTCAATTGCAAACGACGGAACTTCAGATGCGTCTGAAATTCTGATTGAAAACGGCATTGCCTATGATGATTTGCTTAAAGAAATAGTAAATCTTGTCGGAGTAGGCAAACCGTCTATGCTGAATTACCGCTACTTTACAAATGCAGCAAAAAAGATTCTTGAAAACGCCTGCAATATTGCACAGAAAGACGGAAAAAAGCTGTCTTCTCCCGAACATATTCTGACAGCAATCATTCAGAATATGTCATGCAGTGCCTATACGATTCTACAGAAAGCAGATGGAGATATAATGGGAATATGTTCAGGACTTGAAATGACAGAATCTTCGTCAGTCTGTGAGGAACTATATGAAGCAGTCAAGCCGAAAATCTCACATTTTCCTAATCTGTTCCGCTACGGAAAAAATATCACAGATATTTCTCTTATCAAAAAAAATGACCCTCTTATTGGCAGAATAAGAGAAGTGGAAAGAGTTTTGCAGATTCTTGCAAGACGAAACAAGAATAACCCTTGTCTTATAGGTGAAGCAGGAGTTGGAAAAACGGCTATTGTTGAGGGTGTAGCAGAACTTTTTGTGCGTAATCTTGTTCCCGATTCGCTGAAAAACAAGTTTATCTTTTCACTTGATTTCACTGCACTGCTTTCGGGTGCAAAATACAGGGGTGATTTTGAGGAACGTGTAAAAGCCTGTATTGATGAAGCAATAAATGCCGGAAATATAATTCTGTTCATTGACGAAATTCATACTATAGTCGGTGCGGGAGCAGCAGAGGGTGCAATAGATGCCGCAAATATTATGAAACCAATGCTTGCAAGAGGTGAACTGCAAATCATAGGTGCAACAACATTTGACGAATACAGCAAAACTATTGAAAAGGATTCCGCACTTGAAAGACGTTTTCAGCCTGTTCAGATTAATGAGCCTGATTTCAAAAGCTGTACTGAAATCATCAAAGGACTGAAAACAAGATATGAAAAATATCATAATGTTGAAATCCCTGACAATATTATAGATTTGTCTGTAAATATGGCTGTACGCTATATATCAGACAGATTTCTGCCTGATAAAGCGATAGATGTACTTGACGAAGCCTGCGCCTGTGCAAAAATACGTCACCGTTCAGGCTTGAAAAAAGTCACCGCAGAGGATATAATGACGGTTGTATCCATGAAAACTGGAATACCAATGAATAAAATATCGGCAGAGGATTCAATACAGCTGAATTTTCTTGAAAAAAATCTTTCTGAACGGATAATCGGTCATGACTATGCTGTCAAAAAAGTCACAAATGCAGTATGCCGTGCAAAATCGGGCTTGAAAGACAGTGACAAACCGTCCGCATCATTTTTATTTGTCGGCAGTTCAGGAGTTGGCAAAACTGAACTTGCAAAAGCTTTGGCAGAATGTCTGTTCGGCTCTGAAAAAAATATCATTCGTGTTGATATGTCTGAATATATGGAGAAAAACTCCGTTGCGAAAATTATCGGTACTGCTCCGGGATATGTCGGATATGACGATAAAAACAGCAGTTTATGTGAAAAAATCAGACGCAACCCGTATTCGCTTGTACTTTTTGATGAAATAGAAAAAGCTGATGCAGATGTGCTTAATATAATGCTACAGATTCTTGATTATGGCATACTGACAGATTCAGGCATGAGGAAAATAAGCTTCCGCAACTGCATTATAATAATGACTTCAAATATCGGTGCTGGCAGTAAAAGCTCACTTGGATTTAACGAAAATGCAAGTACAGATGAAAAACAGGTGCTTGATGCAGTAAAAATGCACTTTACACCTGAATTTACAGGAAGAATTGATGAAATCATTGTTTTTCACAATCTTGAAAAAAGTGACCTTATGAAAATAAGTGCAAAGGCACTTGAAAATCTGCGGTTAAGGGCAAAATCTCTTGGTATTGAATTAGTCTATGGAAATGACATCATAGAAACTGTCGCACAAGCAAAGGAAACTGACCGATACGGCGCAAGACCTATTAAAAGGCGTGTAACTGAATTAATCGAAAACGAACTTGCAAAGATGATTATAAATTCATGTGTTCATAGCGGTGATACTGTCAAAATAGAAGCATCTGACGGAAAAATCCGCTTTTCAAAGAGTGTTGCTGTCTGATTTATCGGGTATCTCAATACTGAAAGTAATCGGATAATGGTCGGAGTATTCGACCTCATAATGCACAATCAGGTTAGAAACAGAGGTTGCAAGTTCAGTTTTGACAAATACATGGTCTATACAGGATTTTGTAGCAGTTTTTGGGTCAATACGTGTAGGAAGATTGCACATATTCACATAATAGGGAGATAATTTGTCTACCATAACCCTAAATGTTTCCCTGCTTTCTGCGAAATTTCTATCAGGTTTTGTGTAGTCGCCTGCATTGAAATCACCAAGAATAACATCAATATCTAATTCTTCAACAGTTTTAGGCAACCAATTTGTCAGTTCGGTCATATTAATATCTTGTTTTTCTAGGGATGTACCAATATATTTTTTTCTGTTGGGGTGTGAATATGAACAGCAAGAAACTTCTTGTCATAACATGTAACGGCAATGTTTCTGTCTGTAAAGTATTCATTGTCTTCTGTATTCTCAAACGTTCTATCAGGCACTATCTTTGCATTCATATTGTAAAAAAGTATTGTATTCATCATATTTTTTTTATTACATGGGTAGAAGTTAGCTAATGGCGGTATTGGATTAAATTTTTTTTCCCACTCTCCAGAAGATGGCATCTCCTGAATAAATGCAATAGCATTTTCATTTTTATTTAACCAAAGAAAATTATTGATATATCCAATAATTTCATCAAACCGTGTTTTATTTGGATATAAACCAGTATTCCATGTCATAACATTTATTTTCATAATTATTACCAACTTTCATATATTTAAAAATTTCAATATATCATCAATCATACTGTTTGCAGTGTTTCTGCCGATTCTGTAAACTTCAAGTAAACGGTCGTAATCATGTGACACATGACCAATCGGGAGTTTTTCGGGTGGAGCAATAACAAGTGTTCTGCCCTCCTGCTCCGATTTGCTTATATATTTAAGCTGACTATTATACATTTTCGGACGATTTTCAAAAGTCTTTATAAATTCAGGGTATCTTCTGTACTTTGCTTTCACAAGTTTCAGCATTTTGTTTTGTGATTTGACGTAATCACGTGGTTGAGTAAGTATAACAACATTCTTTTCATAGCCCATAGCCTGCATAAATCGGAGCGGAATTGAATCAGCGATACCTCCGTCAAGCATTTTTTTACCGTCAATACTGACAATTCTTGATGCTAATGGCATAGAAGCTGATGCTCTTATCCATTCAAGCTCATTATAGTTCATATTTTTAATTTTATGATAAACAGCCCTGCCTGTTTCAATATCAGTAGCGACTACATAAAATTCCATAGGATTCCTGCTGAAAGCTTCTCTGTCAAAAATATCAATTTCATCAGGAAGTGTGTGATAGCAGAACTCCGCCCCGAACATATTACCAGTAGTGATGAGTGAATGTACACTACAATAGCGTTTGTCTTTGTAAAATCGGAGATTATAGCGTATTGCCCGTCCGTTCTGTCCTGATTTGTAGTTACAGCCAAAGCAAGCACCTGCTGAAACTCCGACTGCGCCGTCAAAAGTGATGCCGTTTTCCATGAGAACATCCGTCACACCAGCGGAGAACAGCCCACGCATTGCGCCGCCCTCCATAACAAGACCATATTTCATATAAAAAACCTCCTTAATACAGACACCGCCCATAACGGACGGTGTTTCTGTTATTTGTACCAGTAGCTGTGAAAGCCTGACATATAAATTTTTGCATCTTTCGGAACTTGCGTAAGTGCATTGAATACATTGTAATAATCGCCTGCACCCATACCGATTGCTAAAGCTCCAAGAGTACCTAAAACTGTAAGATTAGGGAAAATCAGGAATAATATAAACGGTATAAAGCCGAAAACTATATTAGGACAAAGACCCATCATAATAAAGCGTGCCTTGCTCATATCCTCAGTACCAACAACAAACAGCATACCCTGCTTTAAATTGGTGTACATATAAACATCTTCTTTAAAACAAAGTGCGTGTAAAAATTCGTGCGGTACTAAAGAAACAAGTGCAAGGAAAATTCCAGTCAGACTTGTTCTTTCTTTTGCTATATAGCTGACCATAAACAAAAGAATAAAGGTTATAACCATTGCCATTATATTCATAACAATAGCGAATTCTTTTATATTTTCAGCTTCTTTGAATTGTACATAGCCTGTCGGGTGTTCACGCTGTGGGAGACTATTTTCGTCACCGTTGAATTTGCCTGAATAGTGAAATTTCATTTTATACCTCTTGCTTCAATATAAAATCTCTTGTCATCAGCATGACCCATAGAAAAAGTCTTGCGTGGCAATGCACCGTCCATGATAACAGTCGGGAAAAGCTGTGACTTGTCCATATCAGGCAGAATAAATGCTATGCCATTGTGTTTTTCAGCAAGTGCCTTTACATTGTCGATACCATGAATATAGTCGATTTTACCGCCGTTTTCCTTGATATAGCCGTCAAGATAGTTCTGAAGTGAGCCGACTGAAAGATTTGAACTTGTATTGTGGATATAGAGTTTCTTTGATTCACCGTTGCATACGATTTCAACCCACTGCTCTGCAACATCTTCTGAAAGTGCAAGAGATTCTGTAACACCTGATATAAGCTTGTCACAGTCTACATCATAGACAAGACGATAAATAGCTTCAAATTTAAGTGCATCACTATGAAGATTGACTATTTCAGCAAGTGCATAGCGTGCAGGGTGATTTGAAAAATCCTTGTCGGGATTGGACTTTTTAAGCTGTTCATAGAACTCTTTTGCAGTTGCAAGCGAATGATTGCCGTCACCCATAGCATAGAGAAGTACGGGTTTATCAGTAAGACCATATTTTTTATTGAATGTATCAGGGTCAGCAAGTGATGATAAAGCCTTGTCAATGCGTTCCTGCTCCTTTTCTCCGACAAGATAACCGCTTATACTTCCACCATTCATCATAAGTTCTGTATCGTACAATTTCTGCATTTCTGACTTGTTGACGGATTCTATAACAGTATTATCGGGGTCGTCAATAAGTATCATTATATGCGGAAGTTCAAGAGGTGCATTTTGTCTAACTTTGATACGTGGCGGAATACGCTCAATAACTGTTGCTTCTGTTGCACGGACTTGTGAAGTACTGCCCTTTGAGAAGTCATACTGCTCCAAATCAATTGCACCGATAAGACCTTTGCGGACAATTCCGTTGCTCTGCATTCTCTCAACATATACCATAGAATTTTTGTACTCTGTAAAAATGCCGTCACTGATATATTTTTCCATAGCAGAATGAATGTTTTCTATTCTGCTTGCTACATCATCATTTTCAAGATAAATTTCAGGCAGAATAAGACTTAATGTTGACGGAAAACCGTCTGTAATACTTTCTACATTGTTCCAATATTCAGGCTCACTTGTATACTGGTCGCAAGCAATAACGCTCCATTTGTTCATGTCGATTGATTCATTCGGGATAAGTATATCCGCATTGTGAAAAGCTGTAGTGTTCATAATTTATATCTCCTTAATAAAATTTTTTAACTGCTGATTGAGTTCTGAAACAGGAAGTCCGACAACATTAAAATAATCACCGTTTATTTTTTCAATAAGCAGAGACCCTTTGCCTTGTATACCGTAACCACCTGCCTTATCAAAAGGCTCACCAGTTGATATGTACCATTCTATATCATCATCTTTCAGATTTCTGAACGTGACAGCAGTTGTTTTTGAAAAAGTAACCTTATTTCTGCAACTCATAATACAGCAGGACGTTGTAACATCATGGGTCTTGCCTGAAAGCATCTTCAGAAACTCTCTGCACTCATCAGCATTTTTTGGCTTGCCGAGAACTTTTCTGCCGATTTCGACAACGGTATCACAGCCGATTACTATACTATCAGGGTATAACTCAGCACCTTTTTCAGCTTTGAGTACAGCGAGATACTCCGATACATGACAATTGCAGTTTTCGGGGACAGTTTCATCAACATCAAGAGAAACAGCAGTAAAATCATCAGTAATCAGTTTCATAAGTTCACGTCTGCGAGGTGATGCAGATGCAAGTATAAGCATAATATCACATCTCTTTCATTAGTTTGTCACAAATATATTATAACATATATTTTTATAGGTTGTCAATTGTATTTTATATATTAATGTGCTATAATAACAATTAAGAGGTGAAAATCGTGAAAAAGATAACTATAGTAAAACCGCCCGAAAGGATAAATGCAGATGCAGACAAGGGTCTTACTTCTGTACAGGCAAAAGAACGCAGACTGGCAGGGCTGAGCAATATTCCTGTTGAACCTCCGTCAAAATCATTATGGGAAATAATTGCAGAAAATACATTTACCTATTTCAATTTCATTTTTACAGTTCTGGCAGGACTTATCATATATGCAGGAACTTACAGAGATGTGACGTTCATGCCGATTATCATAGCAAATACTCTTATAGGCATTATTCAGGAATTACGCTCAAAAAAAGTATTGGACAAGCTCACAATGATGAACGCACCCGAAACAACTGTTATACGTGACGGAAAAGAGATGTCATTGCCGTCAAAAGATATTGTGCTTGATGATATAGCAATATTCCGTGCAGGAAATCAGATAAGTGCAGATGCTGTTGTAATTGACGGAAATATAGCTGTAAATGAGTCACTGCTCACAGGCGAATCGGACGAAATATACAAGAGTTCAGGAGACAGCCTGATGTCAGGAAGTTTTGTTGTATCGGGGTCATGCCGTGCAAGACTTGAAAAAGTAGGTGCAGAATCGTATATATCAAAGCTGACATCACAAGCCAAAAAGCAGAAAAAAGGTGAACGTTCAGAAATGATACGCTCACTTAATAAAATCGTGAAAATTGCAGGAGTTATGATTATCCCGATAGGCATACTTCTTTTCTGTCAACAGCATTTTCTTGAAATGAACGACATAAGCAGTAGTATTCAGGCTATGGTTGCAGCTGTATTAGGTATGATTCCCGAAGGACTTTTTCTGCTTGCAAGTACAACACTTGTTGTAAGCACAATGAGACTTGCTAATAATAAGGTACTTGTGCATGATATGAAATGTATCGAAACACTTGCAAGAGCAGATGTACTTTGTGTAGACAAAACAGGAACTATAACCGAAAGCAAAATGAGTGTCAACAGCATCATTCCTGTTGCCGGACTTTCCGAAGATGAACTTATTTCGCTTATAAGTGATTTTACAGTTGCGCAGTCGGCTGACAATGCAACTATGATTGCCATGAAAAACTACTTCCACAAGCCAACAGGACAGAAAATAAAATCATACACAGGCTTTTCGTCCGATTTCAAATACAGCAGTACCACACTTGAATCAGGTGCATATGTTCTTGGTGCATCAGAATTTGTACTGAAAAACAATATTTCCGCATACAGTGATATTATTTCCGAAAACAGCAGTAAGGGTATGAGGGTACTTGCTTTTTGCAGATATTCAGGAAATCCCGACGGAAAAGAACTCACGGCAGAAACAGAACTGTTATGCTTTGTGCTTATTACAAATCCTATAAGAGCAAATGCACCCGAAACATTCAGATTTTTTGCGGAACAGGGTGTGCAGATAAAAGTAATATCGGGAGATAATCCGCTTACTGTTTCACAAATAGCAAAACAGGCTGAAATTGCTGATGCTGGTGACTATGTAGACGCATCAACTCTTAAAACAGATGAAGCAATTGAAAATGCCGTCAATAATTATACTGTATTCGGCAGAGTTACACCTGAACAGAAACGCAAAATCGTCCGTGCATTAAAAAAATCAGGGCATACTGTAGCCATGACTGGTGACGGAGTAAATGACGTACTTGCACTGAAATCTGCTGATTGTTCAGTTGCTATGGCTTCGGGAAGTGAAGCGGCGGCGCAGGTATCACAGCTTGTACTTCTTGAATCGGACTTTGCAAAAATGCCTGATGTTGTAATGGAGGGCAGACAAACTGTAAATAACCTTGAACGTTCAGGCAGTCTTTTTCTTGTAAAGAACATTTTTTCGCTGATTATGTCACTTGTCTCTATTTTCTGCGGAATAACATACCCTCTCAAGCCTGCACACATATCACTTGTCAGCGTTTTTACAATCGGCTTACCCGGATTATGTCTTTCACAGATTCCGAACTGTGATTTAATCAAGGGAAATTTCATGTCAAATATTCTGCTAAAGGCACTCCCTGCGGGTCTTACAGATGCAATAATAGTTACTTTTATGATAATTTTCGGAAACATATTCAATTCAAGTCAGGAGGATATTTCCACAGCCTCAACAATATTATTAAGCGTTGTTGGAATGATGGCACTTTTACGCATAAGCAAACCTATGAACAGCATAAAACTGGCAATATGGCTTATATGTGGACTTCTCCTCACATTCAGCATGATTTTTTTAAGCAGATTTTTCAGTGTTTCGGGTATGTCAATACAGTGTATACTTCTCTGCATCAATTTTTCAATAATAGCTGAACCGACATTAAGATATTTAACAATAATAACAGAAAAAATAAAAGTCCGCCACTGATTGACGGACTTATTTTTTATTTTGAAATAAGTGCAAGTGTATCTCTTGCGATAAGAAGTTCCTCATTTGTTGGTACAATCCATACTTCAACTTTTGAATCAGCTGCGGAAATCTTCTGGAGTTTTCCTCTTAAACCGTGATTGACTTCCTTATCAAGCTTGATTCCGAAAAATTCCATGTTCTCGCAAACCTGTTCTCTTACATCAAAAGCATTTTCACCGATACCGCCTGTGAAAAGAACAGCATCAAGACCATTCATTGCTGCTGCATATGAACCGATATATTTCTTGATTTCATATACAAGCATATCTGTAACAAGCTTTGCTCTTTCATTACCCTCGTGTGCTGCTGCTTCAATATCACGGTTATCAGAGCCGACACCTGAAACACCAAGAAAACCTGATTTTTTATTCATGTAGTCGCTCATCTGTGCAGGTGAAAAACCGTGCTTATCTGCTACAAATGTAACAGCGGACGGGTCAACAGCACCTGAACGTGTACCCATTACAACACCGTCAAGAGGAGTGAAGCCCATAGAAGTATCAACAGACTTTCCGCCGTCTACTGCTGTAATTGATGAACCATTTCCAAGATGACATGAAACAATCTTTAAGTCTTTTACGTCCTTGCCCATAGCATCAGCAAGTGCAGCAGAAACAAATCTGTGTGATGTACCGTGAAAACCGTATTTTCTTACATGAAGTGTTTCATAATCTTCATAAGGAAGACCGAACATATAAGCCTTTGGTGGCATTGTCTGATGGAAGGCTGTATCAAATACAGCTACCTGCGGAACATTTGCAGGAATTACACTCTTACAGGCACGGAGAGCAAGTGCGTGTGCATGGTTATGTACTGGTGCAAGCTCACGGAGTTCGTCAATCTTGTCAATAATCTCATCTGTAACAAGTACGGACTTATCAAAAATATCAGCACCCTGCACAATTCTGTGACCTACAGCGGAAATTTCGTCCATACTGTCAATAACTTTTGCATCACCTGTTGTAAGTGTCTCAACAAGTTTCATAAATGCCTCTGTGTGAGTCGGGAATGAGCAGTTCTCATTAAGTTCTCTGCCGTCAGCAGTCTTGTGAGCGATATGACCGTCAATTCCGATTCTGTCGCAGTTGCCCTTTGCAATAACGCTTTCGTTTTTCATATCGATAAGCTGATATTTGAGTGATGAGCTTCCTGCATTTACAACTAAAATAATCATTGGTTTATAACTTCCTTTCAAAAAATTTTACCACTGTATATTATATCACATTTTCAGAAAATTTCAAGTCTTTTTTCTGAATTTTTTATAAAACTATTATTTTTTGCTTTACAAAATATTTTTTTTCTGATATAATGATGTATATACCATATTGAAATGAGGAATTTACTTTGGCGAATAATAAAATCAGAAACTTCTGTATTGTTGCACATATAGACCACGGCAAATCGACACTTGCCGACCGTATTCTTGAAAAAACGGAAACTGTTGCAGTACGTGACATGGAAGACCAGTTGCTTGATAATATGGATATTGAGCGTGAACGTGGCATAACAATAAAAGCACGTGCAGTCCGTCTGAAATATACGGCTAAAGACGGAGAAGACTATATTTTCAACCTGATTGATACTCCCGGACACGTTGACTTCAACTATGAGGTATCACGCTCACTTGTTGCCTGCGAGGGTGCAATACTTGTTGTTGATGCTTCGCAGGGTATAGAGGCACAGACACTTGCAAATACTTATCTTGCAATTGAAAACGATTTGGAGATTGTACCTGTTGTAAACAAAATTGACCTGCCGTCTGCTGACCCTGAACGTGTATGCAATGAAGTTGAAAATGTTATCGGTATTCCTGCAATGGACGCACCAAGAATATCCGCAAAAATGGGTACTAATATTGAGGAAGTACTTGAAAAAATTGTAACTGATATTCCCGCTCCTGTCGGTGATGTCAATAAGCCACTCAAAGCACTGATTTTTGACAGCTACTATGATTCATATAAAGGTGTTATAATATATGTCCGTGTAAAAGAGGGAACTGTAAAAGTCGGCGACAATATCCGATTAATGGCAACAGGTGCAGTATTTACCGTTGTAGAAGCAGGATTCATGAATGCTACATCACTTGTAAACAATGGCTCACTGGAAGCCGGCGAAGTAGGCTATATTTCAGCATCTATTAAAAGTATTGGTGATACGCAGGTCGGAGATACTGTAACAAACAATGATTTCCCGTGTGACGAGCCATTGGAGGGTTACAGAAAAGTAAATCCTATGGTATTTTCGGGCATTTATCCTGCTGACGGTGCAAAATACGGCGATTTGCGTGAAGCACTTGAAAAATTGCAGTTAAATGATGCTTCATTGTCATTTGAGCCTGAAACATCTGTTGCACTTGGTTTCGGTTTCCGTTGTGGATTTCTTGGACTTCTGCACATGGAAATAATACAGGAGCGACTTGAACGTGAATATAATCTTGATTTGATTACAACTGCTCCGTCTGTTATATATAAGGTAACAATGACTAACGGAGAGGTGCAGTATATTGACAACCCGACAAATTATCCTGACCCTGCACTTATTCAGACAGCAGAAGAACCAATGGTTAAAGCAAGTATTCTGTCTCCGTCTGATTATGTCGGAAATATTATGGAACTCTGTCAGGACAGACGTGGCATTTTCAAAGACATGAAATATCTTGATGATACACGTGTTGAGTTGCACTATGAACTGCCCTTGAATGAGATTGTATATGACTTTTTTGACGTTCTCAAATCACGCACAAAAGGCTATGCAAGCTTTGATTATGAAATGCTTGGTTATACTCCGTCCAAACTTGTAAAACTTGATATACTTCTGAATGGTGATATTGTAGACGCTCTGTCATTTATAATACACACGGACAAGGCTTATGCAAGAGCAAGAAAAATTGCCGAAAAACTCAAGGAGAATATCCCACGTCAGCTTTTTGAAGTACCGATTCAGGCAGCTATTGGCGGAAAGATTATTGCACGTGAAACAGTAAAGGCTATGCGTAAAGACGTTCTTGCAAAATGCTATGGCGGTGACATCACACGTAAGAAAAAACTGCTTGAAAAGCAGAAAGAGGGCAAAAAGCGTATGAGACAGCTTGGCACTGTTGAAGTTCCGCAGGAAGCATTCATGAGTGTTCTTAAACTTGACAGCTAATGGTGATTTTTCATGAAGTATGCTATAGATGCACTGACTGCTGAAAGAAAAGAAATTGTAGACAAACTGCAAAAGCAGGACACTTACAGAAACAGAAATCTTGCAAATCTTAAATCCATTGATAAGGCATTGAAATGGCTGAATATGCTTGAAAAAAACAGCATTGAAGATGCAGGACAGTTTGATTTTCTCCGTCTGCCTTTTAAGGAAAACTGTTTTGCAAGTTATAGAATTATGTGTGATAACGAATCTGAATCCATTCAGGATTTAGAAGACGAAAATATTGAGCTTTTTCCTGATGATATAATACTGAAAAGAAAATAGCAGGAAGATTTGTAAGGTGATACTATGCGAAAAAGATTGAAAAAGCTGAAAATGCGTAAAATGTATATGCCCGTTGACAAGCTGAAAAAAGTACGCAAGACAAGGACTATAAAAAATGAACTGAAAGAAATTCCGCTTTGTGAATTACTTCCCGAACTTAAAGAAAAGGAGATTATCCAATGAGCAGTATATATAATTGTCCGCATTGTGGCAAGAAATCATTTAATCCGATAAAAAAGGCTTTTGCAGGTCAGCTCAATTCAAAAGGCAAGGTCTGTATGGAATGTGGAAGAAAATGTGTGAACGGTAAAGGGGCTACAATTTTCAATGCTGTTTACTGCGTTATTGCGTTTATCTGCGTTGTTATTGTGTATCTTTTTGCACCAAAAACAGAAGCAACGGAATACGAATGGATTTTAGTAAATGAAGTATTCATAAATATGGGAATAATTCTTTCAACACTTATAGTTCCGAAAATTGTCAACGCATTTTTCTTTAAGCTTGCCCCTGCAATCCGCATTGAGCCTGTAAAATGAATACACTTGGAATATATATTCATGTGCCGTTCTGCGGAAAAAAATGCAGTTACTGCGACTTTTACTCCGTCTGCTACAATAAAATGCAGGCGGATTGTTATTGTCAGGCTGTTCTGCGGAATATAAGGCACTATGCAGACAAAAACGCTCTTGTTGATACAGTATATTTCGGTGGCGGTACTCCGACACTTCTTACAGCTGAACAGATTACGGCTTTTATAGATGAGATAAGAAAATGCTTTGACTTGTCAGAAGATGCGGAAATTACTATTGAGGCAAACCCGAACACGCTTACACCCGAAAAGCTGTATAATCTCCGAAAATCAGGCATAAACAGACTTTCTATAGGTGTGCAGTCCATGAATAACGACGAACTGAAATTTCTTGGACGCACTCACACATCGGAACGTGCAGGAAAAGCTGTAAATGATGCCATAGATGCAGGATTTAAGAATATTTCGTGTGATTTGATGATAGCCCTGCCAAATCAATCCGCTGATAGTCTTGCGTATTCGATAAATGCTTTAACTGATATCCAGATTCAGCACATTTCCGCATATATACTGAAAATTGAGGAGAATACGCCGTTCAACCGCAAGGAAATACTTGATATTATACCTGATGATGATAAAACTGCTGATTTATACTTGCAAATGACTGATATGCTCAATAAAAAAGGCTTTCTGCAATATGAAGTATCCAATTTTTCAAAAGCAGGATTTGAAAGTCGTCACAACTGCCGATACTGGAAATGTCTTGATTATATCGGAATCGGCGCATCTGCCCACTCATGCTATAAAGGAAAGAGATTTGCAGTTGAATCCGATTTGCAGGCATTTATTGACTCTCCTGTCCAGCCTGTCGTGATTACAGATCATTCACCGTGTGGATTTGAAGAATTTGCTATGCTACGTTTAAGACTTGCTGAAGGTCTAAATATTAGTGACGTGGAATCGCACAGAAAAAGTATAGAAAAAAAAATCCCCCCGCTTATAAAAGCAGGGTATATAAAATACAACGGCGGAAATATTTCTCTCACCGAAAAAGGCTTTCTTATGTCAAATTCAGTGATAGAACACCTTATTTTCAGTTAATCATGAAAGCTGTTCACGCATATATAAAAGAAGTTTCTTTTCCCGCCGTGATACCTGCACTTGCGTTATGCCAAGTATCTGCGCTGTTTTTGACTGCGTGAAACTCTTGAAATACCGCAGTTCAAGCAATGTTCTGTCCTCATCTGATAACTCCTGCATAAGCTGACGTAATGCAAGTATGTCAATTATTGTTTCGTCAGGTGCCTCAACAGGTATATCAAGTTGACTTTCATCATCTGACGCAGTAAGCGACAGCAACGGCTGTGACGCACACAAAGCCTCTGATATATCCGATTCTGTTTCCCCTGTTATCTCCGCAAGTTCACTTATTGCAGGCTCTCTACCATTATGCTGTACAAAGTCCGAACAGATTTTTTGCAGTTTTATTGATAAATCTTTCAGACTTCTGCTTACATGAACACTTCCACCGTCACGGAACAGACGTTTTATTTCACCCAGAATAACAGGTACAGCATAAGTGGAAAACTTAACTCCCCTGCTCGAATCAAAAGCCTTGACAGCTTTAAGAAGTCCGAGACAACCAGCGGAATATAAGTCCTCATATTCAATTCCACGACCTCTGAAACGGTTTGCACACAGATGTACAAGTCCGAGATTTTCCTCTGCCAGAGGCTGTTTAACTTCAACTGCCATGTATGCTCAACTTCTTTCGCATTGTAACTGTTGTACCCTTGTTTACTCTGCTTTTTACTGTAAGCCTGTCCATGAATGATTCCATAACGGAAAAGCCAAGTCCCGAACGCTCCTCCTCCGGAGCTGTCGTGAAAAGTGGCTGCATAGCCTGCTGAACATCTGCAATTCCGCAGCCGTTGTCTTTGATTTTTATGTATATTTCACGATTCGGCATAATCCGCACAACTATTTCAATATTCCCCTGCGAATTTCTGTAGCCATGTACAATACAATTCGTGACCGCCTCTGAAACGGCTGTTCGTATATCTGAAAGTTCCTCAACTGTCGGGTCTGCCTGTACAATAAATGACGATACAACCGCCCTTGCCGTACTTTCGTTGACCGATAAAGACGGTACTGTAAATTTTATTTCGTTCAATATTTCCATTTCTGCACCTCATTATATTATTTTTACAATTCGTTCCACACCTGAAAGTACCATCATTCGCCTGATATAAGGCTGCGGACTGCGTATTTCAAGTTGTCCGCCACATTCTTTGACAAGCTTATATCTGCCTATGATAAGCCCTATTCCCGAACTGTCCATGAATGTTATACCACTGAAATCAATTGCAAGCACATCAGGCTGCATAGTAATAACGAACTTGTCAAGTTCTGAACGAAGCATCTTTGCAGTATGGTGGTCGATTTCACCGCTTAGAACTGCTATTGCTGTACCGTTCTCTGATTTTATATTTATCTTCATTTTTTTGCCTCCGTCCTTTTGATAGCCACATTATAACATACTTTTTCTGAAAAAAATGTCATAATCTGTCTGATTTTTTCATGCTTATTTTGTTGAAATATTTCTTATTTGATGATATAATATATATAAGGAGTGATTTTTATGTCAAAGCAATTCTGGAAAGGTAGTGCATTGCTTGCACCTGTTCCCGCTACACTTGTAACCTGCGGAACACCTGATAAACCAAACGTTCTGACAATAGGCTGGACGGGTATAGTCTGTACACGTCCGCCCATGACCTATATATCAGTACGCCCCGAAAGATTTTCGCATGATATTATAATGAAATCGGGCGAATTTGTAATCAATCTCACTACCTCCGCAATGATTAAGGAGACTGATTTCTGCGGAGTTAAAAGCGGTAAGGATATTGACAAATTTACTGCCTGTGGATTTCATGCCGTTCCGTCAACAAAATTATCAGCTCCGATTATTGAGGAATGTCCCATAAGTCTTGAATGTAAAGTTACAGAAAGCAGACTTCTTGGCAGTCATACAATGTTTCTTGCTGAAATTATTGGTATTGATGTTGATGAAAAATACATAGACAGCAAAGGCAAGCTCAATCTGCAACAATGCGGACTTTCTGCATATGCTCACGGAGAATATTTTGCACTTGGACGAAAACTTGGCGACTTTGGATTTTCCGTCCGCAAAAAGAAAAAAAGCAGAAAATAAAACTAAGTTGCTATATCTTCAATAAGTTTCTGCAATTCAAAATCAGATTCAATTAAAATACCCTCTGTCAGTTGTTCTTTGTCATAATCTGAAAGGAGCGAAAAATCATAATCAATAACTCTGTAAGGTATTGTGCTGTTGCCCTTGAATACTCCTATTCTGCCATTGTATTCCTTTACAATACATTCTGCCACAGGAAGTTCAGGTGGTGTTTCTGAAATTTTCGCCATCAGTTTCTGACGGTGAAGCGACTGCCCGAATGTGCAGATAACAATAAACCCTGATACTGTCAACGCTGTCATGATTATGAGATAGATTCTTTTGTCAAGTGAACCTGTCATAATTATCACTCCTTTACTGAATTTACTGTAAATATTATCACCTGTTTTTGCTAAATTATACAAATCTGAAATTTTTTTCGGACAAACTATTAACAAATCTGAAATTGTATGGTATAATATATTGTACATAATCACAACAGAAAGGAAAGGCTGTAATATAAAATGGCTAACTCAAATCAAAATAACAGAATTGATGATGCCCCGAAGAAAAAGAAGAAAAAAAGCAGACTGCTTATATTTTTTCAGAAACTCTTTGCAGTTATCATCACAACGCTTCTTTCACTGTTTCTTGTTATTGTAATAACAGGAACGATTGTTTCAACTGCACTTACAATATATGTTATAAGCTTTATGGAAGAAGCAACAAGTATCACGCTTACAGAACTTGAGTCGGGAAGTGATACCTATTTCTATGGAACAGAAATCAATGAGGACGGAGAAGAAGAACTGATTGTTCTACAACGTATGAAAACAGACGTTCAGCGTGTTCCCGTATCAATCGACAAAATCTCACAGTCAACAAGAGATGCTTTCACCTGTACAGAGGACGAGCGTTTCTATCAGCATGACGGTGTAGACTACAAACGTACTTTCTCCGCATTTCTTAACCTGTTTCTGCATTTCTACAACACAGAGCAGGGCGGTTCTACAATCACTCAACAGCTTATCAAGAATCTGACAGGTGCATCAGGTGACAGAAGTCCGCAACAGAAAATACGTGAAATTTTTGCTGCTATGCAGTTGGAAAAAACTTACTCCAAAGATGAAATTCTGGAGGAATACCTTAATTTTATCGGATTCGGCGGTCCTATAAACGGAATACAACTTGCATCTACAAAATATTTTGGTAAAAATGTTGAAGATTTGACTGTACCTGAAGCAGCTGTACTTGCGGCAATTCCAAAAGATCCGAACTATTATTATCCTTGGGCTGATAATGGAACAGACGAACAGGGCAGAGAACTTATTGACGGTAAAGCAAATAACAAGATGCGTCAGGAAGATGTACTCTGGCAGATGTATAAGAATGGTGCTATCACTTATGACGAATATCAGGAATATATCAATACAAAAATAGTTTTCACAGATGATGCTGAATACAAAAAACTGCACCCTGAAGTTGACCTTGAGGCAATGGAGACTGAACAGAAAGCTTATTCATGGGAAGTTGATGCTATGATGTGGGAAGCTATTGAATATATAAAAGAACTGTATAATATTGACGAAGAAAAGGCTTTACAGCGTATCAACAAAGGCGGTTACAGAATATATTCCACTATCGACAGACAGATGCAGGATTATGTTGAGGAAAAATTTCTTGATATAAATAATTTGCTTGATGCAAACTGGGTAAAAAGATGGGTAGATATTGACAACGATGGAGAAACAGACGAAGTACTTCCGCACGTTGCTTTCACTGCATTAAGATATGACGGCTCTGTTATGGCAACTGTAGGACAATGGGGTGAAAAGACACATTCGCTTGTTACAAACTATGCTGCACATGACAAACGTCAGATTGGTTCTACGATAAAGCCTATTTCAACTTACGGACTTGCTCTTGAAACAGATATGATTCACTGGGGAAGTCTCTACAGAAACAGTCCGCTCCCTGATGTAAAGGACGATGCCGGAAATCCATGGCCTTTCAACTATGGACGTGCAGCCGGTGACGGTGCATATCACCCGATTTACTACTATCTGCAACAATCATTTAATACAGTTCCTGCTCAACTTTGTCAGAATCTTTCTCCTGAATCCGTATACGAATTTTCAACCGAAAAACTTGGTCTTGACCTCTACGGCGACGGCATTGTAAATGACAAAAACCTTGCTCCTCTTGCTCTTGGCGGTCTGACATACGGTGTAACTTTGCAGAATCTTGTAAATGCTTATCTGCCTTACGGAAGCGGAACTACAAACGAAGGCTATGGAACATATCACAAAGCGCATATAATTTCAAAAATTGAAGACGCTAACCACAATATATTAGTTGACAACACAAATAATGGTCAGCCTGCTGTTTCTGAAGATACTGCATGGGTTATGAACAGACTGCTTAAAAATGTTGTTGAAAATGGTACAGGTACTACTGCACGTCTTAGTTATAAAGTTGTTGCAGGAAAAACAGGTACTACTGAAGACTGGTACGACTCTGTATTTGTTGGTCTTACAAGAGATTTTGCAAGCGGTGTTACTGTCGGATATGAACAGTATCGTAGTGACCTTTCACTTCCATCAAATTTCCACGCTTGTACAACATGGAAAAACATTATCGGCACTTATGCTGATACAATGTACACTGATACTCCTGCTGACTTCGACCCTGTTGAATCAGTTATATCAATGCCGACCTGCTCTGTTACAGGTATGTGCGCAGGTGAATATTGTCCGAAAGGTGTTACAGGCTACTGGAAATCCACAAATTCTCCTATATGCAACGGAAGTCATTATGGTGCTGTAGTTTCAACAAGCGGTGGCTCAACTTCAAACAACAATGACAACAGTAGCGGTAATTCATGGGGCGGCGATACTGGCGGTAACTCATGGGGCGGTGATACTGGTGGAAGCTCATGGGGCGGTGATACTGGTGGAAGCTCATGGGGCGGTGATACTGGTGGAAGCTGCTCAAGCTGCGGCGACTCGGGCGGTGACAGCGCAGGGGGCGGTGAAAAAGGTGG
>JAIDTI010000039.1 GCA_029060755.1 Ruminococcus sp. | reverse complement strand
TTCTCATCTCATGTTCGAATGCTTACTGGATTCGAACATGATTTTGAGGATTCTTAATGAAAATTGATTTCCGTGATTATGAAGTTGAGAATCTTGCACGTGAAGCGTTTTGGAATTTAAGCGTTCCCGGTTGTGATGAACATTACTTTATCCATGTAATGAGAAAGCATAAGGATTTTATCCCCGAACTTGCTCATGTTATTGAAGTTGATGGAAAAATTATCGGTTGTATTATGTACACAAAGGCTGAGCTTGCAGATGAAAATAGCAATATAAAGCCGATTGTCTCTATGGGACCACTTTGTATTCACCCCGATTATCAGCGTATGGGATATGGTAAGGCTCTCCTTGAACATACATTTGAAATCGTAAAGAAAATGGGATATGACACAATTATAAATTTTGGCAATCCCGATAATTACGTTGCTCGTGGCTATAAAAGCTGTAAAAAGTACAATATCTGTTTCGAAGGCGATATTTTCCCTGCTGCTTTGCTTGTAAAAGTTCTTAGTGATGATGTTCTTGATGGCAGAAAATGGTTCTATCACCCCAATAATGCTGATGAGCCATGCGGTGATACGGCGGCTGTTGCGAAATTTGACAAGCTCTTTCCATCAAAAGTTAAAGCATGGCAGCCAAGTCAGGAAGAATTTTTCATTCACTCACATTCAGTTATCAAATAATAACGGATAAAATCAAAGCCGACAGTTTTTGCTGTCGGTTTTTTGTGCTATTATTCAGTTGTTACTTGTACTCATAAAGTTCCTGAAAAGCAGGGACTTTTTTATTTTCATCTTAAATTAACATGAAAGCTACTATCTTTTTTCGGAAGTTTATTTTTTTTTGCATACTTGTACAGCCTGTTGAATATATTTTTACAAAGTGTTTTTTTAGGAGGTCAATATGGATTTTAAAATTAACAGGGAAACTATTCCCGCTTCGGAGCTTATTTATAGTGGTATTCAGGAACAGGGGATAGAGCTTGATTACATTCTCCCTGATTATTACCCCGATATTTTCAGACTTGTGAAATGTGAAGTCATTCCGATTATAACTGACAGTTCAATTAATGGCGACAGGCTTTCTTATGAACTTCAATGCGATATACGTCTGCTTTATTGCAGTGAGGACGGAAAAAATCTACAGTGTATAACACAAAGACAGAATTTTTCAAAATCTGCTGAACTTGGCAGAAGTGCAGATTCTCCCGAAATTCAGCTGTCGGCAAAGACAGACCATGTAAATTTCAGGGCAGTGAATAAACGTCGTCTTGATGTGCGAGGTGCTGTATCAGTAAAAATATCTGTCATGGGCGAAAAATCGCAGGAAGTTATATCAGATGCTTTCGGAATGAACATTCAGTTAAAAAAAATACCTGTAAAATATGCCTCAAAAAAGGTAACATCTGAAAAAGTAATTCAGCTTTCAGAGGAGACGGAACTTTCACCGGCACAACCGTCTGTATCTAATATAATACGTTCAGAATGTAGTGTAAGCGAGTGTGAAAAGAAGATAATTTCGGGAAAGATACTTGCAAAAGGTGATGTAAATGTAAAACTGCTGTATTCAAGTGAAAATTCCATTGAGTCTATGGACTTTTCAATGCCGTTCAGTCAGATTATTGATGTTGATGAAGTTGACGAGACTTTTGAATGTTCAGTATCAGCCGATGTAACAAGCTGTAATATCACGCTTTCAGCCGACAAGGACGGTGAAAACCGTATGCTTAAATTTGAGCCTGAACTTAAAATAAGATGCCGTGCTGTAAAGTCGTCTGAAATTATGATTGTTTCAGATGCCTACTCAACAGTATATCCTTGTGATATTGATTTTTCGTCCGTTCAGGCAGAACAGCCCCCGACTGTATATAACGAGAATTTCAGGCATAATGCAAAGCTTGCGGAGGGTGATTCTGTTCCGAAAAATATCTATGCAATGTGGTGTAGTCCGAAAAATATAAACACACGTATCGGAAATGACAGAAAATCTGTTATAATATCTGGAATGATTACCTATTCTATGGCTTGCAATGATGCAAGCGGAAATATATCCATGCCCGACCGTGATGAAGCCTTTGAAGAAACAATTGAAATAGGTGATGAACTTTCAGGCAGTTTTTCTGTTGATATAACAAAAATCTCTGTTTCATATAATATAACATCGGACGGCATACTTAATGCAAAATCTGATATATCTGTAAAAATCAGTGTCGGAAGTTCGGCAGAGATAAAAGCACTTACAGGTATAAATATTGATGATTCAACAAAAAAACAGCGTGATGGTGATTATGCAATAAAGCTGTATTTCGGTACGGAGAACGAAAATATATGGGATATTGCAAAGCGTTTCAGTACGGAAATTGAAGCCATCACTGAGGAAAACGAACTTGCGTCCGATTGCCTTGAAAAAAGCGGAATGATTGTTATTCCAATAAAGGAGTAAAGGAGAAATAATAATATGGCAAAAGATATTTACAGCAGTATTGCAGAACGTACAGGCGGTGACATTTATATAGGAGTTGTAGGACCTGTCAGAACAGGCAAATCAACTTTTATCAAGAGATTTATGGAAACTCTTGTAATTCCTAATATCAAAAGTGAGTTTATGCGTGAACGTGCAATAGATGAACTTCCACAGTCGGCAGCAGGAAAGACTATCATGACAACTGAACCTAAATTCATTCCTGAAGAAGCTGTTGAGGTGAGTCTTGAGGAAGGTGCAGTATTCAGTGTAAGACTTATTGATTGTGTCGGATATATTGTGCCGTCCTCTATAGGCTACATAGAGAATGAACAGCCGAGAATGGTTATGACATCATGGTTTGACGAAGAAATACCATTTAATATGGCTGCTGAAATCGGTACACAGAAAGTTATAACAGACCATTCCACAATAGGGCTTGTTGTCACAACAGACGGCACTATATCAGATATTCCAAGAAGTGAGTATGAAGAATGTGAAGAACGTGTTATAAATGAGCTGAAAGCCCTTGGCAAACCGTTTGTTGTGGTGCTTAATACAGTCAATCCTACATCAGCAGAAGCAAGAAATCTTGCAAATGTTCTTTCTGATAAGTATGATGCAAAAGTAATTCCGGTAAACTGTCTGGGACTTGACAAAAACGACATACAAGAAATTATCAGAGAAATTCTGTATAGTTTTCCAGTGCGTGAAATAAATATCCGTATGGCAAAATGGATAAATACACTTGATAAAGGTCATTGGTTGAGAAATGATATTCTTAACTGCATACGTGAATCGGCAAAAAATATAAATCTTGTCCGTGAGGTTGAAAATGCTGTTGAAGTGATAAAACAATGTCCGCATATTGTAAGTGCGGGTATAACAGCTATAGACTTAGGCAAAGGGTCTGTAACCATAACAGCGGAACTTGATAACAGCTTGTTCTATAAAATTATCGGAGAAGCAACAGGAATTGAACTGACAAGCGAAAGTGATTTGATGCCATTGCTTATGGAAATGAACGAAATCAAGAAAAAGTACAGCCGTATTGAGTCTGCATTGGAAGAAGTTGAGGCAACAGGCTATGGAATAGTAATGCCCGAACTGGAAGAACTCACACTGGAAGAACCGAAAATAATCAAGCAGGGCGGAAAATACGGTGTAAAGCTGAAAGCGTCCGCACCATCAATTCACCTTATGAAAGCGAATATAAATACGACAGTATCGCCGATTGTCGGAACGGAAAAGCAGTCGGAAGAACTTATAATGTACCTGCTTGACGGATTTGACGATAATCCTACAAAAATATGGGAAAGCAATATTTTCGGCAAATCACTGCATGAACTTGTAAATGAGGGACTGCACAGCAAGTTGTATAAGATGCCAATTGATGCAAGAATGAAATTGCAGGAAACACTTGAACGTATAATAAATGACGGTTGCAGTGGGCTTATATGTTTTCTGTTATAATCAAAAAGCAGGCTTGCCTTTTCGGGTGAACCTGCTTTTATTACTGTCTATAAACCAAAGCTGACGGACAACTTTTCGTCATCAAGATTATTAATTCTGTCAGCCATTACTGCGGATTTATCGTCATTATTTCTAAAATAATAGTCGTACCGTACTTCATTATTTACAGTATCTATATTTACAGTTAGAGCAAAATCTGTTGTATTCCACCAATTTGCCTGAAATACACGCACTTCAACTGGCTTATTTATTTCGGGAATATCAATTGTAAACGAATATCCGCCGTATTCTCCGCCTTTTATGGAAATATAAGATTCATTGTCTTTTGTTTTAACTGAAATATCGTCACATCTGCTTTTATTGTGAAAGCTGATACTTTCAGGAGACAAAGTCTGTTTGTCTATAATTATTCTAATATAACCTTTTATTCTGTCAAACGGATAAATTCTGTAATATATTGGCTTATAGAAAAAACAGAATGCCATTAATGCAGTAATAATGGCTACAATTATCAGCGGAAATAATTTTTTCTTTTTATTTTCCATAAGTTGCTCCTTTTACCATTATGGCGGATTATACATCGGCATAATATTATTAAGTACAATAATCACAGCAATAACAGCAATGCAGACAGGCAGTGCAAAATATTTCTGTAGATTAAGCAGTACAGTCTGTTTCTTTTCAGAAATATTCACAGCACTTATAATTGTGAATATTACAAGAGCAATAAATCCGCAGAAAGTAAGCGAGCAAAGAATTATGAAATCTGCAAAATTTCCGCCTGCCGACGATTTACCGTAACCAGGATAAATCCAGTTCAATGCACGGAGTGAAAATTGTATTTGTATCTGCACATACCAAAATAAAACGGTGAATGGTATTGATAAAAAGATTTTAGCAAAAGCCTGTTTCAGTGATTTGCTGTAGACTGATAATCCTGTAAAAATTGCTGATATTACGGGAATTACTGCGAATGGTATCATAACATAATCAGTTTTCAGCAATACTATTGCATTAAGAAAGTGTGCAGGCAATAATAATACCGCAATCTGAAAAGCTCCTGCAAAGGTTGATAATAAGTTATTATTTTTCATATAATTAATCTTTATCAGTCATAACAACGGTAATAACGGAAATATTATCACTTCCACCATTTTCGAGTGCTTTTTTAGCAAGCAATTCAGTTCTTATAGCAAGATTTTTCGGCAGTTCAAGTATTTCTTGAATATCAAAAGGGGAGAGAAAGTCTGAAAGACCGTCCGTACACACAAGAAGTATGTCACCGAAATCAAAACCGCCGTCTATAGTAAAAGTGTCTATTTTCGGGCAGTCTTTTATATTGCCAAGAACGGGAAATATAATATTTCTGTGAACGTGTGTTCGTTTCTGCTCCTGCGTAATTTGTCCCTCATCATATAAAAGCTGTACAAATGACTGGTCACGGGAAAGCTGGCTGATTTCACCATTGCGGAAACGGTATAATCTTGAATCGCCGACATTAAATGCAGTAACAGAGCCGTCTCTGTCAACAGCAAATCCGCACAGTGTCGCCTGCATATTGTTTGTTTCGGAGTTATCACGGCTGAAATCAGCAAGTTTGTTGTGGACTTTCATAATACTTGCGTGTATTTTATCATGTCTGTAAATTTTATTATCGGCTAAACTTTCAAGGCACATTGCCGAAGCAAGTTCTCCTGCATTTTCGCCTGATACACCGTCAGAAACTGCAATTATAAAAGGTGAGTCAATGCAGTTTTCAATTGAGCCGTCTGTTGAAACTTCCTGTCCTATGAGAATTGCATCTTCATTATGAGGCATAACGCCTTTTTGAGTGATTCCGCAACAATAATACATAATTTATCCCTCTATTGAGTAAAATTTTTTTGCATTTTCGCAAGTGATGTCAATAATTTCCTGAGTGGTTTTGCCTTTCAGTTCTGCAATTTTTTCTGCCGTATATATGAGCATGGAACTGTCACAGCGTTTGCCCCTTAATGGTTCAGGCGACATATATGGACAGTCCGTTTCAATAAGAAGTCTGTCAAGTGGTACAGCTTCAAGAGCCTTGACAGCTTTTTTTGCATTTTTGAAAGTAATGACACCTGTAAAACCTATATACATACCAAGCTTTATAACTTCCTTTGCTGTTTCGGCAGAACCGCTGAAACAGTGGAGAACTCCTTTTGGCTGGTACTTTTTCAGAATATTGAGTGTATCTTCACTTGCATCACGGCTATGAACGATTACAGGCAGATTAAGTTCACTTGCAAGAATAATCTGTTTCTCAAAAAGCTGAATCTGTTTTTCTCTGTCATATCCGTCATAGTGATAGTCAAGTCCTATTTCACCAACAGCTTTTACTTTTGTCGAACTCAAAGCAAGTTTTCTGATGCTTTCAAGATAATTTTCGGGATTATCCTGAATATTTTCAGGGTGAACTCCTGCCGAGGTGTAGATGTAATCATATTTTTCAGCAAGAGTTATATTTTTTTCCGTATCATCAACAGATACAGATGCAAGCATAATATATTTTACGCCTTTTCCGGTCAGCGAATCAAGAACAGAATCCCTGTCATTGTCAAAAGCATTGTCGTTGTAGTGAGAATGTGTGTCAAATATATTATTCATTGTTTTCACCACTGTTTTCTTCCTCATCATATTTATAATATGCTGAAACAAAGTCATCTATAAATTTTTTGGAGGGGATAAACTCATCATAAGCCACTTCGCCGTCCATAATATAGAAGTTTGCAATAGATTTTCCACGCTCAAGCATACTCTTTATAGCAGTTTTGTGATTTTTATAGTCTACAGCAGTAATATTTGTATCAACCATATTTATAATAGTATTGAATGAGTTGTCAAGATTATCAGAAAGTCGCATACCGTTTGACTGATTAACCATAGATGCAATAATTGAACTTGCACTGTAAGCACGTTCATACTCACCATCGGGGTATGCGGCATAAGTCAGAAGTGTGTCAATCTGCTCTGCATTGAGATACTGATTTTTGCCGTCGGCATTGAATCCTGCAATATCAGCAGAAACAGGATAGGTTACACCGCCAAGAATATCACACACCTTTACTAATGAAGATGAATCAAATTTCATATAGCGGTCAACTGTTATTCCGAAAACTTCTTCTGTAAAACTTACAGCAGAAAATGCACCGCCTTTCTGGTAGGCATCTGTTATACTCTCCTGATTTCCGTCAATCAATGCAATAGTGTTTGTTGGTATTCCAAGAAATATAATTTTTTTATCTTTTGGAATTGAACGCATAAGCATGAATGTGAGATTGCATCTTTCTTCGGGTTCATCAAGTACAAGTAAGATAGTGTGATTGTCGGCATAAGTTGTTGTTGTAACTTGTCTTTTCGGTGGTTCAGGGAGTTTGTCTTCTCCGTCGATTATTCCCAGATAATGCAGAAGAAAGAATGTTCCTCCGCCTACTATCAATATACCAATAAAGATTGTAACAAGATACGGTACAGCGATACTGCCTATTTTCTTTTTTGCCATTAAAAAAATCTCCTTCCGATTGACAAATTATTAAAAATGATGTATACTATATAAAGAGTTTTACCGTATGCTGTTTTACAGTAAAACTACAACTTAATTTATTGTAACACATATTATAACATTTTTCAAGTATTTTTTTGATTTTTAAGTAAAATTTAAAGAAAGGGACAAAAAATGAAGCCATATTTGAAAAGAGCATGGGCAGAAGTTTCACTTGTCCAGCTAAGAAAAAATGTTGAGATTATTAAAAGTCTCAATGCACCCGAAACTGAAATAATGGCAGTTGTAAAGGCTGATGCGTATGGTCACGGAGATGAGCATATTATAAAATGCCTTGTCAATGACTGCGGAATCAGATACTTCGCCGTTTCAAATCTTGATGAAGCAATAGCTGTCCGTAATTTCTGTAATGATGCAGAAATACTGATTTTAGGCTATACACCGCCTGAATATGCACACGAAATTTCAGCGTATAATATAATTCAAGGTGTTGTATCTATGAAGTATGCACAGGAACTTTCAAAAAATACGACGAATCCTATACGCTGTCACATAAAAATTGATACAGGTATGGGAAGAATCGGTTTGCGATACAATTCACCTGAAAAATGTGCTGACGAAATAGCAGAAATTATGCAGACTGACAAAATTTCCGTTGAGGGAATATATACGCATTTTGCTGTTGCAGACAGTGATACTCCCGATAATATCGCATATACCAACAAACAGGAAAAATTTATTATTGATACTTATGACAAGCTTGTTTCTATGGGAATAAATCTTCCGCATATACACTTTATGAACAGTGCTGCAACCTGCTACAGAAATTCCAACAGAAGCACTCTTTCACGTGCAGGAATTATCCTTTACGGACTTCACCCTGATATAAGTCTTGATATTCCCGACGGTCTTGCACCTATTATGGAGCTGAAAGCTGTTATTTCGCAGGTGAAAACAGTCGGAGCAGGAACTTGTATAAGCTATGGCAGAACTTTTTCCGCAGAAAATGAGATGCGTGTTGCAACTGTTACAATCGGTTACGCTGACGGCTATTCCCGACTTCTTTCGTCAAAAGGGGAAATCCTTGTGCATGGAAAACGCTGTAGGATAATCGGCAGGGTATGTATGGACCAGCTTATGATTGACGTTTCAGACGTTCCGCAGGCTGAATCGGGTGATATTGTGACACTCATAGGGCGTGACGAAGATGACATTATAACAGCAGATGAACTTGCATCAGTCTATGGTACTATCGGCTATGAGGTAGTATGTGGAATTTCAAAGCGTGTACCACGAATTTATTTTGATTAACGGAGGTAATGAAAATGAGTAAAGCAATGACAATCTTCTATGAAGTCGGGGATAATCTTTATGTAAATTTAACAAACAGATGCCCTTGCAACTGTACATTCTGCATAAGAAACAATGCGGACGGTGCATATGGTTCTGACTCCTTGTGGCTGGAGCATGAGCCGACTATTGAGGAAATTTTTGCGGACATGAATAATCTTGACATTGCAAAGTACAATGAAATAGTATTCTGCGGATATGGTGAACCGACCTGCCGACTTGATACACTTCTTAAAGTTGCACATGAATTAAAGGCACGTCCATACTGTCCTTTATTGAGAATCAATACAAACGGTTTAGGCGATTTAATTAACGGAAAGTCCATTGCAAAAGAACTCTGCAACTTTATTGATATTATTTCAGTAAGTCTCAATGCAGGCACAAAGGACGAATATATGAAAGTTACACGCCCGAAATTTGAAAATGCGTGGGAAGCTATGCAGAAATTCACCGCCGACTGCGTGCAGCAGAAAAGCGCAAAGGTTATAATGTCTGTTGTGGACGTTATACCGCCTGAACAGATTGCAGAATCCAGAAAAGTTGCTGAATCTCTGGGAGCAGAATTAAGAGTGCGCACTTATGATGAATAATGCACAAAAATCAACACAAGATTTTGTCAGATTTTTTGTCCCGTATCTATGGAATTTATCAGTAGAATATGTTATAATGTCTATGTAGGCATTGTCATTATTTTAATAACATTGCTGTACAGGATATTGTTTCAGTTCATTTTTGTATAAGGAGCATTTTTATGTCGAAAAAAGGAAAAATTATTCTTGCTGTTTCAGTTTCAACAGTAACTTTGTTTGTTGTATCTGCATCAGTCGGAGTTATGGTATGCAAGAAAATATATGAAAAAAAATACTTCTCTGTTGACTGAAACAGACTGTTTACTAAATTTTAATATAAAAGAGGTTAAAAAATGAATATCAAATTTGTAAAAGCAGAAACCTTAAAGCAGAAGCCAAAGCCTGATGAAGCACTTGGATTCGGTCATATTTTTACAGACTATATGCTTGTTATGCCTTATGATGAGGGTCAGGGCTGGCATGACCCCGAAATCCGTCCTTATGGCAATATTGAGCTTTCTCCTGCCGCTATGTGTCTGCATTATGGACAGACTGTTTTCGAGGGATTAAAGGCTTACAGAACAGCAGAAGGCAAGGTACAGCTTTTCCGTCCTGACGAAAATTTCAAAAGACTTAATGTTTCAAATGAGAGACTTGTTATTCCTGAACTTCCTGAAGATTTAGCTATGGAATGTCTTATGGAACTCCTCCACATCGAAAAAGACTGGGTTCCTTCAAAAGACGGCGAATCACTTTACATACGTCCATATATTTTTGCCTGCGATCCATATCTTGGCGTAAAACCGGGCGAACACTACTTGTTTATGATTATTCTTTCGCCATCAGGTGCATATTATGCAAGCGGTCTTGACCCTGTAAATATCTATGTTGAAAGCAAGTATGTCCGTGCAGTCCGTGGCGGCATGGGATTCGCAAAAACAGGCGGTAACTATGCGGCTTCCCTTATCGGACAGGACGAGGCACACAAGCAGAACTATTCACAGGTTCTCTGGCTTGATGGTGTAGAGCAGAAATATATTGAAGAAGTCGGAGCTATGAATATTTTCTTTGTTATCGACGGCGAAGTTGTTACTCCTATGTTGCAGGGAAGTATTTTACCGGGTATCACAAGAAAATCTGCTATTGAGGTATGTAAATCAAAGGGCATAAAAGTTTCCGAAAGACGTATTACAATTCAGGAAATTTCAGATGCTTATGATGCAGGCAAGCTTGATGAAGTATTCGGAACAGGTACAGCTGCCGTTATTTCTCCAGTTGGTCATCTTAAATGGAATGATAAGGTTATGGAAATCAACGGAAACAAAATCGGCAAGATTTCACAAATGCTTTACGATACCATGACAGGTATTCAGTGGGGCAAGATTGAAGATACTTTCGGCTGGACTGTTGAAGTAAAGTAAAAATAAAAAATCCTGTAATGCAATATGCGTTACAGGAATTTTTTTGCTGTTATTCTGTCATTTCCCAGTTGTGATAAACATTCTGAACATCATCATTATCTTCGAGATGTTCAAGCAGAAGATTCATTTTTTTGATGTGTTCTTCGTCAGTAAGAGTTGTGTAGGTTGCAGGAATCATTTCAGCTTCAGCAGATATTACATTGTAGCCTTTTTCTGTAAGACCCTCTCTTAAAGCATGGAGATTTTCAGGTGTACACTCAATTTCAACAGTTTCCTCATTTACCTCCAAATCATCTCCGCCACACTCAAAAACATCGTCCATGACAGTATCTTCATCAAGACCAGTATTTTCAAGAATTACAATACCTTTTTTGCTGAACATGAATGAAACACAGCCCGTTGTACCGAGATTTCCGCCGAATTTGTCAAAATAGTGACGTACATCACCGGCAGTTCTGTTTTTGTTATCCGTGAGGCACTCAACAATAACAGCTACACCATTAGGACCATAACCCTCGTAAACCATAGTTTCATAGTTATTCTTATCCTCACCGCCCGCAGCTTTCTTGATAACACGCTCAATATTGTCATTAGGCACATTGTTAGCCTTTGCCTTTGCGATAAGGTCACGGAGCTTGCTGTTGTTATTCGGGTCAGGACCGCCCTCCCTTACTACAACAGTGATTTCTCTGCCGATTTTAGTAAAAATCTTACCTTTAACGGCATCTGTAGCTTCTTTTTTACGTTTGATATTATTCCATTTTGAATGACCTGACATTGTTAGTCTCTCCTTATTCTGATGTGATATAGTTTTCGTCTGTACCGCTCTGGATTCTTCTGAGCTGGTTTTTCTTGTTGTCATAGTAATCAATGATTGCCATAACGGATGCACCAACAACAAAGCCTACTGCAAATCCTGCAAATACTTTGAGAACAGAGCTTTCAATTGCCTTTGTAACTTCTTTTTCAATGTAAAGTTCTTCCATTTTTTCCCCTGCCTTTCAAGTTCCGAAATCTATCGGAGCATTTTTTATTATGATTTCAAAAAGTTCATTGATTCTGTCATTTTTTTCAAGAAGATACAGATAGCCAAAAAGGCACTCTATAGCTGTTGCCCGTCTGTATTCAACTGCGTCAGCGTGTTTTGGAACAGTATTTCCTGTTGCGTTTCTTCCTCGCTTGAGAACGGCATATTCTTTTTCCGTGAGATGCTGTGACAATATATCGTACTTTGATGACTGAAATTCTGCACATACAAGCTTTATCTTTGCAGAATGAAACTTTGCTACAGGCATATTTGCAATTCTCAACAGATATTCTCTTACAAGAGTATCATAAACACTGTCGCCGAGAAATGCAAGACTTAGCGGACTGTACATATTAACATCACGTTCTGTAAAAATCTTTTTTTCCATAATCAATAAACAAAATCAAATTCAAATCCGTCTATATCTACAGTATCGCCCTCCTGAATACCCATTTCTTCTAATTTTGCAATAATTCCGCTGTTGATAAGAACACGCTGGAAATATTGTAAAGAAGAATAGTCGTCGGGGTCAACAGTACGCATTATAGGCTGAATCCATGAAGTATCAATATAATAAATTCCGTCCTCTACAGTTATTTCAAATTTCTTACCTGCACCTGCCATATCATCAAGTTCAGCCTGCGGAATCGGTTCAGGCTCATACTCTTTTATCGGCGGAAGTGTATCAAGTATTTCTGTAATTTTTTTAACAAGTTCTTTTGTGCCTTGTGTTGTAGCGGCTGAAATGCAGAAAAACGGTATACCTTGTTTTTCAATGAAACTGCGGAAATCTGCAATCTGCTCCTCTGTTGCCATATCGGACTTATTTGCTGCCACAATCTGCGGACGCTTTGCAAGCTGTTCATCAAATTTTTCAAGTTCCTGATTTATAATACGGAAATCATCTTTCGGGTTACGTCCCTCAATTCCTGAAACATCAACAACATGAACAATAAGCCTGCAACGTTCAACATGGCGAAGAAATTCATGTCCAAGACCGATTCCGTCACCTGCACCCTCAATAAGCCCAGGAATATCAGCCATAATGAACGATTTTTCTTCATCTGCCTTGACAACTCCGAGAACGGGAGTTAATGTTGTGAAGTGGTAGTTTGCAATTTTTGGCTTTGCGGCACTTACAACTGAAATAAGTGTTGATTTGCCTACGTTCGGAAAGCCGACAAGTCCGACATCAGCAAGCAGTTTCAGTTCAAGAGTTACTTCAAATTCCTCACCCTGATAGCCAGGTTTTGCAAATCGTGGAATTTGTCTTGTGGGAGTTGCAAAATTTGAATTTCCTTTTCCACCCATACCGCCTTTGGCGAGTATTTTCGGCTCATCGGTTGACATATCAGCCATTATTCTGCCAGTATTTGCTTCACGAATAAGTGTTCCACGTGGAACTTTTATAATAAGTGGCTCGGCACTTTTTCCTGTGCAGTTTCTTGAACTTCCGTTTTGTCCTTTTTCGGCAATGTATTTACGTTTGTATCTGAAATCAATAAGTGTTGAGAAATTATCATCAGCCTGAAAAATAATATCTCCACCACGACCGCCGTCACCGCCGTCCGGACCACCGGCAGCAACATATTTTTCTCTATGAAAAGAGACTGCACCGTCACCGCCGTCTCCTGCTTTTATCTTAATTTTAGCCTTATCAACGAACATTTTAAACCTCCTTGAATGGCTTTTAATGAAAAATCCCAAGCAAAAGCTCGGGATTTATGACGCAATAATATTGCTTACTGTTCTGTATAGACAGAAACTTTCTTGCGGTCACGACCTAAACGCTCAAATTTTACCTTGCCACTTACTGTAGCGAAAATTGTATCATCTGAACCGATGCCAACACCAACACCTGGGTGAATATGTGTACCTCTCTGGCGAACAATGATATTGCCAGCCTTAACAAACTGACCGTCAGCACGTTTTACGCCAAGTCTTTTTGACTCTGAGTCACGACCATTCTTTGTAGAACCAACACCCTTTTTATGAGCGAAGAACTGCATACTAATCTTGAACATTGTTACTTACACCTCCGAAATAGTGATTTTAATGGTTTTTGGAAATTCCTCAATGATTAATTCAAAATGGTGCATAAGCTGTTTGATGATTTTAGAGGCTGTTTCATTGTCGGCACTTTTTATGCGACATTCGACAATTCCTCCGTTTACACTGACTTTTGCATCACATCTGAACTCGGAAAGCATATTTACAGTGAGTTGAACAGCAGAAGAAACCGCCGCACACACAATGTCTTTTCCTCTTGCGGCATAACCTGTATGACCGCTTATTTTAAATCCGGAGAAAGTTCCGTTAGTTTTGTAAAATTTCGACTGAACCATGATTAAGCCTTGATAGCTTCAATCTTAACCTGAGTGTAAGGCTGTCTGTGACCCTGCTTTTTCTTTTCGCCTTTCTTTGGCTTGTAAGTGAAAACAGTGATTTTCTTGGACTTGCCGTTCTTAACAACCTTAGCTTCAACAACAGCACCCTCAACATAAGGAGTACCAACCTTGATACCGTCGCCAGTGTTTACAGCAACAACCTTGTCAAAAGTGATAGCCTGTTCTGCTTCAACTGCGAGCTTCTCAATGAAGATAACGTCTCCCTCATTTACCTGATACTGCTTTCCGCCTGTTTCGATAACTGCGTACATTTTAGTACACCTGCCTTTTTATATAAACTCGCTGCATCAGGCGTACTTATTGCACTTAAAAAGCCTGTCTGCAAGCGGCATTATTATTCTATCACACTTTTTGGAAATTGTCAAGTCTTTTTTGCGTATTTTTCAAAAAAATTATACAGTACAGCAGAAAAATATCCGCTGTACTGATTAATTTTTTTACCAGACCTTGTAATTCTCACTGCTGATTTTATAAGCAGTTCCGGGTACAAACAAGTCTTTAGGCTCGTGACCCTGTTCCTGATTGACTTTTCTGAGTTCTCTGAAAGCAACACTGTTCATAACAATTTTCTGCACATCTGCCTGTGGAGGTCTTGTATTGAGAAACTCAAGTACAGCCTGCTGAATGTAGAAATATGAACGGAGCTGAGTTTTCTTGAACTCAATTCTTGAATCACCTTCGAGGAGGAAAAGACTGTCGCCCTCCTGATAACCAAGAGTGAGTTTAGCAAGAATTTCAGGAATGAATATTCTTACTTCTGCGGCAATATCCTTGTTTCCTGCAATTTCGTCAAGTTCTTCTGCCATTTTGAGATATTCCTCACGATTGTTTGTATTACACATCTTTTCAAGAGCAGCTTTTGCAGTTTTCATGACAGCTTCTTTCTTGAAAGGACATTTATCGTCTTCACGCTGTACAAAAATAGCATACTGTTTTTCACAAAGGAATCTTTCAGATGCGTTCCATGTATCGATATATTCCTTGTATGGTCTTGCAAGTTCATTGCATACAGAGCCGTTTACACGGACTTCAATAATTTCATTCTCTTTGTGCTTTGCAAGATAAATTCTTACCCAGTAGTATTTTTTTGAACCAAGATACTTTGGTATCTGATTGATAATGCCGTTGATGAGCATAACAGGCTTTTCGTCAGGCTGAGTACCGATTCTTACGATTGACTGTGCATACATATCATATTCATAGTGCTGATTGAGATATGTTGATGTAATGTGGAAAGGATTCTTCTTGAACATTGACTGGTCAAGCGGGTGCCATACTCCGCCATAGAAAATATCAGCAGCCATTTTTGCAGCATCTTCATAAGTTTCGCCCTGAGCATCAACAGGTTCAATCAAAGGCTCATCAAAATCATCATGTTCAACAATGAAAATAGCCTGAAGAAGTTTTACATTTTCTTTGTCCTCTGTTCTTCCGATTCTTACATCAACTGTAAATCCTCTTGGCATGATAATACAGCCGTCATAAAGTGTGCCTTTGAGTTTTTCATTGAGAGCTTTAAGGATTGCCTCTTTGTAGTCAAAGCCTTTTTCTTCTGATGCAGTATTAGCAACTGCTTCTTCCTGATTTTTTTTCTTGAATAATGCCATTTTTTCACATTCTCCTTGTTAAATATATTGTTTTATTGCAACACCGCACAAAATCCGCAAAATATCACAGACTTTGTGTGATGTTGTTTATAAACCGAATCCGTTCAGGAGTATTTGCAACTCCCGAACATTTCCGGTATTATATGTTATTTTGTAAACTGCGCCGCAGCCCAGCCCTCTTTTATGCTGACATTCTGTTTTATAAATCCAACATTTTCAACTGCTGTCAGAACTTCTTCCATACGTTCCTCAATTATGCCAGAAATTATAAGTGTTCCGCCGTCTTTGAGATAACGCATAAAATAGTCTTTCATGGCTATAAGCACATCAGCAACTATATTTGCCGTAATTACGTCATATTTATTGTCGATTTCTTCAGCAAGTGATTCATCATTAAGAATATTGCCGAAAAAGGTTTTGTATTTTTCTTCAGGAATATTATTTTTTACAGCGTTTTCCTTTGCAGTTACAACGGCATTTTCTTCAATATCAACAGCAACCGCATTTTCTGCACCCAAAAGTACAGATGCAATTGAAAGAATACCACTGCCACAGCCTATATCAAGGACTTTTTCACCGTTTTTTATACAGCTTTCAAGAAGTTCAAGACAGAGCCTTGTTGTGTGGTGCTGACCTGTTCCAAAACTTGATGCGGGGTCTATTTCAAGGACTGTTCTGTTGTCGTCGTTGCTGTATTCTTCCCATGACGGTTTAATGGCAAGTCTGTCACCAATCTTGAAAGGCTTGAAATACTGTTTCCAGTTGTTAGCCCAGTCTTCCTCACGTATACTTGAAAGTTCTGCCTCTAAACGTCCGTAAAAACCGTCTGTATCAGCAGATTTCATTTCTGCAAGCATTGACTTGATTGACAAAAGCATATCAGCTCCCTGATTATTACATGGAAGATAAACTGTTATGCAGGTTTCACAATCGGCAAGTCCCATTAAGTCGTTGTCAATATAGTCCCACTGTCCGTTTTTATTTTCAAGAAACTCATTGAAATCATCAGAATCCTTGATAACAAAACCCTTTATACCAATATCCATAAGATTTGAGCATATAATTTCTATACCGTCAGCGGTTGTGTATATGTTGACTTCTGTCCATTCCATTGAATAAAAACTCCTTTAATTGTTAATTAATTTTATTAGTGCAATAACATCGCTTGAATCAATAATTCCGTCAAAATTTATATCAGCTGCACTGAGTTCTGAATCTGAGAGAGTTGAAACTCCGTCAGCAAGTAACTCTTTCTGCTGAAGATACGTATTAAGCAAAGCAAGGTCGTATTTATCAACACTGCCATTGTTATTTATGTCGCCTGTAATCTGACAAGCTGATTCTGTTTCAGAAAAAAGATTAATATCAACCCAGCCTGTAAAATCAGATGATTCAATAAGTCCATAGTTTTCACAATATGCTGAAATTTTAACAACATTTCCAGAAGTAAGAGTTGCTGAAATGCTGTTGCCGTTTATTTCAGAATAAGCTGTCACGGATTCACCGTTCTGAACGAAATATTCAACAGGTTCTGTAAGTGTGATTATATTATTTTCAGGCTTATAATTGATATCGGGAAGTTTTTTTCCTTTAAGATACCAGAATTCACCTTGCAAGCCGTCTGGATAGACAGTATAAAGGTCGCTTTCCTGATTGGCAGGGTCGCACATAATTATATTGCCGTCACCTGATACATTTTTGATATATACCCAGTGATAGCCATTATTCTGCATGGCAACTCTTGCTATAATATAATAGCCGTCATTCATCAGTGTTCTTATTTCGTCGGCAACATCTGATTTTTCAGTGCTTCTGAAATCTCTGTCTCCCCCCCATTCAATCTGAGGGATAATTTCATGTGCTGTTCCCCAGCTTGCAATTGCTCCATCAGAGGTAAAGCCGTTTGTATTTGTATAGGCATTGACAAGGACTTCAGGGTTAAACTGTTCAATATCAGTTATTCCCATATTTGTCAATGCTGTATTGTCAATAGAATCGGAATCCATAGCCATAATAGCTAAAGATGTGATAAGACAGCCGGAACTTTTTATAGTAGTATTGCCCATAGGTGTATTGCCCCAGCGTTCATCAAGCTGACTCCATGAGAGATATTCATTGTAAACTGATACTTCTGATTGTGCTGAAATATCATCTGTATAATCAGCCATAGAAGTTTTTGGTACTGCAAAGCATAATGACATTACAAAAGCAGACATTACGCTGAAAAATTTTAATCCTGAATTACATCGGTTATGCAGATACTGCACTGGTATCGACCTCCTTTAAAAATCAAACTAATTATTTTTTGTGCTTCTGCCTTCTTTTTTCTTTTATGGATTCTCTTAGAGCCTCATAGGCAGAAATGTACTCCTCCATAGCTTTAACCTTGTCTTTTTCTGAAAGTTCTGCACCTCCGTATTCTGCCCTTTCAAAAAGCGTTGCTACAGTTGAAATATCTGCACCCGATACACGTTTTACAGTTTTTTCAGCTTCACGTGCCGTGCAGGAAACAGGAATTTTATAAAGTCTGCAAATTTGGTGAATTACACCTGCAACAGCTTCATTGGGTCTTTTGCGATTGTTTATAAGGCTGAAAAATTTATGTGCAAGAACAGGATATGAAATTATGAGTACAAGTGCAAAAATGCACCATACCAGAATCCATAAACCTGTCTTTGACAACATACCTGAGGCGTTACGGTCATTTGTTTCCTGATTCATATTGTCCCATGTCATAGTAGGTTCAAAAGTAACCCAGCCAAAACCCTTGATATAAAGTTCAGGAAATCCATGTGCTTCTTTCGGAGTTATAACATATAAATCTTTGTCTTTGCTGTTTTCATATTTATTATTCATGTTGAATCCCTCACAAAAGCGGGCAGGTATTCCGCAGGCTCTTGCAAGAAGTGTCATAGCTGTTGCATATTCATAGCATACACCTTTTTTCGTTCTGAAAAGAAAATCTTCTGCATTTTCTCCGACTTCTTTGCGATAGTTCAAATCATAAATATAATTATTGTCAATGAAATACCATTCAAGAGCTTTTGCCTTGTCATAATCGGAGTTAAGACCTTCTGTTATTTCCTGTGCAAGATTATAGATTTTATCATTACTGCCATAGTCAAGAAGTTCATATCTGAATGAATCATAAAGAAGATTTACTTTTATTATATCCCTGTAATGACTGATTTTTTCATCATAATAATCAGCTGATTCTATTATATCAGATGCAGAGTGGAGCATTTCAGAATAGTTTTCAATATTTCCAAGCATATCAACAGCGAATTTGTTTTTCTCATTCTCAAAAAATCCATCAGGGATATATGAATATCTGAAATTTTCGTTATATTTGAATTTTTCATCAGAAGATACACTTATTACTGCACCTGCTCTTGAAACAAGCATATTACTCTTATATGACGTTTCAAGAAGTTCTGAAACACTCTGCGGAACAGGTGTTCTTGTACCGCCCTGATATGATGAGTATATGCTCACTTCCTGCTTTTCAGGATAAACAGGCTCATAACCTGCATAATCAGTAAGCCCATAAGTTTCGGCAAAATTTCTGTCAAGTTCTGCCACATAGAAAATTGCGTCACATAGCTCACCGTTCATAACTATATCAAACGGCTTGCTTGTCATTGTGTAGCACTGGTCATCAGTAGAGCCTATTGACCATGAATCCTTGCTATAGTTATAAGTTGAATAAGTAGACGTTTTAAGTCTTAAATCTTGCGGAGAACGTGCATAATAAAGCGGAGTATCATTATTCTGTGTTCTGAACTGTTCTCCCGATGTCGTATCACGGAATACATTGAGCATTTCAACCAGTCGGTCTGTAAAAGCATCTGCATTGATAAGCGTTTCAAGGATTGACCTGTCTGCTTCAATCTGCGGTTTCGGAATAAGAGATGCAATGACTGCAAAAATAGCAACAAAAACAGCTCCCGATTTCCACGATTCAAATTTATCAATAACAACAACATCTTTGTTATTGCTAAGTTGTCTGAAATACATGAGGATTATTATATATCCTACAGTAAGTGCGATTATATACCCTATCGGCATTTCTTCGTATTCTTTACCATATATTGTAAACGGAATTATCATAATAAGAAATGTCATGAAAACTCTGTATTGAACTCTTGTGAAAAAATAGAATACTGATGATGCAAAAATCACACTGAAAATAAATATGCCAAGAGTGTACCATTTGTTATATTGAAGTGAGTCCTGCGGTGTGATAAACCAGATTACAGGGTCAATCGGATAGTTTTCCTTGCCTTTTTGCAGTGCTGCATCAAGGGCATACAGGAATACTATTCCGACAATGATATATAATACAGTACCAATAATCTTATGTTTTTTCATAAAATCAAACAATCTGAATAAAGCCCAACTGATAATATACGCAAGTATACCATAAGTCAGTGCAAGGCTGTCACGATAATGATACATAACAGAAGATACAAGTATTGATACATATATCAATATAGGGTCTGTTAATGTATGTATAAAGAATTTTTTAAGTTTGTTATCATTTCTAACGATTTCAGTCATATTTTTATACCAACTTAAAATTATTGTTGCCGTCAAGATACCACATAGGTAATTCGGTGAGATTTCTACATTCTGCGGAAATTCCTATAAGGCTTGCATTATCTTTATCTTCAAGAGTTGAAACTATTTCAGACATTTCTTCTCCGCAATCGGTAGATGCTATTACATATGCACAGGCAGAGGGATTGAGAAGTCTTATTCGTCTGTCGGGAACTACTTTTGATGCAATGACTTTCAGAAGAAGTTGTTGTGGATAGTCGGGACTGTCCACGCTTTCTGAAATAATTTCTCCGCTTGCATTGTGGTAGACAAATGTGCAGGCGATACCCTGCTTGATAAGCAAAGAGATTAAACCAAATACAGAAGATATAAGTTTTTCTTCGGATATTATTGCTTCTTCTGCTTTTGCGGAATTATTTCTGTATAGGTCAAGTACGATAATCGGTTGGACAGATGCTACAGATTCATCAAGTCTCACCATAAGCTTGTCTTTTTTTGTGGAGAGTTTCCAGTTGATGCGCTTTAACGGGTCGCCCTGAACGTATTCACGGTGTTCATAACCCGGAGCTGTATTTGCTGTAAACAGCATTGCAGAGTTGTTGTTTTCTTCGTCGTCACTTGTCAATACAGAATCAGCTATACTGCGGAAAAGTTTTGATGATGATTTTATTTCAGGTATTTCAGGAATAACCCCGACACTTTTCGGCAGAGGAAGTTCGTTTTTCAGCTTGAATTTAAGAAATCCCAGAAAACCGCATGAATATACAGAAGTTATTGATATTTCGCCGTTTCCACCTGTTGTGGCATCGACGGTATAAGTAAATGTTTTTTTATCTTCTCCGGCAAGAGAAAGTTTGTAGATATTTTTTTCCTGACTGAAAACCTCACTTGCATATGTTTCAATCTGTACTATGCCAAGCGGAAATCTGCCATTTTTTTCTACAGTTACATTTATATTAAGTCTGCTGTTCTTTTTTACATATCCGTTACAATCAAGGCTTATTTTTATACGGTTTCTGGCATAAAGTGCGAAAAATAAAGAAACAAGAGGGGCAAATAATATAAATGCCGTTAAAATTATGCCTATTTCACCATCTATATAAAAAGTAAAGCCATAAAGTAAAGCAAGTACCGCAAGCGGTGATATTAATTTTTTCATATTTTAGTTTCCCATTGACGGCACAGGAATTGTATCAAGAATATGTTTTATATATTCTTCTGATGTGCCAAATTCGCTTTTACCTTGTGGAGAAAGTATGATTCTATGCGCAAGAACACATACTCCCGCTTTTTTCACATCATCAGGTGTAACATATTCTCTTTCGTATATATAAGCAAAAGCTTTTGATGCTTTGTAAAGTGCAATACTTCCACGTGGGCTTATTCCGAGTGTTGTATTTCTGTCATTTCTTGTTGATGATACAATATCAATAATGTATTTTTTAATTTGTTCAGTTACACGTATATTGCGCACATCTTCCTGCATCTCTATAATTTCATCAACAGTTAAAGCTGAACTCTCTATATTATTAATGGGATTATGCTTTTCAGTTCTTTCAAGGATTTTCATTTCTTCATCTGGAGCAGGATAGCCCATTGACAATTTCATGAAAAATCTGTCCATCTGTGCTTCGGGCAAATGAAAAGTACCATATGTTTCAACAGGATTTTGAGTAGCCATTACAAGAAACGGCTTAGGGAGTTTATGTGTTCTGCCGTCCATTGAAATTTGACGTTCTTCCATAGCCTCAAGAAGTGCGGACTGAACTTTCGGAGATGCACGGTTTATTTCATCGGCAAGGAGAAAATTACACATAACAGCACCGTCACGATAAATAAATTCACCTGTTTTTGTATCAAGCATTGTAAAACCTGCAATATCAGAGGGCATAACATCGGGTGTAAGCTGAATACGGTTGAACTTTCCTCCGACAGAACGGGAAAGAGCAGTTATAAGTTGAGTTTTTCCCACGCCCGGAACGTCCTCCAAAAGTACATGACCCTCACAAAGCATAGATGCAATCAGTTTTATTATTGTGTCATCTTTTCCGACGATTACTTTTCCTATTGAATCCGACAATATATTTATTTTGCTATTCATCATTTTCCTCCACACAAAAATATACTATTTACATTATAACATATTTTTACAAAGATAGCAAGAGGGCAAAACAGAAATATTGCACCCATGCTTTTGTATACTTTTCACAAAAACACGGGTGCAAAATTGTTTAATGTAAATTATCGGGATTTTTTGCAAAAAAACGGCACTGAAAAATCAGCACCGCTTTTGTCAAATTACTTATTCATCATCTTTGCAACTTCATCAGCAAGGTTGTCTTCTTTCTTTTCAACACCCTCGCCACGTTCGTAACGGATAACATCAACTACCTTGATTGTACCGCCGAGAGCCTTAGCTTCTGCATCAACATAACCCTGTACAGAAAGCTTGCCGGTTGTGTCCTTAACGAAAGCCTGTTCAAGAAGACAGTTTTCACTGTAGTATTTGCCAACTTTGCCCTCTGCAATCTTTGTCTTAACCTGTTCAGGCTTGCTTGACATTTTCGGGTCTTCTGCCATTTGAGCAAGAATGATTTCCTTTTCCTTTTCAAGAACTTCAGCAGGAACATCTTCACGTCTGATATATGGAGCGTTAAGTGCTGCTGACTGCATAGCAACGTCTTTACCAATAACAGCAACCTTATCAGCAGAAAGTTCTGTATCAAGTTTAACCATAACACCAATGCTTCCGCCATTGTGGATATAAGATGCAAGTACACCTTCCATTCTTACAAAACGACGGATAACAATATTCTCTCTGATTTTCATACCAGCAAGTTCTGTGAGAACATCAGCAACTGTAGCTGTACCACCGTCAATTGTCATAGCTTTAAGTGCTTCAACATCAGCAGGATTCTGCTTGATGATTGTGTTTGCAACTGCATTTACAAAGTTTTTGATGTCGTCTGTGTTTGCGGCAAAATCTGTTTCTGTGTTTACTTCAAGAAGTACACCGACATTGCCCTCTACAACAGCTGTAACAATACCCTCTGCTGCTGCACGACTACTTTTCTTAGCCTGTGTAGCAAGTCCTTTTTCTCTAAGGAACTCGATAGCCTTATCCATATCGCCGTCATTTGCTTCAAGAGCCTTTTTACAGTCCATCATGCCAACGCCTGTTGACTTCATGAGTTCTTTAATTTCAGCAACGGAAATTTTTCCCATTGTTATAACCTCCTAAAATATATTATTATCTGCAAAAACCCGAAATCAATGGTATTTCGGGTTTTATTTTTTGATTATTCAGCCTGTTCTTCTACTGCTTCTTCAACAGCAACTTCTTCTGTTTCAACAACAGCATCGTCACCCTGTCTGCCCTCAATAACAGCATTAGCAATTGTACCAGCAATGAGCTTTACAGCACGGATAGCATCGTCATTACCAGGAATTACAAAATCAACGTCATCAGGGTCGCAGTTTGTATCAACAATAGCAACAATCGGAATACCAAGTTTTTTAGCTTCTGCAACAGCAATCTTTTCTTTGCGTGGGTCAACGATAAAGAGTGCAGCAGGGAGCTTCTTTATTGATTTGATACCGCCGAGGAATTTCTCGAGCTTTTCAATTTCAAGATTGAGCTTAACAACTTCTTTCTTTGGAAGAAGGTCAAATGTACCGTCTGATTCCATTGTGTGAAGCTGTTCAAGTCTCTTGATTCTTGTCTGGATTGTTTTGAAGTTTGTGAGCATACCGCCAAGCCATCTTGCATTGACATAGTGTGCGCCAGCTCTTGTTGCTTCTTCCTTGACAGAATCGCCAGCCTGCTTTTTTGTACCTACGAAAAGAACTTCTCCGCCGTTAGCTGATATGTCACGAATGAACATATAAGCTTCTTCAAGCTTCTTTACTGTCTTTTGAAGGTCGATAATGTAGATACCGTTTCTTTCTGTAAAGATATACGGTGCCATTTTTGGATTCCAGCGTCTTGTTTGATGTCCGAAGTGAACACCTGCTTCAAGAAGCTGTTTCATTGAAACTACTGACATTGTTGTAGTCCTCCTTAAAATTGGTTTTTTATTAATCCTCCGCAGTATTTAGCTCATGAACAACATCATAAGATGCACCAGTCCGTGAAAATATCTGCGTGTGAATTGCCTTAATATTATATCATAATATCACAATTTTTTCAAGTTGCTAATCAAACAAATTTTCAGTCTTTTTTTCTCTTGGATTTGTACATATTGTCAAATTTGTATCATCAACAAGAATAACATCATCACCGATAACCTTTATTGAATTGCATGGGATTTCTGTATCATTCTCACGTCCGAAAAGACCGAAAAATCTGTAACCGCCATATATAAGCAGTGAAAGCACTTCGGAATTGTCCGTGTTCATACGAATATCATCAATATATCCTAATCTTTCGCCTGTTTTGATGTTGATGACTTCTTTTGTTTTGAGTTTGTCAAGACTGCATACCATATAAAATCACCTCTATAGTAAAGGTATGGTATAACGCTTGGCAATTATTCTATTTTTTATTCTTTTTTGCAAGTATAGACATAAGAACTGCAATTACAACAGCCAGTACACCGCCGATTGCAATAGGCACAACAGGGAAATTGTCACCTGTGTTTGGTATTGTTGAAGCAAGAATAGCTATATTTGTCATGTTTTTTCCTCCCGAAGTTTTATTTAATATCTGCCTGCTGTTTTGCGGCTGTCAGTGTATTTTTCATGAGCATTGCAATTGTCATAGGTCCGACACCGCCCGGAACAGGAGTTATGTAGCCTGCTTTCTTTTCAGCTGATTCAAAATCAACATCACCGCAAAGCTTGCCGTTTTCATCTCTGTCCATGCCGACATCAATTACAACAGCACCCTCTTTTATCATATCACCAGTGATAAATTTTGCCTTGCCGATAGCAACAACAAGTATATCTGCACTTAAACAAATCTCTTTAAGATTCTTTGTTTTTGAGTGGCATATTGTAACAGTGCCGTTTTTCTGTAAAAGGAGCATTGCCTGCGGTTTTCCTACAATGTTTGAACGTCCTACAACAACACACTGCTTGCCTGTTATGTCAACTCCAGTACTTTCAATTAAACGCATAACACCGGCAGGAGTGCATGGCAGGAACGAGTATTCTCCTATCATAATTTTTCCGACGTTTACAGGGTGAAAAGCATCAACGTCCTTTTCGGGTGAGATAGCATTGATTACAGCTTTTTCATCAATATGCTTAGGAAGTGGGAGCTGTACAAGTATACCGTTTACCCTCTCATCTCTGTTAAGTACACTGACTAAATCAAGAAGCTGTTCCTGAGTTGTGTTTTCGTCAAGCGCATACTCAAATGACTGAAATCCTACAGCTTCACAAGCCTTTTTCTTGTTGTTTACATAAACTCTTGATGCAGAATCATTTCCGACAATTACAACAGCAAGTCCGACTTTGAGACCGTGTTCATCTTTCAGTGCAGCTGTCTCATCTGCAACCTCCTGCTTAACAGCAGCCGAAACTGCTTTTCCGTCAATAATCTGTGCCATTTTTTAAATCCTCCTTAGTATTATCTTCGTCATCTTCTTCATCAGAAAGTACGACGATTTCTTTATCATCATTTTCTGTATTTACAGATACAGACTTTTTCAGCATAAGCTTTGATTCTTCTGTATTTACATACAGAACATATTTTTCAGGGTCACGCTTTACATTCAGTCCTATAACTATTTGCAGAATTACAGAAACTATAAGTATAATTACCGAAACAAGTTGAGAAACTCTCACATTGCCAATCATAAGGCTGTCAATACGCAATCCCTCAACTACTGCACGTTCTGCGCCATACCATGCCATGTACATAAGTGTTAGCTGTCCGTCATATTTACGGTGCTTTGAATATAATGCAAGAACTGCAAAGCCAAGCAAGCACCATACAGATTCATATAAAAAGCATGGGTGAACGGGCTTTTCCCACATCATATTAATACCATTTTCATACATAGAACCGCCGATTTGTGTTTCACGCAGTATAATCTGTTGTATTCTTCCGCCTGTCATGCCGAAAATTGAGTCGGTATTTATGCCGAAAGCTTCCTGATTTACAAAGTTTCCCCAGCGTCCTATGCCCTGACCTATGAGAAAGCCCATAAGTGAAATGTCAAGCATAGGAAACATTTTTATTTTTTTGATTTTGCATATAGTCAAGCCGACTATTAATGCACCGATAATTCCGCCGTATATTGCAAGTCCGCCGTTACGAGTATTTATAACGGCAAGAAACGTGTCTTTAAGCGTATCCTGTTTGTATTCGTCCCACTTCATAGCAACAAAATACAATCTTGCTCCGACAACTCCACCAATAACACCGCCAATTACTGCATCAACAGCACTGTCAGAGTTGATTCCGAATTTTTTCATTCGTGGAAAGCAATACAAAACAGCAAGCATAAGTCCAAAAGCAATTATAATTCCGTACCATTGTATAGAAAGTCCGAAAACAGTTATAGCAGTCGGGTTGATTTCAAATTCCCAGTTAAGTGCGGGAAACTGTATAATATAGGGATTTGTTATTTCAGTTTCTGCCACTTAATCACCAGCTTTCTCTATAACAGAAAGTACAGATTTATCGGGTGTAAGTTCTGTTTTTATGAAATTCCAGACATCTTCGCTTGTAATATCGGAAAATGTATCTATATCATAAAAAGGACCTATGCCATTGATGTAGTTATTCATCATGGAAGATGCAACAACTGCAACATTATTCTGCTGACGTATAAGACTTCCATATATTACCTTTTTGATTCTGCGAAAATCGTCCTCACACACACCATTCTGCACGATTTTTGAAAATTCCTCTGCAACAGCTTTTCTCACTTCTTCGGGCTTTTCTGATTCTCCGCTGAAAATCACTGCAAAATAGCCATTTCCTGCAAATACTTCTGAATCAAACGTTGTATTGATGATGTTATCTTCAATAAGATGTGTGTACATATCGCTTGACTTTACACTGATAAGCATTGATGCAATAGATGCAACAAGATATTTTCTTGCCTGCTTTTCGCTGTCATTTTCAGCATGACATTTATAGCCGAGCTGAAAAATTGTCGTTCCCACAGGAAGTTTCTCTCTTATTTCGTTTCTTACAACTTCATCAGGTTCATCAGGAAAAACTGTTTCAAGCCCGTTATCCTCACATGGTTTGAGAAGTTCATCACATATTGCAAGTACTTCATCTTCATCTACATTTCCTGAAATTGAAAGTGCCATATTGTTGAGATTATAGAAAGTGCCATAGCATTTATACAGCAAATCAGCATCAATTTCCGCTATGCTTTCAATCGTTCCTGCAATATCGATTCTTACGGGGTGATTATGATACATTGATTTAAGCATATTAAAAAGCAAACGCCATTCGGGATTATCATTAGTCATCTGAATTTCCTGTCCGATAATGCCCTGCTCCTTTTCAACGTTTTCTTTTGTGAAATATGGTTTCTGAACGAAGTCAAGCAGGATTCTTAAATTCTTTGTATAATTTTTTGAACAACTGAAAAGATAGCACGTTCTGTCAAATGATGTGAAAGCATTTCCGTTTGCTCCTGTCTGTGCATAGAGTTCAAATACTCCGCAGTCCTCATTTTCAAAAAGCTTATGCTCAAGAAAATGTGCTATACCTTCGGGAACGGTTGTATATTCATTATCGACAGAAGTTTTGAACATGGTATTTATTGAGCCGTATTTTGTACCGAAAAGTGCATACACACTGCTGAATCCTTTCATCTCTCTTATATAAATATCAAGACCGCTTTTATGCTTTACATGAATACAGCTATCGCCTGTAATTTTGCTTGTGATTATTTCTTTGCTCATTCAGAAATCTCCTTATTAATAAGATAGTATGAAGTATCAGGTTTAATTGACTTTGCAGTATTTATGATACTTTCTTTTGTAACTGAACAGAATTTATCAAAGTATTGTTGAGGTGTTATAATATCACCATTGCAGAATCTGTCAAAATACCAGTTTACATATTGAACAGGAGTATCACCGACACTCGACAGACTATCGTCTATTGCATTTATTACAGCTTGCATTTCTTCTTCTGAAATATTTCCGTTTCTGATTTCTTCAATCTGATTGAATATTTCATCATAAGCTTTCTGAATATTCTCCTTGTCAACTCCGCTGTCAATAAGAATTACATTATTTTTAATATAACGGCATGAGCAATAGTAGCATAGACTGAGTTTTTCACGAACATTCATAAAAAGCTTTGATACAGGTGTACCGCCTAATATAATGCTTAACATATTCATTGCATAGCTGTCATCTGTTTCACCTTTTAACAAGAGTATCATCTTGCTTTGATTAACAGGAAGTTCCTCTGTAACTTTTTCAGGCTCTACCTTTATCGGACTGTTACTGTATATTGTGTACTGATGTGAATTTCTTGTTATTTCTGAAAATCCCTTGCGGAACATTTCGGCAACAGCAGTATTTTCTTCAGGTGCAACATAGAAAATCTCAATTTGTGATGTTTCAAGAAGATGTTCGTATGCTATGAATACAGATTTAGGTGTGACTTTTTCTGCGTCTTCTATTTCAATGAATGAATTTTCAATGGGTTCACCTTTAAAAGCTGTTTTTTTAGCCTGTATAATGGCATATTCACGCTTATCATTCAATATGCTGTTTATATCGTCAATCAGGCATTTCTGACATATCTTGAAATTTTTGCTGTCAAATGCACCGTTTTCTGTGTTCGGACTGAAAATACAGTCGTGAACTATTTCAAGCATACTTTCTGTTATATTTTCGTTTTCAAGTGCAAAGCGGTCGCAAATCCATGAGGCTGAAAAAGTTATAACCTGAGTATAACCGATAGTATTTGTTCTTCCGCTTATACTGGCTGCATAAAGTTCCTGCATGGTTTTATTCATTTCACTGAGACTCTTTATTTTACTGTTTGACATAGAAAGCAGACTGCTTACTATCTCATTTTCGGCGGTATATTCCGAACTAAGTTCAGTTATAAATTTCACACTTAGAGAACAGGTGTTGAACTTTTCATCAATAATTGTTGAAAAGCCTATATTATCGCCGATAACTTCTCTTTTATAATTCATTATTGAAAATCACTCCAGACTTTGATAAAATTTACTTATTTATTATATCACAATATTAGCAGAATTACCATAGATTTTACAAAAAATTAATCTGACGAATAAAGTTTTTTGAAATCTGTCGGTGTACAGTGCTTTATCTCCTTGAAAATGCGGTTGAATGTTGTGAGACTTTTGAATCCCGAACGCATTGCAACTTCTGTTACTGAAATAGTCGGGTCAAGGAGTAAAAGTTCAGCTGCCTTTGTACGTCTTGCATTGATATATTGCAGGTATGACATGGAATTATACTGCTTGAAAATGCGTGAAAAGTGATATTTGCTGTAGCCTGCAACTTCTGCCAGCTGTTCAAGTGAAATATCATACATATAATTTGTATCAATATATTTCATAACCATGTCGAATTTTTTGTTGTATTCGTCAATTCTTTCGTCATCGCAGTCAAGCGAAATTTTAGCCTGTTCAATGCGGAACTCTCTTACAGCTATAAGCAGATTTATAATTGCAACATATATTTTCACATCCGCAAGTTCGGATTTTCTACCGTTGAGCTTATATATATCAAGCATTATCTTTTTTGCTATACTATGCAGACTCTTATCAAGATTTCTGTTAATAAGAAGCGGTGCTGTCAAGCCACGCATAACAGGCTCAACTGCCGGAACATCAGCTAAAACTGAATTATCACACTGCAATATAAGGCGGTGTCCTGCAACAGCAGGCATACCATGAAGTTCGGCAGGCGGTATAATCAGAATATCATATTCAGGAATTTTGTATTCCACGTCACATACATTTACTACATATTCATTTTCCAGAGGCATAAGAATTTCAATAGCATTATGCCAATGGACAGGGTATTTTTCATTGTCATAGTTATCATGGAGCAGGAAAGTACGCTTGCTCTCATATTCGACTGTTTCATAATCTCCTGAAAGATGCTTAATCATAAAATCAACTCCACAAAAATTCTGCGATACAAAATATATATTAATTATATTACAATATGGGTATTTTGTAAATAGAATAATAAAAACTTTGGCTGATTTATACAAATATTTACCACAATATTTGGCTGTTCACTGTAAAAGATTTTTTTGTCAATAGGTAAAATATTACAAATAGTTACAAAAAATAAAATGACTTGAATTTTGTGATAATTGTGTGTAAAATAGTATATATAGTCATATTATGGCTTTGTGTAGATTTCCGCAAAGAAAAATATAAGCGGACAAAAGAATTAACAAAAAGGGTGATTGAATGGTATTCAGCAGTCTGGAATTTATCTTTATATTTTTACCGTTATTTCTTATCGTATACGGTTTTTCTCCGGCTAAATATAAAAACTTTATTATTTTTGTGGGAAGTGTAATATTTTATAGTATGGGTGTACTGAAACAACCTGTTTATATTACACTTTTTCTGCTCACTACGCTGATAAATTTCATAATCGGCGAATTTATTTCAGAGTTTCGCAAATCATCAAAAGTATGGTTATGGACAGGAATTATATTTAACTTTATATGGCTTGTTTTCTTTAAGTATTTCGGATTTCTTACCGAAAATATCAACAGTCTTTTCTGTTCGGATTTTACGGTGAAAAATATTGTCCTGCCCGTCGGAATAAGTTTCTATACATTTCAGAATGTTTCGTATATTGTTGATGTATACCGTAAAAAAGCAAAGGCAGAAACAAACATTATAAACTATGGTGCGTATATAAGTATGTTTCCGCAACTTATAGCAGGTCCTATTGTTACATATTCGACAGTAGCAGAACAGTTGCAGAACAGAACTCATTCAATAGATAAAGTTGATGAAGGACTGCGAACATTTACAATAGGTCTTGGACTGAAAGTAATTCTTGCAAATCAGATAGGCGGTCTCTGGCGTGACATTTCAACAATCGGATATGAAAGTATCTCAACACCTCTTGCATGGCTTGGCATAATAGCATATTCGTTTCAGCTATACTTTGATTTCTGGGGCTATTCGTTAATGGCGGTTGGTCTTGGAAAAATTATGGGCTTTGATATTCCGAAAAACTTCGATTATCCATATTTATCCACATCAATGACAGAGTTCTGGAGACGCTGGCACATAACACTTGGAACGTGGTTTAAAGACTACATATATTTCCCTCTTGGTGGAAGCAGAGTTACAATTCCGAAAACTGTCCGCAATTCATTTGTAGTATGGGCTTTTACTGGCTTATGGCATGGCGCAAGCTGGAATTTTGTGTTATGGGGTCTTGTTCTTTTTGGAATACTTATGCTTGAAAAATTCTGCGGTGTAAAAAAATTCATGGACAAGTACTACATTGCAGGGCATATTTACATGATACTGCTTATTCCGCTTACGTGGCTTTTATTCGCAATCACCGATTTCAGTCAGCTTGGTGAATATTTCAGGCGACTTATAAATATAAAATCAGAAAACGGTGTTGTGTTTGATAAAGATTATCTGAAATACTTTAATATATACGGTAAATATTTTATAGCAGGATTCCTTTTTTCAACAAAACTGCCTGAATCGATATATAAAAAGATAAAAGATTCATGGCTGGGGATTATTCTGCTTCTGATGATTTTCTGGTTTTCAGTTTATTGTATGTATCAGGGTAAAGATGACCCGTTCTTGTATTTCAGATTTTAATGTGTAAAACAAAAGAAAAATTAAAAAAGGGGACAATATGTATGAAAAAATTAAAAAAATCCGCTTACACTCTTATTCTCATGGCAACCTGTTTTGTCGCATCTCCTGTTATAATCCATAAAATATGGAAAAGTTCAGAGACAAAAAAGCCTGTCAATCCTCCCTCTGTTTCAGATAACAGCAAGCCTAATGAACCGCCTGGAGATAATTTGCAGGAAAATCCGTCAACTTCAGAAAATTCAACTGAAAATGTTCATGCTGAAACTACTCCTATTGAGAATGTTCCTGCTGTGCCTTTTGCAACAAGTGATGTTTCTTATTTTGATGATGCTCTTTTTATCGGCGATTCACGTACGGTTGGTATCAAGGAATACGGAACGCTGAAAAATGCTGATTATTTCTGTTCTGTCGGAATGTCTGCCTATCAGATTGATGATGAGGAAATTGATGGCATGACATTTGACGAAAAAATTGACAAAAAACAATATGGTAAAGTTTATGTAATGCTTGGTATAAATGAAGTCGGAAACGATATTGAGGTAACGAAAACAGCATACAGGGCAATTGTTGAAAAAATAAAAGTACATCAGCCTGATGCAATAATATACTTACAGGCAAATTTACACGTTTCATATTCAGAAGAAAATGACATAATAAACAACAGTGCAATAAATAACCTCAACAGCGTTATTGAATCGCTGACCGACAACAAGCGTACATTTTATATTGATATAAATGAGGTATATGACGACGAATACGGCAATTTTACTGAATCATACACTTCTGACGGCGTTCACCCTCTTGGAATGTACTACACAAAATGGTGCGAATGGCTCTGCACTAAAACAATCAGCGTTGAGGATAATATTCAGGAAACTACTGCTCAACCTGAAACAGAACCTGACACAACTACAACATGATATTAAAAATAATCTCCTTGAATTTATATTCAGGGAGATTATTTTATATATAAAGATATATAAAAAGATATTATATTGGATTGACAAACAGATAATAATTTTGTATAATATTAACAACGGTATAAATCTTAATATATTTAAGGAGGTTTTTATGGAATTTTCAAAACATTCAAAGCAGACTGTTATTTTGTCTCTTGCAATGCTTACTTCATGGATTATTCCGCTTTTTGCAAGTCAGGACATGGCTCTTGAAGCATCTGCATTGTCTGTAGACTATCCTGCACAGCTTATGAACATTGCCACAAAAGATAATTCCAAAGTACTTACAGAGAACGGCACAGGTGATAACGCTACACTTTCTGTAAAGGCTCTTGGAAACGATTTGTCACCTTCATGGCGTTTTGACCGTGTAGGCGAAGACTCAAAAGGTACATTTTTCAAGTTTGTAAATGCTGAATCGGGACGTATGCTCACGCCGGCAGGCTACAATGTAAAATCTGGTACTGATGTTATAATGTATGGTGCGGAGTCTGCACAGTCTCAGCACTGGTATGTTGTTCCTGTAAAGAATGATAGTCACGGAAATGACCTTTACTACAAAATAGTAAACTATTCAGACACAAATCTTGCTCTCACTCAAAGCAGTGCAGGAATGACGCTTGAAAGCTATACAGGTGCAGACAGTCAGCTCTGGCTTCTCAATTCAGACGGCTTACAGGGTTTTGCGGGATATTGCATGGACGACAATACTGGCAACATCAAGGCAGGTGATATAGGCGGACTTTTCGGTGAAGTAGTTGAAGTCGGCGACTTTGCAACTCTCAAAAAGTATGCTGAATCCGATACACCTTATACAATTGTTGTAAACAAGAATATCAGTGTTACAAATCTTACGCTTGATTCAAGCGGTAATCATTATTACTGTCCAGATGGTCGTATCAATGTAGGAGACAATAAAACTATTGTTGGAAGTTATGGCAATCATACGCTAAATAACGTTCAGTTCCTTACAGCCAACAAAAAAGGAAACAATGTCATCATCAAGAACTTTGAAATAAATCATGATGCAAAATCAAACGGCAACGACTCAATTCAGGTTTATTTCAAGTCAGGACAGAATCTGTGGGTTGACCATGTTACTTTTACAGGTCATTCAGGTTATAATACTATGGGTGAAGATGTTCCCGACTGGGACAAATTTCTTGCTTGCTGTTATGAAGCGGATTACTGCACAGTTTCGGACAGTTCATTTGGTCTCCACGAATATGGTTTGATTCTTGGTTATCCTGATGATACGGAGGAATCATATAAAAACCATAACAACTATCCACGCATGACACTCATAAGCAATAAATTCAACAAAACTCTTACACGTGCGCCTGGTCTTATGAGATACGGCTATTTCCACTCATTCAATAACTATGTGTATGATTTCAGTATGGCTTACACTGTTCATTCAGACTGCAAGCTTTTTGCTGAAAACTGCTATTATGACGGTGCATCTACAAAAGGTAATGTTGTATGTGATTGGAATGAGGTTACTCATGCAGGTGCTTTTGCGGATTCAGGTTCAAAAGGTGTAAACTGTAAACGTCTTGGCATTGAGGGTTCAGCAAAAATCTGTACATGGCGACCAGCTTCAAATTACAGCTATGTTACTGTTACTGCTGATAATGCAAAGAATTATTGTGACGCTTACAGCGGTTGTCAGACAGCAGGCGGAAACATGATGTATATTCGCTATGGTAAAAAAGGTGTACCAAGTGCAGGATTCAATACTGCTCCGAATGAGCCTATAACAGATCCTACACCTACAGCAGAAACTTTTGTAAATGGTTCTACATACAGATTTAGGAATGTAAATTCCAATCTCTATATGCAGGTTGACGGTGCAAAGGCTGAAAATGGTGCAAACGTTCAGCAGTGGGGTACTTCTGATGATACAATCCACGATATATGGAAACTTGTTGATGCAGGAGACGGATATTATTATATCGTTTCTGCTGTGGGCGACGGTGATACGTATGTTCTTGACGTTTTTGGAAAAAAGACCGACAATGGCACAAATATTGACATCTACAAATCAAACAAGGGTACAAATCAGCAGTTCATGTTTGTTAAAAATGCTGACGGCTCTTACAAGATTCTTACAAGAGTATCAGGCGGAAAATCTGCTGTTGAAGTCGATGCAGCAAGCAAGGAAAGCGGCGCTAATGTTCAGCAGTGGGAAGTAAACGGCGTGAACTGTCAGGACTGGATACTTGAAACGGCTGTAATAACAACAACTACCACAACTACAACCACAACAACAATGACTACTACATCTACAACCACTACAACAACTAAAGCTACTACAACCACTACATCTATCATAACAACAGTTCCTGTTGCAATAAAGGGCGATATAAACAGCGACGGTTCTGTTAATGTTGCAGATGCTGTACTTCTTACAAAACACATACTCGCTGAAATCAGTCTTACATCTGAACAGGCAAAAAATGCTGATATGAATAATGACAACAGAATTGATGTATTTGATATGATTCTTATGAGAAAAACTCTTACAAATTAAAAAATTCGCTTTTTAAGAGCGATACCCATATAGAAATTTTTAGCCATAGTATTTTTGATTATAAGTCTAAAATACTATGGCGTTTTTATTGACATAACATTTTTTTTGATATATAATGTTAGTAAAATAAATTGAAATTTTGAAAGGATTTAGCAATGAGTCGTTCATTTATTATAGAAACAAATCAAGATAAAAATCTGAAAGTAAAAGATTTTATGGATAATTTGAAAAATCTTATCATATTCAATACTACAGACTTGAAAATAGTACATAACAGAAATAATATCTATCCAGATAGTTTTGATGAAATTTCACTAAATACACGTGAGTTCGACAGAAAAAATCAGTCAAGTAGGCATAAAAAGCCCTTTGGCATATTAGAAGCAGAACAGACAGAGG
>JAIDTI010000038.1 GCA_029060755.1 Ruminococcus sp. | reverse complement strand
TTAACTATTATATCACATTATTTTTGATTTGTCAAGTACTTTTTCAAACTTTTTTTAAAAAATTTTCGTGACATTTCATTTTGCTCTCTCGTCCGACAGCTTTATTATTATATCACGTATTTTTCCGTTTGTCAAGTAAAATAATCTCAACAAAAAATATGGCTTTATGTCAAATATACCAAAAAAACAAAAAACACAGTCAAAAGTGCAACACACATAAAGAAGTTTTTAAGATTTGAATGAAAGGTTGCGTAACCAAGCGGTTACACAGCCTTTCTCTTTTTGTCATATTTCGTACTGTCAGCAACAACAGTTGAAATCGCAATATCAAAACGGTAGTAAATATCAATCTGATGAGTACGATGACCACTGCTCTTGTCGGGAGCGTGAACGACAATTTTCTCAATCAGCTCGTGCATTATTTCAGGAGTAAGCTCCATAATATGCTCATACCTCTGCACTACCTTGATGAAAGCAGTTACATCTGAGGACTTCTGCTCAGTGGCATCAATGTAGTCACTAAGCTCCGCAACGGTAACTTTGAGACTGCTCTGCTCGTCCTCATATCCCTTTGACATTATTGCAAAATGCTCGTCAGAGATTTTACCTGAAACATTGTCCTCATAAAGTCTTGTAAACAGCTTATCAAGTTCAGCTATACGCTTTTCGGATTGTTTCAAGGATTTTTTTACTTTTGCAAGCTCCGATGACTGTTTCTGAATGGAATTACTCATAGCCGCCTGCACAAATTCGTCCTCATTTTCTTTTACAGATGTAAGGAGCTTGTTCAGTTCGTTTACAATAATTTCTTTCAGCACTACAGTCCTGATGAAGTGAGCCGTACAGCCGTTCTTGTCAGCATCGTATGTGGAACATTTCATATGCTCCTGGTCAGAGGTCAGACTTGTTGCTCTGCACAGATACATCTTTTTTCCGCAGTCAGCACAGTAAACAATACCTGAAAACGGATTGACTTCTTTATGCTTAGTTGGCCGACGCTTGTTTTTGCGAAGTTCCTGTACCAAATCAAACTCCTGCTGAGTAATAATCGCTTCATGGGTATTCTCAAAAATTAACCATTCTTCTTTTGGATTGTCAACACGTTTCTTATTCTTATACGACTTTTTGTGCATACGGAAGTTCACAGTATGTCCTATGTATTCAGGGCGTTCCAATATGCCAATGACCGTTTCAGTACTCCAGCTGTGCAGTTTTGCATTTCTGTGACCGTTATCCCTGCCCTGCGATAAAGCGTAAGCAGTAGGATTTTGGATACCTTCTTCTGTAAGAATACGTGCAATCTGCGTCGGACCGTAGCCGTCAATGCAAAGTCTGTAGATTTTTCGTACTATTTCCGCAGGCTCATCATCAATTATCCACAAATCTTTGTCCGTTTCCGAACGTTTATAACCATAACATGGAACAGAAAGCGGTTTTCCTGACTGATCTTTTGCCTTAAATACTGCCTTTATCTTTTTTGATGTATCACGAGTGTACCAGTCATTAAAAATGTTCTTGAATGCCATAAGTTCATTTTCGCTCTTAAATGTGTCAACTCCGTCATTTACAGCGATATAGCGTACATCATAGTCAGGAAAAATAATCTCAATATATTCACCAGTTTTCAAATAGTCACGACCTAAACGGCTCAAATCTTTAGTAATAACCGTGCTGATTTTGCCAGTTTCAATGTCTGCTATCATTGTTTTGAAGCCGTCACGCTCAAACGTAGTTCCCGAAACTCCGTCATCAACATAGAAAACAGTATTTCTGAATTCGTTGTCATCGGCATATTTCTTGAGTATCGTTTTTTGGTTTGTAATACTGTTGCTCTCGCCCTGCAACATATCGTCCTGCGAGAGACGACAATACAATGCTGTTATCTTGTCTTTCATAAATAACCTCACTTCCCGACAGATACAGCAGGTTATATTATCATTATAGCGCAATATTTCGTTGTTTGCAATGCGCTGAAATACCAAAGTTACACAGCCTGCTTTTCTGATTTTTGTCCAGATTCACCGAGAAATTTTTCACTTTCACGGATAATAAGTCTTTTCAAAATATCCAAAAGACTTTCACAAAAAGCAGAGTTGAAAGTTGTTTTCACCACATAAGTGGTGTGTCCGATTTTATATTCGGACATGGTTGTTTTATTTGTATTCATAGCTTCTTTTCTCTATTTCGGAACGGCTTTGCTTTCTCTTTTTTCTTGCCGTTGAATTTTTATAAATCAATTATAGCATACTGAAAAGAAAAAATCCAGCCGCAGAATCAACGAAGTTCAGACTGAATTTTCAAATTCCGTTCCGCAAAATGCACCGATGAAAATTGAATGTCAAAAAATCAAAATCACTTTATACTGTTGATTTTTCTGATTCGTTAAAGTGAAAATATTATTATTCTGACAGAAGAAAAAGGAGAAGTTGCATAATACCAATTATAAAGAAACGGATATTTTTTGAGAATGAAATCTCAAAAAAATTAAAATTCGCCCGCAGGGCGAAAACTAATGTAGCAAGCTCGGTATTGTGTGGGTACAGAAACTGAAAACCCACACAATACAATGCTTGCAAGTGGAAACCCCTTGAACCCCGATTTTTGAATTAACAAGAGAAAAGAAAATGAAAAAATGGAAGATAGGAACAAGCGTAATCAGTATCTGAAAATAAGAGTAAGTCAGGCAGAAATAGACGTTATCAAGCGTAAGCTTCAGAACAGCGGAATGTGTAAATCAGAGGAACTCTCAGGCGAATAGATAAAAAACTCCTTACGGACAAAAAACCGTAAGGAGTTTTTAATTTTTCACATATTCAGCGCACCTAAAGCGCAGTATCAGCGCATTAAACCCTTATAATTAAAACAGCTGATTTCTTGAAACAGACAATTTCACGAAAACCTGTTGATTTTACCAAGAATGTACATTTGAACAATGCACTTTTCCCTGATAAAATTATACATGATTTTTCCTGAAATTGCAAGTAGAATACACAAAATCAGCAGATTGTCTATAAAAGAAATATCTGAAATGTGCATATTGCCGATTTCAGATTATTTGGAGGGTTACAGAATGGAAAACAAAGGTGTGAATATAACAAAGCGTAAAGACGGACGATATATGGGAAAATTTATTATTGGCTATGATGATAACGGCAAGGCGCAGTATCAGTATGTCTATGGCAGAACTTATGATGAAGCTGAACACAAAGTTCTTATTGGTTGTGAGGTGGCATCACGCTATCTTTCGGGAAGATATATTACTGTCGGCAAGATTTATAATGAATGGCTGAATGCTGTAGTAAATCGTGTTAAAGAGTCTACTTTTGCAAATTACAAAGCGAAGTTTGAGAAACATATATTGCCTAAATTTGCTGATATTCCGTGTGCAGACATGTTGGCAGGCAGAATAAATGAGTTTATAAACAAAAAACTTGCAGATGGACTTTTTGCAAGCTATGTAAGGGATATTTTTACGGTTTTTAAGTCAATGCTGAAATACGCTCAGGAGGAATATGGATTTAAACTGTCGCTGAAAAATGTTATACTTCCAAAAGCTGAAAAGAAACAGATTGAAAAAATCAGCGATACAGAACAGAAAAGGCTTGTTTCTTATCTCAAAGCAAATATGTCACTTACAGCTTTTGGAATCCTGATTTCTCTTTTTATGAGACTGTGTATTGGTGAACTTTGTGGCTTGAAATGGAGTGATGTGGACTTTGACAACAGGATTTTGCATATCAGAAGAGCAGTTCAGCGAATCAGTTCAGCTAATGGCGACAGAAAAACAAAAGTAATAATTTCAACTCCGAAATCTGAAACGTCATTTAGAAGCGTAGCTATACCTGACTTTTTTATGGAATATTTTAAAATGTTCCAAAACGAAGCTGATTTTTTTATTCTGTCGGGTTCGGATAAAGTCATCAAACCCCGTACTATGCAGTACCGTTATAAAAAGATGCTTAAATATGCTGAAATAGAAAATCATAACTTTCACAAACTTCGCCATACATTTGCTACGAATTGTGACGAAAAAAGCTTTGATGTGAAAACGTTGTCTGTAATTCTCGGTCACAGCAGCGTAAATCTTACGCTTAACCGCTATATCCACCCCGACTGTTCCCACGAGCGAAAACTGATGAACAGTATGTGTATGTGCCTTTAGTTGTATTTTGTTGTCAGATTGGCATCTTGAAAATAAAATATATGCGAATCTACGCCGTTTTGAGAAGTTTTCATAAATTTGTCTGTTTTGAGAAAAGTGATATGATATTTCCACTTATATTATATCACGGGTGAGAAGGTTGATAAATCTGTTTGTTTCATTTAAAAAAAATAAATTCAGGAGGTCTATTATGAAAAACAAACGTTTATTTTCTTTAATTACGACAATAATCATGATATTTTCGGTCTGCACGGCTTTACCCACGAAAATATCTGTGCTATTGGAAACAAATGCAGTATATGAAAATACGCATACCAATACTGGAAATCAGCGTTTTGATATTGTTGCAATTGCTCAGACGCAAGTAGGCTATCATGAGAGAAGCCTTGAGGGTACGACAAATGGAAGCGACAACTATACAAAGTATAATGTAGAGTTGTATAAAATTGAAGGTTCATATAAATATATGTGGTGCTAGAGTTTTATTGCATGGTGTGCAAAACAGGCAGGTGTTCCGTCAGATGTAATTAAAAGAACAGCAGGAACAGTTGATGCAATGGATTTCTTTAAGGCAAAAGGTGTATGGCATGGAAGAGATTATACTCCACAAGCAGCAGCAACAGTGGCTATCATGTTGGTATTGTCGAATCGGTATCTGGTTCAACTATTTATGCAACAGGATTTACAATAGGTGTGGATAATAAAAATGGTAGATACATTACTCAAGAAATGTCAAATGGGCAACTAGCTTTAACATTTAATGAAGCAGGTTCTTATGAAGCGTATGTTACATCTTATAATTCTGTAGGTTATATCGATAGTAATTGGATTAGCTTTATTGTTTATGATACTACACCAATATCAAGTGAACTTTTAGCTGATAAATATATAGCAAAAGTTGGAGAAGAAATAACATTTACAGCTTCGTCAGAACTTGCAAGTGCTTATTGGATAGGTATTGACAACAAATCAGGAAGATATTTAACTCAAGAAATGCCAAATGGACAATTAACTTTGACTTTTAATGAAGCTGGTTCCTATGGAGCGTATGTCACATCATTAAATTCACTTGGATATGTTGATAGTCAGTGGATTAATTTTACAATATATGATTCAGCTCCGACCTATAGCATACTTGAAGCAAATAAAGTTAAAGTTGCTGTTGGAGAAGAAATAACATTTACAGCTTCATCAGACCTTGCAAGTTCTTATTGAATAGGTATTGATAATGAAACTGAACGATATACTACACAAGAAATGTATAATGGTAACCTGACACTTACTTTTGATAAGGCAGGAAATTATGGAGCATATGTTACATCGTCAAATACACTTGGTTATGTTGATAGTAAATGGATTGAATTTACAGTTTATGATAAATCTCCAACATATGGAAAACTTGAATCTGAATGGGGACAATATAAATTTGTAGTTGGAGAAACAATTCCATTAGTAGTAATATCTAATTTGGCGACTGAGTACTGGCTTGGTTTTGATAAAGGTTCAGAGTGTATTATTACTGAAGAAATGCAGAATGGAAGACATTCGGTTGTAGTTACAGAAAAGGGAGAATATTCAGCATATGTTAGCATTTCAAATAAGTACGGTGGCATTGACAGTGACAGAATTTATTTTTCAGTTTACGATAAAGCACCTACATTTGGAACTTTAGAAATAATTGATGAAAAAACAATATATTTTGTAGGAGATACTATTCGCCTTAAAGCCAATTCTGATTATGCAAGTGAATATTGGATTGGTATTGATAAAGAGAAAGAAAGAATTACTACTGGTTCAATGCAAGATGCAGTATATGAATTAACGCTTACAGAAGCTGGGGAATATTCAGCATATGTTAGTGTTTCTAATGGATTAGGCGGTTTGGATAGTAAATCTGTATATTTCAAAGTTTATAATAAGTCTGAAATACAAGGTGATATTAATAATGACAATAAACTTAATGTAGCTGATGCTGTTCTTCTTCAGAAGTGGCTTTTAGATGAACCTGACATTGAACTTGTCAACTGGAAAGCCGCAGATATATGTGAAGATGGCAGACTTAATGTATTTGACATGATTGAAATGAGAAAACTTATAATTAACTCTCAGTCTGCACAATAAGAGAGAATATATAGGGTTTTATTCCAATATAATGGGACAAACAGAAAGCACCGTAGGATAAAAACATTCCTGCGGTGCTGTTTTTAAAAGAAAGCTAATACTCCTTTTGAAAAAGAGAGAGAGTATGGGTGATGCCTTGTGTACAAACGTAAGGCATCATCTTTTTGCTTATATTTTTTAAACAAAAAACTGTTCTCAATAATTCAAAAATAGGCAGATATTTCATAGTATCCACCTGTTTTCATTTCATAGCCTGCTGTATAAGTCTGTCATATTTGTTTTTGGAAAACTTCTATATGAGTATTGACCTAAAGACTGCGTTTTTATAAAATCAAAGTCCAAACTGGCTCATGTTTGCGTTTCTCACCATATTTGCTCTTATTTCAGAAACATCTACACCTTTATCTTCGAGGTCATCAAGTGTTGTCGGATAACTTCCAAGATACCTGTCATTTCTGAAACGTGACGAAACAACTGAAACAACTTTATAATCCTTAACATAAATCTTATAAATAGTTTCTTTTTCATTTATAATATTTTTAATTGAATCACGAAGTTTGTTTGCTGATTCTTGACATAAAGTCATTTTTTTCACGTCCTGTTCCTCTGTAGTACCTGGCACAGTTGCTTTAGGTACATAACCGCCAGCTTTGAAATCTGTCATATTACAGAAGCCCACGTCTTCTCCGTTAAAATAAATGCACCATTCAGTCGTTGTGCCGTCCCATACTCCCATAAGATTTACATCTGCTTCTATTTTTTTAGCTGTACTTGCACTTGCATCTGTCAGAATATTAACATATCTGCGTTCAGCGAATTTCAAATCCGTTGCGAAAGTCTGTGCGGCATTGAAGATAGTTTTTGCTTTAAGATTCTGTGCTCTTGTTCTTGAACGGCTCATATAATTACCCCATGACGGAATAAGAACTCCCATAAGAACACCTATAATAGCAATAACTATGATAAGTTCGATAAGCGTAAAGCCCTTCTTTTTCATAGCAAACCTCCTGTAATCAAGTTTAATCAAATATATTATAGCAAATTATTCACAATTTGTCAACAATATTCTCTTGGAAATATTCACCAAATTTTACAGCATATTTTTGTGTACTATTTCACACGGAAACAGTTGAATGACCCTTATAACCGAAATGTACTGTAAAACCTTTTTCAGATGCGGATTTTTCAGCTGTTTCTGCATCTTGTGTACTTGTTGGAGTTCCGCCGAAGTAGATTATCATAGCATCTGCCAAAGAACTGTTCAGAGCAAGACTGTCCGCAGGAACATACGATTCATAGTTCTCTGTTCTTATAACTCCTGTCGGGTACGTTCCCGCATATGTAGAATTACGGGCAACTGTTATAGCTATGCACGTTCCTCCGCACATAGCAGCCTCACAGTATTTTATCCTATCCACGTCTTCAAAAAAGTTCCTTACTTTTCTTGAAAAAATTCCGCTGTCAAAGACTTCCTGTTTCAAACTTTCCGATGCACCGCTTACAGCCCACTTTTTCTCATCATTTTTCCATATAATTATATAACTTCCGCCAGTGTCCATATTTTCTGCATCAAGTTCTATCAGGGCTGAATTGACTGCTTTATACATGAGTGAAGCCGAACTGTCGGCAGAAGATATTTTCGACTTTCGTATATATCCGAGCATTGTCGGCACAAGTACCATTGCAAGCACACCGATTATAGCGATAACTACAATTAATTCAATCAGAGTAAAACCTTTTCTGATTATCACAACAATCACTCCTTCTGATTTCATTATAGCAGAAAATCAGCAGTTTGTCAATATTTTTTCAACAATTCAACAGCTTTTTTCAGTTGAATATCATCATCTGTTCCGATAAGTGCGTTGTCCATTTCAACGACTATATCAGGGGTAATGCCGATATCGTGCCAGCAGTCCCAGTCGCCGACGGTGAAATAGCCTGCCGTGTAGTGCAGTTTACCGCCGTTGCTCAAAATCTCATCACCCTGAAAAATGCCTTTGCCAAAAGTCTGCGTGCCGACTATTGTCGCATTTCTGCCAGACTGCTTGCACATTGATGCAAAAATTTCCGCAGCACTTGCCGTATTTTCGTTCACAAGGACAACTATCGGGGCATCAACTGCGCCGTCAGTTGTTGAGTATACATCTTCCGAGCCGTTATACAAGTACATGATACATTCACACTCATCAACAAAATAATCAACAGATTGAAGCGCATATTCGGTAAGCCCTCCGCTGTTATTACGCAAATCAATGATAAATTTATCAGCATTTCCGATTTCTTTCATAGCAGATGACATATTGCTTGCTGAAAATTCACTAAAATGTGAAATAGTAATATAAGCTGTATCACCGAACATCTCCCAGTTTGCCTCACGGAGCAACACATTATCACGCCTGAAAGTCATGTCAAATATTTTGCCGTCACGGTTTACAGTCAGATTGACTTCCGTATCCTGCTTGCCGAGAATTTTATTGGCGTAATTTTCGTAACCCTGTTCGGAGATGCTCACGCCGTTGATATGAGTAATAATATCGCCTGTTTTCAGTCCTTGCTTATCGGCGGCAAGACCCTCTGTAACTTCTGTAAGCAGTATATTTCCGTCCGCTGAAATACTAATCTGAAAACCGCTTGCTTTAGCTGTTCCTGCGGAATTGACATAGCTTGTCTGTGTTTCAGTCTTATCTGCATTGTAAACCTCATAATAATAAGTATATTTATCTCCTCCGCTGTTCAGATAGCCATTTATCATGCCGATTTCAGCAGATTTGTCATTGAAATCGGGGTTCCCTTTTTCGGCAATAATTTTCCTGCACTCTTTTATTATAGCGTTCTCTCCGCCTGTTGATTTTCCCATGCAGAGATAGCATATTCCTGCTGTAAGTGCGGAACACGCAAGCCCCGTTGCTATATATGGTGTTATCTTATCAATGTTCATTTCTTCTCCATATAAAAAACCCCTCCCACAAGGAGAGAGGTTTTATTTTAATTTCAAACAGATTAAATTATATCAGCTTTTTATTCACCAATTGCAGCATAAGCAGCTGTATAAGAACCATTGCAGCCGCTTGGAAGTGCATCATCATCTCCCTTTCCACCAGCAGCAACGATAACAGCATGTTGAAGAGCCGACTTTAAATTAGCTGAGCCCTTATAAGTTGTATAGTTATCTGATGTTACAACACCTGAAGGATAAGTACCTGTATATGTTGAGTCAGAAGCAATAGCAACAGCAACACAACCACCATTTGCAGTAACAGCCTGAACGCCTTCTTTTACTTTAGTAATATCAGCAAAGAAATTAGCTACCTTTGTATCAAACTTTTTAGTTGCACCTAAATTACCTGAAAGCTTACCACTAGTATCTTCTGTACTCCATGCAGTACCATTATACTTAATATAAAGGTCTTCGCCTATATCAATACCTTCTTCATCAAGTTCTGTAAGAGCAGAGTTGATAGCCTTGTAAACAGAAGAAGCTGTTGTGTTAGCAGATGAGAGCTTAGACTTTCTTACGTAGCCGAGCATTGTAGGTACGAGAATAGCTGCGAGAACACCGATGATAGCAATAACAACGATAAGCTCAATGAGTGTGAAACCTTTCTTTGTAGTTTTCATGATAGAAAACCTCCTTCAATAAAAATAAATTATGTGCATATGCACTCTACACGGGGCGGACTCTTTATTTTCTGTCCTCTCCCTTACCATGATTATAGTATATCACTTTATTCACAAAATGTCAATAGTTTATCCGAAAAAAATTCTTTAAAAATCCATTTTTTACATCAAAACGGTAAATCGGCTTTTATTTTTTAGTGTTTTCGTCAATATGCACAACATTCTGTGAATAAAACAACTGATTTAACTTTAACGCAAAATATATTTAACAGATTAGCCGTATATAAGCAGATAAATATTACTTTCTGTAAACCGATTTTGCCGTTTTGCTTTATTTACCATATGCAGAATTATTTTTCTATATTACATTTTGTAATAACATTACATATTCATGCCGCCTGTAGGAGCGCCACCCATTTGTGACAAGAAACGATAGAACTCCTGTTTGTCCTGACATTTTTCAAGAGCGTCAACTTCCTTGATAGTACCCTTTGAAACATGGCGTGCAAGTTCCTGGTCGAGGGACATCATGCCTTGCTGTTTACCTGTCTGGATAGCCGACTGAATAAGGTGGATTTTGTTATCACGAATCATAGCGGCAATAGCATCAGTAACATTGAGGATTTCCATAACAGCAATACGACCTGAATTGTCAATCTTTGGGATAAGTGTCTGCGAGATAACGCCGACAAGGTTGTTAGCGAGCTGTGTACGGATTTGCTGTTGCTGATGTTCAGGGTAAACGTCGATAATACGGTTGATAGTATCAGCGGCGGAGGTTGTATGAAGTGTAGACATAACAAGGTGACCTGTTTCAGCGGCAGTTACAGCAGCCTGAATTGTTTCAAAGTCACGCATTTCTCCTACGAGGATAACATCGGGGTCTTCACGGAGTGCAGCACGGAGAGCGAGAGCGAACGACGGAACGTCGTCACCGATTTCACGCTGATTCACCATACATCTTTTATGCTCATGAACATATTCTATAGGGTCTTCAACTGTAATAATATGTGCGGAGCGGTTGAGATTTACGAAGTCAATCATACCTGCGAGGGTTGTGGACTTACCTGAACCGGTAGGACCTGTTACAAGCACAAGACCACGTGGGCGCATTGCAAAATCCGCAAGAATCGGCGGGAGCATCAAATCTTCAAGAGTAGGAATGTCATTACGGAGAAGACGAATAGCAATAGCAGGCTTGCCCTTTTGGAAGTACACATTTACACGGTGACGATAGCCACTCTTTGTTTGGAAAGAGAAGTCAGTATCAATGTGATTGTTGATTTGTGTCTGCTGACCCTCATTTGTCATCTGATTGACAATATCGAGTATTTCTTCTTCGTCCATTTCAGGATATTGTGTACGCATAGTTCTCAATGCACCGTTGAGACGTACAACAGGCGCAATAGCGTTTGTGAAATGCAAGTCAGAACAGCCGAGAAGTCTTACCTCATCAAGTATTCTGTGAATATTAATAATTCCCATATAAAAAATCCTCCAGTTTTAATATTATACAGTGAATGTAGTACGAACAAGTTCGTCAATAGAAGTTTCGCCAGCCTGTACAAGAGCAGAAGCGTTGTCACGGAGAAGCTTTGTACCATTAGCTCTTGCAGCCTTTTCGATTTCCTCTTTACCACCGCCGGCAGCAATAATAGCCGAAACTTTTGCTGTACAGTGGATAATTTCGTGAATAGCAGTTCTGCCCTTGTAACCCGTGTTATTGCAGTTCACACAGCCAACAGGGTCGCAAATCTCAATTGATTCAGGAATACCCATAAGGTCGTTTTCTTCCTCTGTTGACATACGGGGCTGTTTGCAGGACGGGCAGAGTCTCTTGATAAGACGTTGAGCGATAACACCGATAAGAGAAGTTGCAACCATGTAAGGAGCAACGCCCATATCAACAAGACGTACAACAGTAGAAGCCGCATCATTAGTATGAAGTGTGGAAAGAACCAAGTGACCTGTAATAGCGGCACGGATACCAATATCAGCTGTTTCAGTATCACGCATCTCACCAATCATAACAATATCAGGGTCCTGACGGAGAATTGAACGAAGCGCAGCCGCAAAGGTCATGCCTGCCTTCTGATTAACCTGACACTGATTGATGCCGTCGATAGATTTTTCGACAGGGTCTTCAACAGTAACAACGTTTACGTGCGGTTTAGCAATTTCACCGAGAGCCGCATAGAGAGTAGTTGTTTTACCTGAACCGGTAGGACCAGTAACGAGGATAACGCCGTGAGGTACACGAAGCATTGACTCAAAGAGCTGATAGTTATAGTCGGACATACCGAGGTCAGTAATTTTACGGAGAGCAATCTGTCCGGTTGAAAGAATACGGATAACTATTTTTTCGCCGTGAACCATAGGAAGTGAAGACACACGGACATCAAGCGTACAGCCGTCAACAACCTGTGTGAAACGTCCGTCCTGTGGGATTCTCTTTTCAGCGATATTCATACCACTGATAAGCTTGAAACGTGTTGCCAGTGCACTCTGTACAGCCGATGATATACTCATAAGTTCAACAAGGTCACCATTTACACGGATACGTATTCTTGTATACTTGTCGAACGGCTCAATATGAATATCGGTTGCATCAGCACGGAATGAGTTTTCAACAATTGTTGTAGCAAGCTTAACAATAGGAGCAGACTCAACTCTGTCTTTTGATTCTTCTTCTTCTGCCGACATCTGATTTCCAGCCATTGCATTAACGCTGTCAAGAACGCTGTCAACATTCTGCATTGAGTAGCATTTTCCTATAGCCTTGTTGATAGCTGTTGTTGTTGCAAGTACCGGTACTGTGTCCATACCTGTAGAAACCTTAATATCTTCAAGAACAATAAAGTTTACAGGGTCATTTGTTGCAACTGTAAGACGTTTACCTGTTACAGCAATAGCAATTACAGTATGCTTTCTTGCGAGTGCCTCAGGAACTTTCTGAACAGCATCAGTATTGATGTCGATATTATCGAGGTCAACATACTGAACTCTCAGTTTTCCTGCAAGAGCCTTTGTGAAGTTGATTTCTGTCATAAAACCAAGTTCAACAACAACATCACCGAATTTTTTAGCTCCGTTTGATTCTCTCTGTGCCTGAAGAACTTTCTGAAGCTGTTCGTCACTGATAAGACCTTGATTGACCAGATAGTCGCCTATTCTTTCGTTTCTCATATACAAACCTCCGCTTATTTTTTAGGACTGCCGAAATTTTTTTACGACAATCTCAAATTTATACTTGAAATTTATAAAATATATGCTATAATATTATTATGTCAATTATCTTTTAATGTAAAGGAGGTAAAAAATCATGTTTGAATTTGAAAATATGCTTCATGATGAATATATGGAGCTTCCATTCAAAATCATGTTTTTAACCGTAGTGTTTATTTTTGGCATATGTATAGGAAGTTTTCTTAATGTTGTCATTATAAGACTTCCACGTCACGAATCACTTATAAAACGAGCCTCACACTGTATGACCTGCGGAACGAAAATCAGACCAATTGATTTGATTCCTGTTTTCAGCTGGCTTTTTCTTGGTGGAAAATGTCATAGCTGTGGAGAGAAAATTTCACCACGCTATCCCATTGTAGAAAGCCTTAACGGAATTTTGTATGTGCTTACGTTTTTAGTACTTGATATTAATGCTAAAGCCATAATAACCTGCGTTCTTATGTCACTTCTTGTAATTGTAGGATTCATGGACTGGGACACAAAGGAAATAGATATGATTATTGTTGGTATAATCTTTGTCCTTGCCATTCCTGCTGCTGTTTTCACTGATGATGTTTCAATAGCAAACCGCATAATCGGTGCATTTGCTGTCAGTGTTCCGTTTTTCATAATCGGAGAAGTAAGCAGACCAATCATAAGAAAGAAATTTAATGAAGATTTCCGTGCAATCGAACTTGGCGATACAATATTAATGTTTGCCGCCGGTGCATTGCTTGGAACACAAGCTGTTATCGTTTCAGCATTGTTTGGCATTATTACCGCTGCTGTAGGCGGTTCAATAATAAAAGCTGTCACAAAAGATTCAGTATTTGCTTTTGGACCATATCTTTCAATCGGCATTGCCGTAGCAATGTTATGGGGAAATCAGATTGCTGAATGGTACATAAATCTTTTAACGATTGAGTAGTAAAAAACAAAAATAAATTACAGGCAGCAGCATTTTATAACTGCTGCCTGTTTTTTATTATCATGTTGTCGGTGCTGTTGATGTTTCTTTGATTATTTTCCATTCAGTATCATTGATTTCATCTGGTATAGTATAAATAAAGTAGATATTGTCTGTAAGGTCACTTCCTCCGATTGTTAATGGGTATCCATCATTTATCAGCAGAAATGATTTTGCTGTAAGATTTTTTTCAACAGGGTCAATCAGTACTTTTCCTTCATCATCTGTTTTAACTACACTAATAATATCTTTTGTCGGGTCATTATCTTGATATTTAATCTCAATCTGTTCACGATAAAACTTTATAGTTCTTGTATTTTCCTGCATCTGTACATTTTTGAATGATATACCCAGAGAACTCATTGCAGCAGGTGATATGAAAGCTATGGTATCTTCTGTTAAACCAGTTTCATCATTTGTATATGTATGATTTATAGTATAATCCACACCAGCCGGAAGATGTTGTTTATCGTTGTAAGTTACAATGGTAAGAGGAAAGTTATATTCACTTGCCATAAGTGAAGTATTAACTCTTTTAAGCGCACTGTAATAGTAAGATTTGGAACGTTCTGTATCAAAACCACTGCTTATTGGCTCAAATGTATTCATTCCAAGACTGTAGTAATAGTTGTACTCCTTGAAGTTGTCAGGGTTGATAACATCAACATTACTGCTTTCCAGAGTAACATTTGAATGATAGAACCAGCCATTATATTTCGGGTCATAACTATCATAATTACCGCCGATATTGTGATAATCATAATCATTGCATTTATTGCCGTTATTTCTGATGTAATCAGCATCAGTCGTAGACATAGCAGCTAAATCAGATGCTTTATACAACATACCATTATATAAATATGCTTCTCTTTTGTCACCTCTGCCAGCCGTGAAATTATACACAGTTTCATATATATGTCCTGGTTCAAGTCCGTCTTCAGGTGTATTTATAAGCTTAAGGATATGAACTTTACCTGTAAGACGTTTAAGAGTATCAGTTCCGTCATAAGATACACCGCCGTCGTAGTAAGAGTCAACAAAGTCTCTTAAAATGCGTTCTTCTGTACACTGGTCCTTTGACAGTTCAGGATTGTACAGGCTATGTGTATAGACGTTGATATTCTGTGCATAGCGGATAGATTTTGAGATATATTCGTCTATGTTGTCAACATAAGCAGAAGTTCTCTCTTTTACTGAAGTCTTTGTCATAAGTTTTGAAACAGGGTCAATGAATGACAGGACAAGAGTCATAATCACGCTGAAAATTGCAAGAACAATAATCAGCTCAATAAGAGTGAAACCCTTAAGGCTTTTTTTCTTATTCATGTCAAACCTCCCTTATGTTGTTGCTGTTGTTGTCGGATCATGAACTTCAAGAAACTGCATAGCAAGATTTCCGCCGAGTACATTCGCTTCTTCAATACTGATAATGTTTCCTTCTGTGTCAGTAACTGCAACTGTAGCAATTTCTCCTGCCTGATATGCAACTGCGTCCATAGCTATAGTAGCACCGGTGTTTCCCTGCCAGTTCACGAAAACTTCCGGAAGAGCCGATGTAGGAACTGTTGATGCACCGGGCTTATAACCCATTTGTGCAACAGGAGCTTGTGCAGCAACTGTCTGATTGATATTTCTTGTTGATTTTGAGTACGTATTGATTACCGTTGAAGTACGGACAAGAACAAGCGTCAATACAGCAAGAATAGCAAGCGAAATGATAATTTCCATAAGGGTCATGCCCTTTAATGTTTTTCTTTTATTTTTCATTGCTGTCACTCCTTATCAATATTCATCATAGTAGAGAACACGGTAATCAAATTCTGCTGTTGATGGGTCTGGTGGGTCTGAAACTTTGTCTGTAACATAAATTACCTTGAAATCATTAGGTATAACAACTTCTTTTGCATTAAGACAGCCAAAAATACATGCTTTCGGATTTACAAGTTCAAAATCATTGTAAATAATACTACTTATTTGAGTACCGTCAGTTTTTGTAAGATTAGGAGCAGAAGAAGCAATTTCAAACTTAAGATGTTCAGAAGTTATATTTGCAGCAATATAGCTTGGAGAACCATTGCTTATTTTCATATAACTGTTTTGACCGCCATAAATATTAATATTCGGTCTTCCTGCTGATACTCCAAGGTCATTCTTATCTGCAACTGATGAAGAATCATAGCCTATTTTAGTATCACAGCTACTAAAGAAATCTTCATATTTTTTTGTTGTTAACTTAGAGCCAGTCAGCATAACAAAGTTCGGAGAACTGTCATTGTCCTGTTCTGAAACATAAATATTAGCAGCATTATTTCCGCTGACATCATCAAGTATAAGTTTTGAACCTGAACCCTGCAACTCAAATTTTTTAATAATAATATTGAATGTAACATTATTTGATTCAGCTTTGGGTTTTATCATAATATTGTATGCTTTATCGGAAGGTACAGAAAAATCAAGAACACAATCGCTATCAATAATATAATTTCCTTCAGCATCCTGCTCTAAATCTGTAATAGCTGTATAAACAGTTACAGTTTTTGTAGGGTCTTTATAGTCCTGTATAAATTGTGCCAGAGCATCAGGAAGTGTCTTGAACGGATTTGCAGCACTTGCAAGAATCTGGTCAAATGTCTTTATAATCTGAGTATCGGGGTGCGGTGTATCATCAGGTACTAATTTACCACCATCATTTTTAAGATTAAGAATAACTTCTCTTGTTGCATATGTGGGATAAATATCTTCGCTATAACTTCCCAGATTTTCCAATACATTTTTATATTTATCAGGAACATCTGTTAATGTTAAATTACTGCCAGCAGGAACAATTTTTCCTGTTGTTGTATCATAAACCACATAGGAACTTGAAGGAGAATATCCGTAATCAGAACCTTCGGTAGCTATTTTACTGTTGATAATTTCTTCCATTGAAAAACCACTGTTAGCACCATCTATTGTCGGAAAATATTTTGTGACTGCTACATCTGCATCAGCCATTTTTTTAGATGTACCTGGCTCTACAATATAACTGTCAGTATCTCCTGATGGTGATGCTGGTGAGTTTTTGCTGTCAATATATGCTACTGATGTATCAATATATCCAAGCAATTCAGCTGTTTTTAAATTTCCTTCTCCGTCTTTCCATGCATCTTCTGTATAATAATCGCTGTTTGCTGGATTAAAATCTTCTTTCCACGTGTAGTAAATAGTGTGTAATCCATTATCCTCTACTTGCCATTTTTCAAATTTTTCTCCTAACAAACCATCATATTTCGGATTATATGGGTCGGTTTCATCTTTATAATTATCTAAATTATATACAAAATAATTACGTTTTTCACCATTATTTAAAACAGCAATTGTTGGAACTTCTTTATAATTTGTTTCATCTTTTGCAAATGTAGCTCCTGGTATCTCAACCTTGTCTTTCTGACAATATATATGTTTACCTGGAGTAGTTACAGAAAGTTCTGCTTGGTTTCCTTTTATTATCAGCTTACCGCCGACAACAACATCGCCCTCTACTTTAACTGTATTATTAGAACCAATGTCAGGAATTATAAGGTCTCCCTCAACACGAAGGTCGCCTTTTATAGTAATATTTTTAAGAACAAGATTTCCTTTAGAATATACGCTTGATGCTTGCTGAAATTTTCCGCCCGGGTTTGATTGTGTAATTACTGAACGAGTCCAGCTATAAAGCTCTGATGGATTCTGCCCACCAAGATAGCTTGTTTCAGCAGGATTCATACAGTATAAATCGCCTGCTATCCAAGCTTCATTAAGTTTACCAGTATTATCCCAGTTATTGCTTGCATCAATAGAACCGCAGAAAATATTAAGTGGGAAAGGATTTGTTTTATCACCAATATTTACATGGTTGACACCACCTATTTTTCCGTCAACATAAATATAAGGTATTTCATTAAATGCAATTGAATCTGTTAAATCTGTTGATGATTTTACTTTTGAAGTATATGATACTGATGCGTTGCCAAAAACCAAATCTCCCCATACAGAAATACCTGTACCATTGTCCGGGAAAATAAATCCGCTCCAGTCATCAATATACATATTATTGTTTACAAATAAATCTGATTCTGCATAAGCACCACTGTTATCAAGAAGAAATGAAGTTGCTTCATTAACATAAGGAGCAAATTGTCTGTAATATGTTTCATCATGTGTATATGGGTCTGATTTGTCCCAGTGGTCTTCATGATATTGTCTGTTTCTGTATGTGTAATCAAGGTCTTTTATCATAGTTTCTGTAGGAATATTGATATAAGAACCGCCGAAAAGGTCTGTCTGACATGTAAGATTAGCACCAGCAACAGTAACGAAGCCTGCGCCTTTGCCTGTGCTTGATGTTCCTGCCGGCTGTTTTACAACATAAGCAGATGTTGTTGAATCAACACCAGCCATAGAAACGGTTGATGTGAATTTTAAAACACCACCATTAGCCCATTTTTGATTTATCGGGTCATAGAAATCCTTAGTGCCTGCCCATTCAACTGAAACCGGAGCAATATCACCATAACGTCCTCTGTTCGGAACGCCATCGCCAAGAGTTACATTAACAGTCTTGCCTGTATCGCTTTCACCAATACTTCCGATAAAACTGCCATAGTCATTGTTGACAGAAATAGCTCTTATCGCAGAATCAACAACAATTCTTGATGTTACATCTGTCTGTGCGCTTGAGTAGTTCACATGAGCTCTGTTATTTGAAGCTGTTGCGAGTGTCAGTGTACCGAAAAGGAACACTATAAGCAGTGACATTACGCAAACAACAGTCAGCAATACTGAACCACGTAGCTTTCTGTTATCTTCTTTCTTAACCATAATTAACCGCCTTTCAAGTTATCATCACGATTTGTATAATGGTAAATTACTTCTGTTCAAGGTCAGGTTTTGCAAGGTCATAAACTGAATAAAGTGTAATAACAAAGTTTGCTCCGGGAGTTACTTTTTTATCATCATTCTGATTTTTGTTTGAGTCATTTTTTTCTTTTATTTCAACATTTGTAAGAGAAACGCTGTTTATGATTATAGTTTCGTCCTGTTCTTCGAGTGCTTTCATGTATTCCCAAAGGTTTTCCTTATCTTCTGCTGTAACTGTGATTGTATACTGAGCAGAAAGGACACTTTCCTGAGTTCTTGAAGCAAGTGTTTCACTTTCAAGCTTTTCAGCCTTGTTTTTAGCTGTTTCCTCACCATTAAGGTCAGCCTGTGAAAGCTGGTCTTCTGCAACAAAAGTAGGTGTAAAGTAATAGTAGCTGAGAGTGCCTGAATTGAGGTCGCTTGCTGAGAGGTTCATAACCTTGACTTCGCAGTCCTCTGCAAAATGCTGCATATACTGATCGACTTTTCTTGCATCTAAGATGTCAGTGTAGTCAACAAAATCTTCTGTAAGCTTTACAGTTTCATTATACACATCAGTTATATTTGTTTTAAGTGGCTCAATTTCAGCAATTTTACTGTCAATCTGGTCACGTTCTTCCTGAAGTTGTGCAAGTGTTTCCTTGTTGTCCTTGATTTCCTGATTCTTCGGCTTTACAAGAAGCATAAATCCTGCAATAAGAATAGCAAGTGCAAGCAGAACACCAAGAATAACCATATCTCTGTAATTAAGTTTCATTTGAATCTACCTCCCTTATTCTGCTTCGTCCTGTGATTCGTCAGGGTGATAAGCACTTTGTCTGCCGTTTATAGCAACTGTAACCGAGAATGAAACAGTTTCCTTTTCGTCGCCTTTTGTTCTTACAGTGTTTCCTTCTTCGTCCTGACTTTCAATTTCTTCTGATGTAATTGCAACGGAATATCCTGAATATGTAGCCTTGTTGTAGTATCCTGAATTTTCATCATAGTTTTTAGCTATGAGATTATCAATAAATACTGACGGGAGTTGCTGAACCATTGAATCTTTTCCTGCACCTGCCGCTGTTACACTGAATGTCATTGTACCTGCTGAATAAGAAGGAGTTGAGATATAGCAGTCATCAAGATTAAGTTCATCTGCTGTTGCATCAAGAACTGCCTGAATAGCATCATATTTATCACCGTTTATAACCGGCTGTGAATAGAAAGCATCTCTTGCATTTACAATTTTTGTATTGTAAGCATTAACATTAGCCTGTATTCCGAGAAGTTTTTCACGATGCTGAAGTTTAGCCTGTGTTTCAGGAGCATTGATATAAGTCTCAACCTCCTCAATATCGTTCTTGACACCATTATTTATCATGTTTGTAACAAGCCATGCACCACCGGCAATAACTGCTGCACCTACAATACAGCAAAGCATTACAACGAGACCTGCCTCACTGTTTGCTGAACTGCTGCTTCCACTTGCTCTTTTTACTGCTGTACCAAGGTCTGTTTCAAGAAGATTGATTTTTTCACGTTCCTTGTCACGCTTGAACATAGCACCGATAGCATTTGCATAAAGTGAAAATTCAAGATTTTCATGACCATGAATCTGTGGCGGAACATTGATAAGGCTGACATTCAAATCAAGTTTTTCAAGTTCATCTGTAAGTCTCACATTATCATGAGTATCGCCATATAAAACTACATTTTCAATAACTTCACCTGTGTTACGTGTTCTATGGAACTGCAACATACGGAAGATATTTTCATTTATAGCCTCAAAAACATAGTCAGGAGAGTTATCATAGTCTGCCGGGTCAACAGAAGCAAAACGAGAGAATGAAAGCTGTCCTGCTTCATAAAGGTTGAGTGAGATAAAGTTGTTGTCAATCTGTACAGCAAGAAGTGGCATTTTTGACTGGATTCTTGTATCAGCAAGAAGTACCTTTGTAATACAGTTACAACCAACCATAACAGATTTAAGTGAAATTCCAAGAAGCTTGAAAACTTCTCTGAAACTGTTTACAATTTCATAAGGACAAGCTGTAGCAAGAACTTTCAGCATAGTTTCTCCGCTGTCGCTTTTTTCTTCAGCTTCACCCACAATAGCATATGTGATACTGAATGATTCATCAAGATTAAGAAGTGACTGCATCTGCTGTTTTACAGCTTTGTGCATATCCTGACTTTTTGCAGGTTTTGCAACAGTAAGCTCCTTGAATATTGTAAGGTTTGATGAAATACTTACAATAGCCTCTTTGTCAGGCATCTTATTCTTTTTAATAACACCATTAATAAGTGTGGCAACATTAGGAATATCCTTTATGTGACCATTAACAATAAGCCCTTCGTCAACGTTAAGAGTTGCAGCTGAATGTACTTTAATTTTGCCGTTCGCCTCAACACCCTTAACAACACGTATATTTCTGTCTGTAATATCAAATGAAAGCATTTATTTTTCCACCTTTCTGCGATTATTCGTCTTCCATTCCTGCCATAGCACCATAGAGTGCGGGGTAAATTCCTACTACAACAAGACCGATAATAACACCCATGAAAATAAGCATTACAGGCTCAACCATACTTACAAGACGTTTTACAGCAGAGTCTGATTCTTCTTCATAGTAGTCAGAAGTTTTGTCAAGAATTGAGTCAAGCGCACCTGATTCCTCTCCTACGTAGATAACAGAGCAGAACATTGATTCAAATACTTCTGTTCTTGTTATAGCTGCGGAGAGCGTTTCACCCTGCTTAACCTCATCAATAACACTTTCAAACTTTTCATCAATATAAGAATTTCCGAGAACGGAAGATGCTTTCTGCAAACATTCAACCATAGGAATACCACTTGAATAAAGGTTGGAAAGAGTTCTTGAAAAACGTCCGGTATAGATTTTTGTAATAAGAGGACCAACCATAGGACCTTTTATCAACATTCTGTCAAATTTGTATCTCAAACTTGGAACTTTAAGCATATACTGTATTCCGAAGAATATAGCAACTGCAAAAATTATAAGAAGATACCATCTGTTGATAATGAACTTTGAAATTGCGTCCATCATCTTTGTAAGTGCAGGCATTGTTGAAGGGTCATCATACATCTCAATAAATGTAGGCATGATGAATGCGAAAAGGAAGATAACGATAACAACGCAAAGCACGGCAAGAATTATAGGATAAACCATTGCACTTTTAATTGTGTTTTTAAGTTTGTTCTCATTTGCATAATGGTCAGACATACGGGTCATAATAACATCAAGAGAACCACTGGATTCACCAGCATTTACCATTGAAATAAGGAAGTCAGGGAATGAACCTGCGTGCATTTCAAGGGTTGATGAAAACGATTCACCTTTCTGAACGTTTTCATAGATGTCCTGCCATATAGCTTTTGCTTTTTCATTTTCCTGCTCTCTTGTCATAATGTCAATAGCTTTTACAAGCGTAAGACCGGAAGTAAGCATAGCACTAAGCTGACGGCAACAGAACGAAAGCTCATTCGTGCTGAATTTATAAATCGACCTCGATTCGCTTCCTTCTTCTTCCTTGTAGTCTTTGATGAATAGACCTCGTTCTTTCATTTTTTCGAGGAATTCCTGCTCATTTTCGGCATTAGCCTTGCCCTTTACCTGTTTTCCATGAACATCTTGAGCAATATAGGAATAACTCTTCATAAAGAAACCACCTCCATAAGTTTTTTGTTAGCCGGAACAATTCATACCGCCCTGATAATAACAATTATAACATATCAGAACTTATTTTTCAATCGTGTTTTTGACTTAAATAATCATATAATTTTTATCAATATTCACCAACTTTTATACCAAATGTAATATAAATAAGCAAAATCTGATTTTTTTTACAAAGAGACGATTAAAAAATATATTATATACCTGAACTTTCCATAATTTGTTGATATGGATTCCTGTTTCATTGTCTGATGCTGAATTTTTCAGACTTATACAAACTCCGCAGGCTTGAATTTCGACTGTTCATGCCGTATTTTCAAAGTTGTCTGCCACACTGACTTTGCACATATAAATCCTGAATGATTACAGGAGAAAGAGGACACTTTGAAACCCCTTATCATAGCAGTATGATTAACCGCTAATCCGATGCTCCTTTCATAATTCTCTGTACCAAAGATTATTGTTGATTATATTATGGTACAGGCATGGGAAATATGACTTTTAATCATATTTTTTAATCAACTCATCTTTCGCATTATTATTAAATTTTTTAAGTATCAAGATGAATTGTTTTTTATTAATACCATTATATCATAAATATATGTAATTATCAAGATGTTTTTGAAATTTTTTCAAATTATGTAATAAAATAATTTTATTAACAAAATAACAGCGTACCCGAAATATTTCAGATACGCTTTTTTCTTAATTGTTATACAAGCCTGATTTTATAATGTTTCAGCCAGCAGTCAAGCTGAATGAAAAATGCAATTGTCTGCGGAAGATTCATAAGCTGACCATACCATTGTACATGGTCTTTATGGAGCAGAAGTTTTTCAAGTTCTGAACGCTTAACCAGCTCCGTTAATGGCGTAGATTCTGATAATATCTCTCTTAACCTTTCTGATACAGTTTCAAGAAATGCGGGATTATGTGTTTTCGGATACGGGCTTTTCTTTCTCTCAAGAACTTTTTCAGGTAACCAGTCTTTCATTGCCTCTCTCAACAGTCCTTTTTCTCTGCCTTTGTAGTCTTTGTATTTCCATGGTATATTATATGTGTACTCTGCAATTCTGTAATCGCAGAACGGCACACGGACTTCCAGACCGCTGTACATACTCATACGGTCTTTTCTGTCAAGAAGATTCTGCATGAACCAATCAAAATTAAGCTGTGTCATTTCACGCATACGATATTCAAGCTCATTGTCCGTCGACAGTTTTTCAGCATAATCGGCAGTTTTTCTGTATGCACTGTATACAAAATCTTCTGCATCAATCTTGTCTGCATAATAATCACATATAAAGCGTTTGCGGTATGATGTGCTTTGCGCCCACGGAAAACCGTCGGTCATGCGAATATCCTTATCTCTGTACCACGGATAACCGCCGAATAATTCGTCCGCACATTCTCCCGACAGTGCAACAGTACCATATTTTTTGATTTCACGGCAGAAAATCAGCATTGAAGCATCAACATCAGCCATTGAAGGAAGTCCCCTTGCATATACAGCATCTTCCAATGCGCCGACAAGTTCAGCAACATCAATAACAGTCCAATGATGTTCGCTTTTCAGATAATCAACCATGCATTTTATATATTCGGGGTCGCTGTTCGGCTGGAAGTGACTTTTTGTAAAATATTTTTCATTATCCTGATAATCGACGGAAAAAGTATGCAGTATTTTTCCTTGCTTTTTCAGTTCAGAAGATGCAACGGACGATATAAGACTTGAATCCAGTCCACCTGAAAGAAATGTGCAGACGGGAACATCAGAAACAAGCTGTCGGCGGATTGAATCAAGTAAAAGCTCCCTCACGTGTTCAACGGTCTGTTCAAACGTTTCATTCAGTTCATAGGCATGAAGTCGCCAGTACTGCCATAAATTCAGACCGTTTTCATCATAGAATCCGCAATATCCCGACTTTATTTCCTCAATACCCTTTATAACTCCACAACCTGCCGTTCTGCCGGGTGCAAGCAGAAGAAGTTCTGCCACACCATTTGAATCTATTTCATGCGGAATATCAGGATATTGCAGAAGTGCATCAAGTTCCGATGCAAAAATCAGCTTGCTTTCTGCCTTATAGTAAAACAACGGCTTTACTCCTATTCTGTCACGTGAAAGAAATACTTTGTGTTCCGATTCATCATAAACAGCAAAAGCAAAAATGCCATTGAAGTGATTTACACAATCCGCACCCCACTTTATATAGCTTAAAAGCACAATTTCAGTATCGGACTTTGTTTCAATCTGAAAATCGACTGAAAGAACGTCCCTTATTTCTTTGGTATTGTACAATTCGCCGTTATACACAATGGTATAGCTATGTCCGCCGACTGTTGCCGTCATAGGCTGGCGACCACCCGAAATATCAATAACAGCAAGTCTTGTATGCACAAAAGCAGTTTCTTTTGAAAGAAAAATCCCACGCTGGTCAGGACCTCTCCGCAAAAGTGCTTTCTGCATAAGTTCACACGATTTCATTTCTCCACGCATATCATCTTTAAAGCTTATAACTCCTGCAATTCCGCACATAATAAAAACCTCCGTTTTCAGTTTATCAGTTATATTAATATGCAGAAGCAACAGAAATAGTGCATTACAGAAAAATTTTGTTGACATTGTACTGATTAAATGATATAATGAATATAATTAACATCAAGGGAGAATTTCATGAAAAACTTACTTTTTATAGGAGACGTTGTAGGAAAATCAGGCTGTAACTTCTTTGCATCAAAAATAAGAGGACTGAAAAAGCAGTATAATATTGATATTACTGTAGTAAACGCTGAAAATTCTGCACAAGGCAACGGCATAACACCTGCATCTGCAAATATGCTTCTCAATTCGGGGGCTGATATTCTTACAACAGGCAATCACGCTTTCAGACGAAAAGAATCGTATGATATTTTTGAATCAAAATCAGACTGTATTATACGTCCTGCAAACTATCCCGACGGAGCAGTCGGCAAAGGAATGTGTATTCTTGACGTTGGAACATATTCTGTAGCTTTTATAAATCTCATGGGTACAGCATTTTTAGAACCTCTTGATAATCCGTTCACAAAAATAGACGATATTCTGAAAAATATTGACACTCCGAATGTTTTTGTTGATTTTCATGCAGAAGCTACCTCTGAAAAAAAAGCTATGGGACACTATCTTACACGAAAAGTTACGGGAATTTTCGGCACACATACCCACGTACAGACAGCAGATGAAATAATTTTAGATAATCATACGGCATATATTACAGATGTTGGAATGACCGGTGCAGAAATATCATGCCTTGGCGTTGATATAGATTCAGCCGTCAGCAAATTCCGTTTTCATATGCCTGTACGTTTCACTGAATCATCAAATCCATGTTTTTTATGCGGTATTCATGTTGAATTTGACGAAAAAACTGGCAAATCTCACAAAATTCAGCGTGTAATTGTGAGATAATATACAAACTTTCTTGTAAATACTTGATTTTTTTAATAAAACGGTGTATAATATAACTATAGATTATAGTCGGGTAAATTAACACTGTCGATTTATACCGATACTAAATTTAAAAACAATTTCAACAACGGAGGGTTATATCATGGAAATTTTGAAAGTATCATCAAACTCAAAGCCTAATTCAGTTGCAGGTGCAATCGCAGGAGTTATAAGAGAACAGAAAGCAGTTGAAGTTCAGGCTGTCGGTGCAGGTGCAGCAAATCAGGCTGTCAAGGCAATAGCTATCGCAAGAGGCTATCTTGCTCCTATTGGCATAGACCTTGTATGTATTCCTGCTTTCGCTAATATTGAAATTGACGGCGAAGAAAGAACCGCTATGAAATTAATTTGCGAACAGAGATAATTCACGAGTTCAAGAAAGCGGACACTTGCTGTCCGCTTTTTCTTTTTAAGGAGTATATATATGAATATTGAGATAAACCGTATTAATTCAAATATTGAACATAACACAAAAGAATATATAAAATCAGTAAATGAAGCATACGTCTATCAGCTTGAAAAAATCGCTGATAATATTGCAGAAACAAAGGAAACAAAACCCGTTATATTGCTTTCAGGTCCTTCAGGCTCTGGAAAAACTACTACCGCACTTATGCTTGCCAATTTGCTAAGTGAAATCGGCTGTCCTACACATACGCTCTCTATGGATAACTATTTCAAGTCGCTTACAGATGATGAACGTGAGCTGTCCGTAATTGGAAAATTAGACCTTGAATCGCCCGACAGAGTAGACAAGAAGCTTCTGAATGAGCAGATTGAATTAATCAGCAAATGCCGTGAAGTTGAAATCCCGCTATATAATTTTGCAAGCTCAAAGCGTGACGGAATCAAGATGAAATTTCAGCGTAAAGAGGGTGAACTTGTAATATTTGAGGGTATACACGCTCTCAATCCTGCTGTTATAACGTTCAGTGAAGAAAAACTGAATAATATTTATGTCAGTGTGCGCACACGTATAACCTGTGGAAATATTATCCTGCATCCATCAAAAATACGTCTCATGCGCAGAATGATAAGGGACAGAAACTTCCGCAAGCGTTCTCTGCGTGAGACAATGAATATGTTCCATAGCGTAGAATCTGGTGAAAACAAGTATATCATGCCATACAAGCACCGTTCTGACTATGATATTGATACATTTATGGCGTATGAAATGAATGTGTACCGTAATGAACTCTTGTCAGAACTGCTTGAAATGAGTGACGTTCACGAACTTGCGGACGTTACAGAAGTACTTGAAAATCTTGATTCACTTGATAAAAACTATATTACTCCCGATTCTCTTATATGTGAGTTTATCGGCGGTGGAATGTTCAAATACTGATTTATTGATATATGGGGATTATTAAATATGAATAACAGGGATATTGACTACATTCAGCCGAATCAGATTGGCTATACGAAACTTTACAGAGAACAGCGGGTAAATATTCTCAAATCCGAAAGAAAATATATCAAAAGAATTTTGCGGACTGTCGCTTTATCTGCGATTGTAATATTCTTATTATATATGGGATATGATTCTATATTTATCAGCAAGAACTTCAATATTGAGTTTATAGGTCCTGTTATAATGTATACTGCATTTACAGTAACAAGTATCAGGCTTACCACTCAAGTTAAATATACTGCCTCTGCATATGGCACTGTTGTAAAAAAAGATGCTATAAAACAAAGAGTTCTTGCAGGGATAAACTACAGATATAGACGTTATATTTCCGACCCTGTATACACCGACCGCCCTACAGTTGAACAGGAGTTCTATTATCTCACTTTGAAACTTGCGGACGGCAGATATGTGCGTTATGTAAACTGTCTGCGTGAGGATTTTATTTCCGTTTCAGAGGGTGACAAAGCGCTTGCTGTGTGCTATGGATTCAATGAGATAAAAGGGTATTTAATATAATCAACAATTATCAGGAAGATTTTTTGAAATTTTCCTGATTTTTTTGTAACGAAACGGATTTTAAAGTGACTAACTTACAGAAAGGCGGTGAGAGAATGGCTGACGACATAAAAGCCTACTATGAAGAACATGGCAGAAAAGTATATCTTTATCTGATGAGCTTATGCAGTGATACTGATATTGCCGAAGAACTTATGCAGGAAACTTTCTATCAAGCTATACGTTCATTGTCAAAATATCGTGGTGACTGCTCGGTTTATACATGGTTATGCGGTATTGCAAAAAATCTGTGGTTTCGTGAACTCAATCGACGAAAAAGAAATCCCATTGCTGAACCTGATTACTCAGAAACCGATTTATCCCCTCCGCCTGACAGAATTGCTGAATCAAATAACGGTAAAATGTTTTTAATTAAACAAATCCATGAACTGCCAGAAACTGAAAAAGAAATAGTCCTGCTCCGTGCAACAGGTGAACTTTCATTCAGAGAAATAGGCGAAATATTCGGCAAATCTGAAAACTGGGCAAGAGTTACTTTTTACCGTGCCAAACAGAAACTGAAAAAGGAGTGATTATAATGAAGTGTAGTATTATCCGTGATTTGCTCCCGCTTTACTGTGATAATCTCACATCTACGGACAGCAATGAGGAAATCGAAAATCATCTGCGTAACTGTACAGAATGTACTGAAATTTATGAAAATATGTCAAAGGAAGAAATTACCATGACTGAAAAGGATAAAAATATCAAGCCATTGAAGAAAGTGAAAAAGCACTTTTTAATCAGACTTATATGCGGTATTATTGGAACTGCTGTTGTACTTTTCGGAGTATTTATGTTTGTTTTCTGGGGAGTTATTCCTATAAGTTCTGATAAGCTTTCGTGGACATTTGAGGGAAGTTCAATAGAAGGTGCTGACGGTGAAATGGACGACAACGGAAATTTTATTGAACATGAAAAATATGATGTCAAATTTATTAACATGGTATTTACAGGTGACTGCTCATGTACAAGGGAGAAATATGATGCTGACTATATTTATAACGATGACGGAAGTATTACTGCACATCATCATATAACCATATATCCCGTTATAAAACTGCCATTCGATAATAGAGGAGAAAATCCGAATCAGTTCAGTTGGGGATTTAGCAACTATGATGACAATGAGACACTCACAATCCATTGCCGTGACAAAGATATTACATTTTATGTAAAAGACATTTTTGAAGAAAGCGGTCTGACTTTAGAATAACAAAAAAGGGGCTTTAAAAGTCCCTTTTTCTTATTTACCAAACATTTTCTTGAAATTAATTCTGTCAAGCAGAAGTGCAACAGCAACGAATAATACAGTACTTGCACCAATCTGTACACAATATGCAGGAGTCTGAACAAATGCAGCAGTTATTGCAGTCCATGAGATACCGCCTGCCATAACAGTACCCTCATACAAGCTGTAACCGACAATACATACAATCCCAGACGGAATAATCGCAAGAATATTTCGCCATGTAAGAATTTTTTCGCTTTTATTTGAGAAGAACAAAGCAGTTATTGCCTTGATTATTACAGTTGCGGGAATCCATACGGGAAAACCTGATAAACCGTCAGCAAGTGTGCCACCGACCGCACCTGCAATCATTGCATAAGGTGTAGGGAGAATACAGGAGGCAAGATATATAAGTCCATCGCCTGCATGAGTGTATCCTGCACCTGTCGGAACGTGTATATATGCTGTAAAAATATAGATAAGTGCGGAGAAAAGACCTGTCATTGTAATCAGACGCATTTTAGCCATTGAAACTGATTTTGTACCCATTGAAACCACTCCAGATTATAAGTTACCGTTATTATATCATATTGTGTTCAGAATTTCAATAGTAATTTATTATAACTTTTATAAAGATTTCAGCATATTTCTATAGAAAAAGCAAGCTCTATTTGTTTACTTCTTTGGCATTTGTACGTCCTAAAATATAATCTGTGGAAACATTGTAGAAATCCGCAAGCGTGATAAGATGTTCAACAGGAATTGTCTGAAATCCACGTTCATATCGTGAATAGACAGTCTGCTTTGTATTGAGCAGTTCAGCAATCTGTGTCTGGTTCATGTCCATATCTTCACGCAAATCCTTTAATCTTTGAAAATACACAAAAATCATCTCCAATATATGTATAATATGCCGATTTTTTGAAAATAATCGGTTTACATATTGACTTTAGCATATTTTAATGATACAATGTGTATTGTAGTACTAATAAGTACTATAAATGTTGTTTAAGAGAAAAAAATAATGTTATTGAGAATGTCCTATATCCGAAATCAACAAACAACATTAAGAATGCCGCTATACTGAGTGGAAACAGTGTAGCGGTATTTTTTCATGCAAAAAAGGACAGACTTTGAAATCTGTCCTTTCTGTTATATTCTGTTGAATCAGCCCATTACAACTTCAACCTCGTGAACACCATCAGCATAAGCAGGGATAACATTTCCGTCAACAGCATTTCCGTCAACAGTCATGCTTGCAACACCCTTGCATACGTGATTCGGATTCTTTACAGTGATATTGTATGTAGCACCTCTGAATTTACGTGTAGCAGTAAAGCCGTTCCATTCGTGAGGGATTGACGGGTCAATCTTAAGACCGTCCCAGTCAGCAGCGATACCAAGAATATACTGTGAAATAGCAACCATATTCCAAGCAGCTGTACCTGTAAGCCATGAGTTCTTGCCCTCACCGAATCTGCTTGCATCTTTACCAGCAATCATCTGACCGTATACATATGGCTCTGTTTTGTGGAGGTCTGAAATTTCCTCATTGAAAGCAGGAGCAATCTTTGAATAGTACTCAAATGCCTTGTCACCACGTCCTGCATAAGCTTCAGCACATATAATCCAAGCATTGTTGTGTGTGAATATACCAGCATTTTCCTTGTAACCACCCGGATATGTGGAAATTTCGCCATACTGGATATAGTACTTGCTGAATGCAGGGTTATTGAGTACAAGACCGTATTTTGTATTGAGATACTTGTCGATAGAATCAAGTGTCTTGATGTCTGCACCGACTTCCTTGCCAATTTCAGACATAACAGCAAATCCCTGTGGCTCAATGAAGATTTTACCTTCCTCACATTCCTTTGAACCCATTTTAGCACCTGTTGAGTCGTAAGCACGCAAGAACCAGTCGCCGTCAAAAGCAGATTCCATGACATTCTTTTTCATCTTGTCAATTTCAGCCTGTGCTGCTGCTGCTTCGTCGTCCTTGCCAAGATGTTTGAGAATAGCAACATAGTTAGGACCTGTATAAGTAAAGAGTGTAGCAACCATTACAGATTCAGCAATCTTTGAGTAACCGCCCTCCTCTGCAAACTTCGGATTTGTGTAAGTCTGGAAGCTCTCACCTGGAGTATCTGAATAGCATGAAAGATTGATGCAGTCATTCCAGTCTGCACGCATTGCAAGTGGTAAGCCGTGAGGACCAAGATTATTTACAATCTTATAGAATGAAACTTTGAGGTGGTCGAGCATTGGTTTAGCCTTTGATTCGTCATTATCATAAGGTACTAACTCATCAAGAAGTGACCAGTCGCCAGTTTCTCTGATATAAGCTGAAACTGAAAGAATCATCCAGAGCGGGTCGTCGGAGAAATCACCGCCGATGTCGGAGTTGCCTTTTTTAGTAAGTGGCTGATACTGATGATAACAACCGCCGTCCTCAAGCTGTGTTGATGCAATATCAATGATACGCTGTCTTGCTCTGTCGGGAATCTGATGAACGAAACCGAGAATATCCTGATTTGAGTCACGGAAGCCCATACCTCTGCCGATACCTGATTCAAAGTATGATGCAGAGCGTGAGAGATTGAATGTAACCATACACTGATACTGATTCCAGATATTAACCATACGGTTAACTTTATCGTCAGGAGAATCAACATTGAGAATACCAAGAAGTTCGTCCCATGTAGCTTTGAGTTCAGCAAGACCGTCAGCAACCTTTTCAGGCGTATTGTACTTCTCCATCATTTCAAGAGCTTTTACTTTGTTGATAGTAACACCGTCAGCCTCAAATTTCTGGTCTACAGGCATTTCAACATAACCAAGGATAAAGATTAATGTCTTTGACTCACCAGGAGCAAGAGCTATTTTCTTATAGTGTGATGCAATCGGAGACCAGCCGTCAGCAAATGAATTATTTGCTACACCTGCAACAACAGCCTGTGGGTCATTGAATCCGTTGTAGAGACCAATAAATGAATCTCTGTCAGTGTCGTAACCGTCGATTTCATCATTTACTGTATAGAAAGCGAAGTGGTCACGTCTGTCTCTGTATTCAGTCTTGTGATAGATAGTAGAGCCGACAACTTCAACACGACCTGTAGAGAAGTTTCTCTGGAAGTTAGTGCAGTCGTCTTGAGCGTCCCATAAGCACCATTCAGCAAATGAGAAGAAAGAGAAAGTTTTTTCCTCTGCACTTTCATTTGTGAGTACAACCTGCTGTACTTCACCCTGATAGTTCTGTGGTACAAAGAAAGTAACTTCAGCTTTCAAGCCATTCTTTTTACCTGTGATAACTGTATAACCCATACCGTGACGACATTCATAAGAATCAAGTTCTGTCTTTACAGGTGACCAGCCAGGATTCCAGATTGTACCGTTTTCATTGATGTAGAAATAACGACCGCCCATATCAATAGGAACATTGTTATAACGATAACGTGTAATTCTTCTTAAGCGAGCATCTTTAAAGAAAGAGTAACCGCCTGCTGTATTTGAAATCAGCGAGAAGAAATCCTGTGTGCCGAGATAGTTAATCCACGGATAAGGTGTTTTCGGGGAATTGATAACATATTCCTTTTTAGCGTCGTCAAAAAATCCGAACTTCATGATATTTTTTTCTCCTTTTTGTTTGTGTTTTAATGCAGAATCGTTCCGCAATCATAAATACATTATAACATATATTTTAATTTTTTACAAGAGATTAGCATAAATTAGCAGTGTATTATTTTTATGTCAAATTTTGTGCAATTTAGACAAAACTTATTTTAATTGAATATTTCGTCTTTTTTTAATTTTGGACAGCCTGTAAATGCTCTTTTATGTATCTCTACATTATTCGGGAGTATTAATAATTCAAGATTTCTGCAATCTCTAAAAGCCCAATGTCCTATTTTAGTTACACTTTCAGGAATATTTACTTTCCAAAGCTTTGTACATTTAAAAAATGCTCCCTCACAAATTTCAGTTAAAGTATTTGGAAATTCTATAATTCCAAGTTTTTTACAACCAGCAAATGCACATTTTCCAATTTTTGTTACACCATCGGGAATTTTTACATTCCAAAGCTTTATACAATCAAAAAATACTCCTTCACAGATTTCAGTTATACCTTTTTGAATTTTTATAGTTTCAAGGTTTTCACAGCTAACAAATGCATAGTTGCCTATTGCTGTCACACTGTCAGGGATTGTGATTGATTTCAAACTTATGCAATCCGAAAATGCACCTTTGCCTATTGTTGTTACATTGTTGGGAATAACAACATCTGCATCAATTCCATGATATTTCACAAGTACATCATCTTTGATTTCAAAATCCATACCTGCTCCTTATCTGCTGAAAAACCTCTGATGTGCGATGTAGGTATCATTTGGCTTGACTTCAACATATCCTGAAACATCGGGAGCAATTGAGAGATTAGGCGCATCAATCATAGCCGACATAGGCTCTGGACAGAAATAGTGATTGAAGCCACGGTCATTCCAGATAATCCAGAATTTGTATTCCTCTGATACCTCATAGCAGAGCTTTTTACCGCTTGCTGTATCTTCGGCAATGATGCCATGGAACTTTTCGCCGTCAAGTTCTGCACATTCACCGAAATACATATCATTGTCAACCACCTGCAAAACAGGGCATTTTGTACCGTTCTTGTATTCCAAATCCCACATAGTAAGCGATTTGAGATTTTCAGTAGGCAGACAGCGTTCATTAAGTTCGCATTTTTTACCAATCGGAACAGTAAGTCTTATATCCTCCTCTTTTGCACCGTCAACAAAAGGAGCATTGATAGTTGTATGAGATGCAAGGGACATAGGGAGAACTTTATCGGAAATATTTGTGAAGCTGATTTCCTGCTCCAGTCCGTTAGCGGAGAGAGTGAAAGTATATTCAGCAACAAACTTTACAGGGAGATACTGAAAAAATTCGTCATTTTCGTCATAATTATAGCGGACTTTCACCCATGCGCAATTGCTGTCTGCATTATGTTCAACAAGTTCAAACTTTCTTTTGTGGATAAATCCGTGAATATGATTGTTGTATGGTGCTTTTTCGTTTACGGGAAGCTGATAGAGTGCATCTGATGTTTTAAGCTTGCCGTCTGCGAATCTGTTCGGGAGATAGAGTGTAGGAAGACCCCATACTTCTGCTGACTGTCTTATATCGTCGGCTGTATTGTCGGGATTCCAGCGGAAAAATTCCATACCCTTGTCATTATTGCGGAGACGAATAACGTTTGAGCCGATTTCATAGGCAATCATAGCTTCATAACCGCCTGCTGTCATCTTTACACAGGTTGTACCGTTCCATTCGATAAGTTGTGTTGTGTTCATTTTTAATCAAATCCTTTCATTTAATCAATATAGTTATTTTTTACTTTTGAATAGTTTAATGACGAAAAAAATTATAATTATGTCTATAATAATAATAACTGCTCCGCTGATAAAATGACCCTTTAAGATATTGCTTATTCCAATAAAGCCGATAAATCCGATTAATGATATATATACTACAGATACAAGCACAATGGCAGGAATCTTCAGCCATAGCGGATATTTACCTTTAACAAGAGCAAAGCTACCCTCAAGAAGTAATTCAGCGATTATTTCGCAAATCAGTTCCAAAAATATATCTCCTTTAATCCATACGGTTTTCCATATCAGTATATTCACGCATAGGAGATATAGCCTTATAAGCAGGGCGTATAATCTTATTTGAGTTGATTAATTCCTCTATTCTGTGTGCAGACCAGCCGGCAATACGTGATACTGCAAAAATAGGTGTGAACAGTTCGTCGGGTATACCTAACATACGGTAAACAAATCCGCTGTAGAAATCGACATTTGCGCATACACCCTTGTAAATACGTCTTTCATCTGCAATAACTTCGGGGGCAAGTCTTTCAACAAGTGAATAGAGCATAAACTCATCATGACGATTTTTTTCTGCACTTAGTTTTTCAACAAATCCCTTGAATACCTTTGCACGTGGGTCGGAATGAGAGTATACAGCGTGTCCCATACCATAAATAAGTCCTGCACGGTCGAATGCCTGTTTTTTCAAAAGTTTTTGCAGATATGCACGTACTTCATCTTCGTCTTTCCAGTCGCTTACAGCCTTTTTCATGTCATCAAACATCATTGCAACTTTTATATTAGCACCACCATGCTTTGGACCTTTCAGCGAGCCGAGAGCAGATGCTATAGCTGAATATGTGTCAGTACCAGAGGACGATACAACATGAACTGTAAAAGTAGAGTTGTTTCCTCCGCCGTGTTCAGCATGGAGAACAAGTGCAAGGTCAAGTATACGTGCCTCCAGTTCCGTAAATTTCTTGTCTGGACGGAGCATATACAAGATATTTTCAGCGATAGAGAGATTCGGGTCAGGGTCGTGTATAAAGAAACTTCCGCCATCTCTTGAATATTTGTAGATATTATAGCCATATACCGCAAGCTGTGGGAACAGTGTTATAAGTTCAATGCACTGTCTCAATACGTTCGGGATAGATATATCATTAGCCTTGTTGTCATATGAATAGAGTGCAAGCACACATTTAGCAAGCGTGTTCATCATATTATCGCTTGGAGCTTTCATGATTACATCTCTTGTAAACGTTGATGGGAGACAACGGAAATCAGCAAGAACTTTCTTGAACTCTGCAAGTTCACTTTCCGAAGGCATATTTCCGTTAAGCAGAAGATAAACAGTTTCCTCAAAACCGTAACGCTTTTCTTTGATAAAGCCGGCGACAATATCTTCAACATCAATACCTCTGTAAAAAAGTTTGCCGTCGCCGTGATTTGAACCGCCGTCCTCACCCTCAAGAACTTTTATTGTGCTGATATTGGTAAGACCTGCAACAACGCCCTTGCCATTAATATCTCTAAGTCCACGTTTTACGTCATACTGCGTATAGAGTTCGGGGTCGATTCTGTAGCCCTCCATTGACTTTTCCGCAAGTTTCAAAATCTGCGGAGTAATTTCTGAAAATTTATAATCCATGATTATCGCCGTCCTTTCTTTATTTGTAATGAATAATATCATTATAACATATTTTACTAAAACTGTCAAGCAAAGTTTAGAAATTATCACGGAAATCAATTTTCATTAAGAATCCTCAAAATCATGTTCGAATCCAGTAAGCATTCGAACATGAGATGAGA
>JAIDTI010000037.1 GCA_029060755.1 Ruminococcus sp. | reverse complement strand
ATATTAAAAATTCTTTTTTCTGCAAAATCAATAGATTTGATTGTTTTGAACTTTTTTGTACTGGATTTTCGCTTTTTTTTTATGGTATTTTCAGAAAAAAACTATCATTTTTCGAAAATTGTCTGAAAATTCACACTTCCGCATCAGGCTTTATGAAAAAACAACAGACCCTGCAATAAACAGAGTCTGTGTTGTTATGATTATATTCTTTTATTCGTTGTCAGTTTTGGAAGTATCTTCTGTAGTCTTTTCAGAACTGAACTTTTTTCCGCCGCCGAGTGTGATTTTACCAAGTTCATCTTTGTCTGCAAGTTTTTCAAACAATGAGTCGCTGACCATACGCTGACCTTCATTTGTTATAGCGTCGTTTACTCTGTAGAGTTCAACACGAACCTTTTCAGGCCATACCATTTTTTCAACGTCGTCTGGTTCAATCCAATAAACCCATGTTCCCTCTGATACGTTTGTTATCAATGAATCGTTCGGAACATCTGCAAGAATTGTCTGATGTGCTTCTGCTTCATTGTCCATTTCTGCAAGAAGGAGGTCTGCATCTTTAATGTCAGCAGAGGACAACTTGTTTTCGTCTGTATCTTCTCTTCTGCCTACAAGATAACCTTCCTCATCATAGAGAAGAACTACGTTATAGAGTGGGTGACCCTTGTAAGAACCTGTGAATACGAGAGAACCAGCAGGAATATAGTTTGAATCATTGTCGCCGTATTTGTAATCTTCAGCAAGGAATCCGAATGCTGCTTCTACTGATTCGCCTGTCTTAAGGAAGTCAACGTTGTCGCCTGTTACACCAAGAACATCAAGTTCAGCAATTGAGAGAGTTTTGCCTTGCTGATTGTCAATCTGAAGTTTTACTGCTGTTGTGTCGTATGTGCTGATGTACTTAGCTTCTGAATTGGAGAAGTAAACAGTATCGCTTCCGTTAAATGTACCATCTGCTACTTTTACCCATTCCTCATCTGACTCAATTTCTCCGTTGTTCTTTACAAAAATTGTGTATTTGCCTATAGATTTTTCTGCATCACCTGCTGTATACTTAAGTCCTGTCACTACGAGAGACTGGTTGAAGTTCAGGATGATTTCTGCTGTATTGTCAGTTACATTTGGAGAGTAAACTGTATCGAAGTTATCATCAATAGCCCATACAGAAGAATTGATTGCAACAGGTTTGCATGAAATGCTGTCGTTGTCTTCGAGATTTGGTGCTTCAAGATTATTTGAGCTGATGCTCCAGTTTGACTTGTTGAGACTGCCGTCATGGTGAACCTTTATCATCTCTGTAACGAATATTTCGGAACGGTTGAGATGCTGGTCAACAAGTACAACTTCATATGATACTGTACGGTTGTTGTATGATGTGACTGTATCTGTGAAAGTCGGTTCTTTTGAAAATGCTATAGGAGTTTTTGTGACATCACCGTTTGAGATAGTGCAGCGTACGATTTCATAGCCGAGAACTGCATCTGCCTTTATCTTGTTGGAAACATCAATTTTGAGTGTAACCTTGTTTGCATTGCTTCCTGTGCCGGTGTTTACCTTGATATTGTCTATTGCTGCAACTGCATTGCCGTTTTCATCTACAAGCGGGCTTTCATGTGTCATTGCATATACACGTGAATCTTCGTTTGCATACATAATAGCTCTTTTTTCTTTTCCGAAATTTGATGCGTATGCAATTGTAACTGCATCAGGAGTTTTGCCCCAGCGTTCGAAAAATTCAAGAATGTTCTTTTCAGCTGCTGCACAAGCAAGGCGCATAAGTTTCTGGTCGCTGTTGCCGCTGAGTGAAAGATTTCCCGGTGCTTTTGAAGGATTTCTTGAATATGTGTCCATTCTTGCATAGAAAAGGTTATCGAATATTTCTTTTTCTGTGCTGTATGTTTTGTAGTTGTAATCATTATCATAAGCAAGGTGAAGCTGCCAGTAAAGACCGAGCTGTGTTGCCTGATTTGCCTTGCCCTTTGTGCCTGAAGTTACTTTTGCGAACACATTGTTGTAATTAAGTCTTGATGTGCTGTTTTTGTCCTGAGCCTGTGCGAGAAGTGAGAAGTAATTGTTTGTGATTTCAGCATCTGCATAGTTTGAGTCATTCAGACAGTGACCGATTTCGTGAGCGATACCCCAGCCGAAGTAACTTCCGCTTACATACTTGCCGTTTGCATCTGATTTCACACCTTTGCAGTTTACCATTCCTGAAGCTGAACCATACTGGATACCGATATGGTTGCCAGCTGCATACATAAATGCATTTGCGAACATTCTCTGATAGCGGATATTGAGGTGCTGATATGGAGTGCGGTTTTTAGCATCTTTAGCGTTCGGGCTGATACCCTTGTGCTGATAGAAGAAATCAACCATATTTTCCATTGCGTCCATTGATGTGATAAGTCTTACTGCTTTTTCCTCAACAGAACCATTTCCAAGACCTGCGTATATCTGAGTTGCAGGAAGTGAATACATCATTCTGTCATCAAGAATTTCTGTAGCACCTAAAATACAAGTTTCTTTTTTGTAGTCATGGTCAAGACAAGTATTTTTTGCGTTCTTGTATGTTGCACCCTTGTGAACTTCGTTGTGTAGATTCTCAATATTTTTAACGTATTCGTCAAGTTCTCTGATATATTCTGCTGCCTTTGCATAGCGTTCGTTTATGTCAGTCACACCGAAAATATCAAGCATAGGAATCAAATTAGCACCTGATACACGTATAAAGTTATGGTCGGTGGAATTTTTTGCACCGCAATACTCAATATACAGTGAACCGCCTGATTCAGCATCTCCCAAAGTAGCACCGTTAGTAAGCTGAATTCTGTTTTCTCCATACTCAAGTCTCTGACGTTTTATTTCAACTGCATCTGATTCGGAGTTATACTGTGTCTGAACAAGGGTCAGCTCTGACGGAATATTTCTGATATATTCTTTTTTCAGTTCACCTCTGTCTGTACGGCAACCTACATAAACTATAATTTCTGTGTTCTTGCCTGCTACAGCACCGATAGGCTGCCATGCGTTCAGTCCGTTGAAGTTACGTGCAGTATTGTCAGCTGTAGTAATATCGCTGCGGATAGCCATGATTCTGCTTGTAGCTTTGTTCTGGAGAATACTTTCAACTGTATCGAGAACTGTAAGCAGATATGTTCCATTTGTGTGTTTTTCGCCTGATATAGGGTCTGCTACATATTTTACTTCATAACGATAGTATTCAATGTCATCCTGAGTTACATCTGCTCTGATGTCAAGCTGAAGGTCGTCTGCAAAGAGTTCCATAATTTCCTTTTTCAGTGTATCGGGAGCATAGAAGCACAATTCTGAGATTGCGATTGGTCCGTTTGTTGACGAAGCATTGAAAGCAATTCTGATTTTCTTGATTTTCTTGCCCTGCATTGATGTCGGAAGTTCCATTATGCGATATTTCTTCTTGTTGTTATCTGTTTCTTCTTTTGTGGAGATATTGTTTGCGGAAACTGTCTTTTCTGTGCCGTTAGCATCATCATACCAGATTTGTACTGTGTTGCTGTTGAAGTTTGTTTTATCGAACAGGCTTGTAATGCCGATTGAGCCTATTTCATACGCATCATCAAATGTAATTGTGATACCATTCTTATCGCTGCTTGCATCTAATCTGTAATATGTACTGCCGTCACCGTCAACAACAGCCCATGCTGTGTTTTCTTCATCATTATCCTTTGCGTTGCCATGTACACTTCCTACGCTTCTTGTAGCTGAAACGATATGAGTGCTTGCATCTCCGTTTTCATCGTTATTGATAGCTTTGTACTTCGGAAGTGTCGGTGTAACCTCTATGGTTGTTTCGCCGATTTTGATGTCTGAATTCGGGCTTGTGCCGGTTTGCCAGTTACCATTATTGTCGCAGTATTTATTCTTAGCAACTACATATACTTCGTATTCTGTTTTATCGTCAAGCGGATTGTTCTTGTATTTCGTAATTGTGTATGACTGTCCGCTGACAGTTGCGCACTCATATGCGTCGTCTGAGCCTGCTCTCTTATAGTATACCTCATATGACTGAGTTGAATTTGTCTTGTCACCGCCCCATGAAACTGCTATGCTCTTGAATCCGCCGACAGCTTTTACATAGTCAGGCTTTTCGGGTATGGAGTGTGATTTTGTGGTAACTTTTGCGGAATCAGACCATGCACTCTTGTAACTGTTCTCACCTACGGCACGAACATGAACGTAGTAGGTTGTGTTTGTCTTAATCAGCTTGAAGTTGCCGTGTTCTGATTCAAGCTTAAACTTGCAGTTGTCTACACCCGGAGCGTTGCTCTGAGTAAGTTTTGGAATAACTGAAACGAAACTGCCGTCAGCTTTTGTTGCGGAGCTTGTGGATACTTCATACTCATATCCTGTTATACCGCTTATTTCTTCCATTTTCCATGTTGCCTCAATTGCTGCATATATATCCTGAGCATATACCTGATGTACTTCCACGTTTACAGGATATGATATTGGTGGTTCTTCCATTTTTTCTTCAAGTCCGTTGAGAATTTCAACCTTTGCAATTTCAGCAAGATTTGTATTTTTTGCATTTGTGATTTTGATTGTGATTTTCTTGACAGCAATTTTTTCGCCGAAGTCAACTGAAATACCGTTTTCACCGCTTTTTGCTGTTGCTTCACTTTCGCCGTAAGCCAGTCCGCTGCCGAACGGAACTACGATAACGTTTCCTGTATATTCCTCATCTTCAGCTTTGGACTGAATATTTAGAGCTTCAGGGTTCGTCAGATTAATCTCACTGCCGTCTTCAACTTCTTCACCCTCTGTTGTTCCTGTAGCTGTTTTTTCGAAAGGTTTAGATTTTTTGCTGTCTGTGCCATCATCTGTTTCAACTATAATCTCTCCTACGGTTGCATTTGTATCAAGATTCAAGGTTTTCATATCTACACCGTCTCCGATTGCCCATGCAATTTCTACGGGGTTTTCTGTTCCGATACCTGCGCCGTTTGCTGGTGCAAGAGCCAGCTTTGTTTCTTCGTTGGAATTGTCATTGCTGTTGTTAAGAAGTTCTGCAAAAGATGCCTCCTGCTTAACTTTGACCCCTTCAGATATTTCTGTTTCTACATTTTCAGCGATATGTGCCAGATATTCCGAAGATATTTCTGATACTATGCAAGCCTCTGTACTCCAGTCAGAAGCATCAAGATAATTCTTTGTGAACGCTGTTACGTCTGCAAGACTTGTTTTGCCGTCGTGGTTAATGTCGCTGATGAGAACTTCGCCGGACTTGAGAGTGACATCGATTTCGCCGCCGTTTCTTATGGAAGATTCAACTGCCTCAAGAAGAAGTTCACCATCCCTTGCATTGATGTCGCCGTCACCGTTTACGTCACCGATTTTCAGCACACCAGGGTGATTGAGAACATAGGCTGTTTTGATTTTTTTGCCGCCGTCTTCATTATACTCAATGTTGCCTTCGCTGTCTCTCTGAAAAACATCTGCATAGATATAGTCACGGTGGAAACCTAGTGTAACCTTTACTGTATACACCATATTTTCTTCTACTGTAAAAGTCTGGCTGAATGTCTTAAAGCCTTCTGCACAGACTTCAACATAATATTCGCCGTTTGCAAGATGCTCAGTTTCAACAACTCCCGACGGATTAGTGCCGTATTTTCCATCAAGCATAAGAGTACCAAACTTTATATCTTCATATGTTCCGTTTTCGGTATATCTGCATATCTTCACTTCGCAGTTTGTTTTATCTGCAAAATCGTACTGATTTGAAACATCAACCCTAATTCTGCTGTAGGTTGCGTTGGAAATTTCTGTTGAAATGCTACCTGATGGCTGTTCTACACCTGTTTCTTCAGCAAGTGAAGTGAATGCGCTGAATGTCTGTGAAAAACTTCCTATTATTGATAATGCCGATATAAAGGCAAGTGTTCTTTTTAAATAGTTTCTTCTTTTTGAAAGTTTCATAAATACTCTTCCTTTCTGAATCTGGCTTGAATATATACGGAGCATTGTTGATTTTTGTTGATTTTGTTTCATCTCCGTTGTTCTGATTATATTATACCATGCATTTTCGAAAAAATCAATAATTTTTCTGTTTTTTGTCGTATTTGTATGGTGATTCCTCTTATTTTTAGGGTGATTCCTTGTATCCTGACAGAAAAATCTGCATATGGAGAGCTATTTGGACACAAGGTTTATTCTTGCGGTTACAAAAATAACTGTTTAGAAAGTTGCTTTTGAATGTGGTTATTCTGATAAAAAGTATTTTATGCGTCAAATTCTGACTTTCTTTCCTTACACCAGAAGTATCCGCTTTGATAAATAAACAAGTGCCTGTTCTTTTTAGTTAAGTTCTATTTTAATTTTTCGTTTTATTGGCATTTTTATCACCCTTATCTATTATATCATTTTTGTATGGAATTTGCAATAGATTTGAGTATAGTGTCACGGAAATCAATTTTCATTAAGAATCCTCAAAATCATGTTCGAATCCAGTAAGCATTCGAACATGAGATGAGA
>JAIDTI010000036.1:2407-8461 GCA_029060755.1 Ruminococcus sp. | reverse complement strand
GTCTGTTCTGCTTCTAATATGCCAAAGGGCTTTTTATGCCTACTTGACTGATTTTTTCTGTCGAACTCACGTTAATACTCCATAAAATTATTCCAAATGAAACATTTTGCAGAATCAATACTTTATAAAAATTGTTCCACATGAAACATTTACAGAATCAATGCTCCATAAAATTGTTCCACGTGAAACATTTTGCAGAATTAATACTTTATAAAAATTGTTCCACATGAAACATTTACAGAATCAATGCTCCATAAAATTGTTCCACGTAAAACATTTTTTCACTTAGTCACTGGTATTATTATTGTATATTCAATACATTCTTTTTTTTGAATTTCAAAAAATTCAACCTGTAGTCCCGTTGATTTTACATTATCAACTGCCTTGTTTATTGAATTTATAAGAGCAGTTACACTCTGAAAAATACTTGCTCGCTTTTTATAGGCTGGTATATAAGTTTGATTTCCAATAAAAGCATCAATAAGCTGTTCTGTTTTGTCAACATTAAGTTTTTCATCTACTATCTTATCAAGCATTTTCTTTCTGTCTTCAGAACTTGCAATTCTCAATAATGCTCTTGCATGACGTTCAGTAAGATTATATTTTATTATAATCTGACGTTCATCAACTGTAAGGCGGAGAAGTCGAAGCTTATTTGCAATTGTACTCTGCACTCTGCCAAGTTTTGCCGCTGCTTCTTCCTGTGTAAGTCCATAATGCTCAATAAGATTATGTATTGCTGCTGCTTCGTCAAAAAATGAAAGCTGTTGATTTCTGATATAGTCAACAAGTGAAATGATTGCCTTTTCACGTTCGCTTTTCATGCTTGTCTCTTTTTCCAATAAATTTAAACCTGTCATTTTTATTTCCTCACTAACAATAATATTTGAGCTTTGCTCTTTAAACTATTCTATCACATATGGGAAATAAAATCTATAGTAAAAATCCGCTTAAATTCATGATTTATGCGGATTTCTCGACTTATGACTACAATTTTATAATGGTTTCTTCTTAATCTGACCGCTGTTTCGTGGATATTTTGTCGGAGTCTGCGATATTTTTTTTACAATAATTATTTTTCTTGAATCATTTTCAAGCTTATAATCAATAATACTGCTTATTTCTCCTCCTAAAAGCTTTAAAGCATTTCCAGATGACAATATATCCTCATTAGGTCCTTTCATTGAAAAAAAATATCCACCACTTTTTACAAACGGAATACAATATTCCGATAAAACAGAAAAATTTGATACTGCTCTTGCACATGAAAAATCAAATTTTTCTCTATATTCAGAAAGTCTTGCAATATCCTCTGCCCTACCATGAATAAATTCTGCATCTATATCAAGTTTTTTACAAAGCTGTTCAAGAAATGTTATTCTCTTTGCAAGGCTGTCAAGAAGTGTTATTTTTATGTCATTCCTTATTATTTTCAGTGGAACAGACGGAAATCCTGCACCTGTTCCAACGTCTATAAGATTGGTATTCCTCGGAATTTCTGCGTACTTAATCAACAAAGCACTATCAATAAAATGCTTTATAAGTATTTCATGTGGTTCTGTAATTGCTGTCAGATTCACCTTTTTATTATATTCCACAAGAAAATCTGCATACATATCAAATTTCTGATACTGATTCTGTGTGAGTGCCAAATCATATTTTTTAAACTCCGAACTACAAAAATCATATTCGGGCAACATTTTAATCATCCCTTCTCTTTTTTCAGCCACACAATAAGCATTGAAACATCAGCAGGTGACACACCTGATATTCTTGATGCCTGTCCTATTGATAATGGCTGTATTTTATTCAGCTTTTCAACTGCTTCAAGTCGCAATCCTTGTATTCTGCTGTAATCCATATTCTGGGGTAATATTTTTTCCTCTAATTTATGTGCAAGTTCTATCTGTGCAAGCTGTTTTTCAATATATCCTTTATATTTAATCTGTAATTCTACCTGCTCACACACATCATCAGGAAGTTTTGGCTTATTCGGGTCAAATTTCATTATATCAACATAATTCAACTGCGGTCGTCTGATTAAATCAGCTATCTTACAACCTGTCTTTATTGGTGATGTTCCCTTGCTTTCAAGATATTCATTCAGTTCTGCTGTGGGAGCAATTGTTCCACGTGAAACACGTTTTATTTCTTCATCTGTCAAGCGGATTTTTTCATTGAGTCTGTCAAGTCGCTCCTGTGAAATAAGTCCTATTTTATATCCGACTGGCATTAATCGCTGGTCAGCATTGTCCTGTCGCAAAATAAGTCTGTACTCACTTCTTGATGTCATCATTCGATAAGGGTCAGAACAGCCCTTTGTTACAAGGTCATCAATCAATGTACCAATATATGAACTGTCTCTGCGAAGAATAAGTGGTTCTTTTCCCTGTATCTTCAATGCAGCATTTATTCCTGCCACTATTCCTTGTGCGGCAGCCTCCTCATATCCTGAACTTCCATTAAACTGCCCTGCACCGTAAAGCCCTTGTATATTCTTAAATTCAAGTGTGGGCATCAACTGCAATGGGTCACAACAATCATACTCTATTGCGTATGCAGGTCGCATAATCTCAACATTTTCAAGACCTTTTATTGTACGCAGAAATGCAAGCTGTACATCTTCTGGCAATGATGATGACATTCCCTGCAAATAATATTCATCTGTAGAAATTCCCATAGGCTCAACAAAAAGCTGATGTCTTGGCTTATCTGAAAATCTGACTATTTTGTCCTCAATTGACGGACAGTATCTTGGTCCGACACCCTCTATTCTACCTGAATAAAGTGGTGACCTGTCAAGGTTAGACAATATAACCTGATGTGTATTACTGTTTGTATAAGTCACATAACAGCTTACTTTATTATCAAGATTCTCTACAGATGTCTCAAATGAAAAAGGTACTATTCTTTCATCACCGTCCTGTTTCTCCATAGCATCAAAATCTATACTTCTTTTATGAACTCTACATGGTGTGCCTGTCTTAAATCTACGGATTTCTACTCCGTTTGCAATAAGACTTGCAGATAACCCCCTGCTCGGCAAAGCTGAATCAGGTCCGCTTTCAAATGATGTTTCTCCAATATGAATTTTTCCCTTTAAATATGTACCTGTTGCAATAATGACTGCTTTTACTGAATATTCTGCACCTAATGATGTAACTATTCCTGTAATTTTACCGTCTTTCACTATGATTTCAGTAACTTCTCCCTGCTTTATACACAAGTTTTCCTGCTGTTCACATACTTGCTTCATGTGATTATGATACATCACTCTGTCTGCCTGTACTCGTAAACTATGCACGGCTGGTCCTTTTCCTCTATTTAACATTCGGCTCTGTATAAAACATTTATCGGCAGATTTTCCCATTTCTCCACCCAATGCGTCAATTTCTCTTACAAGATGCCCTTTTGCTGTTCCTCCAATTGACGGATTACATGGCATATTTGCTATCTGGTCAAGAGATATTGTAAACATTACAGTTTTACAGCCTAATCTCGCTGATGCAAGTGATGCCTCTACTCCTGCATGACCTGCACCAACTACTGCAACATCAAATTCACCCATTTTATATGACATAACATCTTCCTCACAAATTGTTCCATGTGGAACATTTTTAACCTGTTTCACACAAAATGTTTTATGTGAAACATTTTTTAACTCTTGTTTCATGCAAAATGTTTCATGTGAAATATTTTTTAACTCTGTTTCGCATAAAATGTTCCATGTGGAACATTTTTTATTATTTTCCTACACAAAAACGTGAAAACACTTCATTTACTACCGCTTCAGTTATCCTCTCGCCTGTTAATTCAAGAATGTACTGTTCAGCTTCGTCTATCAGAATATTTACAGCATCAAGCATTTCTCCAGATTCTATTGCATTTATGGATTCTCTGATAGAATGAAGCGATTTTTCAATACAACTTTTCTGTCGTTCATTTGCTAATATGACTGATGAAAAACTGTCGGGAGAAAGCCTGAAAAGCTCCTCTATCTCCTTTTCAAGTTTTTCTATTCCTGAACTCTCTTTTGCAGATACATATACTTTATGTATAAATAGCTTTTCGATTTCTTCAAATTCTTCTGCAACTCCTGCATCTGTTTTATTTATTACTGCAATATATTTCTTATTATTAATTTTATTAACCAATTCAAAATCATCTTCTGTAGGCGGACAGCTACCGTCAAATACTGCTATGACAAGTTCTGCTGATTCAAGCGTTTTTTCTGCAATATACACTCCAATTTCTTCAATTATATCCTGTGTTTCATGGATTCCTGCTGTATCAGATAATCTTAATACTATATCTCCTAAACGCACAGTTTCTTCAACTATATCTCTGGTTGTACCTGCTATATCAGTTACTATACTCCTCTCACAGCCACTCAGACAGTTAAACAGTGTCGACTTTCCTACATTTGGTCTGCCGACTATTACTGATGATATTCCTTCACGAATTATTCTGCCGTCATCATAGCTTAATATTAATGATGATAAATCATTTGAAACAGCTTTCAGCTCATCTATAATGTGCTGTGGCTCAACTTCGGGTATATCTTCGTCAGGATAGTCCGTCCATGCTGAAAGTCCGCTTAAAAGCTTTAAAAGACGTTCTGAACATCTGCTTACTTTTTTATATACTGCTCCCTCTCGCAAAGTTTCAGCCATTTTCAATTCAAGCTCTCCTTTTGCTGAAATGATGTCCATGACCGCTTCAGCTTGCGTTAAATCAAGTTTGCCATTAAGAAATGCTCGTTTTGTAAATTCTCCTGCCTCTGCTATGACTGCTCCATTTTTTAATGCTGTACGAAGTATCTTTTTTGATACAAATAATCCGCCATGACATGAAATTTCTGCTGTGTCCTCTCCTGTATAGCTATGCGGTGCTTTGAACACGGTCAATATACAATCGTCTATCCTTTCACCGTTATCATGCGCTATACCGTATGCACACGTATAGCCGTCCATTTCAGATACCTTTTTTCCGAAAGGACTGAAAATTTTTTCCGCTACTTCAAGTGCGTTCTCGCCTGAAATTCTTATAACGGCTATTCCACCAACTGCATTCGGAGTTGAAATTGCTACAATTGTTGACATTTATTTCCCTCCTAAAAAAACAACGGCATTTAAGCCGTTACAAAATGTCAAAAAATAAAGTGCGAACTATATTTTCAGCAATGGGCGAACAAAGTCCGCCCTGTAATTCTTTTATAGCTGATTGTTAAAACTCAATCTTTCCATAAAGTCCGCCCTCCATTGAATCTTCAGGCTTCGGCTTTTTATAGTCCTTTTCAAAACTTGTGGAGAGGTCGATTGCTTTAACTTCCATTGGTTCACGTTTCTTATTTCTGTCATTTCTTCTGTTTCCGCCTATTTTGTCATCTCTGCGCTGTCCTCTGTGTTTACTGCTTTTTGGATTGTTAGATGAAATAATTATCTTTCTATATGGTTCTTCTCCTACTGAACGTGATGAAACACCATCTATTTCTGAAATTGCTGAGTGTATTACTCGTCTTTCATATGGATTCATCGGCTCAAGCTGTTGTGACCTGCCTGATTTAAGCACGGATTTCGCTACCTTTACAGCAAGCTGATGTAATGTGTCCTTACGCTTATTTCTATATCCCAGACAATCAATTGTGATACGGAAATAGTCCTTGTCGCCCTTGTTTGCTATGATTGAACAAAGATACTGGAGAGAATCAAGTGTCTCACCACGTCTGCCTATAATTGCACCATTATTATTGCTCTCAATATTGATTACTGCTCCTGTTTCATTCTGATATACAGCAAACTCTACTTCAATATCCATTGCTCTAAGAACACTTGTAATATAATCTTTTGCTATCTTAACTTTTTCATTAAGCAATTCTTCATCATTAACAAGTGTAAAATCATCAAGTGTAAAGTCGTCATTTTCTTCGTCTGATAATTTCTTATTTTCTGCCTTTGATATTGATATTTTTGTATCTGCTTTAACTTCAGGCTTTGGCTCTGCCTTGATTTCAGGCTTCGGCTCTGCCTTAATTTCAGGCTTTGGCTCTGCCTT
>JAIDTI010000036.1:0-2307 GCA_029060755.1 Ruminococcus sp. | reverse complement strand
TTCAGGCTTTGGCTCTGCCTTGATTTCAGGCTTCGGCTCTGCCTTAATTTCAGGCTTTGGCTCTGCCTTAATTTCAGGCTTTGGCTCTGCCTTATTTTCAGGCTTTGGCTCTGTTTTGATTTCAGGCTTTGGCTCTGTCTTTTTTAAAGGAGCTATATATGTAGCCTCTACTTTTGCATCAACCTGTCCGATTCCTAAAAATCCCTTTTTGCCCTCGTCAATAACTTTGAACTTGATTTCATTGATGTTCTTTCCGAACTTCTTAACCGCCATTGCTTTTGCTTCATCAACGGTTTTTGCTGTGAAAATTTCAGTCATTTTTTATGACCTCCTATATATAATTAATTGTCATTATACTCATCGCCATATTTTTCAGCCATACGCTTACGGGCTTCTTTTATTGTATCAATGTTGGCTTTATTCTGCTCTGAACGTGACATCTTACTGCCGTCTTTATTGAGATTTACAGAATCGCCGTTCTGTTGTTCTGCCAGCATTGCCTGTTCCATCATTCTCTGCATGAAAGTCTTTTTTTCAGGGTGCTTTTCTGCGTAAATACGTGCCTTTTCTTTTTCCTTTTCGTTCACTTGCTCTATCTTTGCAGGTGTGAAATAAAGATTCAATCCCAATGTTACAAGAAATGAAAAAAGCGATGACCATATCCAATAATATCCAACACCTGCCGGAAGTGAAAATGCAAGCCATATAGACCATATCGGCATACCAAGCATCATCAGCCACATACAGCCACCGCCAGCCTGCGGATTCGGATTTGTCTTTTTCTGGTGAATCATTGAATAAACAGATACAAGAAGCTGTGCAATTCCTGCCATAAACGGAATAATACAAAGTATTACTGCTTCTTGATTCCATGTTTCAGGGTGAAGCGTTGGTGTTTTTCCAAGATTTGCACCGAAAACAGTGAATTTTGCCGAAAAATCGGAAACAACCTGTGCAAAGTTTTCTGAAATATTCTTGAAATCATCAGGATATTTTGAAAGTGCTTCGATTGTATAAAGCTCATTTCTCAAATCACTTGAGGAAATTGCTCTTCCTCCATTTATCAAGCCAAATTCCGTTGCAAGCTGAGATGCCTTTTCAATAGCCGCTGTTCTTACGGATTTTGTGATATGCAGAATATGTGTTATAGGCTTATATACAACGTCAATAACTCCGAAAAGCAATAACATCTGTATAACCATAGGCAGACATGATGCCGCCTGATTTACGCCCTCCTCCTGATAAAGTTTCTGCATCTCCTGCTGTTGTCTTGTCGGATTATTTGCAAAGCTTTTCTGAATTTTCTGCAATTTAGGCTGTAAAAGCTGTATTCTTGCGGAATTTTTCTGGATTTTATATGATACCGGAAAAAGAACAAGCTTTATTACAAGCGTAAATATGATTATAGCAACTGCATAATTTGGGATAAATTTATAAATCCAACTCATAAGGTATCCCAGAGGAATACCAATAATATCATATAGCGTATTCAAATTTTATACCTCTCTGTTTGTTTGTGTTGTCTCTACATCAGAATCAAGCTTTGAATAATCATATTTTTCCACCTTGAATGTGAATTTTTCAGGAACATAATCTATCCCCCCTAAAGACCACGGATTGCAGCGTAAAATCCGCCATACAGAAAGGGCTGTGCCTTTTACTGCACCGTGTTTCTGAACTGCTTTAAGCGCATAACAGCTGCACGTGGGATAATATTTACATACGGGCGGTGTGAACGGAGAAATAAATTTCTGATAAAATTTTATCAAAGCAATAATAATTATTTTCATCTTTATTTTTTTAGCTTTCCAATGCTTTTTTCGATTGCCTTATTAATTTCCTTTATGCCATATTTTTTCATATATGAACAGTATTCGTCTGATTTTATCTCACAAAGCGGTTTCCTTGCAACAATGACAATATCAATGCCAACAGGCAAGTCAATTTCACACTCTCTGTATGCAAGGCGGATAAGTCTTTTCGCTCTGTTTCTGCAAACGGCATTTCCTATCTTTTTTCCTGCTGTAATGCCAAAACGGTTATAAGGCTTACCATTGGTTCTGACATATATTACAGAATATTTTGAGGTGATATACCTGCCCTTGTTATACAGGCTGAGGAAATTTCTGTTATCTTTCAATATCTGTGTATAAAGCATAATAATAACCATAGAACACAAATTAATACACTTAACAAAAAAGACCACAAAACTGTATTTTGTGGTCAGCGTCGTCAGTGAGTTAATCTTGCTCTGCCCTTAGTTCTTCTACGAGCTAAAACCTTTCTGCCGTTCTTAGTAGCCATTCT
>JAIDTI010000035.1 GCA_029060755.1 Ruminococcus sp. | reverse complement strand
TTATTATATTTTGCAGTCTGCTTGATAATTTAAAAATACATCTTGAAATTATATACAAAAATTAAAAATAAATACAAATTCACTAAAACTTCTCATATTATATTTTTAAAAAATTATTGACAAATCAGCAAATATATTGTATATTTATATCAAGCCATAAGTAACATAAGTTAAAGGCGAATAAAAGTTTATGCTTAAGTTATTTCAAGACTTTTAGCACTGTCTTATTTTTTTAAATGAAAGGAGTTCTGCCATGAATATTCCAAATGATCCCGCAATCCTTTTGAGTTACATAAATACAAAGCTACGTAATGAATTTTCCAATCTGGACGAATTATGCAGTACTCTTTGCATCAAGAGGGGTGAGCTTGAGCGTAAACTTTCGCTTATAGGATATGTATACGATGAAAAAACAAACAGTTTTAAATAATGTAAAAAATGGGAAATCTGAAAAATTTCCCATTTTTTTTATTATTTATCAGAACCTCTGCGAGAGTTCTTTTTGTTTTTCTTTACTTCGTACATGAGTTCATCAGCCTGTTTGATTATCTTATAAAGCGTATCTTCTCCGCTGACTTTTACAGTATAACTGCCTAAACTTGCAGAAATCGTATAAGGCTTATTGATAATCTGATTTATGCTTTCAAGTTTTGCATTGAATCTTTTTTCAAGCGATTCAGCAGATGACAATGTTGCATTGCTGTTGAACAAAACAAACTCATCTCCACCAAATCTTGCGCATAATTCATCATAACGACAACACGATTTTATAACACTTGCAAGACGTTGTATAGCAAAATCACCCTCATCATGTCCGTAATTATCATTTATGAATTTAAGTCCATCCATATCAATAAATGTAATCATGATACACTTGTTGTTTTTCACACAATCCCTGAATATTTCGTCAGCAAATTTAATAAATCCATTTCTGTTGTAAATATCACAAAGAGGGTCTATAACATAGATTCTGTTAAGTTCGTCAACAGCTTTTCTTATATGTGAAAGCTTGCGGAGATTTTCAATAGAATGACTTACATTCATTGAGAATGTATGGCATAAAAGACTGTTTATCGGGAAATCACTGTTTGTTATAATATAATAACCATGAACTTTATTGCTGAAATGAAGTGGCAGATAATAATTGATATTTCCGCCTTTTTCAAGTCGCATAGGGTCACCTTCAGAGCCTTTGAAAAAATCAACAGACTCTGTTTTTTCTTTTGTCCATATAAGCGGAGCAGTCAGGCTGTCAAATATATCATCATAATCTGAACTATGATAAGTCTCCTGCCAGTTGCTTGAAAGACAAAGTGCAAATCTTTCGCAGCCAAGTTCTGAAACAAATTTTTTTATAACATCAAAAAGTTGTGTATCAGATTCAGCTTCAGCAAGTCTTGCAGCTAATATATTAAGTTTTTGTATATTGCTGTTTGTCTTTTCGATTTTTTTATATGCTATTTTTCTGTATTCTTCGCCCTGTTCGGAACATTGTGAGGCACAGCCACAGCTTTCAGTAAATACACATGATGCCTCAAGTTCTTCACTCAAAGGCTCTTGACCACGAATCAGATTCATAAGAACCTGACAGGCATAACTTCCCATTTGTAAAAGAGGTCGCTTTACAGATGTGAGCAGAGGAGAGAAATTTCTTGCGCTGTATGTATAGTCAAAACCTGTTACAATTACATCATCAGGAATATGGAAACCATATTTTTCAAGGGTGCTGATTGCAGTAAGAGCCATAGCATCATTGGCACATATGAACGCATCAGGAAGTTTAAGACCTGATTTCATACACTGCTCAATAGCGCATCTTCCGTCAGCTGAACGGAACTCACCATAATAAACACGTCTCTCATCTACTTTGAGATTATTCTCTGCCATAACTTCACGGAACGCATTAAGTCTTGCAACAGCTTCGGGATTTGACATAGGTCCTGAAATATAGTTTATAACCTCTGCTTTGTGTTCCGTTATGACATGACGGACAATTTCTCTCATAGCATTATTATTATTTATGCTTATATTGTAAAACTCACTGCAATCATCACAGTCAAATACAACCGCTGGAACTTTATAATCCTTGATATTTTCGATAATTTTCTTTTTGGCTTCATCATCATTTATTGTATTTGTCATGAGAATTGCACCATCAAAATTATCAAGATTAGCAAGGTCATAAATGCTGTACTCACCTTTATCATAAAGCTTGCTCTCAATCATTCCGCCAAAAGCCGCAAAATATGATACATTGATGTTATTCTTTTGAGCATAGCTGTTTATACCAATAATAATATTATTCTGGTATTCTTCATCAATGCCTGCAACAAAAACAGCAATATTTATTACTTTTTCTGAAAACATTTTCAGTCCTCCCATTATTAATATATGCTTATTATATCATATGATTTTTATTTTGTCAACCTTAACATAAATTTGTATGATTTCACAATAATTAATAGTCGATTTTGTGAAAAATGCTTTCATAAAATCTATTTACTTTTACGCTTTTTTGTGTTAAAATTAATTTGTATGATTAAAAACATGAAAGGATATTTTTATAATGCCTATTACAGAATTACTTGAAAGAAACGCAAAATTATATGCAAATGATGTTGCGCTTATTGAAGTCAATCCCGAAATCACCGAAAAAAGACGCATTACATGGAAAGAGTATGAACTTATTGAGCCAAACCCTGAATGTTGTTACAGACGTGAAATAACATGGAAAGTTTTCAACGAAAAAGCAAACAGATTTGCAAATATGCTTATTGAAAGAGGTGTGCAGAAAGGCGATAAAGTTGCTATTCTGCTTATGAACTGTCTTGAATGGCTTCCCATTTATTTCGGCATACTTAAAACAGGAGCTTTGGCTGTTCCGCTTAACTTCCGCTATACTGCCGACGAAATAAAGTACTGTCTTGATTTAGCAGAGGTTGATATTCTTATGTTCGGCTCTGAATTTATCGGACGTGTTGAGGAAATCGCAGACGAAATAAGCAGAAACAGACTGCTTTTCTATGTCGGTGAGGGCTGTCCGTCATTTGCTGAACATTATGACAGTAACTCCGCAAACTGTTCAGGTGAATCACCCGATATAAAGCTTACTGATGAAGATGATGCAGCTATCTATTTTTCATCAGGTACAACAGGATTTCCGAAAGCTATTTTACATAATCACGAAAGCCTTGTACATTCCGCAAAAGTTGAACAGAATCACCACAAACAAAGTAAAGATGATGTTTTTCTCTGTATTCCTCCACTCTATCACACCGGAGCAAAAATGCACTGGTTCGGCAGTTTGCAGTCAGGAAGTACAGCTGTACTCTTAAAGGGTGTAAAACCAAAGTCAATAATAAAGACTATTTCAGACGAAAAATGCACTATAGTGTGGCTGCTTGTGCCGTGGGCGCAGGATATACTTGATGCCATTGACAGAGGAGAAATAAATCTGGAAGATTATCAGCTTGACCAATGGCGACTTATGCACATAGGCGCACAACCTGTTCCGCCATCATTGATTTCACGCTGGAAAGAAAAATTCCCGCATCATATGTACGATACAAACTACGGTTTAAGCGAGTCCATAGGTCCTGGCTGTGTTCATCTTGGAATGGAAAATATACATAAAGTCGGTGCAATCGGCAAGGCTGGTTTTGGCTGGGAAGTTAAAATTGCTGACGAAAACGGCAACACTGTTGAGCGTGGACAGGTAGGCGAACTTTACATAAAAGGTCCAGGAGTTATGACCTGCTATTACCGTGACGAAAAAGCTACTGCTGAAACTCTGAAAGACGGCTGGCTTCTCACAGGTGATATGGCGCAGGAAGATGAGGACGGTTTTATCTATCTTGTTGACCGTAAAAAAGATGTAATTATAAGTGGCGGTGAAAATCTCTATCCCGTTCAGATTGAGGACTTCCTCCGTTCACATCCTGCTGTAAAAGATGTTGCAGTAATCGGATTACCTGACAAGCGACTTGGTGAAATTGCAGCAGCTATCATCTCCATAAAAGACGGAATGACCTGCACAGAGGAAGATATAAACACATTTTGTCATAAGATGCCAAGATATAAACGTCCGCATAAGATTATTTTTGCTGATGTTCCAAGAAATCCAACGGGCAAAATTGAAAAGCCGAAACTCCGTGAAATCTACTGCGGAGAAAGTCTTGTTGCTAAACAGATTAAAAACTGATTATTAAGGAATGATATAAAATGGATAATTATAACGAAAAACTTGCGGAAGTCCGTGAGATTTTCAAGAATGACAAATTTGCAACGGAAAACGGCATGGTTATTGATGAAATCGGCGACCACTATGCAAAATGCAGTGTAAAGCTTACTGATATTCACCGAAACGCTATGGGCGGTGTTATGGGCGGTGTGCATTTTACTCTTGCTGATTTTGCATTTGCAGTTGCATCAAACTGGCAGCATATGGGAACTGTCGCATTAAATACCGATATTGCGTTTATTGGTGCAGTCAAGGGCGACAGTCTTACAGCAGAAGCACAACTTATCAAAGACGGTCGTTCCGTCAACTGCTATCATATAATAGTAAAAGATAATCTTGAAAATATTGTCGCCGACGTTAAAACAGTAGGATTTCATAAATGCTGAATATGACATATGCTTTAAAAGAGGGTATACTTACATCTATAGAAGATGTAGAAAGCGGATTAAAATGTAATTGTTATTGCCTTTCTTGCGGAGCGTTACTTGAGGCACATAAGGGAACTAAAAAAGCACATCATTTTCAACATCATAATTCAATAGAATGTAAATATGGCTATGAAACATCTCTCCATATGCTTGCTAAAAGTATTATTGAAAAAGAAATGAATTTAGTAATTCCAGAAGTTACATTTAATTTTAAAACAGGAGATTATGAAGTTAGAAGTTATCCAGCACAATCAATAAAATTTGATTATGTTGAACTTGAAAAAAGAATAAACAATATTATTCCTGATATTGTGTTGCACTATGGAAATAAAACTTTAATTGTAGAAATTTTTGTAACTCACAAAATTGATAAAGTTAAACTTGAAAAAATCAAAGCACGTGGCATATCTACAATTGAAATTGATTTAAGTAAGGCTGACAGAAATATTTCAGAAGATGATTTGAAAAGAATGTTAACGACTGACTGTGCAGAAAAAAGGTGGATATTTAATCGTTATGTAGACAATGTTTATAAATATTTAATACATAAAGCACAAAAATTCCCTATAATAGAAAGAGGCTTTGCTCTTCATGTTGATTATTGCCCAATAAAAAGTAGGTATTGGCGAGGTAAGCCTTATGCAAATGTTGTTGATGATTGTTCTTGTTGTAAATATTGCCTTGAAATTGAACATGAACAAGAAAAATATGATTTTGAATATGATTATCCAAAATCAATCGCTGTTTATTGTTTAGGAAAAATATAAAAAAATGAACAAATTTTCCAACGTTAAAACAGTGGGGGGTCATAAATGCTGATTACATATAATTTACCTGAAATTATTGAAATTATGAAAAACAAGGATTTTGATAAGTTCAGATTTATAGATGACTATGCCTATATCTATCCGAATTTGCTGAATAATTTTGAAATCGCATTTGAACTTATAAACGGAAAAATTTCTGACAAATCTTTGAATATGGCTGTTAAAATTCTTGATAATTTTGATAAATGTATGAAAACAGCACATGAATGGCTTGACAGACTAAAAGATGCCGACAATCAGATGATTAAAGGCTATGGCATCTGCATTGAAAACGTTCCTTGCGGTCACGAATCAAGGGACTTATTATTCGGCTTTACTGTTTCATTTATTCAGGACGAACCCGACAGACAAGCAACTTTTATGTTTACTGTAAAATTTAATGAAGAACTGAGAGCATATGCTGTTGAGGAGTCCTATACCTGAAAACACTTTACTTGATATTTTCATGGAAAAATTTCACAAAAGCTATTGACTTTTTCTCACAAAGGGTATATAATAACAGTCGTTGAAAAAAATTTTTTCATAGGAGAATTTTTATGGGCGATATTGAAATTTATCTTAATATGCTTGAAGATGAAAAGAATATTTATGCTGAAATCAGTAACAAGACAGACTGTAAAATTGCTGACAGCAAAGAACTTGCAGATTATCTTGATAATCTGTCGGGCGATGTAAAGTTTAAACTGTATATTTCTGATGAGGATACAGACAATGATACAGTAGTAGAAATTACAACAGCTTTTGATACACATTGTAAAAACAGTTATGAATTTATCGGCGATGAGTTCCTTAATCTGATTGACGAGGAAGGTCATTTTCTTCCTGTTTCAAAGCCACGCACACTTATCCACCGTGACGGAGATTTACACCCTGCTGTACACGTATGGATAATCAAAGAAAAAGATATGGGCGTTTATGTACTTTTGCAGAAACGTTCAGCAGAAAAGGCTGTTCACCCGAACTGCTACGACGTTTCGTCAGCAGGACACGTTCCACAGGGTGAAGAGTTCCGCATATCCGCTATACGTGAAACAGCAGAGGAGCTTGGAATAAATCTGCATGAGGGTAAACTTGAATTTCTTGGTACGCACAAAAGCTGTTACAATAACGGAGATATACATGACAATGAAATCCGTGCAGTATATCTTTGCAGAGAAAAAATTGACACTGATAATCTTGTACTTCAGGCATCAGAAGTTTCCGAAGTTGCATGGACAGAAGTTGATGAACTTCTTGCATCAGTAGACAATGAAAATTTTGCAAACTGTATTGACTGCGCAGAACTTTTTATGATAAAAAAAGCCGTATTTTAAATATAACTCAAAAAATCCTGTAATGTTGCAATTGCAGGATTTTTTATAAACAAAAATTCCCCCATTTTCGAGGGAATTTCTGTTATTCTGGGATAATATCAAAATTAATCAACGTGAGTTCGATGAAAAAAATATAGAAAAAACCGCCGAAATCTGTTATAATGAGAATAACCACAGACTCAAAG
>JAIDTI010000034.1 GCA_029060755.1 Ruminococcus sp. | reverse complement strand
ATAACAACGTGTACATTAGCCATATTGGTTGCTTCACTTTTCCATACAAATGATGTCCATGCAAAATTAATATGAATTTTATATTTTTCCAAAAGATGTGACCACAAATCTCCTGCCATTTGTCCTTGTGAAATAGAGTTAGTCGAAACAAAAGCTACTTCACATTTGGTATTCTGAATATAACTTGATGCTTTTTCATACCAGCCACATACGAAGTCCAATAAAGCAGGTTTAATACTATCGTGAAATACAAATTTCATATCTTCTTTCTGTTCTTTTGATGCAAATTTAAAACCCACAAAGGGCGGATTTCCCATGATATATGACAATTTGTCTTTAGGCACAACGTCCGACCAGTCAATGCGGAGGGAATTTCCCTCGACAATGTTCGCATAGGACTTTAACGGCAGAAAATCAAGGGCGTGTTCAATGATTTCTTCCGTTTCTCTCATCATCTGACTTTCGGCAATCCACAACGCCGTTTTAGCAACAGTAACCGCAAAATCATTAATTTCAATGCCGTAAAACTGGTGTATTCCGACTTTGATTAAATCATCATCTATGTTAAATTGTTTCTGTCCGCCGTAAATCACACGTAAAGCCTCATTTTCAAGCCGTCTGAGTGATATGTAAGTTTCAGTCAGAAAATTTCCCGAACCACAAGCAGGGTCAAGGAACGTGAGTCCAGACAATTTTTTTCTGTAGTCGTTTAACTTCTGATTACGGTTTTTTTCGACTTTCAGCGACTTGATTTCATTTAGTTCATTTTTTAAATCATCTAAAAACAGTGGGTCAATGACTTTGTGTATATTTTCAATACTTGTATAGTGCATACCTCCTGACCGACGTGTTTCGGGGTTTAAAGTACTTTCAAATACCGCACCGAAAATAGTCGGGGAAATATCACGCCAATCAAAACCACACGCCTGATTAATGATAATATCTTTGATTTCTTCGGTAAATCGTGGAATTTCTATGTTTTCGTCCGCAAAAAGTCCGCCGTTGACGTACGGAAAAGCATTTAATTTTTCGTCATCATAAGGGTCACGGTCGCTTAGTCTGGTATTGAGAATTTTGAATAAAATTTTTAATTCTCTGTGCCATTTATCAACAGGAACATCACGCATATAGTGTTTAAACTGATTATGCACAAAAATATCCGAATTTTCGGCATAAAAACAGAATACTAACCGCACACAAAGCATATTCAGACTTTTCAGACTTTCTACAGAATCAGGATTATTATACTGCTGAATCAATGAATTATAGAGTTTTTCTGTGATTTTGCCTGCGTCAATTGAAATCTGCATTTCTTTCTGAAAATCATTATTTTTGTTATCAACAAGAAATTGCAGTCTGTAATAGTCCTTCGATAAATCTTTTAAGAAAATTTGTTCCGGTTCACCATTAGGTTTTTCCATATCGTACACAAGAAACTCTGAGAAGTTACAGGTCACTATCCAACGTGGGCGTTTTGAGTACGGCAGTTCCGATGCGTAGCGTTTAGCCTGTTGAAACGGTGACAGATATGTGCCGTCCGATTGCTTGATAGCTTTTCGCAGGTCTTTATCAATACTTTTCTGCTCAATCATAACGTGCGTTGCATCAATATAGCCGTCAATGAAAGAAGTATGGTCAAGTTTGACCTGTTCTTCAAAAGTAATAAATTCGGAAATATTATTAACTCCGTAAACATTTTGCAGTAAATCAATCCAGAATAGTTGACTTTCGCCCTTTTCGTATCCTTTTCCGTTCCACCTTTCAGCGAATTCTTTTGCAGATTTTTTCTGTTCCTTTTCAGTCACAACAATCCCTCACAATCCAAACTTTGTAAAAATTATAGCATAATTGTCTGAAAAAGTCAATACTGTTTTTTAGTATTATAGCTTATTTTTTGCTATCTTCATCATTTTTGATACCATAAATTTTAAGGTTATCTTTAAGTTCATCTATGTTTTTGCATTCAAAATATTTTTCTTCTTTTGAATCAGTTGTAAAAAGTTTTTTAGTTTCTGTATTCGGCTTGAACGTGTTGGAATTTCGGCGGAAAGAAACTCTTTTGCCGTCAATGAAAACAAAATCTTTGCTTTTCGGATTTTCTGATGCCTCATAAGTTTTTTGTGCAAGTTCCGATAAATAGCCGTTTATTGAAGTCATAATAAAATGCTCGAATTTACAGAAATCATCAGGTGACCAGTATGCAACGAAATTTTTTTCTTTTTTCAGAATGAAAATTTTTCCACTGTCACATGATTTCAAAATATCAGACGGAATTATTGCAGGGTCACACTCATTCAAATCTATAATGTCCAGTGTATATCCCATAGATTTTAATGCATGATAAAGCGTACTTTCCATTTTTTCACCTGATAATAATTCTTTTTCAGTCTGATATATTTTCATGTTTTTACTGTCAAATTCGCTGTCATTTATTTTTTTCTGAGCCTGCATTCCATGATAAAATCCTTCGTCGTAACTACCCGAAACTACTGCAATTTTTTCAGTCGGAACATTGTAAAATTTTGCGAGTAATTCAACATAAAATATCGTGATTTTTACTTTTCCGTTTTCAATTCCGTTGTATGTTGTACGTGATACCCCTACAAGTTCGGCAAGCTGTCTTTGGCTGTATTTATGGGATTTTCTCATATTTATAATATTATTTCTCGTGATTTCCTGATTCAGATTTTTCATGTCTTAATTTCCCCTGACACTGTATTTATTCTGCCTGACATATTGAAATACTGTTTTTTTTCGTGATATAATTTTATCATGAAATCGAATTTGTGTCAAGATACATTCGATTTTGAACATCAGAAAAAGAAAGGTGATAAAATGAATGAATGGAAAAATCCTTTTCCACTTCGCCGAGATAGGTCGAGCCTGATTAACTACCCTGCAAACGCACTTCCGCCGATTTTGCGTGACATAGCTTTTGCGGTATCGGAAAGTACGTCAACAGATGTTGCAATGGCTGGAACTGCCCTGATTTCTGCGCTAAGCTACTGTTTTTCGGAAGTTTACAGAATGTCGGGCAAGCGTGACCACACTGAACCACTTGTGATTGATGCACTCACAATTGCTGAACCGAGTTTCAAGAAATCGCCTGTAATTTCGGCAATAAAACGTCCTTTTGCTCAGTTCACACACGACTGGAACGAACAGAACAAAACCGACATTTTCAAATGTCAGGCAGAGAGAAAAATTCTTGAAAGTCAACTGTTTGCACTTGAAAAGAAAGATGATGTTACAGCGGACGAAATTGCTGATTTACAGACTAAAATCAGCAATATTCAGGACAATAATTTTCGCCGTATCGTTGTTGATGACGTAACGCCAGAGGCTCTTGTTAGGTTGCTTTATGAAAACAAGTCACTGCTCATGATTTCGGACGAGGCGGGTATGATTGGAAACTTTAATGGTCGCTACTCGAATAATATTCCAAATCTTGATTTGATACTTAAATCATACAACGGTGAAACGTATATAAGTGACCGAGTAGGCAGGGACAGTATCACGCTGAAACGCCCGTATATGTCGATTTGCCTTGCGTGCCAGCCTTATGTGTTCGACAGCATGATAAACAACATGGCATTTCGTGGTAGTGGTCTGATTGCACGACTGATTTATTGTTTTCCGCAAAGCAACATCGGTCAGCGAAAGTACGACACTCAGCCGATGCCGAAAAATGTCACTGAAAATTATCAGCATCTGATTTACAGACTTCTGCATAAAAAATTTACATATCGTGATAAAAATGAGATATATCTGCATTTTGAGGGCAAGGCTTTTAAAGAATTTGTTGACTATTACAACAATTTTATTGAAAAAAATCTGCTTACGGAAATGGCGTTCTGTCGTGACTGGGGCGGAAAATATCACGGCTTGATTTTGCGAATCTGCGGAATAATTCACTGTGTAAAGTGCGAACTTGATGACAAAAATCCTGCCGAAGTTCATATAAGTCTGGATACACTTTGTTCTTCAATTGAGATTGCAAATTATTATCGTGAACAGGCAATTTTTGCCTATGGACAGGGCGATGTTGACATTGGAACGGTCAAGGCTGAACGAGTTATCGAAAAAATCAAATCGAAAAATATTTATAAGATTCGTCAGAATGACCTGTACAAAATCTGCCGATGCACACTTTTCAAGAACGCACAGGATTTCAATGAGACTGCTGAAATGCTCGAAGAATATGGATATATTCGCCGTGAAACTGTCAAGGGTGTAAATGGAAATAATAAAAGCGGAATTATGATTTATATAAATCCAAATATCTGAACTATCAACATTTTCAGCACAATCGACACTTGAATGTATTTTGTCGATAATGTTGATAATGCTGAAAATTCACAAATCACAAACTCGCCAAGAGAGAAAGAGGAGTTTTTATGACAAAGATTGAAAAGGAAAAAATCGCAGACCAGATTATGAATCTGTTAATTCAGCTTACAAATGATACGGAAGTTTCAGAGCCTACTGAAAAACCTGTTGAAATGCTCACGGTCAAGGAATGTTGTGATGCCATCAAGGGACTTTCTGAAAACACCGTCCGTAAACTCGTTGCACAAAATAAGGTGAAATTTGTCCGCACTGGTGAGGGCAGACGTGGAAAAATTCTCATCAACAAGGCTGACCTGATTTCTTATTTTCAAAAGTGATTTCGGCAGCTCCGTCTGCCGTTTAGCCTCGCAGAGCGCCGTGTACTTGTGATGTTAGTGGTCACACTGATGTCGCAAGTACTAAGGCGTTACAAACGGCGTAAGCCCTTTGTAAATCCGGCTATCAAGCCGTTTGCGATAGCACTTCCCTTAGCTTACAGAAAGGAAAAAATATGAAATCAAAGAGAATATCATTCGGACAGGGCAAGGGTTCAATCACTCACAATAACAGAACTTTTATTGCTAATAATGTTGACAAAAGCCGTATTGCCGACAACGTGACATTGATTTCAAAGCCTATTGATGAAGTGTACAACGAACTTTTCGGCGATGCGGTCGAGAGGTACAATGCCCAACAGAAAAGAAATGACCGGAAAATTCACGGCACTTACTATGAGCATTTATTTCACTGCAAGCCGTCAAATTCCGTGATTACTGCAAGCGATAAGCGTAAAAGTTTCTATGAAGATGTAGTGCAGATTGGAAAAATAGAGGATTCGGGATTTGGTACGGAAGATTTTCAGCTTGTGGCGGACTGTCTGACGGAATACATGAACGACTTTCAGGAACGAAATCCGAACTTTCATGTATTCAATGCCGTTCTGCATATGGACTAGGCAACTCCGCATCTGCATATTGATTACATACCTATCGGACATTACAAACGGGGAATGGACATTCAAAATGGTATCGCCCAGGCGCTCAAAGAAATGGGCTACGGTGATGGAAAACAGGCTATCGCACGTTGGCGGACTGCGGAAGTCGATGTGTTGAATAGAATCTGTCGTCAGCATGGAATCGAACCGTTACCACCGGAAAAAGCACGTGGTACTTTAGAAGTCGCTGAATACAAAGAGCAACGCCGAAAATCGGAACAATTAGCAGTTGAGAATAGAAAATCGCAGTGTGAACTTGATGCACTCAACAGTGAATTAAAATCAGCTGCTGAAAAGAAAGTGAAAGTCGTGGAGATTGACAATATAGAGGCGAAAAAATCAAAATTCAGCAAGAAAATTTCTATTTCCGAGGAAGATTTTCAAAATTTAACAGATCTTGCGAAAAAACAGGTTGCGAGTGTGAAAAATACCAAAAAACTGAAATCTGAAAATGCGGAGTTATCGCAGAAAGTCACTGATTTGGAAGTACAGGTCAAATTTTTGACCGCTGAACTTGACAAGTATAGACAGCCTGCAACTTTTTCCCGTGATAAGTTGAAAAAGAGTGCTGAAAAAGTTTCAGAACTGGAGCAGTTGAAATCAAAATACCGCAGGGCTATGGAGTTTATCAATTCCCGTGCCTTAGCAACTGAATTTGAAATTTATAAAGATAACAGAAAAAACAATGTGTTAGAATAATTCACTATTTTATGGCAATAATTATAGTACGGGAGATGAGAAGTTTGGAGATAACAAGAAATAAGAATTTTATTGAAGTATGGCTGACCAATGATGAACAGGAAACAGTTGACCGCAAAAAACTGACAGATAAGCTACTTGCTGATAACGAAAAAAGCAAGGTTATTTTCTTTTTGTCGGGAAGTGCTGACTTGGTTGACTGTACAAGTCAGCTATTGATTCGCAATATATGATATACAGCAGGTGCGGTTTAAATAACTGTGCCTGTTTTTTGTATAATATGCCAATTGATTTTTCTTTTAATATGTGCTACAATGTTATTATAAACTATATCAAATTTTTGAATAATATTGATAGTAAGGAGGAAGTATGAGTAAATCACTAAAAATTGCAGGCTATTGCAGAATTTCAGTTGATGAAGAACTCGACAAGGATAACACGTCTATTGAAAATCAGAAATCGATTATTGAAGATTATGTGTACAGAACTTTCCCTGATTCTCAGCTTGATTTTTATGCTGACCGTGACCGTTCAGGCTACACATTCGACCAGCGAGAAGAATATCAGGTATTACGCCGGAAAATGTTCAGGGGTGAGTATGATATTCTTATTGTTAAGGACTTTTCGAGATTTTCAAGACGTACAAGCAGAGGACTTGTTGAACTGGAAGATTTGAGAGATGCAGGAATGCGTATAATATCTATCGGTGACGGTATAGACTACCCCACATCTGACGAATGGACAGCGATTCAGTTCAGATTTCTTGTAAATGAAATGCCCGTAACAGATACGTCTAAAAAAGTTAAATCTGTTATAAAACGTCGTCAGGAAGAGGGCAAGTGGATATGTGCCGTTCCGTATGGCTACATAATGACTAACAGCAAGACAATGCAGTTCAGAGTTGACGAGCCGTCTGCGGAAGTTGTAAGGAAGATTTTTCAGCTTTATTGTGAGGGCTGGGGATATAAGAAAATTGCCAACTATCTCACGGACAGCCATATTCCCACGCCACGCAAGACTGAACAGCTCCGAAAAGAAGCAGAGGGCGAGGAATACAAAATCAAATCAAAACCTGAATGGAGTATCATAACTATCAGCGAAATTCTGAAAAATGATTTCTATATTGGTACTCTCAGACAAAGAAAATATCGCCGTAAGAAAATTAACGGAAGTGATGAGAAGTTACAGGAAACAGACCACATTGTAATTGCAAACAATCATGAAGCTATAGTTGATTACAAAGTTTTCTCGGCAGTTCAGGAGCAAATGAAACTCCGTTCAACATCAAATTATCGTGGAGTTAAAAAATATGACAATGTTTATACAGGTCATTTGTTCTGTGGTGACTGCGGAAGTCCTATGTTTTCAATGAGCCGTGCAGATTTACCGCCTGCCTATCGTTGCGGAACTTATCACAGGCACGGTGTAAAAGCGTGTTCATCACATCATACAAGAGTTGATATGCTTGACGATTTACTTAAATCTTATGTGCGTAAAGTCCGTGATAATTCAGAATTTATGCTTGAACAATTGCAGGAATCTATTGACAATGAGCAGAAAGAAACATCATCAAGTAAAAACGTTGTAGAGGTTCTGTTGCAGAAGATTGAGGACATCAAAACAGAACTGAAATTCCTGAATCGTCAGCACATCAAGGACATTGCAAAGCACCCTGAAAGAGAAGATATGCTCGAAGAAATCTATCAGGAGCAGGTTGACGAACTTATGTTGCAGATAGAGGGTTTCAGAAATCAGATACAGCTTGCTACCGATAAGCACAATGCAATTATTGCCATGAACCGTACCGCCAAAAGTGTTATGGAAGTTTTTGACACTATAATCAACAAAAATTCTCTCACAAAGGCTGATGTTGATTTTATCATTGACAGAATAGACGTTTTTACTGACCGTATCGAGATTAAATTGAAAGCGGATATTGATGAACTTCTCAGGCTTGGTATTCCTGATGAACTTAAACCAGAAAGCAAGGTAGTCTCCGCAAATTTTAATCAAGGCACTGGGAATATATCGTCACAGATTACCACAAGTAAAGGTAATTCTCTCAGTGTCAATCTTATCAGTGACGGTGACCCTCTTGAAATTTACACCAATAATGAAGGTGAAGTTATTTTTAAGAAATATTCAGCTATAAGTGAAATGAGCGAAAATGCAGTATATTTAGCAGAAGTAATGTATAAGACAGCAGGCTGTCCTGTAGTTGTCTTTGATAAAGACCATGTTACAGCATCAGCTGGACTTCCTAAACGTGAGTTTGCTGAAAGACGTGTGTCTGCACAACTTGAGGAAATCATGGAAAATCGTGGACAGTATTTCTGTCCTGACGGTGCAACAAACAACTTTTATCCTGCAGAGGGTGTTGAGCGTACAGCTATAGCCGCTGTACCGATAATAACAGCAGGAGATGTTTCGGGTGCTGTTGCATTTATGACATCTGAAAAGAGTACAGAAGTAACAGAACTGCAAAAAAGTCTTATAAATGCAGGAGCGCAATTTCTTGCAAAGCAGATTGAGGGCTGAAAAAACAAAGAATTTCAGCACTAATAAAGAAGTATAGCCCTGAAGCAATTTTGTTTCAGGGCTTATATTTATTATTCGGTTACTCGTATAAATCATAATTTGTCTTATAGCTTTTTTATTGTCCAATATCCATTATAGGCGTAATGGTCATTTGTACCAATCATAAGATATTTCGATTTTGTAAACCCATAATTTTGCATCGCATCTAAATGCTCAACTGCATAGATTGGTATTTTAGTTATTATCTCATCACAATTAAACAGTTCATACGTTTGTGGAATAAAAAGTTCTAACAGTTCTTTCAATACTTCTGATTTTTCATAATCACTTTTCACATCAAGTCGAAGTACACCCATATCATTAAAATTATCGTCCGATATTCTATGAAACATTTCTATTGTTCCTATTGCTTTTGAAATGTGTTTGTCAATAATCGTCCATCTAACAAATCACTTTGTTTGATAAGACCTTAACCAAAAGTTTATCGCATTTTCCATTTTTTCATTAGTAGGATAATAAAAATTATCCCCATCACAATTATCACTGTTAAAGAAAGGCAATGCGTTTTTATCGCTATAGACTTCTAATAAATCATTTATATCTTCTCTTTCCACAAATCTAAGCAAATATTTATCATTTTCAAATTTAGGACAGTTTTCATATACATTTGTCATATTGCTTTATCTCCATAAATTTCAATTTATTTTAATAATATTATACATCAGAAAAGCTGTCATGTCAATGAAAAATGGTAATATTTTGATTTGTGTCGGAAAATTCTATAACTGATTTTGTGGAATTTATGGAATTTTACTGTTTTTCTTGACATAACATAAAAAATGCTGTATAATTAAATAAACGGTTCTGCCGTATAAATATAAATGGAGGACGAAAATATGAAAAAAATTATTTCTGCTGTTTTATCTGCAACTCTTGCTGTTTCATCAATTGGAGCTGTTTATGCTTCTGCCGATGAAAAATATGGGGACGGAAAAAATATTGTCGTTTTCGGCGACAGTATTGCAGAGGGTTATGATTTGAGCGGAACAGAATATAACTATGGTCAGATTATTGCTGACTATATCGGAGGAAATGTAAGCAACTATGCCAAAGCAGGCGATGAAACGACTGATACTTTAAGCAAGATTAAAGAGTCTACAGACCTTAAAGACGCTGATGTTGTAATTATTTCGTCAGGTGCAAATGATGTTATCCACTACTCATCAAATTTCATGCTTAAACTTTTTTCAAGAATGGGCTGTCTTGCTGAAGGATATACAGCTGATGATATTCCTGAAAATCCTGCTTTCAGTCAGATGATGCAGATGATTGATGTTGATAAACTTAAAAGTTCTTTGTCAGATGTCAGCGAGGCATTAAAATTTAACAATGAAATAACAAGACTTGCCAACAATCTTACTATTACTGATTCAAACAGAAACTATGAACAATATGACCGTGTTATCCAGACAAAAGTAATTGCAAATACTGAACAGATGGTTGCAGAGATAAAGGCTGTAAATCCTGATGCACGTATTATAGTTCAGAATATCTACAATCCTTTGCAGTTGGAAGAAAACTATGTTCCTGATAAGTATAAGCAGATGTTTGCTTTGTTTAAACCTACTTTTGAGAGAGTTGTTGATTCTTATGTTGAACAGCTGGACGGAGTTGAAGGTGTTGAAATTGCTGATATTTATACTGATTTTACAGCAGGAGACGGCTATGCGTGGTATTTTACAGGATTTGAAGATGCATCGGTAAAAGAGTTCAAGGTTCACCCGAATCAGGCAGGACATCTTGCAATTGCTGTAAATATTCTCAATATTCTTGGTGAAAAGAATGATGACGGCGGACTTCTCAATCTTGCATATGAAAAGCTTGATAAAAAAGACCAGTATCCTAATATGGCACTTGAAAAGTATAGAAATATTGCAGGAACTTATGTTCTTGGCAATATAAATGGTGATACTCTTATTGATGCAAATGATGCAACAGAAGTTCTTGCTACATATTCAGCACTTTCAACAGGTCAGGAAAATCCATTATCTGAAGAAAATCAGAAAGCTGCTGACGTTAATGGTGACGGCAATATAGATGCAAATGATGCTTCAAATCTTCTTGATTATTATGCTTACAGTTCAACAGGCGGTACAAGTTCTCTTAAGAGATTTCAGGCTGAAAACAAATAATCTTTAAAATGCGAATCCCTCTTTATCATAAAGAGGGATTTTTTTCAGTTAAATTCAATCGTATTTATAATAAAGTCTATTTCATCTACATAATTGCTGTACTCTTCAGAATCAAATAAGTTGTTTGATATAATGTAATTGTTTTCAAATGTAATGAATCTCCATACGCCCGATTGTGTATATTCTGTTACATTCAGACCGCTTACTGTTTTCGGACGACTGCCGAGACTGCTTTGCAGCTGGATTGAGGAGTGCCAGCTTATATCAATTCCCATGCTTTCGCCATTTGGAATAAATCTTATTCCCCAGTCGGTGAAGTCATTATCCTGTGGATATTCAATAGCTTTGTTGCTCCAGTTTTCAGGAACAAGCATAGAAAATGACATTCCATTACATTCAAATTTCTGAAATTCATACTTTTTGTCGGCTTTTTTTGTTACTTCAACAGAATAAGCGTCATAAGCATATGAAATATATCCGTCATCGATAAGTCCGTTGTATGCTATTTCAACAACATCACCTATCTGAATATCTTTGATTTCAGAAGAATCAGCTACAGATACTTTCACTTTTTTCAGGTCTGTTTCATTTATAAGTATAGAATCGTCGTATACTTCATATACAACGCCATCAAGATAATATGATTCTGTTGTTGTTTTGGTTGTCTGTTCTGTTGTTTGATTTGTACCTGTGTTTTCTGTTGTTGTTTCAGAAATTTTGTCTGTAGAAGTTACTGTTGTTTTTCCTGATGATGTTGATACTGTTGAAACTGTTGTTGTTTCTGGTATGTCTGTAACAATTGCTGTGCTGTCCTGTCGTTTCTTTTTCGTGGAAACTTCTTCTGTTGTGGGTTGAGTAGCTGTTGCAATGCCTACTTCTTCAGGAACATAGCTTATATTTTGTCCGCAGCCTGTTAGGAGCAGGGCAAATGCCATAAAAGTACATATGATTTTCTTCACAAATTATCACTCCATAATCATACACAATAATAATTTTGTGAAGCATTGACTTAATCAAAGTTAATTTCGTCCGTAACAGTTATAGTTTCAATATCAGCAGAAACAAATTTATCAGCAGAAAGAATATATACATAATCACCAATATATACGGCTCTGTCAAAGTATGATGTGCTGGTATTGTAATCATGTATTAAATCCTTTGAAACTGCACCTTTTCTGATAAATTCACCGTTTTCATATGAGAAGAACACATATTCTATTCTGTCATGGTCATATATATTCTCATATATTGTAACAGGTACACCGATAAGATTCTTTTCAGGTGCAATAAGGAGCTGTTTTCTCTCCCATACCGCAGGTGAATGGATATAGACTTCATCATCATTCTGATTGTTTATTGAATAAAGTCCGACTTCCTTGAGATTATATGGGTCTGAATTATCAAACATTACAAGTTTCACACCGTTTTCAATGCCGTTTTCGTCTGCATCTACACCGAATCCCAATAATAAGCCGTCTGTCCAGTTCTGCATATATGTGCTGTATCCATTAATCTTATATTCATCTGTAATGAACGGTTCGGCAGGATTTGACAAATCAATTGCAAAAAGCGGGTCAGTCTGTCTGTACGTTACAACATAGCCCATATTACCACTGAAATTCACTGATTTGATTGTCTCATTCTCACCAAATCCGCTGACTAATCCGATAGTGTTCAAATCCATATCAAGAACATACACTCTATTGTCCCTTATAAATTCTGATTCTGTAGGAACTCCTAATGCGTCAGTAATAAAGTTTCCATGATTAACCCATTTGCTGACAGTTGTAGCAATACGGAAATAGCCGTCATATTCACTCATTGAAAACTGGTCTTTAACAGAGCCTTCAACTTTTCCTGATGCCATAGGAACTATATTTCCGCCACTGACTGATATTCTTGTTATATTTGTATCTTCATAGCCGAAAGTTACATAGATGTTGTCGGCTGAACTGTAGAGGTTTCCTGTATAATCAGCAAGTGCCTTTGAATCAACAGGGGTAAACTGTTCTGACACTGTAAGGTCAATGCTTCCTATTATAGTATAGCTCAAATTCATGCTGTTGTCAAGCTTCTTTTTTGGTAAAAGTATATCGCCCGCAGGCATACACTCAACATCATCATCAACACCACATTTCGGAATATATCTTTCTATATCGTCAGCATCTTCAATTTCACTGAATGAGCATGAATAATATGTTGATGTGAGGTACATATATCCGTCGGGGGATATTCTTACATCACTATAATCGCCGTCCTGCCAGTATGTGCCGATAAGTTCAGCATCTTTTGTATAGAACGATACAAAGCATTTGTTGTCATCTTCATAGTGATATGGTGTATACCATGATTTCCATTCATCATCATAGTATTTCTCATCATAATCAAAAATCTGACATGAAGAATTGACATTACCGATAACAGCAATCATGTCATTATACAAATACATATCGTTTACAGATATAATGCTTTCCCAGCCGTCCTCAAGATAAGTTTCGGGAGCAACTGAAATCTGTATTGAATCAGTAAAATTGCCTTTGTCAACTGAAGCTATATTTATTACAGGAACATTACTATTCTTCGTATAATTTACATATACTCCGTCATCATTGTATCCGCCGTAAATTGTTTTATTTGTAAGATAATAGATTTTCTTTCCGTCTGTTTTGACAATATCAGCTTCAAGAACTCCTGCTTCCTGATTATATGTGTCGGAATAGTCCTCATCTTCATCATTTTCAGTTGTAGTTGTAGTTGTTTCTGCACTTTCTGTTGTTGACTCTGTTTCTGTTGATTCTGCTGTTGTGACTGTTTCAGTCGTTTCTTCTGTCGTGACTACCTCTGTAGTTGTTTCTGTTGATTCTGGTATGGTTGTTGGCTCTGTAATCGGCGGAGTAAATTCTGTTGCGGGTTTTTCTTCAGCTTTATTATAATCATAACCTGCTTCATTTGATTGAGTGGCTCTGTCATCAAATTCTGCCGGAGCAACATCTTCATTTACTGCCTCATCAACAGCAGCTTCAAAATTGACACTGCCGCCTGTTATGATGTTTTTGTAAATTGTATGCTGTTTTTCAGCTTTTTTTATAAGCTTATAAATCTGCTCATAGTCCTTTGCGCCTGACATATACGGAGCAGCTACATTTTCAAGCGTAACTGTTTCAACATTGGTTGATGTTGTGCTTGATGATGATATATCATTATTATTGTCAGCAACAGAATTTTCTTTAAAACAGTTTTTCTTGACAAAACTATAATTATTAACAGTATGAACTGTAGTGCCGACAATCAATGCACAAGCTGCCGTCATAGCTGTTATACGTCCGAAAACTGATATACCTGAACGCTTTTTCTTTGGTGCTTTTTCGTCAAGCATCTTACTGATGTTTTCAGGGTTGAGCTTTTCGGGTACTTCTTCCGATTCAAGTATTTCTTTTACTTTATCTCTGTCATTATTCATGAGATATTCTCCTTTCAATCATAGACTTGTACAATTCTTTTTCCTTTTCATGAAACTGCATATGTTCTTCATACTTTTTCTGATATATTTTTTCAAGATTTATTTTGCGGATATAAGCTAAACTGACTACTGTACCTATAATTATAACACATGATGTAATAAATGCTGGAATTTTTTGTGATTTTTTCTTCATGATGTAAGTCCTTTCAGGATAATTCAAGACGCAGTCGCTTTTTTATGCGTGCTATTCTTGAACGTATTGTGTTTGCTTTTATATCGCAGATTTGAGAAATTTCCTCACTTGTATAGCCGTCTATTGCTGAAAGCGATAATATCAGACGGTCTTGCGGGTCTAATTTTTCCATAGCATCTTTTAATTCAAGATTTTCAAAATCAAACTCATTTTCAGGCTCGTTTTCATCTGTAAGTACTGTTGTATCACTGAAATAGTCACGCTGTTTCTGTTTGATTTTTGCTGAAAGTATACGCATAATCCAATTTCTGAATGACTTTTCGTCCCTTAATTTGTGTATAGTGCAGAAAGCGTCAAGAACAGTATCGCTTACTACATCACAAGCATCATGTGAACTTCTTAAACTATAGAGTGCTATATGGTATAAATCCTTGTATACAAGAGAGTAAAGCCTTGCAAATGCTTTTGTATTGCCATTCATTGCAAGTTTTACATCTGCGGAGAAATCAGTCATATGAAATCCCTCCTTTAAATCGATTCATAAATATAGTGTAAAAAAATCCTGATTTTGTTGCAGGAGGAAAAAAAATAGCTGTATGCACAAATTCTACAAAGAATTTTTGTGCATACAGCCTAATTTTTATTTTAGTCTACAAAATATAGAATCGCCTAATTCATAGACATAAATATCTCTTTTGGTTGCAAGTGTACAGTTGACTTTACTGTTTTTGTCAAATATAATACAGCCGACTTCATCACCTGTACCTGAAATAATAACCCATGTGGAATTAGTTACATTAGGCACATATTTTGCTACCGTATTTATAAGAAATGCCGAGATATGTTCATCAGAACTATATGGAAGTTCTCTTGCATTGGGTGCATTGCAGTCATCACCCATGCATACGCTGTCACGTTCTGCATGAATAGTCATTACAGAATTTTTATTATTCATTAGCCTTACCCAAGAATGCCGCACCGATAATTCCAGCATCATTGCCAAGTTTAGCAATAACAATTTCTGTTTTCTTAGCTGAATTTCTTGCAAAGTTTTCTTTCTCAACAAGTTCTTTCATAGGGAGAAGTAACGGGTCGCCCTCATTACATACGCCGCCGCCGATACAAAGTACATCAGGCTGGAAGATATTGATTGTATTAGTAATACCTGCTGCAAGATATTTTATGTACTTGTCAACAACAGCCTTTGCATACTTGTCGCCAGCTCTCATGCAGTCAAATGAAGTACGTGCTGTAACCTTGCCTTTTTCCTTTGCCATTTCAGCCATTTTGCAGTCAGGGTGTTCAGCGATTGCCTCTTTCGTCATACGGATAAGACCTGTTGCAGAAGAATAAGCCTCAAAACAGCCTTTACGTCCGCATGAACACTGTGCGCCGTCAACTTCGATAACAGTATGTCCGATTTCTGCACCTGCAAAGTTTGAGCCTGCATAGATTTTGCCGTCAACGATAATTCCACCGCCGACACCTGTACCAAGTGTGATACATACAGCATTTTTTGCACCCTTTGCAGAACCTGCAACATATTCGCCATAAGCAGCAGCATTAGCGTCATTTTCAATAAATACGGGCTTGTCAATAGTCTCCTGAATGTACTTTACCATAGGAGTATTGTTGAATCCAAGATTTCCGGCAAATTCAATAATACCTGTTGAACTGTTTGCAATACCGGGTGTGCCGATTCCTACCCACTCAATCTGTTCAATTGTGAGATTTGCATTTGCTACAGCTTGCAAAGCCATTTTTGCCATATCGTCAGCAATTTCCTTTTCAGGACGTGGGCAGTTTGTTTTAGTGCTTGCTTTTGCAATGATGTTGTAGTTTTCGTCAACAACACCTGCAACAATATTTGTACCGCCTAAGTCGATTCCTACATAGTATTTCATAAAAATTTCCTCCGTTTTTTTTATTTATATAACAGTATAAATTATACTGCAATTTCCTAAAATTCCCCAGTCACTTCCTGCTGAAATAAAAAAGCTGTCACCCTTTTTTATTTTTATAATCTTCGTTTCACTTGTGCAGTAATCTGCCTGTATTATGCCATTACCCTCAATTACAAGAACATGAGTGAATGATGATTTTTTCGGAATGTGAAATGATATATATTTTGTGTTGCCATGTTCAAGAAAAACCTTGAAATATTTGCTGTTTATAATTTTATAATCATCAGCATAACTGTTTTTTATATTTTCAACTGGTTTTATTGGAGTTGGTGGAGTTGGTGTAAGCCTTGCAACATCAATAGCCTTGTCTATGTGAAGTTCCCTGTTTCTGCCATAATCATACACACGATAAGTTACATTTGAACTCTGCTGAATCTCCGCAAGTAAAATTCCCTTGCCGATTGCATGGAGCGTACCTGCTTTAATCGTGAAAACATCGCCTTTATGCACGGGTACAATGTTAACTTTGTCAAAGAGTGTATTATTTTCAATAGCTTGTCTAAACTCTTTTTTAGTGATTTTATCTTTGAAACCGTAAATAATAGACGAATCAGGCTCGCAGTCTATTATATACCACATTTCAGTTTTGCCATGTTCGCCCTCGTGTTCCATAGCATACTTTTCATTCGGGTGAACCTGTACAGAAAGATTGTCCCTTGCATCAATCAGTTTAATCAATATAGGGAAATCATCGAATTTTTTACAGTTTTCGCCCATAGCTTCAGGGTGCTTTGCAAGATATTCCACAAGCGGAATATTCATTCCCTCTATTATGCTAAGTCCGTCATGGTGACAGCTTAACTCCCAGCTTTCAGCAATTCTTTCATATTCGCCTGTTTTTCCGTATTCGTCACGAAGTTTAGTACCGCCCCATATATAGTCCTTGACTGATGATTTTAACTTAAATATCATAGTATTTCTCAAATTCCTCCATTGTTCCGTAAAAAACATTGTAATCAATACAAGGCTCATTTCCGTTGTAACCGTCAAGAGTTCCGCAGTCGCTGTATTGCCAGAAGTCCCAGTTAAATAAATCAGGCTCAAGTTGAGTACAGCGAATCCACAATGGATAATCGCTGAAATTTTCGTGAATGTATCTGTAATAAACAGGCAAAGTAGTATATATTATCGGCTTTGTACCGTAATAATCTTCGAGCATTTCAAGCAGTGGAGTCAGTATTTTTTTTGCTTCCTCACTTGTCGGCTTGTTCTGATGTTTATCTCCATAGTATTCAATATCAACAACAGGAGGCATATCTATTTTATCCTTGTCAACTGCTGATATGAAATTTTCTGCTTGTGTTTCGCCTGCACTGTCAAAGCTGAAAAAGTGATAGCACGATTTGCGGATAGCAGTTTCAGCAATATTTTCAAGATTGAATTTTACTGATTCGTCAACATGACCGCTTCCCTCTGTAGCTTTGATAAATGCAAATTTTACACCTTGTTCCTCAATTCTTTTCCAATCAATTTTCCCCTGATAATTTGAAACATCTACACCGAAAACAGGATATTTTGTTTTGCTTGGTGAAGCGGTTGAAAATACAGCACCGAAAAAAACTGTTACTGCCGTCATAATACAGCCAGCGACAGAAAAGAAAGTTTGTTTTTTGTTATTCATTAAATTCTCCTCTATTGTTCATACATATATATAATACCCTATTTTTGCAAATAAGTCAATATTTTTTTGAAAAAACAATGGACAAACAGAAAATTTTGTGTTATAATATCAATAAGCCTGTTTCACTTGCAAGCTAATATATTATGATTGGAGAGATTTTATGTCAAAAAAACCCTTTTATATTACAACTCCTATTTATTATCCGTCAGGCAATCCACATATCGGACACTGCTATACAACAGTAGCCTGCGATTCTATCGCTCGTTTCAAGCGAATGCAGGGTTATGACGTAATGTTCCTTACAGGTACAGACGAACACGGTCTTAAAATTGAGCAGAAAGCTGCTGAAAAAGGTGTTACACCTAAAGAGTTTGTTGACGAAGTTGTTGAAAAATTCAAGAAACTTTGGAAATACATGAATATTGATTATGACAGATATATCCGCACAACTGATGATTACCACATTGAAACAGTACAGAAGATTTTTAAGACTCTTTATGATAAAGGATACATCTACAAAGGCGAATATTCGGGAAAATACTGTACTCCATGCGAAAGTTTCTGGACTGATTCACAACTTGACGAAAACGGCTGTTGTCCTGAATGTCACCGCCCTGTCACTTTCGCAAAAGAAGAAGCTTATTTCTTTAAGATGTCTCCGTTTGCTGAACGTATTGAAAAACTTCTCACAGAAACAGACTATCTCCGTCCGAAAACACGTGCAACAGAGCTTGTAAACAACTTTATAAAGCCCGGTCTTGAGGATTTGTGTGTATCACGTACAACTTTCAAATGGGGAGTTCCTGTAACATTTGATGAGGGTCATGTTGTGTATGTATGGATTGACGCACTTTCAAACTATATTTCAGCACTCGGCTACATGAATGACAAATATGACGATTTCGACAGATTCTGGAGTGCCGATGTTCATATGGTTGCAAAGGATATTATGAGATTCCATGCTATTATATGGCCTGCAATTCTTATGGCTCTTGATTTGCCTATGCCAAAGCATCTTGCTGTACACGGTTGGATTACGTTCAACGGCGAAAAAATGAGTAAATCCCTCGGAAATGTTGTTGACCCGTTTGTACTTGGTGAAAGATATGGCTGTGATGCTATTCGATACCATATTTTGCGTGAAATGGCACTTGGTGCGGACAGTTCATTCTCAAATGAAATTATGATTAACAGAATAAATGCCGACCTTGCCAATGGTTTCGGAAATCTCGTTTCAAGAACTGTTGCAATGGCTGACAAGTATTTCGGCGGTACACTTCCGGCAGAGCGTGAGGCAGATGCACTTGATGAAGAATTTAAGTCGGCTGTTGTAAGTGTATTCTTTGAAGTCGAAAAGTATATGGACGAAACTAAAATCAAGCAGGCTCTTGAAGAAATTTTCAAGGCAGTTGACCGTGCAAACAAGTACATTGATGAGACAGAACCATGGAAACTTGGCAAGGACGAATCAAAGAAAGCAAGACTTGCAACTGTTTTATATAATCTTCTTGAAGCTATCAGAATCATTTCCGCACTTCTTAGTCCGTTTATGCCTGAAACCATGCCGAAAGTATGGGAGCAGATTGGCGCATCTGAATCTGATGTTGAATACAGCAAACTGTTTGGTTTCGGTATACTTTCCGAAAATGTAACTGTACACAAGGGTGATATACTTTTCCCACGTATTGACGTTGAAAAGGAAATTGAAGAACTTAACTCCATAATCAAGAAAAATATGGAAGATGCACAGTCAAAACTTTCAGTAGAGGAAAAGGGCGAAACAAAAGAGACTGAATCTGAAAAAATTGAACTTGCTCCCGAAATTACAATTGATGATTTTGCAAAAGTTGAAATCTGTGTTGCAAAAGTGGTATCGGCTGAAAAAGTTAAAAAATCTGATAAACTTCTCTGTTTACAGCTTGACGACGGTATGGGAGGACGACAGGTTGTTTCGGGAATTGCACAATATTACGCTCCCGAAAATTTAGTCGGAAAGAAGATTCAGCTTATTGCAAATCTCAAGCCCGTAAAACTTCGTGGCGTTGAAAGTTTTGGCATGATTTGTGCAGCTGATACCTCTGACGGCGTGAAAGTTATTTTTGTTGATGACAGTATTCCTGTTGGTTCAAAGATACGATAAAATAAAAAACGGTGGATTTTCTGCCGTTTTTGTTTACTAGATGCAACAATTTTATTAATTTATAAAAAAATTCAAGATAGATATTGACTTATTTTGTCAATGATAGTATAATATAGATATGTAGCTTATGCTGACAATTTATATATGTTTTTACGGAGGTTTTTTAAAATGAGCAGAGTTTACAATTTCAGTGCAGGTCCTGCTGTTCTTCCTGAAGAAGTTCTCAAAGAAGCAGCTGATGAAATGTTGGATTACAAGGGCTGTGGAATGTCCGTTATGGAAATGTCCCACCGTTCAAAAGTTTATGACAACATCATTAAAGAAGCTGAACAGGATTTGCGTGACCTTATGAATATTCCTGATAATTACAAGGTTCTTTTCCTTCAGGGTGGTGCTTCACAGCAGTTTGCAGCTGTTCCTATGAATCTTATGAAAAATAAGAAAGCTGCTTACATAATTACAGGACAGTGGGCAAAAAAAGCATATCAGGAAGCACAGATGTATGGTGAAGCTGTTGCAGTTGCTTCATCTGCTGACAAAACTTTCTCTTATATTCCTGATTGTTCAGACCTTGACATTCCTGAAGATGCAGATTATGTATATATCTGCGAGAATAATACAATCTATGGCACAAAGTTCTGGGAACTTCCGAACACAAAGGGTAAGGATTTAGTTGCTGATGTTTCATCTTGTTTCCTTTCAGAGCCTGTTGATGTTACAAAGTATGGTGTAATTTATGGCGGTGTTCAGAAAAATATCGGTCCTGCTGGTGTTGTTATTGCAATTATCCGTGAAGATTTAATCCGTGATGATGTTCTTGCTGGTACTCCTACAATGCTTAAATGGAAAACACAGGCTGACAATGATTCTCTCTACAACACTCCTCCATGCTATGGCATCTATATCTGTGGCAAGGTGTTTAAGTGGATTAAGAAAATGGGCGGTCTTGAAGCCATGAAAGCTCATAATGAGAAGAAAGCTGCTATTCTTTATGATTTCCTTGACCAGAGCAAGATGTTCAAAGGTACTGTTGAAAAGAAAGACCGTTCACTTATGAATGTTCCTTTCGTTACAGGAAATGACGAACTTGACGCTAAATTTATAAAAGAATCAAAAGCAGCAGGTTTTGAAAATCTTAAAGGACACAGAAGTGTTGGCGGTATGAGAGCATCTATATACAATGCTATGCCTATTGAGGGTGTTGAAAAACTTGTTGAGTTTATGAAAAAATTTGAGGAAGAAAACTCATAATTAAAATTTTTTAGAAAGAGGCTTATAGAAATGTTTAACGTTCAGACACTTAATAAAATTTCTGCTATCGGTACAGATATTTTTGACAAGAGCAAATATACTGTATCTGATGATTGTGCAAATCCTGATGCTATTATGGTAAGAAGTGCAAAAATGCACGATATGACATTTGGTGACAAGCTCATTGCTATTGCACGTGCCGGAGCAGGCGTAAACAATATCCCTGTTGAAAGATGCGCACAGGAGGGTATCTGTGTATTCAATACTCCTGGTGCTAACTCAAATGCTGTAAAGGAACTTGCTATCTGCGCATTGCTTCTTTCGTCAAGAAAGATTACAGAGGCTGCTGCATGGGCTGCTTCACTTAAAGGCACGGAAGATGCTCCAAAGACAGTTGAGAGCGGTAAATCAAAATTTGCAGGTCCTGAAATTGCAGGAAAAACACTTGGTATTATCGGACTTGGTGCAATCGGCGGTAAAATTGCAAATGCTGCTGATGCTCTCGGAATGAAAGTTATCGGTTATGACCCTTATCTTTCTGTTGGTGCAGCTCTCCACCTTGAGCCGTCCGTAAAGGTTGTTGCAGACATAAACGACATTTACAAGAACAGCGATTACATCTCAATTCATATGCCTTACACTGCTCAAACAAATAATACTATTGATGCTGAACAGATTGACATGATGAAAGACGGTGTACGTCTTATCAATCTTGCTCGTGGCGAACTTATTAACAGTGAGGCTGTTATTTCTGCTATCAAGACAGGCAAGGTTGCTAAATATGTAACTGATTTTGCTGATGATGTTGTACTTGGCGAAGAAAATGTTATTGTTCTTCCGCATCTTGGTGCTTCAACTCCAGAGAGTGAGGACAATTGTGCTGTTATGGCTGCTGAAGAAATCATTGACTATATCGAAAACGGCAATATCAGAAACAGTGTAAATTATCCTAATCTTTCAATGAACGCTGTTGGCACAAAGATTTGTGTAATCCACAAGAATGTACCTACAACAATTGCTTCAATTACTACAGCTGTAGGTAATGAGGGAATTAACATTGAAAATATGGCTAACGCAAGCAAGGGCGATTTTGCTTATACAATGCTTGATGTTACAGGTGAAGTTCCTGGCTCTGTTGAGGGTAAAATCAATGCTGTTGACGGCGTTGTCCGTGTAAGAGTTATTAATAAGTAATCATACAAAAGCCACACATTTTACACTTTGTGTGGCTTTTATTTTTTCATAAAATCATTGATTTGTATATAAACAAAAAATCCTCACAGCAGAAGCTGTGAGGACTTATTTTTTTATTCAGTGCAAATCCATTAATTATGAATTACTTCTTTTCGTTGATAGCAGCCTGTGCAGCAGCAAGACGTGCAATCGGTACACGGAATGGTGAGCAAGATACATAGTCAAGACCAATCTTGTGACAGAATTCAACAGATGTCGGGTCACCGCCATGCTCGCCGCAGATACCGCAGTGGAGCTTGTCATTAGCACCCTTACCCATTGTAACAGCCATATCCATAAGCTTACCAACACCAATCTGGTCAAGCTTAGCAAATGGGTCGTTCTCAAAAATCTTCTTGTCATAGTAAGCATTGAGGAACTTGCCAGCGTCGTCACGTGAGAAGCCATATGTCATCTGTGTGAGGTCGTTTGTACCGAAGCAGAAGAAGTCAGCGTTTGCAGCAATTTCATCAGCTGTAAGAGCAGCACGTGGAATTTCAATCATTGTACCAACTTCATATTCAAGTTCAACACCAGCAGCAGTGATAACAGCATCAGCAGTTTCAACAACAACTTTCTTGACAAACTTAAATTCCTTAAGGTCGCCAACGAGTGGAATCATGATTTCGGGCTTAACTGTCCAGTCTGGGTGATTCTTCTTAACGTTGATAGCAGCCTTGATAATAGCATTTGTCTGCATCTTAGCAATTTCAGGATATGTTACAGCAAGACGGCAACCTCTGTGTCCCATCATCGGGTTGAACTCGTGGAGTCCTGAAATGATGTTCTTGATTGTTTCAACAGATTTGCCCTGTGCTTCTGCAAGAGCCTTGATGTCATCTTCTTCTGTAGGAACAAATTCGTGGAGAGGTGGGTCAAGGAATCTGATTGTAACAGGGTTACCCTCAAGAGCCTCATAGAGAGCCTCAAAGTCAGCCTGCTGCATTGGTTCAATCTTAGCAAGAGCAGCTTCTCTTTCCTGAACTGTATCTGAGCAAATCATCTCACGGAATGCAGCAATTCTTTCAGGGTCGAAGAACATATGCTCTGTACGGCAAAGACCGATACCCTCTGCACCGAGTTCACGAGCTTTCTTAGCGTCAGCAGGTGTGTCAGCGTTTGTTCTTACTTTAAGTGTTCTGTACTTGTCAGCCCAAGCCATGATTCTTCCGAACTCGCCAGCAATCTGAGCATCAACAGTTTCAATAATACCATCATAGATATTACCTGTTGTACCGTCGATTGAGATATAGTCGCCCTCAACGAATGTCTTTCCGCCGAGTTCAAACTTCTTGTTAGCTTCGTCCATTTTGATTTCGCCGCAGCCTGATACACAACATTCACCCATACCACGAGCAACAACAGCAGCGTGTGATGTCATACCGCCACGAACTGTGAGAATACCCTGTGCAGCTTTCATACCTGTAATATCTTCAGGTGATGTTTCAAGACGTACAAGAACAACCTTTTCACCTTTTTCAGCCCATTCAACAGCATCATCAGCAGTAAATACAACCTTACCGCAAGCAGCACCAGGAGATGCGCCAAGACCTTTACCCATAGGTGTTGCAGCTTTAAGTGCCTTTGTATCAAACTGTGGGTGGAGAAGTGTATCGAGGTTACGTGGTTCAATCATTGCAACAGCTTCCTGCTCTGTCTTCATGCCCTCATCAACGAGGTCACAAGCAATTTTAAGTGCAGCCTGAGCTGTTCTCTTACCATTTCTTGTCTGGAGCATAAAGAGTTTACCATGTTCAACAGTAAATTCCATATCCTGCATATCATGATAGTGATTTTCAAGAGTCTTGCAAACTTCAACAAACTGTGCATAAGCCTCTGGGAATGTGTCAGCCATCTGTGTGATAGGCATAGGAGTACGAACACCAGCAACTACGTCTTCGCCCTGTGCATTTGTGAGGAACTCACCCATAAGCTTCTTTTCACCTGTAGCAGGGTCACGTGTAAATGCAACACCTGTACCGCAGTCGTCGCCCATGTTTCCGAATGCCATTGACTGTACGTTAACAGCAGTACCCCATGAGAAAGGAATATCATTATCACGTCTGTAAACGTTTGCTCTTGGGTTATCCCATGAACGGAATACAGCTTTGATAGCACCCATAAGCTGTTCTTTAGGGTCAGCAGGGAAGTCAACACCGATTTTTTCCTTGTATTCAGCCTTGAACTGTGAAGCGAGTTCTTTAAGGTCATCTGCTGTAAGTTCAACGTCCTGAGTAACGCCCTTTTCTTCCTTCATCTTGTCGATAAGTTCTTCAAAATATTTCTTACCAACTTCCATAACTACATCAGAATACATCTGAATGAATCTTCTGTAGCAGTCCCAAGCCCAGCGAGCGTTGCCTGATTTTTCAGCAATTGTTTCAACAACAGTTTCGTTAAGACCAAGATTAAGAATTGTATCCATCATACCAGGCATTGAAGCTCTTGCACCTGAACGAACAGAAACAAGGAGAGGATTTTCCTTGTCGCCAAACTTTTTACCTGTGATTTCTTCCATTTTTACGATATACTCTTCGATTTCAGCCATGATTTCGTCTGAAATACCACCGTCTTCATAATACTGTGTACAAGCTTCTGTTGTGATTGTGAAGCCCTGTGGAACAGGAAGACCGATGTTTGTCATTTCAGCAAGGTTAGCACCCTTACCGCCGAGAAGTTCTCTCATGTTAGCATTACCTTCTGAGAAAAGGTAGCAATATTTGTTTGCCATTGGTATATACCTCCAGTTTTTTAACTTTACCGGACAGAACATGGACAAGTCCCGCCCGACTTATATATATTATATCATACTTTACCAAAAAATACCATATATAATAAGACTGAATTTCATGGTTGATTTTATTGCAATTTGCACAAAAATCACAAAATCAAGTATCTGTCCGCAAGAGATAATCATATAGAAATTTTTAGCTATAGCATTTCTATTGACATAACAGTTTTTTTGATGTATAATATTAGTAAAATAAATTGGAATTTATATAAAAAGATGTTTTGATTAGAGGATATACAAATGAATATATACTACTTATTGATTGAAGCAAAACCCTGTGCAAATAATGATGAATGTAAAGAGTTTGCAGGAGCATTTGTAAACTGTTGGATAAAAGCAAACGATGAAAAATCAGCATTAAAAAATGCTGAAGAATATATTGATTCTGAAGAATGGGAAATCATTCATATTGAGGAAATCTATTTATCAAAAAGAGATTACTATATTACGTGAGTTCGACAGAAAAAATCAGTCAAGTAGGCATAAAAAGCCCTTTGGCATATTAGAAGCAGAACAGACAGAG
>JAIDTI010000033.1 GCA_029060755.1 Ruminococcus sp. | reverse complement strand
TTCTCATCTCATGTTCGAATGCTTACTGGATTCGAACATGATTTTGAGGATTCTTAATGAAAATTGATTTCCGTGGTGTTATGGCTTTTCTGTTGACAATATAACAATTCTGATATATAATTATTATAACAAATTAGAACAGAGGTGCAGAAAAATGATTACAGATTCGTTTAAAATAGAAATAGATACTTCATTATGTGAAGGACTTACCGCAGAATGTAATCTACCATTGAATGATATGTGGTATTATAAGGACTTATCATTTGAAAGTGGGAAAATTTATGGCTTGGTAAGTGAATACGGTCAGGGTTGTGAATTTGTTTCCTACCTGCTTGGAGGCAGAATTATAACATTGAGTAATATCAGAATAATCTTCAATGGCAACCAGATTTCGCAGAGTGATTTAAGTAAAATGAGCTGGAATTTAGAAGCCAGTGAGGAAAAATATGGAGATAAAATTGTCAGAAAATCAATTGAAAATGCCTTGAAAAATACACCAAACAGCATTAACTTTCAGGATTTAGCAGAAAAATTTGCCCTTACTCCTGAACGTTATGACCGAAAATTCAAATATCTTAGTGGTGAAAGATGGCGTGCTGCCGCCGCTTTTGGTTACGCCCAAAACAAGCGGATTTACTTTTCACCATATAAAACAAGTTTATTTTATTATCAGATGTGCCAATCAAGCTTGTTAAAAGGTCTAAGAGCATTAACAGATAGTGGTGCTTTGGTTGTTCTTCCGTCGGGCGGTGATAAATTTATCAGACATATTGTAGATGAAGTTATATATCTTGATAAGGATTATGATATTGAGACTTTACAATCGTTTTATTCAAAAAACTGGGGTGCTGATTGGATAAAATGAACTTTGATTTACAGTCTGAAAAGCTGTTCACTGTGAACAGGGTCAAATTTACGCCATACAAATTTGCCGTCCGATACTTCCAGAACAAGTCCTGCATTGTCTTTCTGTGGTGAAATTGTAAAAAGTCCGTTTCTGCGGTGGGCTATGTAAAAAGTTTCGTCCGTCACGTTTATATTTGAATCAGGTGATGGATTTACTCCATGAAATTCAATGCCGTTTTCGGTAACTTTTACAGCAAGTTTTGATGTACCTTTTAAAAGGCGACAGCCAGAATTATTCATAATATAATGTGCTTCACGTTCTGTTGCATTGGTATCGGCAAGAAAACGGAGCAGGAATGATGCAAGTATGCGCTCTGTTCGGAGAAGATGACCTTTAACAGCATCAGCAGGCGATTTTTTTATATCTTCAATACCTCTTGCTGTTTCAAGTGCAATTGCATTTATATCATCAGCAAAAGTACTTCTGTTTGTGAAAAAATCGGGCAGTTTCGGGAAATGCTGTTCGGGAACAAGTTCAGGGTACATCAATTCTGCAACAGTTTCATATGTTTTGTGAAATTTGTGTCCTAAAGAAAAATAAGTCATTGATGCAGTATGCGGAATACAGCACATATCCGAAAGAAAATGCACTGCACGTCCGAGAAATTCGGCACATTTGTTGATATATCCTGCTCTGTACATTACAAGAGCCATAGTATAATCCTCTTCAAACATAACTCTTGCACTTTTCTGAAGTTTGCCTGAACCATTGCGGAAGTAGCTGTTTATCGGAGAAAGTGCCTTGCCATTGATATTTACGGCACAATAATAATGCTTGCCCATACCGTTTTCGTAGTCGCCTTTTTTGTCGGGACGCTTTGCATAAGTCATGAGAGTTTTAACAATAGGAGCAAAAAAATTTTCAGTTTCGGGGTGCATTTCTCTTAAAATTATTAGTGTTCGCAGTAGAAGTGTACGGTGTACGCATTTAGGTTCTCTGCCTGAAAGCTGGTTTTTTCTTAATTTATTTAATTTATGTGTTGCTGATGTAATATTCATGTCTCTGTCTCCTATTATAAGTGATATATTATTATAATAACATTTTATTAAGAAAAAATCAATACTTATACAGAATTTTTTGTGATATTATGAAATAAATTCGGAAATTTCTGTTTATAATTGCTATTGTTGATTTTTACTAAAAACATCTTGAAAAAAGACATGATATTTTACTTGACAAATGGAAAAATACGTGATATAATAATAAAGCTGTCGGACGAGAGAGCAAAATGAAATGTCACGAAAAATTTTTTGAAAAAAGTTTGAAAAAGTACTTGACAAATCAAAAATAATGTGATATAATGGTTAAGCTGTCACACGAAAGACAAGCATATCACGATTCTGGGAAATGAAGAAAAATTTTTTGAAAAAATTTCAAAAA
>JAIDTI010000032.1 GCA_029060755.1 Ruminococcus sp. | reverse complement strand
TAATTTTTACCGTTTTTTCACTTTTTGCTATTGACTTTTTCCGCATTTTAATATAAAATATAGAAAGAATAGTTATTTTTTTAAAAATAAAAATAAAATTATGGAGAGTGCATTATTTTATGAATAAGAACACGAAATTTTCAGGCGGTCTGCACAAATCAACAAAAATTACACTTCTTTCATGTGTAAGCTTTATTATACTTACCATGATTATACTTGCTTTCTTTATACTTTTCCCGATTACACCTTCCGAAAGAATTATTGCAAGTATCGGCAGAGAAAACATCTTCAACGGAAACAACAATGGAAACAATGTTACGGCAATTCCCGAAGTTATAACAACTACATCAGCTACTTCAATAGTTACAGCAGGTGTAAATACAAATCCGGCTAAATCTACTGGCACAACAACAACCAAAACATTCAAAATCGTAATAACATCAGGCTCTGGCTTCTCATGGAACGGCAGAATCCCGTCAGGTGTAGCGAACAATACAAAAACAACTCCTGTATATGCTGACCCTGTGTATCCTACACGTGACCCCGGTTATGTCTATGTTCCGCCTGTTACTCAAGCCACAACATATCCAAACGGCAACGAAACATACCCGACAAATACCGATTATCCAACAAATACTGACCCTGTATGGACTGATACACCGCAAGTAACCGATACACCAACCTACACCGACCCTGTATGGACTGATACACCACAGGTAACCGATACTCCAACCTACACTGACCCTGTATGGACTGAACCGCCTATTATAATAGACCCTCCGTCAACAACTCATGAAGTTGTTATCCCTGTTGAATCATATACGCCACCTCAAGAGGAATACAGCGAATGGTAAACAGTCTTACAGAATCCGAAAAAAAAGCACTCCGTTTCTATATTGGAGATGTTTCGGGCAATGATTTATTCTATAGCGACCCTAAAGCATATGTTGTAATAAACTCCTTGTTTTTTCCCGATATATCCACAGAAACAGCAAGGGCAAATGAGGGAAAATTTTTTAATCCTGAAATTATTTCAGACGTTCCACGTCTCATCAGCTTCTTTGATTCACTTTTTTCGGTATTCAGAAAATCACGGCTTACAAAAAATATAACAACATATCGTGTTGAACGCATGGCAGACTATCAGCTTTGCCGTGAACGTTCGCAGACCGTCTCCCTCACATCAACATCAACAGCAGGTTTTCTCCGTGAATATCAAGACCGCATAGGAATTGCACTGATGCGGTTTAATATTCCAAAAGGCGCACACTGCATTGACGTTGCAGAAACATTGTCGTATTATGCAAAACCTGAAGAAGCAGAAATACTTCTTCCACCGTTCATGAATATAACTATAAAAGAAATCAGTCTTACAGATACAGAAATGCTTATACTTGATTCCGACGGCAATCCGCCCTGTATTTCATGCACAGCAGAAACAGCAGATATTTCACAATATAAATATGATATTCCTGCTGTCGATTATGAGGGCGCAAAGGCAGGACAACGCATATATAAGGCACTGAATGAAAAAAATATCCCCGAAAAAGAGGATATTGAAATATATTCGCAATGGAAAAAAGATTTACAGAAAATACTCCGTAACATTATAACATAAAATCAACAGAATAACAAAAGATGTTATCATGCGGACTGCAAAAAAAACTGATTTCATAGTCTGCTCATATATATTTCCCTCTGCAATAAGATTCAGCACTGCACCGCCATCAAGCATACTGTAAGGCAGAAGATTAAACAAACCCTCTGCCATATTAAACAACGGCATATAGCCACTTATTCCGCACAATCTCATCAGGGTATACAGTATAAAATTAACAGCCACACCACTCATAAGGACAAATATTCCCGATTTTATGGAAGTATAGGGCGAAGCTGTCATTTTTATCCCCGAACAGCTGAACTCTATGGACTTCAGTTCACTGCCAGTTATTTTCAGTGCGATAATATGACCCATTTCGTGCGAAATACAGGCAATATAAAAGGCTGAAATAAATTCAGCATCACGAAACATAAAAATAAGCGCATTGAACACAAGAAAAGAGAATTTTACTTTTATCTTTGTCATATGTTCTTTATATAATCAGATATAATGTCAATCGGATTTGACATGATTTCTTTTTCAGATTCCGAAAAATCCCTCAACATGAAAAATAATTTTTCTGCTGTATCGGGATTATATATATTAAACAGTATCAGCCCGACTGCTATAATCATGCACAAAGCTGTCTGCATTGATACACAATCATCTGCTCTGCCCTCTCTTTTTCTGTCTGTATTTTCAGATTCAAGAAATTCCACATCATCTTCTTGTGAGATTATTTCCGCTTTCTCATCTTCGCTGATGTCATCTTTCTCAATAGTTTCTTCATTTAAAATATTTTCCTCCATATTATCAGCTCCTTCAATAATAAAATATGCTGATTTTTTCAGGATAAGAACAGGAATATCTGTTATTTACAACTATTGACATGAAATGACAAAAGTGATAAAATATATTCATAAGACATCTAAGTTTGATTACAGGAGGAACTAAATTGAAAATTTCAACAAAATCATTATTAATATCAGCAATGGCTGTTTCAGTCCTTGTTTGTGGCTGTTCACAGAATGTAACTTCCGTTCCGGAATCATCATTATCAGTAGAAGAAGTGAAAATATCTCCGCAGAACATAACATTTGAATGGCAGGACGCTTATCTTAATAAGCTTAATGAATATAAAAAATCCTCTGATTTTGAAGGAAGTACAAAAACAGGCTCTCGCTTTGATATTTTTGATATTACAGGCGACAATACTCCTGAACTTATTATATCTCCAAATACCAGTCCTCAAACAACCTGCAAAATCTTCACATTTGCAAATGGTGAAATCAAAGAACTTGGCGAAGCAGGAAACAGAGGGACTTTTGCTTATCTTCCTGACATAAAGCTTATCAAGGACGAATATCAGGGAACAGGCTTTGTTCTTGGAAAATATATCTCATACAAAGACGGTATCTTTACAACCGTTCTCTCATATACCGATAATTCCTTTTCAGCTTCGTTATTATCAGGTACAACAATTAAATATGAAATAGACGGCGAAGAAGTTCTGCTTCCTGAATACGAACAAAAACTCGCACCCTATAAATCAGCTACTTGTATAAGTGCAGGACGAAAATATACATTCGGAGAAAATACACTTAACTATGCTATAAAGTACTCTGAAAGCTGGGGGGCTGTTATGCCGTCCAGACAAAAAGAACTATACAGGGAAAAGCTCTCTGAACTCCTCTTGTCCTCTGATGAACAGGCATACGCTTTTGAACTCTGCGACCTCAATGACGACGAAAATCCTGAACTTGTCATATCAAACGGAACAGACGATGACAGCACTTGCGAAATCTATCACTTTGAAAATGATGAGCTTAAACATATTGACGGAACTATCGGAGCAAACGGTGTTTTCACTTTTGATACAAAACAATTCATACTCTCATCAGGTGTTACACGCTGGGGAATAAACGACAGCAATTTCAAGGCAGATGATTATAAATATTCCGACAGTCTCGCTGAAATAGGAAGAAAATATCGTCTCAACGAAACAAATATTACTGTGGCATTGAATTAACTATGGCTAAATCAAAATCTATCTATATATGCAGAAACTGCGGATTTGAAAGTACAAAATGGAACGGAAAATGTCCGTCATGCAGTGCATGGAACAGCTTTGAGGAGGATATTCCGCAGTCACCCGCTTCTGTTTCGTCATTCTCAAAAACAACATATTCAGGCGGTGTGGATTTATCGCAAAATATTCTTGAACTCGAAAACATAGGCACAAACAATGATATTCGCTATGATACAGGAATAGGCGAACTCAACAGAGTTCTCGGCGGAGGACTTGTAAAAGGCTCTCTTGTACTGCTCGGCGGTGAGCCAGGAATCGGCAAAAGTACAATCTTATTGCAGATATGTCAGTATCTCGGTGAAAATCACTCTATACTATATGTATCGGGCGAAGAATCAGCAAGACAGATAAAATTGCGTGCAAAGCGTCTTGGTGTTGATACCGAAAATCTGTATATACTTACAGCTACAGATGCTGAATCTGTTGCAGAGACAATCGTTTCAAGTTCACCTGATATTGCTATTATAGATTCAATTCAGACAATGAGCATAAGCAGAATATCATCAAGTCCGGGAAGTCTCACGCAGGTGCGTGAATGTTCAAATCTGTTCATGCAGACTGCAAAAAGGCAGGAAATTCCTATAATTATAGTAGGTCATGTCAATAAGGACGGTGCTATCGCAGGTCCTAAAGTTATGGAGCATATTGTTGATGCCGTGCTTTATTTTGAGGGTGAACGTCATCAGAGTTATCGACTTTTAAGAGCAGTAAAAAACCGTTTCGGCTCGACGAATGAAATCGGAGTTTTTGAAATGCTCGACAAAGGACTTGCGGAAGTTGAAAATCCGTCGCAGATGCTTTTATCAGGCAGACCCCTCAACGTTTCAGGAACTTGTGTTGCCTGCATTATAGAAGGCTCTCGACCTATTCTTGCGGAAGTTCAGGCTCTTGCCTCAAAAACAAGCTATTCAGCACCCCGAAGAATGGCTACGGGTTTCGACTTCAACAGACTGAATATAATAATAGCCGTACTTGAAAAACGTATGGGTTTATTTATGGGAAGTCTTGATGTATATCTTAATATAGTAGGCGGTTTTAGACTTGATGAACCGGCTGCCGATTTGCCGGTTGCTATGGCTCTTTATTCAGGAATTATGGATAAGCCGATTGATGAAATGCTCATTGCTTTTGGTGAAATAGGATTAGGCGGAGAAATACGCTCCGTTTCACAAGTATCACAAAGAATAAGAGAAGCTGAAAGAATGGGTTTTGAAAAAGTTGTAATTCCTAAACAATGTGCAGAAAAAATAAACCCAAAAGACTATGGCATAGAAATAATACCTGCATCAACTCTGAAACAGGCTTTTTCAATAATATAAATCAAGGAGAAAAACATGAAAAAATTTTTATCTTTAATATGTGCCTGCATGATGATTTTATGCCCGTTATCATCATGTGCTGAAAAAAATCCATCTGAAAATGAATCATCAACCATTCAGGAACTTGATGAAGCTGTTTTAAAGCCAATACATGATTATCTTGATGGATATAATGCAAAAGATGCTGAACTTGTTTTGTCTTCATTTGTTCCACAACTGCTCATCAGTGAAATGAAAGAAAAAGGAACATATGAAAACGAGATTGAACGAGTAAAGGGAAATATTGATGCAACATTTGAACTCTGGGAAGAAAACTACGGTGCAGACAGCAGTATTTCTTTTGGCGGAGAAGTAAGCAATTCCACATTGTCTGAAGAATATCTTGAACTTGCATCAAAGTATTTTGAACTCACTTTCTATGACCTTGAGACGAAAATAGAACTTGAACAGGGATATGAAGTTTCCTATACATACACTATTAAGGGTGAACACGCATCAACAAGCGATACACAGAAAGCTTGTCATGTAAAAGTCAGGGACGGTGAATGGGTACTGCTTTTCTGTGATGCAGAAACGCTTGAAAGTTTCAGAGATACTCCCGATGAAGTAGAAACAGGTGAATCATCTGAAACAGATACAACAGAATAATTCAGAATTATCTGCTCTTTTATGAGCAGATTTTTTATTTGATAATATGTAAACTATATATCAAATATCATTTAATAAATTCATAAAAAAAATACAATTTGTGGATAATTTTGCATTGACAAAGTGGAAAAAAAATGATATAATGTACTTGCACAAAAAGGATTAGCAATATACGGACAATCGGATTTTCAGCCGTATATTCAGATTATTATATTTAATTTCAAGAGAGGTCATGCACAATGAGAAATTCAATGATGAAAAAAAGAATCATGTCAGTTGCTTTGTCTGCTGTTATGAGTGCGTCTGCAATGGCTGGAACTGTCGGAATGACAGCACCAACTATTACAAACAGCCTTATCAACAGTTTTGCTGCTGAAGCAAGCGTTAAAATCACTGCAACTGTCGGCTATGGTGAGGGTATGTACGCTACATGGGGCGCAGTTTCGGGCGCATCAGGCTACAACGTTTATGTTGACGGCGTACAGATTGATTCAATGCTTATCAGACAATACAGCGGTTACATGAGAGCTGATATGGTCGGACTTAAAGCAGGCAATCACACAATGAAAATCGTACCTATTATAAATGGTAAAGAGGACAGCTCAAAAGCTGGTGAAGGTACAGCAAGTGTTTATGCTCACGACCGTTCAGGATTCGGTTTTGTAAACGGCACATCATCAGGTGCTTACAATGAGGACGGTACTCTTAAATCAAATGCTGTCGTTATTTATGTTACAAATGCAAACAAGGATTCATTAACTGTTACACTTCCCGACAAAAAAGGCACGAATACACAGCTTACAGGTGTTCAGAATATTATAAACAATCTCAAGAGTAATACCTCTGCACCTCCTGTTGCAATCAGATTTATCGGAAACATAACAGACCCTGACGGTATGCCGAACGGTGACCTTTATGTAGATGCTATAACATGCGGTCTTACAATTGAGGGTATCGGCAATGATGCTACTTTCAACGGATTTGGTCTTGTCATGAAGAACAGTTCAAACATTGAAGTAAGGAATATCGGTTTTATGAACTGCGACAGTTCTGAAGGCGATGACTGCGGACTTCAGCAGAAAAATGACCACATATGGGTACACAACTGCGACTTCTTCTATGGTCATGCAGGTTCAGACAAAGACCAGGTAAAAGGCGATGGTGCTTTAGATACAAAGACTTCAACATATATTACTCATTCATACAATCACTTCTGGGATAACGGAAAGTGCAATCTTCAGGGCATGAAGTCTGAGTCAGAAAATAATTTTGTTACATACCACCACAACTGGTATGACCATTCAGATTCACGTCACCCAAGAATAAGAACTTGTACAGTACACAGCTACAACAACTATTTTGACGGCAATGCAAAGTATGGTATAGGCGTTACACTTGGTGCTTCCTGCTTCTCTGAAAATAACTATTTCAGAAACTGTAAATATCCTATGCTTATCTCTATGCAGGGTTCAGATATTGCAGGTGGTGAGGGTACATTCTCAAGCGAAAACGGCGGTATTATAAAATCTTATGGTAATATCGTTGAGGGCGGTAAAGGCTACGTTAAATATCAGGACAACAAAACAGAGTTTGACGCATACGAAGCTTCTTCAAGAGATGAGAAAGTTCCGTCAAGCATAACTTGTAAACAAGGCGGTACAGCTTATAATAACTTTGATACCGATTCAGCTATGTACACCTATAAGGCAGACAAGGCAGAAGATGTTCCGTCTGTCGTAACAGCTAAAGCAGGACGTGTTGACGGCGGTGACTTCAAGTGGCAGTTTGATAATTCTGTTGATGACGAAAGCTATGATGTAAATCAGGGTCTTAAAGATGCAATTGTTGCATATAAAGATTCAATCGTTGCTATCGGAAGCGGATTCAAAGAGGATTCATCAAATCCACCAGCAACTACAACTACAAAAACTCCACAGGCTACAGTTACAACAACTGCTCCTGTAACAACAACACCGTCTACACCTGCTGTAACTCCTGCCGGAATAAAAGTTGAATATTCAGGTGGCTGGAATGAAATGGCATACATGGGCATTTCAGGTGTAAAGGACGCTGATGTTACAGGTGTATCATATTCAGGTGCTTCAAGCGGTTCACTCAAGGGCGAAGACCTCCAGTATCTTGTAAGAGATGTTGACGGCGGTGTTCGTGTTGACCTTCTTGGACTTAAACCAGGTACTTATACAATTACTGTTACAACTTCAAAAGGCGAAGTAAAACAGAGCGGTATTGTAGTAGGTCAGCAGGACAGGTCAGGTTATGCACATTATAACTACACTGATGGCGTAGGTGCATACAATGACAACGGCGAACTTAAAGCAAATGCGAAAGTCATTTATGTTACAGAAGAAAATAAAAACACAGTTTCCGTTACATCAAAAGACGGCACAACTGTTAAAGGTATAGGAAATATCCTCAACTCCGTTGCACAGGACGTTGGTGGCGGTAAGAACGCCAACGGCGGTACAGCTAACACTAATCAGGACATTATAAAGAAACTTGCTAAGGACGGCACTCCACTTGTTATAAGAATCGTAGGAAACGTTTCAGCTCCTGAAGGTGTAACAGCATTTGATTCCGTAGATATGGGCGGTTCAAAGGGCGATAACGGCTATATGGCAAGAATGCGTTCAGGTAAGGATGTTACAATTGAGGGTGTTGGTGCAGACGCTACAATCAATGGCTGGGGTATTCATTTCATGTGCGAATCTTCTGCTCCTGAACTCGGAAAGAGCTTTGAAGTAAGAAATATAGCATTCAGAAATGTTCCTGAAGACTGTATCGGTATGGAGGGCGTTCAGGAAGGTTCAGGAAGCAGTGCAAAGATTACAGCTTCTGTTGAAAGATGCTGGATTCATAACTGTGAGTTCTATGTACCGAAGATAGCTAATCCTGCTGAATCTGATAAGTCAGAGGGCGACGGTGCTTGCGATTTCAAGCGTGGACAGTATTTCACAAACAGCTACTGCTACTATGAGGGCTACCATAAAACTAACCTTGTAGGCTCATCTGATACAAGTCTCCAGTATAATATCTCATTCCACCATAACTACTGGAAAAACTGTGAATCAAGAGGTCCTCTCGCAAGACAGGCTAATATTCATATGTATAATAACGTATTTGACGGACAGTCAAGCTACTGTGCAAGTGTGAGAGCTAACTCTTACATCTTCTCAGAGTACAACGCTTATGTAAATCAGTGTAAGGACCCCGTTCTTGATGCTGGCTCAGGCGGTGTATTCAAGAGCTACAACGATGCACGTATAAGCCTTAAAAAAGGTGCTAAATATCAAGGTGTAGATGTTTCAAGCAGAAGCGAAAAAGTTGCTAACAACAACAAATATTCTGATTTTGATACAAATTCTTCACTCTCATATATTCCGTCAGGCAATTACAAGCTTATTGAGGTTACAGGCGAAGCACTCTATACAGCACTCAATGCTGAATTTGAGTTATATGGCGGTTGTATGGATAATACCAAAATCAGTGGAAGCGGAAGTTCTGCTACAACATCCACACAGCAGACAACTACAACAAAGCCTGCTCAGACTACAGTAACAACTGCTGTAACTCCGATTGTTTCAGGCGGTCAGATTCACGACTTTACAGCTAACGGCACAAACAGTTCTTTCTACACAATTTCAGGTAATCTTGCAAAAAACAAGGGTACTGTAAATTATGACGGAAAAACTCTTACACAGTGTCTCAAAATGGAATCAGCTACAAATATAACATTCAATGCAACAGCTGGCGGAAAACTTACACTTGTATTCGTTGAGCCTACAGCTACAGTAAAAGTTGATGGAACTAAATACACATCATCAGGTGACGGCATAATCACGGTTGATGTCGGAGCTGGCGCACACACAATCGCAAAAGCTGATACAGCAAACCTTTTCTACATTGTATATTCAGAAAATGGCACAACTCAAACTACTGCATCAACATCAAAAACTACAACTCCAACAACAGCTACAACAGGTGGTATTTCAACACCAGAACTTCTTGGCGATGCAAACTGCGACGGCGCAGTAAATATCGCTGATGCTACTGCAATCATTCAGGCTATCGGAAACAAAGACAAATATGCACTTTCAAAAGAAGGCGAAGCAAATGCAGACTGCTGTAATGTCGGCGACGGCGTAACAGGTCTTGACGCTCTTGCAATTCAGAGACTTGAAGCAGGTAT
>JAIDTI010000031.1 GCA_029060755.1 Ruminococcus sp. | reverse complement strand
AATAAAAAGCACTGTTTATGAGTTCTTTTTTTGAGCATATGGCTTTAAGCATAGAATCCCTCCTGATAATATAAACATCTGATTATAATTATACATTAATTTAAGAAAAAAATCAATAGTAATTTGTGACAAATTTATGATTTTTGTGATAAAAAAATGAAGTTTTATAAAAATTCTGATTATATTTCAGTATCAGTCTTGACAAATTGATTAAGTTTGTATATAATAAAGATACAGGTAATTTAATATAAGTTAAAGATAAATTTTTTGAAAGGATAATGGAAATCATGAAAAATATTATGAAAAAAATTATAGCTGTTTTTGCTGTTCTTTGTGTTACTGCGACAACTTTCGCATCATGCGGAGATAAGCCAAATAACAACAGTTCAACATCGAACAGCAATTCATCATTAGAGGCCTCTGATATTGATGAAACTTTGAAGAGATATCCGCTTTCTGTAGGTGGAGCAGGTGACGGAAATCAGATTGCAGCTGAAGGCGAAGCAGACCTTAATGCTGATGACCCTGTTGAAACAACAACAGCAAAAGAGGATACAACAAAAGCTACTGAAACAGAAGTTCAGGACGTTACAGACTCCAACAATCAGCCTGTTACAGAAGTTGTTGAAGTTACAAAGGCAGACGGCTCAAAAGAAACAGATGCTAACAATAATCCTGTTACTGAAACTGTAAAAGTTACAACAGTTGTTACAAAGACAACAGAAGCAGTTAAAACAGAATCAAAAGAAAATTCTGACTATAAATCAAAGAATGATGGCAGATACGCAATGTGGATGGACGTTTCAAATGACGAAAACTTCATGTTTGAAGGCGATATGCTCAACGTCAAATTCAAGGTAAAAGAGGGTATTCCTGACGGAGATTACAAGATAAGAATTTCTCCTGACCTTGCAGATGTTGCTGGTGTTTCCGTAAAGCCGGGCAAGGTTATTGATGGTATAATCAGAGTAAATAACGGTGATATTCAGGCAGCTGATGTTTCAGGTGAAACAGGACTTACATTCTATGGTGACAATATTGCCTGCAAACAGGGTGACGAAATTGAGTTCAAAATCAATGTAAAGAATAACCCCGGACTTGTTGCTTTCTGTATCTGGTTCTATTTTGATTCAAATGCACTTGATTTTATTGAAGCAGATGCTTGTGGTGAGTTTAAACCAATTGCAGAAGAAACTGCTGTTGATTCAGGCGGCGGACTTAAGGATTAATCAATTAAATAAAAAAATAACTTCTGATGCTTTAAATGGCATCAGAAGTATTTTTTAGTTTATGCGTGCTTTTATATAATTTTCAAGAAAATCAATTGTTTTATCAATTCCAAGTTTACTACTGTTTACAGTAAGGTCATAAAGTCTTGAATCACCCCAGTGCAAGCCGACATGATAGTTATGATAACGCTTTCTTTTCTTGTCTTTTTTTGCAATAAAGTCCATAGCTTCAGCTTTGTCCATTTCGTATACTTCCATAACACGCTTGATTTTTGCGTCCATATCGCCTATGATAAAGAGCGATACAAGACAATCAAAATCACGGAGTTTTGACTCTGCACATCTTCCGACAACTACAAATGATTCACCGCTTTCTGCTTTTTTGCGGATAAAATCAAACTGCATTTCAGCAATATTATCCTCAATTGAGTTGCTGAATCCACGTACACGGCGTGAAATAAGTCGTGATTTTGGTGCTTCGTCAAGTGCTTCAATTTCAGAAGCAGTCATACCTGTTTTATCTGCAATTTCAGTAATAAGATGACGGTCATAAATCGGAAGACTGAATCTTTTTGCAAGTTCATCAGCAATAACACGTCCGCCACTGCCGAACTCACGTCCGACTGAAATAATAATCTGTGACATTTTGAAATCCTCCTTATATATTTAAGTATCTTAAGAATATATATCCAGTTGAAATGAGAAGTACAATTATAGTTGCAGGAGCAAGCTTTGCACAGTATCTTCCCCAGCTTACAGGATAGCCATTTTTTGCGGCAACTGATGTGCCGACAACATTTGCTGATGCTCCGATAGGTGTAGCACTTCCACCGATGTCTGTTCCGAGTGAAAGTGTCCATGCAAGTGTGTTAATCGGAACACCTGTTGTGGCAGAAAGACTTTGAATAACAGGAACCATTGTTGCGGCAAATGGAATATTGTCAACAAATGCACTTGCAATTGCAGATACCCAGAGGATAATTGCAACCATTATGTATGCATTTCCGTTGCTTATATCGCCGATAAAGTCAGCAATATATTTAAGTATGCCAGTCTCCTCAAGTCCGCCTACAACGATAAACAGACCAACGAAAAACAGAAGTGTTTTATAATCCACTTTTTTAAGAAGTTCACCTGCATCTTTTATATTTGCAATAAGAGTGATTACAGCGATAACTGTTCCGATTGTAGCAACAGTCAGATGTGTTGCGGAGTGAGATACAAGAAGAATTACAGCAAGTCCGAAAATGATACTGCTGATAATGAAGTCTTTTTTATTTGTGATAGCTGTTGACGGTTTAGGAAGCTTTGAAATGTCAACAGGTTCATTGCTTGTCGGAGCAAGTTCCTTTTTAAATGCAAAATAGAAAAATACAATAGTAAATATAAGGCATATACCTGCACACACGCCAGTATTTGTGAGGAAGTCAAAGAATGACAAGCCGATAGATGTACCAACAATAATATTTGGCGGGTCACCGCACATTGTAGCCGAGCCACCAAGATTTGCACAGAAAATTTCTGAAAGAATCATTGGTATGGGGTTGAAATGCAAAAGCTGTGCAAGTTCAATTGTTACTGCCGCAAGGAACATTATAACAGTTATACTGTCAATGAACATGGACAATACAGCGGACATAAGCATGAATGTGATAAATACAGGAATAGTTCTGCATTTTACAAGGAATGCTATTTTCATACAAAGCCAGCGGAAAAATCCAGCCTTTGCCATTCCCTCAACCATAATCATCATGCCGGCAATAAATACAATTGTTGCCCAGTTGATACCCTTGCTTTCACTCTCTGTAACCTGATACCAGAAATCAGGCTTGATAAAGTCACCGACTGCGAGAGTACCAATAATTGCCGAGCCGCTTCTCATGCAGATTCCGAAAACAATGAGCAGAGTAAGCAAGCCACAGCTAAGTGTTACGATATGACGCTCTATCTTATCCAGTACAATCATAAGAAACATTGCAACAAATATGATAATAGCGAATATCTGTGCTGCTAACATATAGAAAACCTCCATATAAATAAATTTATTCACCAATTTTAAATTATATCATAAACTTACAGATTTTTCAAGAATATTTTTTGGATTTTTTATTTTCGTCAAAATATATTTTTTTATTTGACTTAAATGCAAAAAAATTGTGATATTATTCTCTGTATATGTAAAAATAATACCCTCACTGAAAGAAATCAGCGAGGGTATCTATGGGGAGAAAAGTAGATGTCTTGATTATTTTACTCCGAAGAGAAGTTTATCGTATGTCGGGAAAGGCCAGTATTCTTCAGCAGTAACAGTTTCAGCTTTATCAGCAGCAGCACGGAGTGTATCCATTTTCGGAAGAATACTGTCACGCACAAACTCTGATGCCTTGATTACATTATCAAAGTTTTTGAGTTCTGCAACAGCACCCTCCAAAGCAGATGCAGATTCATCCATTTCGTCTGTAAGGTCTGAAAGTGTTGTGATAAGTCTCTTTTCGTATTTGCAGGCTACAGAAACAACACTTGTTTTTGCAGCAACAGAAGCAGCAGTATCAGCAGTAAACTTTGTTACAGCAGGAATAATCTCCTTGCGAGCCATATCAATCATAGTAAGAGCCTCAATGTTTACAGCTTTTATATAGTTATCAAGCATGATGTCACAACGTGAATAAATTTCAGCCTCTGTAAAGATTCCATGAGATGTGAGCATATCAACATTCTTTTTATCACAGATTTTCGGCATTGCATCAGCAGTAGTCTTGAGATTGAGCAAGCCACGTTTTTCAGCTTCAGCAATCCACGCATCATCATAACCGTTGCCGTTGAAGATGATTCTTTTGTGTTCTTTTATTGTACGTTTGATAAGTTCATGGAGTGCTATGTTGAAATCGTCTGCTTTTTCAAGTTCATCTGCAAACTGTTTAAGAACTTCTGCAACAGCAGCATTAAGGTGGATATTTGCACATGAAATGCTATTGGACGAACCAAGCATACGGAACTCAAATTTATTACCAGTGAAGGCAAACGGAGAAGTTCTGTTTCTGTCTGTAGTATCTTTGCGGAATTTAGGAAGTACATCAACACCAAGCTGCATTTTTTCTTTCTTTGTACCGCCATATGGTGTATCTGTTTCGATTGCATCAAGTACAGATGTAAGCTCATCACCCAGGAATATTGAGATAACAGCAGGAGGAGCTTCATTTGCACCAAGTCTGTGGTCATTTCCGGCTGTTGCAACAGAAAGACGGAGTAAATCCTGATAATCGTCAACAGCTTTGATTACTGCGGCAAGGAAAAGCAGGAACTGTGCATTTTCGTGAGGTGTTTCACCGGGTGAAAGGAGATTTACACCGGTATCTGTAGAAATAGACCAGTTGTTATGCTTACCTGAACCGTTTACGCCAGCAAACGGCTTTTCATGAAGCAGACATACAAGACCGTGTTTCTTTGCGATTTTCTGCATAACTTCCATTGTAAGCTGATTGTGGTCTGTGGCAATGTTGGTTGTGTTGTATATCGGAGCAAGTTCATGCTGTGCAGGAGCAACTTCATTGTGCTTTGTCTTTGCAAGGATTCCGAGTTTCCAGAGTTCTTTGTCAAGGTCTGCCATGTATTCGGAAACTTTCTGCTTGATTGAGCCGAAATAGTGGTCTTCAAGTTCCTGACCTTTTGGAGGCATTGCACCGAAAAGTGTACGTCCGCTCATAATAAGGTCTTTTCTCTGTGCATAAAGTTCAGCAGGTACAAGGAAATATTCCTGTTCAGGACCAACAGAAGTTTTTACAACTGTAACTTTGTCGTTGCCGAATAATTTAAGTATTCTTAAAGCTTGTTTGTTGAGTGCGTCCATTGAACGGAGAAGCGGTACTTTTTTATCAAGTGCTTCACCGGTATATGAACAGAAAGCAGTCGGAATATAGAGTGTTCCGTCTTTGATGAAAGCGTATGAAGTCGGGTCCCATGCTGTATAGCCACGAGCTTCAAATGTTGCACGAAGTCCGCCTGACGGGAAAGAAGATGCATCAGGTTCACCCTTTACAAGTTCTTTGCCTGAAAATTCCATAATAACTCTGCCATCAGGAGATGGAGTTATAAAACTGTCATGTTTTTCAGCTGTAAGACCTGTCAAAGGCTGAAACCAGTGTGTATAATGTGTTGCACCAAGTTCAATTGCCCAGTCTTTCATTGCAGATGCAACTGAATCAGCTACGGAAGCATCAAGCGGTTTGCCTTTGTCGATTGTTTCTTTAAGACTTTTATATATCTTTTCAGGAAGTCTTGCTTTCATTACTCTGTCGTCAAATACCATTGAGCCAAAATATTCTGTAACCTTTTCCATAATAAATTTCTCCTCACATTTAATTTATTTATTTAATGAAGCCCTGATAAAATCAGCAAATAATTTATGGGGCTTATTGGGTCTTGATTTAAATTCAGGGTGGAACTGTACTCCCACAAACCAGGGGTGTTCAGGAATTTCCACTATTTCAACAAGTCTTTCATCAGGTGAAAGTCCTGCAATTTTTAATCCTGCATCAGCAAGAGTTTTTCTGTAGGCATTATTGAACTCATAGCGGTGACGGTGACGCTCATATATAAGCTCTTTTCCATATATTGCGTGACAATCTGAATCAGCATCAAGAATACATGGGTATAAACCTAAACGCATTGTACCGCCTTTTTGTGAAATATGTTTCTGTTCGTCCATTATATGTATTACAGGATTTGCAGTATCACTAAATTCAGCAGAATCCGCATCTTTAATTCCTGCAACATTTCTTGCAAACTCCACAACAGACATCTGCATACCAAGACATATTCCAAAGAATGGAACTTTATTTTCTCTTGCATAGCGTATTGTTTCAATCATACCTTCAATGCCACGCTTGCCGAAACCTCCTGGAACGATTATTCCGTCACATTCTTTCAGCGTATCAGCGACATTTTCAGCAGTAATATTTTCTGAATCAATCCATTGAATATCAACAGAAGCATCATTTACTATTCCGCCGTGCCTAAGAGCCTCTGCAACTGATAAATAAGCGTCATGCAGTTCAACATATTTTCCCACAAGTCCGATAGTTACTTTTTTGTGGGCATTTTCTGCACGCTGTACCATTTCAGTCCATTCTGTCAAATCGGGTATGCGGTTTTCAAGTCCTAAATGGTGGCATACTGATTCAGCCAGTCCCTCTTTTTCGAGCCACAGCGGAACTTCATATAAAGATGGTGCTGTAAGATTCTGAATAACATCTTCTTTGCGGATATTGCAGAAAAGTGCTATTTTTGCCTGCATATCTTCGGGAATAGGCATTTCACTTCTGCACACGATAATATCGGGCTGAATACCGATTGAAAGAAGTTCTTTTGTTGAATGTTGAGTAGGTTTGGACTTCAATTCATCTGAACCGCTTATATAGGGGACAAGCGTAACATGGATATATGCCACGTTTTCACGTCCCTGCTCCGTTCCTACCTGTCGTATAGCCTCAAGAAATGGAGTGGATTCAATATCACCGACAGTTCCGCCGATTTCTGTAATTACAACATCAGCATTTGCATCTTTTCCCGCACTGTAGACTTTATTCTTGATTTCATTTGTAATATGCGGAATAACCTGCACTGTACCGCCGAGATAGTCTCCACGTCTTTCCTTTGTAATGACATTCCAGTAAATCTTGCCTGTTGTCACATTTGAATTTACTGTAAGATTTTCGTCAACGAATCTTTCATAGTGACCTAAATCAAGGTCTGTTTCTGCGCCGTCATCAGTAACAAATACTTCTCCATGCTGATAAGGCGACATTGTACCCGGGTCAACGTTGATATATGGGTCAAATTTCTGAATCGTGACTTTATAGCCACGCTGTTTCAGCAGTCGTCCTAATGATGCTGCTGTGATACCTTTGCCGAGTCCTGAAACAACTCCGCCTGTCACAAAAATATACTTTGCTGACATCTTCTTTTCTCCTGTTTTGAAATATATATTAATCAGAAATCAGCAGAATACGGGAGAATTTATTTTGATTTTTTTTGTATTCCGCTGAATACCGATTAAATACGTTAATTATTTTGTTGCACCCATAAGAACTTTATTTTCTTCAGGTGAATCCTGTAAAGCATTATAACCCTGCTCACCTGTACGGATTTTTATAACGTTCTCAATATCATAGATAAAGAGTTTTCCGTCGCCATAGTTGCCAGTGTAGAGAGCTGCTCTTGCTGCACTGATAACTTTGTCAACTGGTACTGCACAAAGTGCAATTTCTGCTTTCATCTTCGGAAGAAGATTCATTTCAATTCGTGTACCACGATAATATTTCTGCTGTCCTTTCTGCATACCGCAGCCAAGAACGTTTGTAACTGTAATACCAGTAATATTGATAGATTCCATAGCCTGAATAAAGTCCTGAAGTTTCTGCTGTTTGAATATTGCAACAACCTTTGTCATCTTGACTTCACCGTCAGGAGCAGGAGCAACATAGCTTTTTACTTCTACTGCTTCATTAACAGGTACTTTTTCAACACTCTTTGCATCATCTTTTGTATAGCCATACACTGAAACATCACTCATTGACGGAGCGAAGTCTGCATAAGAGGAGATAAGTCCATGCTCTGTAACGTCAAGACCAAGTATTTCTTCCTGTTCAGTTGCACGAAGTCCGATTGTCTTTTTGATTACAAAGAAAATAACTGTCATTGTTACTGCTGTCCATGCGGCTACTGCAACTACACCGATAAGCTGTTTTCCGAGAAGTTCAAAGCCACCGCCATAGAACAGACCCTCACAAGCAATTCCGCTTGCACCGCCGTCTTGAGCAATTGCAAATCCGGGAGCTTTATCTGTTGCGAAAAGTCCAACTGCAATTGTACCCCATAAACCGTTCATCATGTGTACTGCCACAGCACCTACAGGGTCATCAACGTGGAGAACGTAATCCAAGAACCATACACCAAAACATACAAGAAATCCTGATACTATACCAACGCAGATTGCACCGAATGCATCCATTACATCACAGCCTGCTGTAATTCCGACAAGTCCTGCGAGTGATGCGTTAAGGCACATTGAAACATCAGGTTTGCCATATTTGAGCCATGTGAATACCATACAAGTAACAGTTGCAATTGCAGGAGCGATTGTTGTTGTAAGGAAGATTGAGCCAAGCATTTCAACTGATGATGATGCAGCAGGGTTGAATCCGTACCAGCCGAACCAGAGAATAAAACAGCCTAACGCACCGATTGTAAGGTTGTGTCCTGGAATAGCGTTTACTTTTACATTGCCATCTTTGTCTTTAGTGAATTTGCCGATACGTGGACCGAGAATTGATGCACCGACAAGTGCGGAAATACCGCCTACCATGTGAATTGCACATGAGCCTGATAAATCGTGGAATCCGAGCTGATAGAGCCAGCCGTCAGAACTCCAAATCCAGTGTGCTTCAATCGGATAAACCAAAGCACTGATTATTCCTGAATAAACACAATATGAGAGAAATTTTGTTCTTTCTGCCATAGCACCTGAAACAATAGTTGCTGTTGTTGCGCAGAATACAAGATTGAACACGAAGTTTGAGAAGTCGAAGTTATCGTATGATGTAAATATATCAAATCCGGGTTTTCCGATAAGTCCCATACAGTCCTCACCAAGAAGAAGTCCGCACCCTATAAGTATGAACATTACTGTACCGATACAGAAGTCCATAAGATTTTTCATAATAATATTGCCTGCGTTCTTTGCACGTGTGAATCCTGTTTCAACCATTGCAAATCCTGCCTGCATAAAGAAAACAAGTGAAACTGCAATCAGAAACCATACACCGAAAACTTTGTCACCGACGATACTTTCTATTGTACTCATCAGTTCTTGTGACATTTCGTTTAATGCTAACATAATAAATACCTCCCTTTATTTCAGCAAATACAAGAGGGTGTATGATAACCCGATAAAGCATCGGAAAATCATACACCCCATTGTGCAAGATTATAGTACGTACAAATAAAAAAGAGAGGACTACAGAATACCTCATGTACTCCGCAGCCCCTTTGCTGTTTACAATGCTATTATACTCCGTTGATACGGATTTGTCAACCCCTTTTTATCACTTTTTACGTTTTGAATAGTTTTGATTGATAAGTTTATAACATTCAGTTGAAATCGACAAAATTGAAATAACCGCTTGACAATTCGACAATAATATGATAGAATGATACAGAACAAGGACGTTCCCGACAGGCTTATTGTCTGTTGAGGAAGTCCTTTATTTTTTTGCTTATATATACAGTTCAGCAATGGGGCTGAATTATTCGGGGAGAATACATATAATAAGCGTGAAAATAAATAATAATCGAGAGGTGTGACCATAATGGACGATTTCAGAACAGAATTTCCTTTTGAGAGACAAGGACTTTACCGTCCGCAGTTTGAGCATGATAACTGTGGTATTGGTGCGGTAGTCAATATCAATGGCGAAAAATCAAGAAAAGTTATTGATGATGCTCTTACTATTGTAGAAAAGCTTGAACACCGTGCAGGAAAAGACGCAGAGGGAAAAACAGGTGACGGCGTTGGTATTCTTTCACAGATTCCATATGCGTTCTTTAAATGTGAAGCTGAAAAAATCGGCTTGAATATCGGTGCGGAGGGTGATTTTGGTGTAGGTATGTTCTTTTTTCCGCAGAGTGAACTCAAACGCAATCAGGCAAAAAAGATGTTTGAAATCATTATGAAAAAGCAGGGTATGGAGTTTATCGGTTGGAGAGATGTTCCGTCAAATCCTGATGTACTTGGACAGAAAGCTGTTGACAGTATGCCTTATATTATGCAGGGATTTGTGAAACGTCCCGAAAACTGCGGAAAAGGACTTGAATTTGACCGCAAGCTGTATATAGCAAGACGTATATTTGAGCAGGCTAATGAAAATACTTATGTATGCTCATTGTCAAGCCGTACTGTTGTATATAAAGGTATGTTTCTTGTTGATGAACTCAGAAAGTTCTACAGCGATTTGCAGGATAATTCCTTTATATCTGCAATTGCTATGGTTCACAGTCGTTTTTCAACTAATACTCAGCCAAGCTGGCAGAAAGCACACCCGAACAGACTTATTGTACACAATGGCGAAATCAACACAATAACAGGTAATGCCGACAAGATGCTTGCACGTGAGGAGACTGTTCATTGTGAAGCTTTCGGCGACGATATGAATAAGATTTTGCCAGCTATCAATGCCAATGGTTCGGACTCCGCAAGACTTGACAATGCACTTGAATTTATGGTTATGTCAGGTATGCCGTTACCGCTTGCTGTTATGATTACAATTCCAGAGCCTTGGAAAAATAACCGTACAATTTCACAGGAAAAATATGACTTCTATCAATACTATGCAACAATGATTGAGCCATGGGACGGTCCTGCATCAATTCTTTTCTCTGACGGTGATGTTATGGGTGCTGTACTTGACAGAAACGGCTTGCGTCCGTCAAGATACTGTCTCACTTCCGACGGATTCCTGATTCTTTCGTCCGAAACAGGCTGTATTGATGTACCGCCTGAAAAAATCATCAGAAAAGACAGATTACGTCCCGGAAAGATGCTTCTTGCTGATACAAAGCAGAAACGTCTTATTGATGACGACGAAATCAAGAGTTACTATGCTTCACGTCAGCCTTATGGAGAATGGCTTGACAGTAATCTTGTTAAACTCAATGAACTTCATATTCCGAATAAGGCTGTACAGAATTACACACATGAGGAGCTTGAGAAATTACAGAAAGCATTTGGCTACAGCTATGAAGATATCAGAGGAAGTATTTTACTAATGGCAGAAAACGGAGCAGAGCCGATTGCTTCAATGGGTTCAGACATTCCGCTTCCTCCGCTTGATGACAGTGACCCGCCGTTATTCAATTATTTCCGTCAGCTTTTTGCGCAGGTAACAAATCCGCCGTTTGATGCAATCCGTGAGGAAATTGTTACAGATACAAGCACATATATTGGTGAGGACGGTAATATACTTGAGGAAAAGCCTGAAAACTGTCATGTACTTAAAGTTGAAAATCCTATTCTTACAAGTACAGATATGCTTAAAATCAAGAGTATGAAAGTTGACGGATTGAAAACTGCTGTTATTCCTATTACATATTATATAGGTACATCACTTGAAAGAGCTATAGAACGTTTGTTTATTGATGCGGACAAGGCATACAGAGATGGTGCAAATATTCTTATTCTCTCTGACAGAGATGTTGATGAATACCGTGCCGCTATTCCGTCACTTCTTGCAGTTGCTGCACTTCAACAGCATCTTGTATCAACAAAAAAGCGTACTGCTGTCGCTATCATACTTGAAAGTGCTGAACCACGTGAAGTACATCATTTTGCGGCACTTCTCGGATATGGTGCTTGTGCTGTAAATCCGTATCTTGCACAGGCTACAATCCGTGATTTGATTGATACAGGTATGCTTGACAAGGACTTCTATGCCGCAGAAGCAGACTATAACAGTGCAGTATTGCATAGCATTGTAAAGATTGCATCAAAAATGGGTATCTCAACAATACAGTCTTATCAGGGTTCAAAGCTGTTTGAGGCTGTCGGCATTTCTGAATCTGTTATTGATAAATATTTCAGAGGTACAGTAAGCAGAATCGGCGGTATAACTCTTGATGATATAAGCCGTAGAACTGAAAAACTTCATACTTCTGCATTTGACCCACTCGGACTTAATGTAAACAGAGAACTTGAAAGTTCAGGCAGTCACAAACTCCGTTCAGGAAAATCAGACCATTTGTATACTCCTGAAACAATTCACTTATTGCAGGAAGCAACACGCACAGGTGATTATAATACATACAAGGAATATTCAGATGCTCTTAACCGTGAGGATAACGAACTTACATTAAGAAGTCTGCTCGACTTTAAATTTGATGAAAACGGTGGTATTCCGATTGATGAAGTGGAATCTGTTGAAAGTATCTGCAAAAGATTCAAGACAGGTGCTATGTCGTACGGCTCAATTTCACAGGAAGCACATGAATGTATGGCAATCGCCATGAACAGAATCGGCGGTAAGTCAAATTCAGGTGAGGGCGGTGAGTCTCCAGAAAGACTGAAATCCGACAGATGTTCAGCTATAAAGCAGGTTGCGTCAGGTCGTTTTGGTGTTACAAGTGAATATCTTGTATCAGCTAAGGAAATTCAGATTAAAATGGCACAGGGAGCAAAACCGGGTGAGGGCGGACATCTTCCGTCGGGAAAAGTTTATCCTTGGATTGCCAAAACACGTCACTCAACAGCAGGTGTCGGACTTATTTCACCTCCTCCGCATCATGATATTTACTCTATTGAGGATTTGGCACAACTTATATATGACCTTAAAAACTCAAACAAGGACGCAAGAATTTCTGTAAAGCTTGTATCAGAAGCAGGTGTCGGAACTGTTGCGGCAGGTGTTGCAAAGGCAGGCGCACAAGTTATCCTTATTTCAGGATATGACGGCGGAACAGGTGCAGCTCCGAGAAGTTCAATTTATAATGCCGGTCTGCCGTGGGAAATAGGACTTGCCGAAGCACATCAGTCACTTATGATGAATGGCTTGCGCACAAGAGTTATGATTGAAACAGATGGTAAACTCATGACAGGTCGTGATGTACTTGTTGCAGCTTTGCTTGGTGCGGAGGAATATGGTTTTGCTACTGCTCCGCTTGTAACAATGGGTTGTGTTATGATGAGAGTGTGCAATCTTGATACTTGTCCTATGGGTATTGCCACACAGAATCCTGAATTAAGAAAGCGTTTTCAGGGCAAACCTGAATATATCATCAATTTCATGCACTTTGTCGCACAGGAATTGAGAGAATATATGGCAAAACTGGGAATCCGTACAGTAAATGAGCTTGTCGGACGTACAGATCTGCTCTATAAGAAGTCTAAAAACGGCAATATTGACTTCTCTGAAATACTCTGCAACAACTTTGCAAACAGTGACAGCGGTCATTATTTCAGAAAAGAGAATATCTATGATTTTGAACTTGAAAAAACTGTTGATGAGACTGTAATCATAAAGAAAATGAGTTCAGCTCTTAAAAATAAGACAAAGAAAACAATTGAAATTGATGTCAAGAATACAGACCGTGCGCTTGGTACACTTTTCGGTGCAGAGATTACTAAAAAGTATGGAGATAATGCACTTGATGATGATACATTTACTGTAATATGCAATGGAAGTGGCGGACAGAGTTTCGGCGCATTTATTCCAAAAGGTCTCACGCTTAAACTTGTCGGAGACAGCAACGACTATTTCGGAAAAGGTCTTTCAGGCGGTAAACTTGTATTATATCCGCCGAAAAATACTGGTTTTAAGGCAGAGGAAAATATTATTGCAGGAAATGTTGTGCTTTACGGTGCAACAAGCGGTAAAGCTTTCATAAATGGTATTGCCGGCGAAAGATTCTGTGTAAGAAATTCAGGTGCGATTGCAGTATGTGAAGGTGTAGGCGACCACGGCTGTGAGTACATGACTGGTGGACGTGCTGTAATTCTTGGAAGAACAGGCAAGAACTTTGCGGCTGGTATGTCGGGCGGTATTGCATATGTACTTGATGAGGGCAGAGACCTTTACATGAAGATTAACAAGGCTCTTGTTTCACTTGAATCTGTTACAAATAAATATGATATTATTGAACTTAAGAATATCATTCAGGAACATTATGAAGCTACAGGTTCGGAAAAAGCAAAGAGAATACTTGATAACTTTGCTGGATATATCGGAAGTTTCAAGAAGATTCTCCCACATGACTATGCTAAAATTCAGAGTACTGTCGTTGCACTTGAAGAAAAGGGCATGAGCAGTGAACAGGCTGAAATTGAAGCATTTTACATTACAAAGAAGGAGGGCTGATTGCTATGGGAAAGCCAACAGGATTTCTTGATTTTGAAAGAAATGAAAATACATCATGTCAGCCATTGGAAAGAATTAAGAATTACAATGAATTTCATCAGCCTTTGAGTGAGGAGCAGAGAAAAATTCAGGCGGCACGCTGTATGGATTGCGGTGTACCGTTCTGTCAGAATGGCAAGATGTTAAAAGGTATGATTTCAGGCTGTCCGCTTAATAATCTTATACCTGAATGGAACGACCTGCTTTATCATAATCACAAGGAACAGGCTTTACAGCGTTTGCTTATGACAAACAATTTCCCTGAATTTACGTCAAGAGTATGCCCTGCACTTTGTGAAAAAGCCTGCACCTGCGGACTTAACGGCGACCCCGTTACTGTAAAGGAAAATGAAAATGCTATTATCGAATACGGATTTTCAAGCGGACTTATCAAACCTGAAATTCCAAAAGTACGAAGCGGAAAGCATATTGCTGTAATCGGTTCAGGACCTGCAGGACTTGCAGCTGCTGATACTCTCAATAAAAGGGGTCACTCTGTAACCGTCTATGAGCGTGAGGACAGAATCGGCGGTCTGCTTATGTACGGAATCCCGAATATGAAACTTGAAAAAAGTGTTATAAACCGTCGTGTTGAGATTATGAAAGCAGAGGGTGTGGAGTTTATTACAAATGCTGATATTGGAAATAATATTCCTGCGGAGGATATTATGAAAAAGTCAGATGCTGTAATACTTGCTTGCGGTTCATCAAATCCACGAAATATAAATGCAGGGGGCAGAGATGCAGAGGGAATATATTTTGCAGTTGATTTTCTGAAGTCCACAACAAAAAGTCTCCTCAATTCTGCACTTGCTGATGACAGCTATATTTCAGCAGAGGGAAAAAATGTTGTAGTAATCGGCGGTGGTGATACGGGTAACGACTGCGTGGGAACTTGTGTAAGACATGGCTGTGCGTCTGTTGTACAGCTTGAAATGATGTCGAAACTACCTGACGAAAGAGCAGAAAATAATCCATGGCCTGAATATCCGAGAGTATGCAAGACTGATTACGGTCAGGAGGAGGCTATTGCAGTATTCGGCAGTGACCCGAGACGTTACTGCACGACTGTAAAGGAGTTCATAAAGGGTGAGGACAATAAGCTTACTGCTGTCAAGATAGTTAAGCTTGAATTTGTGAAAGATACAGATACAGGCAGAATGATTCCGAAAGAGATTGACGGAAGTGAAGAAATTATTCCGTGTGAATTATGCCTGATTGCGGCAGGATTTATCGGAACACAAAGTTATATTGCAGAAGCTTTCGGTGTTGAACTGAACAGCAGAACAAATGTAAATACAGAAATCGGCAGATTCAGTACAAATGTTGAAAAAGTATTCACAGCAGGAGATATGCATATAGGTCAGTCTCTTGTTGTACGTGCAATCCGTGAGGGCAGAGATGCCGCAAAAGAAACAGATATTTATCTTATGGGATATACAAATTTATAAGCAAGAGGATTTATTAGTCGGGAGTATGGTGTTATATAAACCATACTCACGACTTAAAAAAGGTGAAAATTATGATTTATAATGAAAGTGAAGTATTGCAGTATATTGAGGAGAATGATGTTAAGTTTGTAAAGCTTACATTCTGCGATATACGTGGTAATCTTAAAAATATATCTGTTCTTTCTTCTGAAATGGCATCTGCTTTTGAGTGTGGAGTAAGAATTACTGCAAAGAAAATATACGGATTTTCCATTGCTGGTGGAAAAGACCTTTATCTTATTCCAGATGCGCAGACAATGAGAGTTCTGCCATGGCGACCACAGCATGGCAGGGTTATAAGAATGTTCTGTTATATAAAATATGCTGACGGCACGCATTTTGAGGGTGACAGCAGATATTTTCTTAAACAGGCTATGAAAAAGGCACTGGATAAAGGCTGGTGTTTCAGATTCGGAACATCAAGTGAATTTATGCTTTTCAGGAATGACGAAAGCGGTCTGCCGACTAAAATTCCGCATGATTTTGCAGGATATTGTGATACTGCTCCCGATGATAAGGGCGAAAACTTTCGCCGTGATGTATGCTATACGCTTGAACAGATGGGCATACAGCCTGTTTCGTCACGTCATGAAGCAGGTTACGGACAGCATGAGATTGATTTTAATGCTTCGTCTGCACTGAAATCGGCTGATACTTTCTTAAGTTTCAAGTCTGCTGTAAAATCAATTGCCGAACAGCACGGTATACACGCAAGTTTTATGCCGAAACCTGTAAGAAATAATTGCGGAAACGGTATGCACATAGGAGTAAATTTATTCCGTGACAGCGATTTTTTCAATGATAATCAGCAGAATGACAATACATCTTATATATACAAAGCTGTATCGGGTATGCTTAGATTTATCAGCGAATACACGATATTTACAAATTCTATAGTAAATTCATACAGCAGACTTAAAGATTTTACGCTTCCACGTTATATTACATGGTCTGATATGGAACAGGAACAGATTATGAAAGTAAATATCACGCAAGGTGAAGCACCGATAGTTCTCCGTGCGCCAGACTGCGTATGCAACCCTTATTTTGTGTTCGGACTTCTTATTTATTCAGCTTTAGAGGGAATTGAAGGGGATTTTGAAATGCCTGAAAAATTCAATCTGGAAAAGAGTTATAGTATACTTCCTGAAAATCTGCTTGAGTCAGCAGAAACAGCAGAAAAATCTGATTTTCTTAAAAGATATATTTCAGAAGATTTGCTTGATTTTATTGTTGCAGGAGCAAAAAATGAATGGAAAGAGTATTCCTCTGAATATGACAAGGAGCTTTACGAAGAAAAAAAATACTTCAACAGCTTATAATAACGGAGGTCAGTTTTGGAAAGTGTTATTGTAATTTCAAGCAATAGTTCTGCATCAGAGATGCTTTCGGCTTTTTTAAAAGAAACATTTCATTGTCAGGTTACAATAGCTGAATCCGCACATCATGCAAGAGAGATAATCAGCAAATGCCGTTCTTTTGAACTTGTGCTGATAAACAGTCCGCTTTCAGATGAGGCAGGAATTGAGCTTGCCGAATATGCGTCCGAGATAACAGCCGCAAGCTGTGTGGTACTTGTAAAAAGTGAAAACTATGAAAAAGTCAGTCCGAGAGCTGACAGGGGCGATATTATACTTATAGCAAAACCTTTTGCAAAACAGACACTTCATCAGGTTATAAAAGCTATAAATACAGCAATTAAACGCTCATATATATTATATGAAGAAAATGTTAAGCTTGAAAGAAAAATTGATGAGATAAAGCTTATTGACAAAGCAAAATTCAGGCTTATGCAGTACAGAAATATGACAGAGGAGCAGGCACATTCCTATATTGAACAGTATGCTATGAAAAACCGTAAGAAAAAAACGGTTGCCGCTTCTGAAATAATTGATAAAATCAATGAACAATACTTGTAAGAAGGTGTAATCATGTTTGATTCTGTTCATGAGGAATGTGGAGTTTTCGGCATTTACGAAAATAAGACAACTGATGTTTCAGCATCTGTTTATTTTGGTCTTTACGCATTACAGCACAGAGGACAGGAAAGTTGTGGTATAGCTGTATGTGACGACGGTGTTATAAGTCACAAGAAAGCAGACGGTCTTGTGTCAGACGTTTTCAGCCGTGAAGCACTTGACCATTTAGGCAAGGGAAATATGGCTGTTGGTCATGTCAGATACTCAACATTTGGCGGAAAAAATCACAATAATATACAACCGCTTGTTATACGTCACATAAAGGGCAATCTTGCACTTGTCCACAATGGAAATCTGATAAATGCTGCTGAACTTAGACAGGAATTTGAAATGTCAGGTGCTATTTTTCATGGTACATCTGATACAGAGGCAATAGCTTATGCAATAGTAAGAGAACGACTGAACAGTCATTCAACAGAAGAAGCTGTAGAAAAAGCGATGCCGAAAATAAAGGGTGCATATTCATGTATAGTTATGACAGCAACAAAAATGATTGCATTTCGTGACCCTGACGGCTTCCGTCCGCTTTGTATTGGCAGAACTAATGATGGTGCTTATGTTGTTGCATCTGAATCATGTGCGCTTGAAACAGTCGGAGCAGATTTTGTGCGTGACGTTGAAGCAGGTGAAATTGTGTTGATTAATGAAGACGGTCTGAAGTCAATAAGAACGCACGTTAAAAAGAAAAACAGTATATGTATTTTTGAGTACATATATTTTGCCCGTCCCGATTCTGTTATTGAGGGTGTATCAGTACATCACGCAAGAATGAAAGCGGGAAAAATTCTTGCGGAGTGCAGTCCTGTTGATGCTGATATTGTAATAGGTGTTCCCGATTCCGGAATTGATGCGGCACTTGGATATGCCGAAAAAAGCGGTATACCATACGGAATAGGCTTTATAAAGAATAAATACATTGGCAGAAGTTTTATTCAGCCACAACAGAATCAGCGTGAAAATGCTGTAAAAATCAAGCTTAATGCAGTACGTGAGACTGTTAAGGGGAAACGTGTTGTAATGATTGATGATTCGATTGTGCGAGGGACAACAAGTGCAAGGATTATAAAGTTACTGCGTGATGCAGGTGCAAAGGAAGTTCATGTAAGGATTTCGTCACCGCCGTTTATTCATTCCTGTTATTTTGGTACAGATATTGACAGTGAGGAAAATTTAATAGCAAGTCATTGCAGTTCAACAGATGAAATTGCAAAAGAAATAGGTGCAGACACGCTTGCATATCTGCCGATTGATAAACTTTGCGAACTTGCAGACAGGGATTGTTTCTGTCATGGCTGTTTTACGGGAAATTATCCGCTTGATGTAAGCAGTGCAAGCAGTAAAAATAAATTTGATGAGAAGATTCATAAGTGATGAATCAATGGGAGGAATTTAAGATGTGTACAATTATGGGCTACTGTGGTAAAAGTGGCGGTATGGAGAGTGTAACAAAAGGTCTTGAATCAACTATATCAAGAGGACCTGACGATTGCAGAATTATTGATTTACATGATGGTGTACTTGGCTTTCAGAGACTTTCAATTATGGGTCTTACTCCGGAGGGTATGCAGCCATTTGAACTCAATGGCAATTATGCTGTATGCAACGGTGAAATATACGGATTTCTGAAACAGCGTGAACAGCTTATATCAAAAGGTTACACTTTCAAAAGTGACAGCGACTGCGAAATACTTCTTCCGATGTATCAGGAATACGGCGTTGATATGTTCTCAATGCTTGATGCTGAATTTGCCTGCATAATCTACGACTGCAATTTACATGAATTTATAGCAGCCCGTGACCCGATTGGCATACGTCCGCTTTATTACGGCAAATCTGATGACGGTTCAATGGTTTTTGCAAGTGAAGCAAAGAATCTCACTGCAATATGTAAAAAGATTATGCCATTCCCTCCCGGACATTACTACAAAAACGGTGAATTTATCTGCTATTGTGACATTACATCAGTTGAAAATGTTATTCATGATGACCTTGAAACAGTGTGCAGAAATATTCATGATAAGCTTGTTGCAGGAGTTGAAAAACGTCTTGCCGCTGATGCAAAAGTAGGATTTCTTCTTTCAGGCGGACTTGATTCATCTCTTGTATGTGCAATCGCACAACAGAAAAGCGACAAGCCTATAAAAACCTTTGCAATAGGTATGAATACAGATGCAATTGACCTTAAATATGCAAAACAGGTTGCAGATTACATAAAAAGCGACCACACTGAAGTTATAATTACAAAAGATGATGTTCTTGATGCACTTGAAACTGTAATCCGTTTACTTGGTACATTTGATATTACTACAATCCGTGCAAGTATGGGAATGTATCTGCTTTGTAAAGCTATTCATGAACAGACTGATATACGTGTACTTCTTACAGGTGAGATTTCCGACGAACTTTTCGGCTATAAATATACCGATTTTGCACCGTCTGCCGCTGAATTTCAGAAAGAATCCGTCAAGAGAGTGCATGAACTTCATATGTATGATGTACTTCGTGCTGACAGATGTATTTCTGTGAACTCATTGGAAGCAAGAGTGCCATTCGGTGATTTGGGCTTTGTAAAATACGTTATGGCTGTTGACCCTGAAATCAAACTCAACAAATATAATAAAGGAAAATATTTACTTCGTCATGCTTTTGAGGGTGATTATCTGCCACATGACATACTCTATCGTGAAAAAGCTGCATTTTCTGATGCTGTAGGTCATTCAATGGTTGACTATCTCAAGGAATACGCTGAAACAAAGTATACACAAGCTGAATTTGAGGAAAAATCCGCAAAATATACTCATGCAAAGCCGTTTACTAAAGAATCCCTGCTTTACCGTGAAATTTTCGAAAAATACTATGCAGGCAACAGCGAAATGATTGTTGATTTCTGGATGCCGAATAAGGAGTGGGAGGGTTGTAATGTAAACGACCCATCCGCACGTGTTCTCTCAAACTACGGACAAAGTGGTGTATAATAATAAAAAATGCCATAGCACTTATTATTAGTGTTATGCACGGAAATCAATTTTCAAAATTTTGACAAGCATGGTATAATAAAAATATGAAAAATAACGGAATAACAGAGT
>JAIDTI010000030.1 GCA_029060755.1 Ruminococcus sp. | reverse complement strand
AATACTCTGTTATTCCGTTATTTTTCATATTTTTATTATACCATGCTTGTCAAAATTTTGAAAATTGATTTCCGTGGCAAATCTCCGACCGTGAGAAACTCCGTAAGGCTATGGCGTTTATTGATGCTTGTGGGCTGAGATCAGATTATGAAAAGTTCAGATGTAACGTTACAAGAAGAACAGAGTTAGAATAAAAGAAAAAATACTATGGCATACCCTAAAAAGATACATCAAACCTCTTGACAACGGCGGTATATTGCGCTAAGATTATAGATGTACAAGGGTATGTCATAGATTTCAGGAGGTAATTTATGGCAACCATAAAAAAGCGTGGCAACAGCTATCTCATCAGGGTGAGCTGTGGTTACGATGTAAACGGCAGACACAAGGAACAGTCCATGACTTGGAAGCCCGATGAGGGTATGACAAAGCGACAGGTTGAAAAGGAGCTGAATCGTCAGGCGGTAATGTTTGAGGAAGCCTGTAACCGTGGCTTCAAGACTTCGGCTATGAAGTTTCAGGAACTTGCGGAGGAATGGTTCGAGAACTACGCTAAAAACGCTCTCAGAAGTACGACATATGAGAGAATGCTCCAGCTTACGCACCGTGTCTATCCTGCAATCGGTCATCTGCGTATCGACAAGATCACAGCAAGACAGCTACAGGGCTTTGTGAACTCTCTCGCCAAAGAGGGAGCTAACGAAAAGACTGGCAAGCCTCTCGCACCTAAGACCATTCGCCACAATCTCAGTTTCATCTCGGATGTTTTCAGCTATGCGGTTCGTATGGATTTGGTAGCGGACAATCCGTGCAGGAAAGTGACTATCCCGAAAGGCGAGGTCAAGGAGAAGCCTATCTATTCTCAGGAAGAAATGGCACAGCTTCTCACGGTGATAAACGGCGAACCTACGAAGTACAGAGCCTTTTTCTTTCTGATAGCTTACAGCGGTTTCCGCAGGAGTGAAATGTTGGGACTTGAATGGAAAGATGTGGACTTCGAGCATAACATCATCAGTATCAAGAGAACATCCAACTACACGTCCGAGCGTGGTATCTATACTGACACTACAAAGACCAAACGCTCAAAGCGTGTGCTGAAAATTTCGCCCTACATCATGGACATTCTCAAAGACCTGAAAGCCGAACAGGACGAAGAAGCACTCCGACTTGGTGACAAGTGGGTGGAGAGCGACAGGCTTTTTGTGAAGTGGGACGGAAGTCCAATGAACAATCAGACTCCCTACGGTTGGCTGAAAGAGTTCTGCGAAAAGAACGATATGCCTTTCTACGGCATACATAGTTTCAGGCACTTCGCAGCTTCGGCTTTAATTTCGGCAGGACTTGATGTGACAACCGTCTCAGGAGCGTTAGGACATTGCAATTCAGGAACGACTTTGAATGTATATTCCCATATGTTCCAGAACGCACAGGCGAGAGTGGCTCAGGCTATGGACGGAGCATTCAGCTTTCTTCCGCAGGATAGCACAACTTAAAACAAGTTTGTCCGCTATAAAATCGCAATAGCGGACAAGTAGCGGACAACACTGATTTTCAGTATAAAAGAAAAACTCGGAAACGGCGATATTACGCTGTTTCCGAGAGTTTGAAGTGGTGACCCGTACGGGAATCGAACCCATGATTCCGCCGTGAAAGGGCGATGTCTTAACCGCTTGACCAACGGGCCTTTTTTTATTTAATAGCGGCAGTCAGATTCGAACTGACGACCAATCGGGTATGAACCGAGTACTCTAGCCAACTGAGCTATGCCGCCATTTTTATTTCCGCCGCAATTTTTATTTATTATCGCCTGCGACTTAATTAGTATATCACGTATTTCCTGAATTGTCAATAGTTTTTTTATATATTTGTATACAATCATATATAATAAATTTATTTTGTGATAAAATTGTAAAAAATGCACAAATATATGAAAATTAAGAAAATAATAAGAAATTCAACAGGAGAAAAATAAGAAACTGATATTATAATATTGACATAAACAAGGAGAGATAGTACAATGTAATATATATTATTAAAAAAATGTTCCACGTGGAACATTTACGGAAGGGAAAAATGTTTATATGAATACAGAAAATACTACAATTCTTGTTGTTGATGATGACCATGATATAGTTAATGCAATATCTGCTTTGCTTGAACGTGAGGGTTATAAGATATTCAAGGCTTACAACGGTATTGAAGCAGTCGATATGCTGATGCAGAATGACATACAGCTTATTCTTATTGATGTTATGATGCCAAAAATGGACGGTTTATCTGCTATGATGAAAATACGCACCATGAAAAATATTCCCATTATTGTATTGTCCGCTAAATCTGAGGACAGTGACAAAATTCTTGGTCTATCTATGGGTGCAGATGACTACATAACCAAACCTTACAATCCTATGGAACTTGTCGCAAGAGTAAATTCAAATCTCCGACGATACCTAAGTCTTGGCTCTGTGGACAGCATTAAAAAAAGCAATTCCATTCAGATTGGCGGTCTTAATCTTGATAAGGACGAAAAACAGCTGTATGTTGACGGTGAGACTGTTAAACTTACTGCAACAGAATACAAAATCCTTGAGTTTCTTATGGAAAATGCAGGCAGAGTTTTTTCTGCTGAACAGATTTACTCTCATGTATGGAATGAGGATTCCTATTCTGTAGAAAATACTGTTATGGTGCATATCAGGCACATAAGAGAAAAAATTGAAATAAATCCTGCTGAACCACGATATTTAAAAGTAGTTTGGGGGATAGGTTATAAGATAGCTAAAAATTAAATTGTTCCACGTGGAACATTTTCAGCTGACATTTAAGGGAGACAATTATTATGAAAAAGAAAAGAATACTGTTTATTGTATTTGCAGTGGCATCTATTTTACTTATTTCAAAAAGTTTTTCAGAATTAGGACAGATTAATATTATTGCTAATGTTCCATATGATTCAAATGTAGAAGCTTCTTATGCTAAAACTTCTGACGACTGGCAGTTGATTCTTGTAAACAGTAAAAATGCTGTTCCAAAAGATTACAGGATTGAACTTACAAAACTTTCAAGCGGTATTTGTGTTGATTCAAGAATATACCCCGATTTACAGCAGATGTTTGATGAGGCAAGAAATGAAGGTGTATATCCTGTTGTATCGGAAGGTTACAGAACTCACGAAGAACAGCAGAATATGATGAATGATAAAATTGACAGTTTTATTGATGAAGGATATTCAAAAAATGAGGCTAAGAAACTTGCTGAAAACTGGGTTGCAGAGGCTGGAAAAAGTGAACATGAACTTGGTTTGGCTCTTGATATAAATGCAGATACATTTTTTTCGTCTGATGAGGAAGTTTACAACTGGCTTGCTGAAAATGCCTACAAATATGGATTTATACTGCGCTATCCTCCTGATAAGAAATACATAACAGGCATCGACTATGAGCCTTGGCATTACCGCTATGTCGGTACTGAAACAGCTTATGAAATTTATTCCCGTCAAGTTACTTTAGAAGAATATCTTGATGTCACAGAATAAATTTATAAAATGTTCCACGTGGAACAATCCACAGAAAATTAAAGGAGTGTTTTTTATGATTAAAAGTAAAATTACAAGAATTATTGCTTTTTTTATAAGTTGTATTCTTATTGGTGTTTTCTCATCCAGAGTTATGGGATTTGTGACAGAAAACGACTATTATATCAATGACTATACGCAAAATCCTACGTATGATGTAAGTAATGAAATGAATGAGGTCTATTATAAGTTATGGGCTATTGGTACTATGTGGCTCAGAAATCTTGATGAGGACGGTAAATTCAAGGGTACTAAAGAACTTGAAAAGCAGACTATAAATGCTCTTAGAAAGCTTGACTGCATGGACGAATACGGAAATCCCACCATCTCCAAAACTAAATACACCTATGATTTCTTAGTAAGTTATGGTGAAAACAAGTTTACAAATACTGATAAAAAGTATGATGATTTTAAATTTGATTACTATATCAGCAGAAAAAATGATAATATTGACTATGGTATCAGTGGCTATTGTTATGGTAACAGTAGTTTCAATATGTATGATACAAATTATGGTATGCATTATTATTACTTGAACGGTAAGGGGATTGCACTTTTTGATTTTGATACAACAGGTTTGCCAAGTTATATTGATGAACTGGGTGCTACTATGTATTACAAGACTGATGGCACAACTCCTATACCTGTTGCAAATACAAGTGATGTATATTATCGTGGTGATGATAATTATTTCAATGATTATGATGAGGGTTTATATGAAGTGGAGGATATATATTCAGAAAGAACTACATCTCCAACAGAAAAGTTTCAAGACGGCTGTTATTATAAATATGAAGCAGACAGAGGCAGATTCAGAAAAGTTGTTATCCCGACAGAAAACGACTTCACTAAAGTTCAGGTGCAGGAAATGGCTCTTACTATGATTATCCGCCCGACTGATGATATTATACAGACTTTTAAAGAATACAATGATTATATGCAAAAACGTGAAAAAGATGCAGTGTATACTATTGTAAATAATCTGCCTTTAATTGCTGTTGCTTTTATTCTTGCGCTGTATGTTCTTATTCTTGGCGGTTATGATAATAAGAATAAAAAATTCACAATGTCTGTTTTTGACAAAATTTTTGCAGAATTTTATGTTCTTATATTAGTTGCTGTCGGTGGATTCATGGCTTTTACTCTTGATTATAGTGAGATATATCTATTCTTTGATGATTACTACAATAAGGATTTAATGCTTGGTTTTTATAAGGTTGTTTATCCGATTCTTTTCGGAATGACCGTTCTTGCAGTTGATACACTTATTATCAGAGTAAAATGCAGAAGTTTCTGGAAAACTACTTTATTATGGACTATGATTTCTATAATTTACGGTTGGCTCAAAAAACTTGCTGTTAAAGTGAACGAAAAAATTATTGACCGTGATATGCTCAGACATGATAAGTTTACAAGAAGATTTATTCTGCGTGCAATTATTTTCAGTGCGATTGAGTTTCTTTTTATTGTTGCATTTGTCGAGTTCAATGCTTATTTTGCACTTTTTGTTATCAGCACAATTTTAGTTGCAGGTTATATTTTCTTAAGTCTTTCGGATTTGAAAGCGATATGCAATGTCAGCAGGCATATATCAGCAATAAATCAGGGGGACTATACTGTACACGATGAATCAAAGTTCTCTCCTGCTTACTGCATGACCGAAAAATTAAACAATATTTCAGCAGGTATTCAGTCAGCGGTTGACAGACAACTTAAATCTGAAAGAATGAAAATTGACCTTGTGACAAATGTCTCTCACGACCTTAAAACTCCTCTCACTTCTATTATAAGTTACATTGATTTACTCAGCATGGAAGAACTCTCTCCGACAGCCAAAGACTATGTGAATATTATTGTAAATAAGTCACAAAGGCTTAAAACTATGGTTGCAGATTTATTCGACTTGGCAAAAGCAACAAGCAGAACTGATATTGATATGGAAAAAATTGATGCTGTTATTCTTACAAATCAGGTTCTTGCTGATTTAAGTGACAAAATAGATTCCTCCGGAAAACAAGTTAAAACAGATATGAAGTCTGAATCAGCTTCTATAATGGCAGACGGTAAAAAAATGTACAGGGTTTTACAAAATATGATTGACAATGCCCTTAAATATTCCCTTGACGGTACAAGAATCTATCTTACTTTGAAAAATGAACTCGGTTACTGCATCATAACAGTTAAAAATATTGCCTCTTATGAAATGAATTTTGCTCCAGATGAAATTATGGAACGCTTTACAAGGGGTGACGAATCAAGAAGTACCGACGGAAATGGTCTTGGTCTTTCAATTGCAAAAAGTTTCACGGAAGCTTGTGGCGGTATGTTCAAAATAACTATTGACGGAGATTTGTTTATCGCAGAAGTGAAAATTCCTGTTATAACAATCGAAACTTACAAGGAAACAACAGACATAACAAATGAATAAAGCACAAATGTTATGATTACATTTCAGCCATAGTATTTTTGATTATAAGTCAAAAGTACTATGGCATTTCTCTTGACACAACAGTTTTTTTTGATGTATAATATTATTAAAGTAAATTGGAATTTATGGAGGTAATTTATGAGATTAGACGGATTTGGTTTGTTTGTAAATGACATGGGAACGATGATTCGTTTTTATAGAGATGTACTTGGTTTTGAAATTAAAGAAGATGAAAATACATCTAATGTTTATCTGATAAAGGACGGCACATTGTTTTTGCTATATGGAAGAAAAGACTTTGAAAATATGACAAGCAGAAAGTATGAATATCTTAAAGGTATTAACGGACATTTTGAAATTGCATTGTATGTAGATACATTTGAGGAAGTAGATATTGAATACGATAAAGCAATCGCAAAAGGAGCAACATCTATATTAAAACCTACAACAGAACCTTGGGGACAAAGAACTTGCTATATAGCAGACCCGGAAGGCAATTTAATTGAGATAGGTTCGTTTAATAAACTGTTTGAACGCTAAATTCTGATTTATGCGAATAAACAAATAATTAAAATAAGCCCGAAAACAGTTGAAAAGCTATTTTCAGGCATTTGAGTATTGCTCTTGGTTCGTTCCTCTATATTTTTACCTGTGTTTTACTGATTATTTTGTTATATATATTAAATTTATTCAGACTATTGACAAATGCAAAAAAATAGTGTATAATGTGTAAAGTGATTTTGCATTACAGGGGTGCTGTTATGGCTAAAGAACTCGGTTTCGTTCTGCTTCTTGACTGCTATGGTGATTTACTTACAGAACATCAGCAGAATGTTATGGAACTTTATTATTGTGAGGATTTATCACTCGCTGAAATAGGCAATCCTATGGGAATCACAAGGCAGGCTGTAAGAAGTCTCATAAAACGCACCGAAGATATTCTGCTGAATTATGAGAAAAAACTTGGTTTCGCAGAACGTATACAGAAAATGCGTGAGTGTTTCAGAAGAATAAATGATGTTTCTGAAAAAATAGAAGATGAACAGATTAGAAAAATAATTACAGATGAAGTAAAAAGCGGTCTTGATTTACTTTAAGGAGGATATAGCATGGCATTTGAGGGTCTTTCCGAAAAACTGAATAATGTATTTAAAAAGCTGAAATCACGTGGAAAACTTTCCGAAAAAGATGTAAAAGAGGCTATGCGTGAGGTTAAACTCGCTCTCCTTGAAGCAGATGTAAGCTATAAAGTGGTCAAGGATTTTGTTGCAAAAGTTTCTGAAAGAGCTATTGGTGAAGATGTTCTTGCAAGTCTTACCCCTGCACAACAAGTTGTAAAAATTGTTAATGAGGAACTCTGTGCTTTAATGGGCAACAGCAATTCAAGAATAAATTTTGCATCAAAACCACCTACAGTTATTATGATGTGCGGTTTGCAAGGTTCAGGAAAAACAACTCATACAGCAAAGCTTGCTAAAATGCTCAAAAAAGAAGGTCATTACCCTCTGCTCGCTGCTTGTGACATTTATCGTCCTGCGGCTATAAATCAGCTTCAGGTTGTGGGCAAAAAGGCAGATGTAAAAGTTTTTGAAATGGGACAGACTGACCCTGTTATAATTGCAAAACAGGCTCTCGCTCATGCAAAAGACTATGGTCATGATGTGCTTATTATTGATACGGCTGGTCGTCTGCATATTGATGAAACTCTCATGGACGAACTTAAAAAGATTAAGGAACTTACAAATCCTGATGAGATTATGCTCGTTGTTGACGCTATGACTGGTCAGGACGCTGTTAATGTTGCCACTGCTTTTGATGAGGCTGTAGGTATTACAAGTGTGCTTATGTCTAAGCTCGATTCCGATACAAGAGGCGGTGCGGCTCTCTCCGTACTTTCTGTAACAGGTAAGCCTATAAAGTTTGTTGGTATGGGTGAAAAGCTTGACGATTTTGAACACTTCCACCCCGAAAGAATGGCTTCACGTATTCTTGGTATGGGTGACGTTCTTACTCTTATTGAAAAAGCTGAAAATGTTATGTCTAAAAATGATGCTGAAAGACTTTCCCAAAGATTCAAGGAAAATAAATTTGATATGAATGATTTACTTGAACAGATGAAACAGATTCGCAGAATGGGCAACATGAAATCTATTATAAGTATGCTTCCCGGTTTTGGTGACAAGTTTAAAGATGTGGATATTGACGAAAGTCAGCTTAACAGAGTTGAGGCTATTATTACTTCCATGACAAAGGCTGAACGTGAAAAGCCGTCTATTATAAATCCGTCAAGAAAAAAACGTATCGCCAATGGTTCAGGTACTAAAGTTGAAGAAGTGAACAGACTGTTGAAACAGTTTGACAGTATGCAGAAAATGATGAAGCAGTTTACTGGTAAAAACAGTAAAATGAATCTTAGAAAAGCACGTAAACAGCTCGCAGGTATGAACTTTGACAAAATTAATGGCAGGGGCGGAGGAAGCCTCCCGCCGATGTAAAAGAGGATATTTTATGGGGGTTATTTATAATATTATGATAGGTGATTTCTTTCAGCTGTTTATGCGTATAAGACGGAGAAGAAGTCATTATCATCATAGTTCAGAAAGTATGTCCCTGCCTGAACTTGTTTTATGTATCATAGGTGTTAGTCTGATTCATATAGCTTTCAAGACAAGTCTTATTGAGAAAATTACTTCAAATGAACTTATTCGCACTATACTGAAAATTGTTTTTACTCTTATCGGTATTGCTATTATTATCAGCTCATTTGTTATTGATTCTAAATAATATTATCAATGATTTCATGCGTGTAAAAACGCCTGATATATACAAAAATACTTTTCCGGAGGTGAATTTAAAATGGCAGTTAAAATCAGACTTAGAAGAATGGGTGCTAAGAAAGCTCCTTTCTACCGTGTTGTTGTTGCTGATTCAAGATACCCAAGAGACGGCAGATTCGTTGAGGAAATCGGCTACTATGACCCGACTAAAGAACCATCTGTAATCAAAATTGATGCTGATAAGGCTAAAGACTGGATTTCTAAGGGCGCACAGCCTACAGATACAGTTAAGAATCTTCTTAAAATTGAGGGTATTCTTTAATTTCTTATCTTGCAGAGGAGGAGGAGAGACTTTTGTCTCTGCCTCTGTTCCAGATGCTTTTTCCTATGGAGGAATTTTTTATGAAAGACTTACTTTATGCAATTACAGCAGGTTTAGTTGAAGACAAGTCTGCTATTAAAATAGTTGAAGATGCTCCCGATGAGGAGGGTGTAATTAATTTTCACCTCTCTGTCGCTCCTGATGATATGGGTCGTGTAATCGGAAAACAGGGCAGAATTGCTAAGGCTCTCCGTACTATCATGAGAGCAGGCGCAGCTAAAAAAGACCTTAAAGTTGCTGTTACGATTGAATAAATTAAAAGCACTCGCTCTACTGAACGGGTGCTTTTTTTATATATTCATAATGTTCTGCGTTGAATGTGCCGTTGTATGCTTCTATAATCACGCTGTCGCCGATTTCAAGCTCATAGTATTTGTCACGGTTTACCTTTATGTCAAGCAGTTTATCAGGATTTTTCCAGTCCTGCGTATAAATATAGTATGTTGAGCTTCGTCCGCTTGAATAGTCCTTGTCCTCAACTGTAAGCCTGTACTGATGCGGTTCGCTGAAATCAAGACTCTTATTTATCAGCAGAAATCCTGATGATGCACACGCAATTGATACTATGATTCCATAAATCAGGCGTGTATATATCTTATTTCCATTATGTATACAGACAGCATATATTAAACTGAATATTACAGTAAATACCGCTGTAAAAACTATGAACGGCTTTGTTATACGCACATTATACATTACCATAATAAGTACATATATGGGCGTTAACAGCAAGTACAGTAGGGAACACTCATACTTCGCTCCCTTTTCAAGTGAGTACCTTTCGTCTGTCAGCATATAATACAAGCCCACTCCTACACATATAAGCCATATTACTGAAAAAATACTGCTATGGCTGAACAGCATAAGCATGAACATATACCAGCTTATTGTACTTGCTAACTGCATTGGTACAGAACGCTTTGTGTCGTGTTCTTTGAGTTCTTCCGCAAATACAAATTTATCAGGATACCAGCGGAATAAAAAACTTCTGATTCCACTCTGGTCTAAAAGCAATATGAATATTACCGCAACTGCAATCAAAAATATAACAAGCAGTTTTGGATTGAATATTGCTGACAATATCATTATCGCTAAAAATATTATCCCTGTCAATGTAACTGCACTAAATTCTGCAATCATACGCTTTTTTTCAAGTTTCTGACGTTCTTTACGTTTCTCCGCAAGCTGTCTGCGATGTTCTTTTTCTTCATCAGAAAGCTGTTTCTTTCGTCTGTGCTTTCTCTTACTCATGGTTTACACCGCCTGTATCTGCATTACTGCCATGAAAATATTTACCGAAATGAAAAGCAAAAACAAGATACTTGTGAACGTCAGTTTATAACATTCAGCATCTGTAGCAAAATTTTCCCTTATATATGCAGACAGTGACTTTCTCTTTACTATGAGAATCAATATTCCTGCCAAAAACAAAAACAGCATAATAAGTATTCCTATCAGGTTACTTATATTTTCAGGCAGGTTTCTTGTCAGGAATACAAGAACATCTCCGAACAGAAAATTATTGAGCATATGCAGAATCATTGACCATATAATACCATATTCCATTGCCGTATAGCCGAATACAAGTCCTGCAAATACTGCATACACTGACTGCGTGGGATTGGCGTGCATTATTCCGAAAAGTATTGACGATATTAAAAGTGCATAGCCTTTTCCTGCTCCCGTTCTTTCAAGTGACTGCATTGTATATCCACGATATACAAATTCTTCCGCAAATGGTCCTATAAATCCCGCATAAAGCATCATTGATATTGTTGTACTGCCTGCCTGTGATGATTCTATTGCCGCCTGTGCCGAAAAGCCTAACTGATTAAGTAATGCCTCAAAAAATACGTCAAAAAGGCTTATCGGGAATTGTATACACATAAGAACACATATCAGCATCAAAAGTTTTGATATGGTCATTTTCTTTTGTCTTTTTATAAATATCTGTTTAGGCTTTATCCGTTTAAAATAAAACAACAGCATAAACAGACAGCCTATTATTACCGCAAGACCCGTGCCCATATCGGTTTCCTGAAACTGTTCCATAAAAGCATCATAATCAAATGTTTCCTGCTTTATTCCTGCAATGATTATTTCTACAACTTCTACGGCAATCATATATACAATGGCAACTGCAAATAATATTACTGTATATATCAGAAGACTTCCTGATATGAAGTTTATCTGCTTCCTGAAAATTTTCTTCTTATCAGGAACAGGCGGTGAATCGGGTGGCTGATACCAATTGTTTGTGTTTTCCATAAAAAATCCCTACTTTCTGCATATATTATGCAATTAATATTTTAACATAATATACACAAAAAGTCAACAGGTTACTCCCTAAATTCACAAAATACCAAAAAAATCCCCTATATTTCAAGTCCGAAACTTATGGAAAGTGCAGTATTTACTTTGTCCATTGAGTTTAAGTCAAGTTCACCCATTTTGTCCTTGAGACGCTTTTTGTCTATTGTCCTTATCTGCTCCAGAAGGACGATACTGTCTTTCGCAAGTCCACATTTATCGGCTTGCACTTCTATATGTGTGGGAAGATGATTCTTTGCACGCTGACTTGTTATAGCTGCGGCTATAACTGTAGGGCTGTGCCTGTTTCCGACATCGTTCTGAACTATAAGTACTGGTCTGATTCCGCCCTGCTCTGAACCGACAACAGGGCTTAAATCCGCATAATATATTTCTCCTCGCTTAACTGACATGATATTCAGCTCCTTTTATTTGTTATTTATTTGCTTCTATTATTGCACACTATTTTCACAATTATACAATATCTGATATATTATATGAATTTTTGTTTTGAACGGTTAACATGGTAAAATTATTCAATATGAAAAAAGAAATGCTATTTTATCTATAATTTTGTGTGATTTTACGATTTTACAGAAAATTAATACAGTTTCTATTGCTATTTTTGAGAAATATTGATATAATAGAAATTGTAGAAATATTAACAATCATAAACTGGAGGTTTTTTTATGGCAAACAGCAAGGGCGGAAAGAAAATTACTATTCTTGGTGCAGGAAATGTGGGTGCAACTTGTGCGTATACTTTCGCAGTTGCAGGAACTTGCTCCGATATTGTCCTTATTGATATAAACAAGGAAAAGGCAAAGGGCGAAGCTATGGATATTCGTCAGGGTGTTTCATTCAGTCACAATGTTGAGGTTTTCGATGGTACTTATGATGATGCAGAAGGTTCTGACATCGTTGTTGTAACTCTCGGTCTCGCACGTAAACCTGGTCAGACAAGACTTGATTTGGCTCAGGCAAATGTAAATATTATAAAGGAAGTTATGCCAAAAGTTGCAAAGGCTGCTCCTGATGCAATCTATGTAGTTGTAAGCAATCCTGTTGACATTATCACATATGCTATACTTAAATGCACGGATTTAAAGCCAACTCAGGTTATGGGTTCGGGTACTGCTCTTGATACGTCAAGACTTCGTTCAAGCATTGCAGACCACCTTAATCTTAGTCCGAACAGCGTTCATGCCTATGTATTTGGTGAACATGGCGATACTTCCATGATTCCATGGTCTGTTACTAATATTGCAGGTGTTTCTCTTGATGAATACTGCGCCGACCAGAATCACGAAACTATCGACAAAGATGAAATTATTGTAGAAGTCCGCAAGGCTGGCGGTGAGGTTATCAAGCGTAAAGGTGCAACTTTCTATGCTATCTCTCTCACTGTAAACAAAATCTGTGATGATATTCTCAGAGATGCAAATAACATAAGAACTGTCTCAACTCTTATCAGCGGAAGATATGGTATAAATGATGTCTGTCTCAGTCTGCCTGCTGTTATCGGCGGTCACGGTATCGAAAAAGAAGTTGCTCCTGCTCTTACTGATGAGGAAATCGCTAAACTTCAGGCAAGTGCTGCTGCTCTTAAAAAGGTTATAAACAGTCTTGAATTTTAATTAGTATGTATTGGTTGATATAGGGGATATTTAAATGAAAAAAAAATTGTATCTGATATTCTGTTTTTTTATGACATTATCTTTATGCAGTTGCAGTGCAGGTAAAACGGATAATTCTTCTACAGAAATATCGACAAAACAGGAATCAGAATATAAATTCAGCACATCAGTTCATTTGCTTGGAAAAGATTTTCAAATTCCCTGCAAATTTTCAGAAATCGGTGATTTGCAATTTGATAATGACACATCAATCGTAGTTAACGAAAACGATTTATACGGTGCTATCTATGATGGGGATTATAGAATAGGCAGAGTTATTATAAGTGATTGTTATTATGAAGATGAGGAAATAAACGAAGATTTCAGCAATAATTATGTCTGTTTTTTAGAGTTAAATCCTGATTTTGGTTTTGAAAATCTTGATTTTGAATATAATGGTTTTTCTTATCAGACATCAAGAAAACAAGTAATTGAAGTTTTCGGAACTCCTGACGAAGATTCAGATAACAGAATATGCTATTATTTAAATGATGATGATATTTCATATATTGAATTTAAATTTTTGAATGATAGTGAAATCAAATCAATAAAATTTAAAATCAAATCAGATTCGTAAATTTATTTAACTGATAACCGACTGTAATATCGTCGGTTATCATTTATTTTTATAAATATGGAGATGATATAAGTGAAAAAAATTTTTTCTGCAATTCTTTCAGCAGTATTGACTGTCGTTTCATGTGCAGGTATAACATCATTCGCAGAAAACACATACAGTCTGGGCGACTGCAATAGTGACGGAATTATTGATGCAAAAGATGCTACTGATATTCTTGTATACTATTCTGCAAGTTCTACAGGGGAAGAAACAGACTGGACAGATGCACAGATTTCTGCTGGTGATATAGATGAAAGCGGACAAGTTGACAGCAAAGATGCTTCTATTGCTTTAGCATACTATTCCTATACCTCTACTCACAACGTCTATAAGGATATTTATGAATATCTTGAACTGACTAAGGAATTTAAAGCATTATATTCTGTCAATGAAACTGTTTCCGATGACGGTATGTATCTGGATATTGAGTGGAGTTCGGAAGATGAGGCAGAAGGCTATGAAATTACAGCAATACACAGCTTTTGCAATGAAGATTATATCTATGGCAGTAATGAATTATTTAATACAGATGTTAAAACCACTAATGGTATGGCTCATATAAGTCTTCCTAAAATAAAACTGGAAAATACTAATTATCATAAGTATGAAAGCTGGAGTCTTCCAAATATTGATTATATCAGCATTGAGATGAAACCTTATCAGATTCGTGACGGCGAAAAATTTTATCAGGCATCACAGTACAGCAGTCTTGACCCTTACAATATTACTTTTATGCAACAGGCAAAAAAATCACATGATGATATACCTGTATACAATGAACAGGGTGAAACGCCTTATCTATCATGGACAAGCTATGTATCAGCAAATGACAAGAAAATACTTGCTGAATTTGAAAAGGAACATTTCACCAATGAATCTACATTTGAAAGAATCATGTATATGAAACAGTGGATTACTGAAAATCTTACTTATGCTTCTGACCCTGATGACTGGAATGAAATTGTTAATGTTTCGTATGTAGATGCTACTATAAATCATAAAAAAGGACAGTGCATACAATACAACGGAACACTGGCAGCTTATGCGGCATACAAGGGATATGATGTAAAGCTGATACAAGGCTGGGTAAAAGGTACTACAGACTGGCAACATTTCTGGGCTGTTATTGAATTTGATAACGGTGTGGAATTTGAACTTAATCTTGCGCTATAATAAGGAGATGTTTTTTATGTCTTTAAATGATACACCGTCTGGTGAAAGAATACACATCGGCTTTTTCGGAATGAGAAATGCAGGAAAATCAAGTCTTGTAAATGCTGTTACGGGACAGGATTTAGCTGTTGTTTCAGATGTAAAGGGTACTACTACCGACCCTGTTTACAAGGCTATGGAGCTTCTGCCGTTAGGTGCGGTGGAAATTATTGATACGCCCGGTTTTGATGATGAGGGTGAACTCGGTGAACTCAGAATTAAAAAAACCCGTCAGATTCTTGCTAAAACTGATATTGCTGTACTCGTTACGGACGGAAGTCACGAACTATCCAACTGTGACAAGCATTTAATCAGTCTTTTCAAAGAACGTGATATTCCATATATTATCGCTTACAACAAATCGGATTTGAATGGAAAAAATATTATGTCTGATAATGAAATATCCGTCAGTGCAGTCAATAATACAAATATCTTTCAACTTAAAGAAAAAATTGCCTCACTTGCAAAAAATTACGGCTCGGAAAAACGTATTGTAGGCGATTTGATTCAGAAAAATGATTTGCTCGTGCTTGTTACTCCGATTGATGCCGCCGCACCTAAAGGCAGAATGATTCTCCCACAAGTTCAGACTTTGAGAGATATTCTCGATTCAAATGCTATGGCTGTATTTACTACAGAATTTGAACTTGCTGAAACTCTTGACAAGCTTTCTGTTCCGCCGAAAATGGTTATAACTGACAGTCAGGCTTTTGCTGTTGTAAATAAAATCGTCCCCGAAAATGTGCCGTTGACTTCGTTTTCTATCCTCATGGCAAGATACAAGGGTTTCCTCGAAACAGCTGTAAAAGGTGCATCAAAAATAAATTCACTTGAAAATGGTGCGAAAATTCTTATTTCAGAGGGCTGTACTCATCACAGACAATGCGGTGACATAGGAAGTGTTAAGTTACCTGCTCTGCTTGAAAAGTTTACAGGAAAAAAGTTTCAGATTACACTTAGTTCGGGACGTGATTTCCCTGAAGATTTATCAGAGTTCAGTCTCGTTATTCACTGCGGTGCTTGTATGCTCAATGAAAAAGAAACTGTTTACCGTCGTAAATCTGCGGAATTACAAGGTGTATCATTTACCAATTATGGTATTGCTCTCGCTTATATGAATGGTATTCTTAAACGCACTATAGAAATTTTTCCTGATTTGGTGAAGCTGATATGAAAAAAAGACTGCCTTATATTATCCTGCTCCTGCTGATTATCGCTGTTGAAGTCGTTATCGCTCTTACTCAGCATAACAACTGGATTCGTGATTATCTCGGTGATGTTATTGTCGTCTGGGCGGTGTATTGTCTTGTGCAGTCCGTTCTCGGTGGAAGAAATAATCACTATGCTGTACATCTTGGTGTCATGGGATTTGCTTTTGTTGTGGAGTTTCTACAGTATATTCACATTGTCGACTTAATCGGTCTCGGACATATTCAGTTCTTCCGCACCCTTATTGGCACTTCTTTCGCTGTTGAGGATTTATGGAGCTATGCTATTGGTACGGCTATCGGGTGTATCGGTACATTTATATATGCAAAAATGAATAATATTCATCAAAACAGGAATATTTCGCCGTAAAATGAATATTTATGCGAAAACTATTGACTTTATTTTATTTTTGTGTATAATAGAATTATTGAAAAATTTTCCTATGGAGGAGATAAAAATGGATAAGAATAATATTAAAAAAGTCGTTCTCGCTTATTCAGGTGGTCTTGATACTTCTATCATTATTCCATGGCTTAAAGAGAACTATAACAATTGTGAAGTTATCGCTGTTTCGGGTGACGTTGGTCAGGGTACAGAGCTTGACGGTCTTGAAGAAAAAGCTATCAAGACTGGTGCATCTAAACTTATTGTATGCGATTTGAAAGAAGAATTTATTCAGGATTACGTTTATCCTACTGTTCAGGCTGGTGCTATCTACGAAAATCGCTATATGCTCGGTACTTCTTTCGCACGTCCGATTATCGCAAAGAGAATCGCTGAAATCGCTATAGCAGAGGGTGCTGATGCTATCTGCCACGGCTGTACAGGTAAAGGAAATGACCAGGTTCGTTTTGAACTCGCTATCAAGGCTTTTGCTCCTGATATGGCTATTATCGCTCCTTGGCGTGAATGGAATATCAAGTCAAGAGATGAGGAAATTGATTACGCTGAAGCTCACAATATCCCACTCAAAATTAACAGAGAAACAAATTACTCAAAGGACAAGAACATCTGGCATCTCTCTCATGAGGGTCTTGACCTCGAAAATCCTGCTAATGAGCCACAGTACGAAAAACCTGGCTTCCTTGAAATGGGTGTTTCTCCGATTGATGCTCCTGACAAGCCAACTTACATCACTATCCACTTTGAAAAGGGCGTTCCTACAATGCTCGACGGCAAGGAATTAAACGGCGTTGAAATGGTTACTGCTCTTAACAAGCTCGGCGGTGAAAATGGTATCGGTCTTGCTGACCTCGTTGAAAACCGTCTTGTTGGTATGAAGTCAAGAGGTGTGTACGAAACTCCCGGCGGTGCTATCCTCTATCATGCTCATGAAGTTCTCGAAACTATCACCATTGACAAGGAAACTGCACGTATCAAGCAGTATCTCGGTATCAAGTTCGCTGACATCGTTTACAACGGTCAGTGGTATACTCCTCTCCGTGAGGCTATGTCCGCTTTTGTTACTGAAACTCAAAAAACTGTTACAGGTGATGTTACTCTCAAACTCTACAAGGGCAATATCATAAATGCAGGTGTTACTTCTCCATACACTCTCTATGATGAAGAAGTTGCTACTTTTGATGAAGACGAAGTTTACAATCAGCATGATGCAGAAGGTTTCATCAATCTCTTTGGATTGCCAATCAAGGTTAAGGCTCAGCTTGACAAAAAAAGAAATAATAAGTAATATGTGTACGCAGGCAGGTGTAATTCCTGCCTGTTGTACTTTAAAGGATAAGCCGAAATTTATGGTAAAATAAATGAGTATAGAATATAAATTGTTAGCAACTGATATAATGGATATATTAAGTAATATTCCAAAGAAAAAGTATGTAAACGAAAAACTGGGATTTATTGAGAAAAAATATGACATTGTTCTGCCCCATATTTTTAAACAGTTTATGTGTTCTTCAAATGAAATACTTAAAACGGCTGATATATGGGATTACAGTGAAGAACGGTCATGGTATTTCCTTTATGAGTGGATAAATATAAGTATTGAAGAAACCGAAAAAATCAGCAGTGACAGCGAATATTTTTCTTTTGTACATTCGCCTGTTTCAGAATGGAATAATTTAGTTGATGATTATATGATAATTGGAAGTGACTATGCTGCTGGTATAGTGTATTTTGGTATTAAAAAAACGGATTTGAATATGAAAAATCCTCCTGTTTATATGTATCATGAAGCAAATCATATTACTGAATGGAATCTGATGTTTAATCATTTATCCGATTACTTTTTAACTGTTATCTGTGATGCAATTTTATGTGAATGTTATGATACGGCACAGAAAATTTTAATTAAATATGACTGGAATTATGAAGTATATGATACGGAATTAAAAGAAATTCTGAATAAATACGAAATAGAAATCAATAATCTTCAGAAATTATCTTCAATGTACCAAACAAGTGATGACGACTGGATTTCATGCTGTTATGATTCAAAAGAAAAAGTTCTTTTTGTATTTAAAAACAGTGAGAATAATATGAAATTATGTGTGATTTTAAAATCAAAATAAGGAGCAACTATGGAAGAACATATTGAAATGTTGGGTAAAATAAAAAACAGGAGTGATTTCCTGAAATTTATGCAACTATATATTCCAACAATTAAGGATTTATCAATCAGAGACTATTTGGAATCGGTTGCTTCTTGGGCTGAAGATATGGATGGGTATTATAAAAATATCAATCAGGAAATGCCACAGAATATAAACTGGGATTTCATTTCAACTTTATTTTATGTGGGCAGTATCTATGAGTAAATTTTAATTTATTTTAAACAATAAATCTTTGGGAAGTGATATTATGATGCCAAATCCAAACAGCATATATCCAAATGAAAATATCAAAGAGATAGTTTATATTAAGAATGTTATAACAAGACCAAATATTATAGTCGGAGAATATACCTACTATGATGATATAAATGGTGCAGAAAATTTTGAGGAACACATTACTCATCATTATGAATTTATCGGTGATAAGTTGATTATCGGGAAATTCTGTGCTATTGCAAAAGGTATTGAATTTGTGATGAATGGTGCAAATCACAGAATGAACAGTGTTACAACTTATCCGTTCAATATCATGGGTGGAGACTGGGAACAGTTTGCACCAAGTATTAATGAAACTCCGTTCAAAGGTGATACGATTGTCGGCAATGATGTATGGATTGGACAGAATGTTACTGTTATGCCTGGTGTTCATATCGGTGACGGTGCTATTATAGGTGCAAATTCTGTTGTTGCAAAAAATATTCCTCCATACAGTATTGCAGTAGGAAATCCGTGTCGGGTAGTCCATATGCGTTTTGACGAAGAACTGACTGCATATTTACTTGAACTTAAATGGTGGGACTGGAGTGCAGAGAAGATATTTAAAAATATGTCTGCATTATGTAGCGGAGATTTACAAAAAATCAAAAATATAATAGATTGATAAATTCTGATTCTTCTGCCTGTTATAATTTAAAATCAGATAAAGCAGAATTTATAGAGATAACCAAATAAAAGGAGAAAATATGAATAATAATTTGAATTTTGAAGTTATTCCTGAAACTGTAGAAGAAAAAGGAGATATTCTTCACGGAGTTATGGGCAATTATCAAGGAAAACCTGTCGTATTTATGTATGATGCATCAATGCAGGATATAATTATTCCCGAAAGTTTAGAGCCGATATATCCCGCTATTGAAGATGCTGTTGTCAGATATTTGCGAAGTATAGGAAATAAAGACTAAATACTTAGCAGTATCATGTAATTTAAGTCAGGATAAATCCGATTTAAAGGAGAAATATTAATTATGAAAGAAGAATTTACAACACCGCCAAACCATATTAATTTTATAGCAAAAAAATTGTTCGGTCCAATCGGTGAAATAATTGACGGTTCTATTGCTTATGTTGATTTACAAGGTGGTGGACCAACTCAAAAGCATACCCATGAACATAATCACTTATTTATTGTAACAAAAGGTGAAGCTAAAATTTTGTTAGATGATAAAGAAGTTATAATAAAAAAAGATGAAGCGTTTCTGGTTGACGGAAAAATCCCACATTCTGTATGGAATAATACAAATGAAGAAACTGTAATGATTGGAATATCTGTAAAATAAACTATGATTCACTTTAACAAAACTAAAAAATAATAAGAAATAAGATAAATCAGAACTTAAAAAAGAGTATATTATGGAAACTATAATTATTAAATTAGATGCACAGAAGATGAAAAATCCCGATTCAGATATACGATATGCTTTGCCAAATCGGATTGAGGAGTATAGCAATAATCAAATAACCGACAACGGATATGATTATATTTCAAATTCAGAATTAGCATTATGGTTTGAGACTGATAATGCAGAGAAGAATGTTGAATTAATAATACAATTATTAAGTGCAGAAACTTTTTTTGATAATGATTTATCTAATATAGCAGAAATTTATATTTCAGACAAGAAATGTGCAGATTTAGAAGATTGCAGAAAAATTTACGGCTGATTTGATTAAGATAAATTTAAACGGAGGTGAGTATATTGTATACTACAATACATAAGATTGAGAGTACAATTGAACTTCCTTATAATGTGATAGACATAGATACAGGAGATGAACATTTTATTCTACAGTTTGATTCGTTTGATGATAATCAAAGTGATTATTCAATAAAAATGGGTGGAGTAACAGGAAATTTCAGTATCAATTATTATAGCAATAGTGTAAACTGTAACTTTAAATGCGATATTACTATCGGGAATGTCTATTTGTTTTATGTGGAACTGGATAATGCCTATGATATTTTATCGGGCAGAAATGCTGTTGCTGTTCTGAAAAATTATGGTTCTCTGAATCACTCAAATCTGATGTTCACCTTTGACAAACGTGGACACTGTAATGTAGACGGAGAGTTTAAAAACAAAAGTAATCAATATAAAAACGGAATCAATTTTTCTTTTGAACTTGACCAGACAGGTAATATAACACCTATATTAAATTCTATGGAAGTATTTTTTAATGAATTGAGGAGTATTCAGGGTCATAGTAATTTTTATTAAAGGAGAAATCTGATGAAAAAAAATTCGGTTTTTATTGGAAGCTGGCTATATTCAAAGCCTGATTTATTGCCTGATAAAGACGGAAATACTGTTTTTATCTCAAAAGCATCTTTTGGTCCTTTAGAATATTATGAATGGGGTATAGATTCAGATAATATGCCGTATGAGTGTTATAAATGGCTTGAAAATGATTATTTTGAAGATGAAAATTATTTTAAGAACATAAAAAAAGACGAATTACTAAAACAGATAAATTCGACTATTTCACTTTTCAGAAATAATGGATTATCTGAATGGGCTGATATTTATGAAAAGATAATTGAAAAGCTAAATTCTGATTTATTTTAATTGAGATAAGGTGTTGAATATGAAAGTAATCAAGAGAATATTTCGTTTTATATTCCGTTTGGTAGCAATTCTATTTTTGATGCTTATAATTTTATTTATTAGTATATCTGTTATAAATACAATCAGATATGAGGCATACGACGAAACAGGTGTTATGAAAAATGGTAATCTTTGTATATCGCATATGTGTGAAGGTGGCGGAGGATTTGGTGAAAAGTACTATAATTCCGACAATAATGTTTTGAAGGAAGTTAAAGATTTTTATGCTGTGAACGGCATCAGGCTTGGTATTGGTAATACTACGGGTGATGTTTTCGGAAAAGTATATAAGCCTGTAAAATCTGGAACATCTGATATATATGTAGGTTATGCAACATTCGGCGGTGACCCTATTAAATATTTTGAACTGTATCACGTTGAAGTTGACAAAGACCTGAATATAACTTATAATATGGAAACTATTGACAAGGAACAATTTGAGCAAAATTATAAAGGAGATTGAAAATTATGGCTGATATGATGTGGGCTGGAAGATTTTCCAAACAGGTTGACGATGCTGTCAATGCTTTCAATTCTTCCATTGCCTTTGACGGATGTATGTACAAATACGATATACTCGGCAGTATCGCTCATGCTACTATGCTCGGAAACTGATGTAAGATATGGTATCAAAGAAAGGTAAACGAAAAATTATATTTGATGATTCTGTTTACTATTGGTATGTTAGAATAGAAAACAATAGTCATAGATTGCATATAATATCTGATGATAAAAAAATACATTTGGAATATCCATTTATTGATACTGAATTGCCTGTTACACCTGAAGTAATAGCAAATCATTTAAAAGAATACTTTTATAACATTTAGTAAAATTATAAAGGAGATATAAATTATGGCTGATATGATGTGGGCAGGAAGATTTTCAAAACAGGTTGACGATACTGTCAATGCTTTCAATTCTTCCATTGCCTTTGATGGACGTATGTACAAACATGATATACTCGGCAGTATCGCTCATGCTACTATGCTCGGCGACTGCGGTATTATTCCAAAAGACGACAGCGTTAAGATTATTGACGAACTTAAAAAAATATCCGCTGATATTGAATCAGGGGACTTACAGCTTGACCCGACAGCAGAAGATATTCATATGTTTATCGAAGCTGAACTTACTAAGCGTATCGGTGATGTGGGAAAAAGACTTCACACCGCCCGTTCACGTAATGACCAGGTTGCGCTTGATTTACGTCTGTATCTTCGTGATGAAATTGATGAAATCAAGAATTATATCATAAAATTAATCAATACTATTATTGATACGGCTAAACAGCATACCGAAACAGTTATGCCCGGCTATACTCACTTACAAAGGGCGCAGCCAATCACTTTTGCTCATCATCTTATGGCATATGTGTCTATGCTTCTCCGTGATCTCCAGAGACTCGGTGATGTCAGCAAGCGCATGAATTACTGCCCGCTTGGTTGTGGTGCATTGGCTGGTACTACCTACAAAACCAACAGACAGCAGACTTCCGATTTACTCGGCTTTACTGCTCCTATGGAAAACAGCCTTGACGGTGTTTCCGACAGAGATTACTGCATTGAGTTAAACTCCGCTTTGTCTATCATAATGACCCACTTATCACGTTTTTCAGAAGAAATTATTTTATGGTGTTCATGGGAATTTAAGTTCATTGAACTTGATGACGCTTTTGCAACCGGTTCTTCAATTATGCCACAAAAGAAAAATCCTGATGTAACTGAACTTATAAGAGGAAAAACAGGTCGTGTGAATGGTAATCTTATCACCCTGCTTACTATGATGAAGGGGATTCCGCTTGCGTACAATAAGGATATGCAGGAGGACAAAGAAGCTATTTTTGATTCGGTTGATAATGTAAAACTCTGTCTTAAGACTTTTATCCCTATGCTTGCTACTATGCGTGTAATCAAGGAAAATATGCGTAATGCCGCCGCTAAAGGTTTCATTAATGCTACTGATTGCGCAGATTATCTTGTTAAAAAGGGTATGCCTTTCCGTGATGCTTACAAAATAACAGGTACTCTTGTTGCTGTCTGCATTGAAAAGGGTCTTACTCTTGAAACACTTCCTATTGAGGAATATAAGAAAATGACAGAACTTTTTACAGATGATGTTTATGATGCTATCAATCTTGATACCTGCGTAAAGGAAAGAAAGTCTTACGGTGCGCCGTCTCCTGATGCAGTTAAGATTCAAATTGAAAATGCTGAAAAAAATTTGAATGAGATTATTAATTAATGATTATGAATAAAAAAGATTTGCTTTTCACGATTGGACTTTGCATTTTTACAGGTATTATATGGGTTATCGGTGAAGTTGTTATGGGACTATGGATTGCCGTTACAACAAATATTCATATAATATGGTTTGCAGGCATTGTTGTTGTCACTCTTGCGGTGAATGTGTGGCACTCAATAAAAAATGATGAATCAGATTTGAAAAATTCAAAGCGTGAAAAATATGAACGAAAAACTAAGAAAAAATAAGGTGTTTTATTATGGCTAAAGTTTATATTGACGGTCAAGAGGGTACTACGGGACTTAAAATAATGGAGCGTTTTGAGGGGAGAAATGATATTGAAATTATCCGTATTGATGAGGATAAGAGAAAAGACCCTGCTGAACGTGCAAGACTTATCAACAGTGCAGATTACGTCTTTCTTTGTCTGCCTGATGATGCTTCAAGAGAGGCTGTTTCTTTCGTGGACAATGACCATGTGAGAATTATTGACGCTTCAACAGCTCACAGAACTAATCCGGAATGGGCTTATGGTTTCCCTGAACTCTCTGACGAACACAGAAAAAAAATTCAGTCATCAAACAGAGTTGCTGTTCCGGGCTGTTATGCAAGCGGTTTTGCTTCTGTTGTCTATCCGATTGTGAAAAACGGCATAATTCCTGATGATTACCCTGTTTTTGCTTATGCTACATCAGGCTACAGCGGAGCAGGTAAAAAGGCTATCGCTATATATGAGGGTGCGGACAAGCCGTTTGAGTTTGATAGTCCACGACAGTATGCACTCTCTCAACAACACAAGCATTTACCTGAAATGCAGGCTGTTTCGGGTCTTAAATTCAAGCCTATGTTCAATCCTATGATATGCGACTATTTCAGCGGTATGGTTGTTTCTGTACCGATTCAGACAAGAACACTTACAAAGTCTATTACGCCTCAACAGGTGCATCAGATGTACATGGAACATTATCAAAATGCTAAAATGGTTGAGGTTATGCCCCTTATGACTATTGAGGAACAGAAATCTTTCTTTCTTGCTTCAAATACTTTAAGCGGACTTAATAAATTACAGGTTTTTGTCTTTGGTAATGATGAACAGATTTTACTTTGTGCAAGACTTGATAATCTCGGTAAGGGTGCAAGCGGTGCGGCTGTTCAGTGTCTTAATATTATGCTTGGTATTGACGAAACTACAGGGCTTATATAAATGACAGGCGGAAAAAAATCCCCGAAGCTGAAATTTTCTTTCTATAATATCAGTTATATAATTATTATTGTCGTTTTTGCTTTGTTCGGCTTGCTTAAAATTTCAGGCAAAAGCTTATATATTTTCGGAGTTGTATTTGAATGTTATACCTTTGCTTTTGTCAGTGCTTTTATTATTCTTGTTGTAAAATTCTGTAACTATCTCAAAAAAAATGACGGAAATTTTGATTTTAAATCGGGTATTTTGTCGGCATCTATAATTATTACTTTTTTATGTATGGTAAATAATATTTCAAAAGATGTTAAAGCATCTAAAGTTAAAGATGTTCTGCCTGTAAGTGATTCGTCCGATATTGAGGATATTTCTGTTGTGCTTTGTGAAGTGACGGAGTTTAACAATATGATTAATGATTACAGCACACATATTGATGTTTATTATGTTAATGGTCGGATTGCTGAAAAAATCGGTTTTATTGATGAACTATATTTTTCCGTTGAATGTATAAAGGACGGATTATACAGCTATCTTATTGATAAAGACAACAATACTATCACTATTGAGTGTTCATACGGTTCTTTTGGCGACGGCGTTATTATGATGAATCCTGAATATGCTACGGGAGAAATACGCTATATCTTTAAACTTAATTGAAAAAGGTGGTTATATAATGGAATTAAAAAAAATCGGTGATGTAAATTTTATTGAGGGCGGTGTATGTGCGTCAAAAGGTTTCAGGGCTAATGGTATTCAGTGTGGTCTTGCTCATAAACCGCTTACTGATACGGAAAAAAATTCTGCTGAATCAAATAATGCACTTCCTTCGGCAAAAAAGAAAAATGACCTTGCTCTTATTGTTGCTGATAAGGACTGCACCGCTGCTGCTGTATACACAACAAACAAGGTTAAGGGTGCGCCTATTATTGTAACTAAAAAGCATCTTGAAAATGGTATTGCAAGAGCTGTTATTGTTAATTCAGTAAATGCCAATACCTGTAATCCTGACGGCGTGGAAAAAGCAAATAAAATGTGCGAACTTACTGCAAATCAGCTCGGTATCAGTGTTGATGATGTTATTGTCGCTTCAACTGGTGTTATCGGACAGGTACTTCCTATTGAGCCTATTGCGAACGGTATGAAAGAACTTGCAGACGGTCTTTCCTATGACGGAAACAAACGTGCTTTAGAAGCTATCATGACTACTGATACACGTGAAAAAGAAATTGCTCTTGAATTTACTGTCGGCGGTAAAGTCTGCACTATGGGCGGTATGCTCAAAGGTAGCGGAATGATTCACCCTAATATGGCTACCACTCTCACTTTTATCACTACTGATGCGGATATTTCCGCTGAACTTCTGCAACGTGCTTTGAGTGATGTTGTGAAAGTTACTCTCAACCGTGCAAGTGTTGACGGCGATACTTCAACTAATGATATGGTCTGCATTATGGCATCAGGTACAGCAGGAAACAAGCCTGTTACTCATGAAGATGAGGACTTTGAATCATTTGAAAATGCTCTCTACAACATAATGATGAATCTTGCAAGAATGATGGCAAGAGACGGTGAGGGAGCAACAAAGCTTATTGAGTGTGCCGTTTCGGGTGCTGAAACTGAAAAAATCGCTGAAACTGTTGCAAAATCTGTTATTACATCAAGTCTTTTTAAGGCAGCTATGTTTGGTGAAGATGCTAACTGGGGACGTATTCTCTGTGCCATAGGTTATGCAGATGCGGATTTCGATATAAATAAGGTTGATGTGAAAATTGCTTCAAAAAACGGCTGTATTCATGTATGCGAAAATGGTGCAGGTGTTGAGTTTTCAGAGGAAAAAGCTAAAGATGTACTTGCTGAAGATGAAATACAGATTATTATTTCTCTTGGTGACGGAGCAGGGACGGCTGTTGCGTGGGGTTGCGACCTTACTTATGATTACGTCAAAATCAATGGCGATTACAGAAGTTAATTAAAGGAGACTACTAAAAATGGATAATATTTCAAATACCGAAAAATCACAGATTCTTATTGATGCACTTCCCTATATTCAGAAATATTCTGATAAAATCGTTGTTATCAAGTATGGCGGAAATGCTATGACTAACAAGGAACTAAAAGACGCTGTTATGACTGATATTGTTCTGCTGTCTCTTGTCGGCATCAAGGTTGTACTCGTTCATGGCGGTGGTCCTGAAATCAATGATATGCTGAAAAGACTTAACATTCAAAGCAGATTCATCAACGGTTTACGCTATACTGACAAAGATGCTATTGATGTAGTTAAAATGGTGCTTTCAGGCAAAGTCAACAAGGAGCTTGTTCAGTTACTTACTCAACATCAGGGTAATGCTATTGGTCTTTGCGGTATTGACGGAAAAATGCTCGTCGCTGAAAAAAAACTTACTGACGACGGTCAGGATTTAGGCTTTGTAGGTGAAATTACAGAGGTTAATCCGAAACCTATTATTGATGCTCTCAATAACGGAAATATCCCTGTTATCGCTACTGTTGCCACTGACAATGAGGGAAATACATACAATATAAATGCAGATACAGCCGCCGCAAGAATTGCCGCTGAACTTAATGCAAAAAGTCTTATCCTTATGACTGATATTGTCGGACTGCTCCGTGACAAAGATGACGTTTCAACGCTTATTCCCCGTGTAAATGTCAGTGAAGTGCCTTATCTTAAAAAACAAGGTATCGTGTCGGGCGGTATGATTCCGAAGATTGACTGCTGTGTTGAAGCTGTAAGACGTGGTGTTGAAGGTGCTGTTATTATTGATGGCAGAGTGCCTCATTCTATTCTTATTGAGATTCTTTCCAATGAGGGTATAGGAACACAATTTGTATAATCTGGAATATTATTAACAAAAAGTTTACAAAATTCTGCATCTTTACTGTTGATTTATCGTGTTGAAGTGAGTTATAATATTATAATGAGTTCTAATGCGGAAAATTTAAACCGCTTTGAAAGGATTTTTATATATGGAAAATACAATTGAAAAATTTGATAAATATGTTATGCACTCTTATGGCAGGTATGCTCTTGTTATGGAAAACGGTGAGGGCAGACGCTGTGAGGACGAAAATAAAAGGCAATATATCGATTTCGGCAGTGGCATAGGTACAAATTCTCTTGGATTCTGTGACGAAAAATGGAGCGATGCTGTATGTAATCAGGTGAAAAAATTACAGCACAACTCAAACTACTATTATACTGCTGTACAGGCTGAATTTGCTGAAAAATTGTGCGAAACAACAGGTTATCAGAAAGTCTTTTTCTGCAACAGCGGTGCGGAAGCTAATGAATGTGCTATAAAATCAGCAAGAAAATACAGCTTTGATAAATATGGCAAGGGCAGGCATAATATTATTACTCTTGTAAACTCATTTCATGGCAGAACTATGGCTACACTCTCTGCTACAGGTCAGGAAGTTTTTCACAACTACTTCTTCCCGTTCTTAGAGGGTTTTATCAATGTTAATGCCAATGATATTCAGGATTTGAAAGCAAAAGTTGATGAGACTGTATGTGCTGTCATGCTTGAATATGTTCAGGGTGAGGGCGGTGTAAATGCTCTTGAAAAGGATTTTGTTGATGAAATTTACAGAATCTGTGCTGAAAAAGATATTCTTGTTATTGCGGACGAAATTCAGACAGGTGTCGGACGTACAGGAAAATTTCTTGCCGGTGAACATTTCAACAAAAAGGCTGATATTACAACTCTTGCAAAAGGAATTGCAGGCGGTATTCCTATGGGTGCTTGCCTTTTCGGTGAAAAAGTGAAAGATGTACTTACGCCCGGAACTCATGGCTCAACATTCGGCGGAAATCCTATTGCCTGTGCAGGCGGTATTGTTGTTACAGACAGACTTAACAGCTTAGGATTTCTTGATGAAGTAAATAAAAAAGCTGTCTATTTCAGAGAAAAACTTGAAAAATGCAAAGAGGTTGAAAGCATAAGCGGTATGGGTCTTATGATTGGAATATCCCTGAAAAATAAATCCGCTTCAGATGTTGCAAAATCAGCTCTTGAAAATGGTCTGCTTGTACTTACTGCAAAAAATAAAATCAGACTTTTACCGCCTCTTACTATTGATTACAGTGAGATTGACGATGGACTTGACATTTTAATAAGAATAATGGAGGGATAATTTTATGGAACTTCTGATTACTGCTAACGGTAATAAATACACAATTCAGGACAAGGGCAAAGGAAGAACTATCTACACTGTAAAGAAAAAAGGCTTCGGAGCTGGAAAATACGTTCTTCTTGATACAAGCAACTATAATCTTTATTCGCTTGTCAAAACAGGGGAGGACAGAAAGCCGACATTTATCATTACTCACAATGGTACTATGCTTATTCAGCTTTCATGCAAATCCATGTTTCTTGACCCGACTATAAATGTCAAAGGCAAGAATCTTTCAAAAGAATCTGTGGAATATGTTATTACAAGTAAAGACCGCAGAGAATTTGATATTATCAACAATGAAACAAGTGTCGGTCACATAACAACACTGCGAACCATGAATAATGAGTTACAGTATGAAATGGAAATAGAAAACAAGATTTTTGATGACTATATTCCGCTTTTTGCTGTTGCTGTTGACCTGATATTCGGAGAACTGAATAAATCAGTATGATAATACTGAAAATTAACTGAAAGGGAAATAAAAATGAAACATTTACTTAAAATGCTCGATTTGAGTACAGAAGAAATTATAGAAATACTTGACCTCGCAGACCAGCTTAAATATGAACTTAATCATGGTATACCACACCCACGTCTTAAAGGAAAAACTCTTGGAATGATTTTCCAGAAAGCATCTACACGTACAAGAGTTTCTTTTGAAACAGGTATGTACCAGCTTGGCGGTTATCCTCTTTTCCTCTCCTCAAACGATTTACAGATTGGTCGTGGTGAGCCTGTTCAGGATACAGCAAGAGTTCTTTCACGCTATTTAAGCGGTATTATGATTCGTACGTTTGAACAGAGTGAGGTTGAAGCTCTCGCAGAATATGGAAATATTCCGATTATAAACGGTCTCACTGATTTCTGCCACCCCTGTCAGGTTCTTGCTGACCTTATGACAATCCGTGAGTTCAAAGGCAGTTTTGAAGGTCTTAAAATGTGCTTTATAGGTGACGGAAATAACATGGCTAACTCTCTTATCGTAGGTTGTCTGAAAGTTGGTATGGCTGTTTCTGTTGCCTGTCCTGACGATTATCAGCCACCTAAAGAAATTCTTGACTTTGCATCACAATATGACTGCTTTGAAATTACAAACTCACCTGAAAAGGCTACTGAAAATGCTGATGTCGTTATTACTGACGTATGGGCATCTATGGGTCAGGAGAGTGAAGCTGAAAAGCGTAAAAAGGCTTTTGCAGGCTATCAGGTTAATGATAATATTATGTCTCTTGCTAACGATGATGCTATGGTTCTTCACTGTCTCCCTGCACACCGTGAGGAAGAAATTACTGAAAAAGTATTTGAGGCTCACGCTAAAGAAATATTTGAAGAAGCTGAAAACAGACTCCATGCACAAAAGGCTGTTATGGTTAAGTTAATGGCTTAAGTGGAGAATTATGAGAAAATTTATTTCTTTCATTTTAAGTACTGTTATATGCTTTTCGGCAACGACACTGCCTGCATCAGCGGTTGATTTTCAGGAAATTCAGGCTGTTTCAGTAAAAAACGATTCATCTGAAGTTCTTGAATATGTTATGGCTAATAGAAGTGAAATATGGATAGCAGGTATGACGGCAGAAGCGGAAAATATTGTTATTCCTGAATATGTTGACGGTCTGCCTGTTGTTGGTATTGAAAGTTATTCTTTCGGCAACTCTGAATACAGCAGTTCAATAAAATCGGTTGTTATTCCAAAAACAGTTAAATATATAGGAGAGGGTGCTTTTTCTTATTGCCAGAATATAGAATCACTGACAATTTCTGACGGTGTTGAACATATCGGAGGATTTGCTTTTGTAGGCTGTTCTAAACTTAAAAACGTTACCATTCCAAAAAGTGTCAGAAAAATAGGTGACATGGCTTTTAATGGCTGTGATTCTATAGAGGAATTTGTTATAGAAAGTCCTGACTGTGATATATACTGTATGGAATATACAATTTATTCCGGAACTTATGGTGATTCCATAATTGTCGGATATGACAACTCATCTGCTCAGAAATATGCTGAAATTTACAATAAGAAATTTAAAAGTCTTGGAACTTCTCCCACTGATTTTAATATTTGTGATTTTGAATATCCATATAAAAAATTGCTTATTGAGTTGATGTATCAAGATTCAAATAGTTATATGGAATACTGGCTTTATGATATTGATAAAGATAATGTTCCAGAGCTTATTACTAAAACAGGTACGAGCGAATCTGATTATATTATTAAATTTTATAAATATAAGGATAATGAAGTTATACTTATTGATAGCATGAGTGGCGGTCATGCAACTTTTTATAAAGATAAAGATAATAAACAGCTTTGCTATATGTACGGGCATATGGGATATGGTGATATTACATGGCTCTCATTTGATGGAAACAGTATTTCTGTTGACAGAATTGTTGAGAATGTCGGATATGATGAAAAAAATTATGTTTACAAATGGTCCGATTATGGCAATTTTGAAACACTTGAATCATCTTATGCTTTTTTCATTTCATATGCTGACGGTTGGAGCAATGAACTTGATATGTCTTTAATCAGCAATTATAAATTGATTTCCGATAATCAGATTTCTTCTGTTATCATTCCGTCCGATAAAGTCGGAAATGTGAATGGTGATGATATAATTGATGCAAATGATGCATCTGTTATTTTGAGTACTTATGTTTTGTTCTCAACAGGTGAAATTTCTGTTTTGTCCGATGAACAGTGCAAAACTGCTGATGTTAATGGTGATGGTCTTGTTGATGCAAATGATGCTTCGGCGATTCTCGGATATTATTCATATCTCTCAACACTTCCTTCAACAGAAACTCCAGTTGATATTAAAGAATATATCACAAAGTAAGTTAAAATAAACACAATAAAATGCCTGCGGATTGTTTCCAAAGGCATTTATTTTTAAAGGAGAAGTAATGGAAAGATTAATTTGTATGTCAGCAGGTGCAATTATTGCTGTATGTGCTTTTATTTATTTTGTCAAGTTACTGATTCTGAATTTCGGTGGATTCAGGACAGATGCGGAAGTTGTAGCTGTTAAAGAGTATAAACATGGCAGTTTTGTTCATACGCTGAAATTCAATTTCAATGGTAAAATTATTGAAAAAGATGACAAAACAGGCTATTCTCAACCTTTTTCTAAAGGTGAGATTAAAAAAATCGTTTGCAGTAAGAAATCACCCGACAAGTTTGAGTATGCTAGTGCTTTGCAGAAAAATATAGCAATTTCCGGCGTGCTGATAATTATGTCAGTTTTGATTGTTATCAGATTTGCTTTTTTTGTTGTGGATTGATTGTTGATTTTCACCAAAAACATCTTGAAAAAAGACGTGATATTTTACTTGACAAATGGAAAAATACGTGATATAATAATAAAGCTGTCGGACGAGAGAGCAAAACGAAATGTCACGAAAATTTTTTAAAAAAAGTTTGAAAAAGTACTTGACAAATCAAAAATAATGTGATATAATAGTTAA
>JAIDTI010000003.1 GCA_029060755.1 Ruminococcus sp. | reverse complement strand
AATACTCTGTTATTCCGTTATTTTTCATATTTTTATTATACCATGCTTGTCAAAATTTTGAAAATTGATTTCCGTGTATCTGTTTCTTATTCAGATTACAACTATCCACAACAAACAACAACTTTTCTGATTAAATTTTGTGAAAACTATTGCAAAAAATAAAAAAGTATGCTATAATAATTACAAAAATATCTTATATTATATGAGGTGAATTTCAATGGAACATAAAATGACAGAACAAGAACTCATAGCATCACTTGATGAAGCTATTGAAAATGGTCATATTTTTGTATGCTATCAGCCAAAGGTTAATCACACAACAGGAAGAATGATTGGTGCAGAAGCACTTATGCGCTGGAAACACCCTGAATATGGTATTCAATACCCATCAGACTTTATCCCTGTACTTGAAAAACATGACCTGCTGTATCTGGCAGATATTGCTGTTTTTGAATCTGCGTGCAGATTTCTCCGCAATCGTCTTGACAAAGGACAGCATTGTGTCATTATTTCGTGCAATATGTCACGCCATGACATTTTACATGCTGATTATATTAACCGCATTGAGAAAATACGTGAAAAATATGATATTCCTGTAAAACTTCTGCATATAGAAATTACGGAGTCCTCTGCTGTCGGCGGTATGGAACTTGTATCAGGAACACTTCAGAAACTTCATGACTTAGGTTATAAAGTTGAAATGGACGATTTCGGAAGCGGATATTCTTCTCTGAATGTTCTGAAAGACTTGCCTGTTGATGTCATAAAACTTGATATGCGTTTTTTCAGTGGAAATCTCAGCGGACGTGGCGGAACTATCATAAATGCAGTAGTACAGATGGCAAAATGGCTTGATACTCCTGTTATTGCCGAAGGTGTAGAAAAAGTGGAGCAGGCAGACTATATGAAAAGTATAGGTTGTACTTATATTCAGGGCTATCTCTACTCAAAACCGCTCAACGCAGAGGATTTTGGCAAGAAAATTGATGAATTCGAAAGCGAACCTATGATGCCTGCTATTGTCCTTGAAAAAATGGACGCAGATAAATTCTGGAATCCTGATTCACTTGAAACGCTTATTTTTAATAACTATGTAGGCGGTGCATCAATTTTTTCTTATAATCATGGCAAAATAGAGCTTCTGCGTGTAAACAACAAGTACACAAAAGAACTTGGTATGTGTATGTCGGAGCAGGAAATCCTCAAATGCGACCCATGGACTACTATGGACGTTGAAAATCACAAAATATATGAAACCACTCTACAGAAAGCAATAAAAAGCAATGATGAGGAAAGCTGTGAAGTATGGAGAAAACTGCGTTCAAAAACCTGCGGTGATGATTTGATGTGCATACGCAGTTTTATTCGACTTTTAGGAAAAGCCGGCGACCAGTATCTTTTCTATGAAATGGTGCAGAATATTACTGGTGAAAAACGTGCATACAATGAAATAGCTTTAAGTGAAAAACGTTTCTATTACGCAGGCGAACACAATAAGGTATTTGCATGGGAATATGAAATCGCTACAAAGAAAATGCGTCCGTGCAGTCGTTGTCGCCGTGAATTAGGACTTCCTGAAATTCTTGAAAATTATCCTGAACCAATGATAGAATCACATCTTTTCCCGCCTGAAATTGCTGATGAATACCGTGACTGGCATCGTCAGCTTGCTGAAGGTGTTCCATATCTGGAAAAGATATTTAACCTCACTGATGATAGAGTTCCATTCCATGTACGCTATACAAATGAATTTGACGAAAACGGAAAACCATTAAAAGCATATGCTTCTGCAACACCTGTTAACAATGAATAAAAAAAGCCCGAAAGCAGTTGAAAAACTACTCTCGGGCTTATTTTAATAATTTGTTTATTTGTACAAATCAGAATTTATCATCAATGATAATTTAATTCAATATTCAAATACTCATTCCACAATTCTGAACCATAATAAAATTTATCAGGGTTATACCAAGCACCATCTGCGGAATTAGCCAGTCCACCAGTTAAATTCGCAATTATGCAAGCCGAAGCAACGAAAAGGCTTCTGCCTCTGCCCTCTAAAGCTCTGCTTTGGATATACCACCAGAACTTATTGTTTTCTATATTATTTCCATGATATGTTATGTAAATATATGAATCATCAATCATAAAAACAGTAAGCCCTGTATTTAACGTGAGTTCGATGAAAAAAATATAGAAAAAACCGCCGAAATCTGTTATAATGAGAATAACCACAGACTCAA
>JAIDTI010000029.1 GCA_029060755.1 Ruminococcus sp. | reverse complement strand
CTCTGTCTGTTCTGCTTCTAATATACCAAAGGGCTTTTTATGCCTACTTGACTGATTTTTTCTGTCGAACTCACGTTATTTTTACCAAAATATGCTGTTATAAATGTACAAACTATACAAAGTTGCCAAAATGTACTTGTATTATTTGAATTATTATGGTATAATATAACTATGAAAGTAACTTCTTTGTATTAAGGAAGTTTAAAGGAGGACTATTAAATATGAAAACAACTATTTCCGCAAAAAAAATGCAAGTACCGCAGAATTTCACAGAGTATGCAGAGTCAAAAATCGATTCTAAATTAAGCAAGTTTTTCGGTGATGATGCTGATGCAAAAATCGTCATGTCTGAACTCAAAAATCAGATTGTAATCGAACTTACTGTAAGATACAACAGCATTATTTTCCGTGCAGAGCGTTCAGCCGTTGATAAAAATGTTGCACTTGATGATGCAATAGACAAGATTATCAGACAAATCCGCAAGAATAAGACAAAAGTTGAGAAGAAGCTCAAGGATTCAGCTTTCAAGGAGTCATTTGCTGAACCTGTTGAGGATATTTCACAGTATGAAGTTATCAAGGAAAAGAAGTTCAAACTGCGCCCGATGGATATTGAGGAGGCTATTTTGCAGATGAATCTTCTTAGTCATACTTTCTTTATGTTCCTTAATGCAAAGACAGGCAAAATAAATGTTGTTTACAAGCGTGATGATGGAAATTATGCACTCCTTGAACCAGACAACGACTGATTTGTACAGGAAATAAAGGTGGTGTTTTAGATGTCAATTGATACAGATTTATGCACGTCCGACAGTCTGATGTCACGACAGATAACCGACATCAAGGGTTGTTACAGTATTCTTGAATACAACAGACTTTCGGGTTACAGTGCGATAAGTCCGTCTGATGCTTATTTCCGTGCAAAACAGGGTATCAGGAAAAAGCAGGTGTTAGTGTCTCTTGATGCACAGCACAGCGTAATCATACAAGCAGGCGCAATGCAGATGATGTTAGGAAACGTGGTAAGTGATGCAAATACAGGCGGTGTGGGCGGATTTATGAAAGGTCTTATCGGCTCAAAAGTCACGGGCGAATCAGCTGTAAAGCCGAAGTATTCGGGTGAGGGCGTACTCATTCTTGAACCTACGTGGAAATTCATACTCCTTGAAGATTTGGCAGAGTGGGGCGGTAGTATGGTTATTGATGACGGCTTGTTCCTCAGTTGCGAGACAACAGCTGATTTGCGTGTCGTTGCAAGAAACAACCTCAGCAGTGCAATAGCTGGCAGTGAGGGACTTTTCAATACCATGATTTCAGGCAAAGGCATTGTCGCACTTGAATCCCGTGTTCCACGAAATGAACTCATCACAATCGACCTTAACAATGATACGGTAAAAATCGACGGCAATATGGCGATTGCATGGTCTGGCAGTCTTAATTTTACTGTAGAACGCTCCATGAAAGGACTTATCGGCTCTGCTGTATCAGGCGAAGGACTTGTGAACGTCTACAGAGGTACAGGACGTATTCTTGTTGCATCAACATAAACTATATGCGGAGTGCTGAAAGCTCCGCATTATCTTTAAAAGGAAGTGTTTTACATGGACGAAAATAAAAAAGCTGTAATTGAGAAAAGAATCCGCAGAACAGGTGAAAATCTCATAAAAAATAATATGCAGTTCTACTATGCACCCACTAAAGAATCTGTCAGAGATATTGTAAAGTCCCTGCTTCATGAGGGTGACGTTATAACTCATGGCGGTACTGTTTCTATGGCAGAGTGTGGTATCAACGAACTTATCGCATCACCCGAATACAACTATATGGACAGAACGAAAGTTCCGCCCGAAGAAATCAAGGACTTCTACAGAAAGTCATTTTTTGCTGATGTTTATATTTCAAGTGCAAATGCCATAACAGAAGACGGCGTGCTGTACAACGTGGACGGCAACAGCAACAGAATATCTGCTATCGCTTACGGTCCTGAAAGTGTTATCATCATTGCAGGCTATAACAAGATTGTGAAGAATCTGGAGCAGGCTGAAATACGTGTAAAGACAGAATCTGCGCCCCCTAACTGCGTTCGTCTGAACTGCGGAACATACTGCGCAGAAAAGGGTGAGTGCGTTTCCATGAATAAGCCCGACAGACAGATTTATGACGGCTGTTCAAGTGACGCAAGAATCTGCTGTAACTATCTAATCTCCGCAAAACAACGTCACAAGGACAGAATAAAGGTTATTATTGTCGGCGAAGAATTAGGATATTAATATTGTTAGCACTGTATAACTTTTTTTGTGTATTTATTAGTCAAAAACACTTGATTAAAGCATTAAAATGTTGTATAATATTATTGTATGCGGGACTTTTGTCCTAATATCTGAAAGGAGTATCAAAAATGATTTATTCTCACGAAGTTGAAACAATGTGTCCGATTGCTCAGGGCGTTGCTCACGGTGCAGCTCCTATTCCGGAGGAGGCTAAATGGGTAAAGGCTAAAGAAATCAAGGATATTTCAGGCTTTACACACGGTATCGGCTGGTGCGCTCCACAGCAAGGTACTTGTAAACTCACACTTAACGTAAAAGAGGGCGTAATTCAGGAAGCTCTCGTTGAAACTATCGGCTGTTCAGGCATGACCCATTCCGCAGCTATGGCTTCTGAAATTCTCCCGGGCAGAACTGTTCTTGAAGCACTCAATACTGACCTTGTATGTGATGCTATCAATACAGCTATGAGAGAACTTTTCTTACAGATTGTTTACGGTCGTTCACAGTCTGCATTTTCAGAGGGCGGACTTGTTGTCGGCGCAGGTCTCGAAGATTTAGGTAAAGGACTTCGCTCACAGGTCGGCACAATGTATGGCACACTCGCAAAAGGTCCTCGCTATCTTGAAATGACAGACGGCTATGTTACTGGTCTTGCACTTAATGAGGACAACGAAATTATCGGCTATAAGTTCGTTAACTTCGGCAAGATGATGGACTTCATCAAGGCTGGAGACGATGCTAACACTGCTTTTGAAAAGGCACAAGGTCAATATGGCAGAGTTGCTGATGCTGTAAAGATTGTTGACCCACGTAAAGAATAAGGAGGACTTTTGAAATGGCTTTATTTGAATCATATGAGAGACGTGAAAAGCAGATTCTTGAAGTAATCAATAAATATGGTATCAATACAATTGAAGAATGTGCTGACGTTTGCAAGGAAAAAGGTCTTGACATCTATAAGCTTGTTGAGGGTATTCAGCCAATCTGCTTTGAAAATGCAAAATGGGCATATACTGTTGGTTGTGCAATCGCAATCAAAAAAGGCTGTGTAAAGGCATCTGAAGCAGCTGCTGCAATCGGTGAAGGACTTCAGGCATTTTGTATTCCTGGCTCTGTTGCAGACCAGAGAAAAGTTGGTCTCGGTCACGGTAATCTCGGAAAAATGCTTCTTGAAGAAGAAACAGAGTGTTTTGCATTTCTCGCTGGTCACGAATCATTCGCAGCCGCAGAGGGTGCAATCGGTATCGCTGAAAAGGCTAACAAGGTACGTCAGAAGCCACTCCGTGTTATACTCAACGGTCTCGGAAAAGATGCTGCACAGATTATCGCAAGAATCAACGGCTTTACATATGTAGAGACAGAAATGGACTACTACACAGGCGAAGTTAAAGAGGTATTCCGCAAGGCATATTCAGATGGTCTCCGTGCAAAAGTAAACTGCTATGGCGCAAACGACGTAACAGAGGGCGTTGCTATCATGTGGAAAGAAAATGTTGACGTTTCTATCACTGGTAACTCAACTAACCCGACACGTTTCCAGCACCCCGTTGCAGGTACATACAAGAAAGAGCGTACAGATGCAGGTAAAAAATACTTCTCTGTTGCATCAGGCGGCGGCACAGGTCGTACACTTCACCCTGACAACATGGCTGCTGGTCCTGCTTCATACGGCATGACAGATACAATGGGTCGTATGCACTCTGATGCACAGTTTGCTGGCTCATCTTCTGTTCCGGCTCACGTTGAAATGATGGGTCTTATTGGTATGGGTAATAACCCGATGGTTGGCGCAACAGTTGCTTGTGCAGTTGCTGTTGAGGAAGCTATGAAATAATCTCTTACAACATATAAAATTGCCTTTGGTTTATATAATCAAGGGCATTTTTTTTGTGAAAACACTTGCAAAATAAATCTGTTTGTGGTATAATATTTAGGCGAACTTTTGTTTATGGAGATGATAAAATGCCGAAAAAGAAAGATTATGGAAATGAAAGTATAACTGCACTCAAAGGTGCGGACAGAGTAAGAAAAAGACCTGCTGTTATATTCGGCTCGGACGGTCTCGGGGGTTGCGAACACTCCGTTTTTGAGATTATCTCGAACTCTATCGACGAAGCAAGGGCAGGCTATGGAAACAGAATTATCATAACACATTACAGAGACAACCGCATTGAAGTTGAGGACTTCGGGCGTGGCTGTCCTGTTGACTATAACTCCGTGGAGCAGTGCTATAACTGGGAGCTTGTATACTGCGAACTGTATGCAGGCGGTAAGTATGATGAGGGCGACTATGAGTTCTCGCTCGGTCTGAACGGTCTCGGACTTTGTGCAACGCAATGTGCATCTGAATTTATGGACGTTGAGGTTATCCGTGACGGATTCAAGTATAATCTGCACTTTGAAAAGGGTGAGAATGTAGGCGGATTGCAGAAAACTCCGTGCGCAAAAAAGCAGACGGGTACAAAAACTTTGTGGCGACCTGATTTGGAAGTATTCACGGATATAAATATTGATGACGCATTTTTCTTTGACGTTCTGAAACGTCAGGCAGTTGTGAATCCGAATATACTATTTGTATTACGCTCGGAGAATGAAGCAGGTGGATTTACTGAAACTGAATTTATCTACGAAAACGGCATAACCGACTATGTTTCGGAGATTTCAGGGGATAATGCACTTGTATCGGTACAGCACTGGACGGCTGAAAAGTTCGGCAGGGACAGAGATGACAAACCTGAATACAAAGTAAAGCTTGATGTTGCGCTCACGTTCTCAAACAAGGTGAAGCTTGCGGAATACTATCATAACTCCAGTTTTCTCGAACACGGTGGCTCACCTGAAGATGCTGTAAAACGTGCTTTCACAGCGCAGATTGATACGTATATCAAGTCGGTGAACGGCTATCAGAAAAATGAGAGCAAGATAAAATACGAAGATGTTGAGGAGTGCCTTGTGCTTGTTTCGTCGTCATTTTCAACGCAGACTTCCTATGCAAATCAGACGAAAAAGGCAATCACAAACAAATTTATCCGTGAAGCCATGACAGATTTTCTCCGTCACCAGCTTGAAATATACTTTATCGAAAATCCCGACGAAGCAAAACGCATCTCGGAGCAGATACTTCTTAACAAGCGAAGCCGTGAGAACGCAGAAAAAACACGTCTCAACATGAAAAAAAAGCTTTCGGGTACAATCGACCTTGCGAACATGGTTGACAAGTTCGTGGACTGCCGTACAAAAGATGTTTCAAGGCGTGAGCTGTATATCGTTGAGGGCGATTCTGCGCTCGGCTCGGTAAAGCTGGCACGTGACCCCGAATTTCAGGCGGTTATACCTGTTCGTGGCAAGATTCTGAACTGCCTTAAAGCTGAATATCCGAAGATTTTCAAGAGTGAGATTATAACCAATCTGATTAAGATTTTCGGGTGCGGAGTTGAGGTGAACTCACGCAACAAGCAGATTTCAGAGTTTGATATAAATAATTTCAGGTGGAATAAGATTGTTATATGCACTGATGCGGACGTTGACGGCTTTCAGATACGCACGCTTATTCTCACAATGCTCTACAGGCTCACTCCCACACTTATTGAGCAGGGATTTGTGTATATCGCTGAATCTCCGCTTTTTGAAATCAACACAAAGGACAAGACTTATTTTGCGTATACAGAGCAGGAAAAACAGCGCATCATCAAGAAAATCGGCACGAAAAAGCATACTATCCAGCGTTCAAAAGGACTTGGCGAAAACCAGCCCGACATGATGAATCTTACTACCATGAATCCCGACACACGCCGTCTTATCAGGGTGACAGCGGACGATATTCAGGAATCATCAACTATTTTTGAGATGCTTTTAGGCGACGATTTACAGGGCAGAAAAGACTACATCTCACAATACGGCGCAGATTATCTTGAACTTGCCGATATAAGTTAGTACGCCTTCATATACTTCTGTACGCCGACCGTACGCCCTCCGTACGCCTGAATTTCCCGATTTATAGCCATTGGTACGCCTGTACGCCATGAAAGCAACTTATATTAAAAAAGAGATTTTTTATTTAAGACGATATATAAATTCATTGCTTTATTTTCGCAAATCATGAGATTATAGTATATATTCAGGCAGATTCAGGCGCAGAAATTATCAGCAAAGCAAATGAGACATCATAAATTCAGGCGCAGAATCAGTGATATTATAAATAAGTCTTATTTTCGCAAATCATGAGATGATGATGTATAGATTCATATTCTGATTTTTGCAGATTATGAGACGATAGTATATATTTAGGCATCAGCAAAGAAAATCAGGCAGAATAATTTACAGAAAAAATCTTTTTTTATATAAGTGGCTTTCAGGGCGTACAGGCGTACCAAAGGCTATAAATCGGGAAATTTAGGCGTACGGAGAGCGTACGGATGGCGTACATGGAAGCATAAAGGCGTATGGTTGACAAAAAATAACAGGATTGGAGATTATATAAATGGCAAGAAAAAAACAAAACAAAACAGAAACATTCAGTCATGATGCTTATATAGAAAACAGTGGCAGTATTGTTGATGAAAAAATAACTGATACACTCAAAAAAAATTATATGCCGTATGCAATGAGCGTCATAATATCAAGAGCATTGCCCGAAATAGACGGTTTTAAGCCGTCGCACAGAAAAATATTATACATTATGTATAAGCACGGACTTCTGAATCCCGACAGAGAACGTTCAAAGTCCGCAAATGTTGTGGGCGAAACAATGAAACTGAATCCGCACGGCGACCAGTCAATCTATGAAACTATGGTACGTCTCACAAGGGGCAACGAATCACTTCTGCACCCATATATCGACTCAAAAGGCAACTTCGGCAAGCAGTATTCGTCCGGTATGAAAGCCGCCGCATCTCGCTACACGGAAGTTAAGCTGGAAAAAATCTGCAATGAGCTTTTCAGGGATATTGACAGCAATACGGTTGACTTTGTGCCGAACTACGACAATACCATGAAAGAGCCTGTACTTCTCCCCGTGACTTTTCCGTCCGTACTTGTCAACTCGAATACTGGTATCGCCGTATCTATGGCAAGCAACGTCTGCCCGTTCAATCTTGCTGAAATCTGCGAAACAACTATCGCACTTATGAAAAATCCGAATCACGACATAATAAGCACGTTAAAGGGTGCAGATTTTCCGAATGGCGCATTTATGCTGTATGATGAGGACGAACTCAAAAAAATCTACGAAACAGGCAGGGGAAGTATTAAACTCCGTTGCAAGTACAGCTATGACAAGTCGGCGAACTGCATTGAGATAACGGAAATTCCCTATACTACGACAGTTGAAGCGATTATAAATAAGGTTGTGGATTTGGTGAAATCGGGCAAACTGCGTGAAATATCGTATATCCGTGACGAAACAGGCATAAACGGACTGAAAATAGCAATCGACCTGAAACGTGGCACAGACCCTGACAAGCTGATGCAGAAATTATATCGTCTCACGCCTTTACAAGACAGCTATCCTTGCAATTTCAATATACTGATTGACGGCAGTCCGAAAGTTATGGGAGTACGTGAAATTCTGCAAGAATGGGTGAAATTCCGTGAAAACTGCGTTCAGAGACGTACGGAATACGAACTTGCAAAGAAAAAAGACCGTCTGCACTTGTTGGAGGGTCTCGCAAAGATACTTCTTGACATTGACAAGGCTATCAGCATAATCCGTGAAACCGAAAATGAGGAAGATGTTGTGCCTAATCTGATGATTGGTTTCGGTATTGACGAAATTCAGGCGGACTATGTTGCAGAAATAAAGCTCCGTAATATCAACAGACAGTACATTGAGAGACGACTGAAAGATGTTGAACAGCTAAAAAAAGATATTGCCGAACTGGAAGATATTCTGAAAGACTTGTCTAAAATCCACAAAATCATCATCAAGGAACTAAAAGAAGTAAGCAAAAATTACGGTATGCCACGAAAAACTATGTTCTATTATCAGTCTGATGTTGACGATGAAACAGTTGAGGACGATACGCCCGATTATCCCGTATTTATCTTTGTGTCCGACAGTGGCTACTTCAAGAAAATCACTCCGCAGTCGCTCCGCATGAGCAGTGAGCAGAAGCTGAAAGACGGTGACTTCATTTCGCAGACTATCGAATCATCAAATACAGCCGAACTTATATTCTTTTCCGACAAGGCGCAGGCTTATAAGTCGAAAGCAAGTACATTTGAGGACGCAAAAGCAAGTGTTATGGGCGATTATATCCCCGCTAAACTTAGTTTTGATGAGGGCGAAAGCCTGAAAACTCTCGTTGCAACAACCGATTACAGTGGATATATGATGTTCTTTTTTGAGAATGGCAAAGTTGCTAAAGTTCCGTTGAGTGCGTACGAAACGAAGACCAACCGCAAAAAGCTGATTAATGCTTACAGCGACAAGTCTCCGCTTGTGTCGGCGATATTTATCCATGATGACTGCGATATACTTCTCCGCACCTCCGACAGCAAAGCACTTGTATTCAATACAGCAGAAGTTCTTGAAAAGTCCACAAAAAACACGCAGGGAGTTCAGGTTGTAACGCTGAAAAAGAACACTCTTGCATCAGCTGAAATTGTATCACCCGAAAATGCCGTAAATCTTGAGAAATACCGTGCAAAATCCGTTCCGTGTACGCCGAAAAAATCGGACGAATTAGGCGAACTGAATCAGCTTACATTATAAAAACAATCTCTCCAGAAAATACAGTCTGGAGAGTTTTTGTTTTCAGTATCTTATTGTTAGTATCAGCATGGTATCATCTTCGGAGTAGTTTATCTGTTCGCTGTCCGTGAGTTCCCATATTCTGCCGTTTTCAAAGAGATTTTCTATTGCATCATCATATGCACTTACATCAGAGAACATAATTTCCGCCTGTCCTCTGTCTGCGTATCTGCTTAGTATTTCAGTAATTGCAATATCGCTGTAGCTTGTGAGATATGTACCGTTCTTTACAAAATAATTTTCGTGCATTTCATTGCATTTTGGTATGAAGTTGCAGTCTGCATCAATAGTCCGTGTGCGCATAAGCCGATTGTCGTCGATAAGGCAGTAGATGTGATTTATTTCACCGATTTCCCCGTACTCTGAAACAGGGTCGTCCCATGTCAAATCAATCCAATAGTATTTGCCGTCAATATTCACATAATTCCATGCGTGTCGACCTCTTTTTGTGTCGCCTTTGCATATTCCGCACTCAATGTCAAGCCTGTTCATGATGTACTGAAAAGCCTCTGCATATCCCTGACATACCGCCCGACCGTCCACAAGACAGCCATACGCACTGCTCCAGAGTCCAAATTCTCCGCTGTCCGCACCCTCCATATAGTATTCGCAGTTGGAGACTATATAGTCATGCACAAAAACAACTGTTCCGTAAGTGTCAAGATGTGATGGTATACTGCTGATTAGTTCGTCCGCAGATTCGACAATATCGTGATACATTGTTTCAAGCTTTTCCGCTTTACAGCCGTCCATGATGTCAATTTCAATCTTCGTTTTTTTCGTATAGCTTGTGATAGTGAAGCCCTTTATCCAGAACAGTTCGGGGCGTTTTTCGTTGATTATGCTGATTATTCGTTCAGTTCTGTTTGCATCAACTATGCACGGATATTCCGATACCATACTCATATTTTCAAGCGATTCAACAATACTGCTGTATATTTCGTCGTCTGATATGGCTGTTTCTGTTTCGGCTGGTGACGGCTTTGTGAAGTCTCCGCACCCCGCAAGCATCATCACGAACAAAACAGCAACAGCTTTTTTCATGAAGTTCATATATTGAGACCGTCGAAACTTCTGTCAAGCACTTCCACAGATGACTTAAATTTCGTCATTTCTTCGTCCGTAAGCGATAACTCAAGTATCTCTTTCACTCCGTTTCTGCCGATTATACACGGTACTCCCACAAATACATTTTTGCAGTCATATTCTCCGCACATCTTCGCCGAAACAGTAAGAACGCTGTTTTCGTCCCCTAAAATCGCCTTGACAATACGTGTTATAGCCATGCCGATACCGTAATAAGTCGCACGCTTTGCCTCAATAATCTTATATGCCGACGTTCTTACCTGCTCCTCAATACTCTGCATATCGTCAATGCAATAGCTGTTTCCGTCATTGTCAAGTATTTCCGTGACGTGCTTTGTACCAAGCATAACCTGCGAAACGGGTACAAACTCACTGTCGCCATGTTCGCCGATTACGTAAGCATGGATATTTTTCGGGTCAACAGTAAAATAGTCACCAAGAAGATAGCGAAGTCTTGCTGTATCAAGAGAAGTACCCGTGCCGATTACACGTGATGCGCCAAAGCGTGAGAGTTCGTATGTTACACGGGTCATAATGTCAACAGGATTTGTTGCAACAAGGAAAATGCCGTCAAATCCCGACTTTACAACAGGTGTTATAATCGAACGGAAAACCTCTGTATTACGCTGGAGAAGGTCAAGACGTGTTTCGCCCTCTTTCTGCGCAACTCCTGCCGATATTACCACAATATCAGCATCTTTGCAGTCCTTGTAAGTTCCTGCGTATATTTTCATGTTCGACTTTGCAAATGCAAGACCATGATTCAAGTCCATAGCTTCACCGATTGCACGCTCCTTATTTATGTCGATAAGCACAAGCTCATTGCATATTCCGCCCTGATTTACTATAGAATATGCAAAACTCATTCCGACCATGCCCGTTCCGATTAATACAACCTTTTTTCCGTTAGTATTCATATACTTCATGCTCCTTTATTATCGTAATTCCGCAATATACGGTAAATTTCTGTAGTTTTCATTATAGTCAAGCCCATAGCCCACAACAAACAAATCAGGTATTGTGAAAAGCGATATATCCGCATCAATATCAGCAATACGGCGTGACGGTTTGTCAAGCAATGTTATTATTTCAAGTGACAGCGGATTTCTTGCTTTCAGAATGTCCGCAACAACTTTGAGAGTTCTACCCGTGTCAATTATATCCTCCGCAATAATTACATGATACTGCGATACATCTTGTTTCAGGTCAAGCGTTATCCTGACTTCGCCTGTTGATTCCGTACCCTCATAGCTTTCAGCACACATAAATCCCACTTCGCACGGAATATCTATCGCCCTGATTAAGTCCGCAATAAAAACAAATGCTCCTTTTAGTATGCCGACAACAAGCAACGGTTTATCCTTGTATTTTCTGCTTATATAGTTGCCTGTTTCTGCCGTTTTATTCCTGATTTGCTGTTCTGAAAATAAAATATCCTGCATAGTCACCTCACAAGCTTTCTATGATTCCCGCTTCAAGTTCCTGTATTTTCAGTGCGTCAAGACCTGTTACACCCTCTGCACCGTCAACATCAGCGTTAATAAGACCCTGTTTCGACAAGCCGTACTTGTCACGGTTTCCCATGTGCTGTATTATCGCTGTTGCATCTGCAATATTGACATAACCGTCGCAGTTTGCATCTCCTTTAAGATTTTTCGTTTCGCTGGTATGTACTCTGAAAGCGTGGACTGTCTTTTCAATACCTGTTTCGGACGTGATTTTTACATCATATGCCCCTGCATCTTTTACAGTGATGCTTTTATCTGTTTCGGGGATTGTTATGCCGTCTTTCAGCCATTCATACTTCATGTTGTCCGATTCGGTTATAACGGTGTACTCATAGCTTTCACCCTCATTGAGATAAACGTCTGAATATGCAGAAAATACGCTTAAATCTGATTCAACTTCAATATCATAAGCATTGTCGTCACCTGTCACCGCCCATTCATTTCCGCTGTCCTGCAAAAATATGCGCAGTCTTGTTATTTTGTCGCCCGATTTCATATTGATTTTATCAAGTGGCAGTCTGAATTCAACAACGTCTTCACTCCATTTGCACTGACAGCCGTTATAGTCGCCTTTATTGAAGTACACAAAACCGTTGGACATATAGTATAGCCAGTATCTTTCGTTGTCCTGCGCATTTGTGAGCTGTATATTGTACACGGGTGCAGACGTATTTTTATTTGACATGGGTGTCATGACATACAAATAATTTTCGTCGGCATAAGTATATATTTCACTCTCCGCACATGGTTTGTCCCATTCATACTGCGATATAATGCCGTCAACAGTTATACCATTTCCGACTGAATAGAAATGCGCATTGTCTGAACTTTTTTCCGCTGATTCAGTGATGACAGTCTTTCCGATAAGATTCGCACCGATTGAGCCGTTCCATGTATTGTTGTTTGCGAAACGTATGCTTCTGCTGTTCATGTTCAGTATATCCGCATCAGTTCCGACATTTATCTTGAAATATATGTTCCATTCGCCCGATTCAATATTATCGGGGATTTTTATATTGAGTGTTTCATGCGATACGGTGCATGAATCCCATTTTTTGCAGTCAACATCACATTCAGTTGTCATATATATGCCGTCTTTTTCAAGAATAACATAGCTTTTCGTATCAGGGATAACATTTGCAAATCCAGTATTTTCCACATCAAAATCAACTGTAATATCACCGCCCTGAACTGCTTCCGCCGTGATTTCGGAGTTGCGCAGTACAAATCTATAGCCGATATGGTCACGGATAAATTTATATACGGATTTTCCATAGTATGCGGAAGTATCGGCAGTTATGCCATAGTCTGCGGAATATTCATAGTCGTTATAAAGCTGGAAGATGTTGCTGTTGATGTAGCTTAAATGCGTTCTGTACATCTCTGGAATTGCATTTTCAGGGAGATATGTATCATACTGCTTTGCAAATTCGATATTGCCCGAAAATTCACCGCCGAAATATGATGTGTAAGTCTGATTCCTAAGCCATGTTGTCTCAATTTCACGGTCGGCATACGTTCCTAAATCAGAGTTGCTTCCCATATAGCCATCATCATATAAGCCTATTCTGTCTCTGTATGCCTGAATATCGGGGCAGTATTCGCTTTCAGTGAGACTTTCAATAAGTTCAGTGTCCGCAAGTTGAGAACGCTTTATTCCTGCCCACTCTGCAAAAATATCAGGTGTTCGCACTGTCACGGGAATCGGCGACGGTACAGCATCAAGTACAGCCTGCAAAAGTTTTGCCTTGTATTGTACGGACGTATACTTTCCGCCGTGCTGTTCGCCCCATTTTCCTACAAATCCCGATTCAACATATGCAAGAATATCAGAATACTTTTCAAGAAGTCCGCTGTCTTTCACCTGCTGAACATGATTGAGTACCTGCTCAAATGTTTCAGGTTCGGGATTGTCTTTTCCGTTTGCATCATATCTGAAACGCAGTGCAACCATACAGCCATTGTCTTTGCAGTTCTGTAGTGTTTCGTCCCATGCACTGAAAAAAGCGTCATCTAAATCATAGTCTTTGCCGTCCTGATTTGCACCGCCTGAGAAGTTGCCTATATCAATGAAAAACAGAACTAAATTTCCAGTCGGATTATAAACAGGTGTATTCTGTGGCTTGCACACCGCCCATACAGTAGTAGTATATCCGCAGGCAGGATTGTTTATAGTTTCGGTTGATTCCGTGTAGTCTGTTTCAACCGCATAAGCCGAAAAAGGCATTGCGGAAATTATCGAAACAGCAGAAAGAAATGCTATTATCTTTTTCATTTTGTCACCTCACAAGTTATTTTTCGGGAACAGCAGTGAAAATTCTGCACCCTTGTCAACTTCTCCGTATGCCTCAATGCGTCCGCCGTGACGTTGCATAATGCGTGATACAAGTGCAAGTCCGACACCACTACCCTCAAATTCTTCATCTGTATGCAGTCGCTGGAATACCTGAAAAAGCTTGTTTGCATAAGTCATGTCGAAGCCTGAGCCATTGTCTTTTATTCTGATGATGTTATATGTGTTGTCCGTATTTCCTGACATCTCAATGACAGCTTTTTTGCGTTTTGATGTGTATTTTATTGAGTTGCCTAACAGATTTTTCAGCATGATTTCTATTAAAACTGCATCACCTTTTACAATCGGCAAGTCTCCGCATATGAACTTAATATCTCTGTCGGGATTAATGCTTTTCAGTTCATTAAACGTGTTTACAGCAATTTTTTTTATGTCAACAGATTTCATTTCTGGCTTTACATTACACATCTTTGAAAACTCAAACAAACGTTCTATCATGATTCTTGTCTGTGTAGTCTTTGATTCAATCATTGCCATTATATCATAGACTCCCTCACTCTGATTTTCACCAAGTTCGCTTTTAAGCATATCAACAAGCATATTTATGATATTGAACGGTGCTTTGAGGTCGTGCGAAACGGCAGAACAGAACATAGTAAGTTCATTGTTTGCATTTGTGAGGTCGTGTTTCTGCGCATTTATCTGTAGATGCGTTCTGATTCTTGCAAGGTACTCCTCTTTGATAAATGGCTTTTTTACATAGTCGCAACCGCCAAGCTCAAAACTCTGATTTATTATATCAGGACTTGTTTCAGATGTCAGAAATATTATCGGCACTTCCTTTGTCTTTGGATTTGTCTTTATCATACGACATATTTCAAGTCCGTTCATATCGCCAAGCTGAATATCAAGCAGTATCAAATCAGGCACTCTTTTTTCAATAAACCGCTTTACAGCTTTTCCACTTGTTGTCGCAAAAACTCTGTAGCCCTCTGATTTCAGAAGCATACCTGAATATGCTATATGGTCGGGCATATCGTCTACAATAAGAATTTCCGCATAGTTCGTCATTCAACATCACCCTACTTTATTTTTGACGGCGTTGTGCCTGTTATATCCTTGAATACCTTTGTAAAATAGTCAACAGTCGCATAACCAAGCATATCACTTATTTCATATGATTTATAGTTGCCTGTTTTGAGAAGTTCAACAGCATAGTTGATTTTGATTTTTGAGTGAAATTCATGGAACGTTATACCGAAATGCTGTTTGAAAAGTTTGCTGAAATAGTCCTTGCTGTAGCCAAGAGCATTTGCAATATCTTCAACATTGAAAATCTTATTATAGTGTTCGGAGCAATATACGGCAACCTGATTTATGAACTTGTTTGCATCTGAAAGAATACCCAGTTCATCTATAACATCAGCCACAACAGATACAATCTTTGTTTTGCCCTCAACTTCTTTGATGTGATTCTTTACACGCTGTAAAACGTTTTCCAGTTCGTCCCTCTGGACTGGTTTGAGAAGATAATCAAATGCACCTAATACAAGCCCCTGACGTGCATACTCAAACTCATCATATGAGCTTGCAAAAACAACAGGTGTTTCGTTTTCCTGTTCTTTCAGTTTGCGCAGAAGTTCTATACCGTCAACAAAAGGCATACGAATATCCGTGAAAATCAGGTCGAACGACTTTTTTTCAAGTATTTCAAGTGCTATCTTGCCATTAGATGCTTCGCTGGTTATTTTGAATCCACAGTCAGACCACGTTTTCATCTTTGTATATATAAAACGAAGTGCTGTATCATCTTCAACTAATAATACATTATACAATTTTCTATACTCTCCTTTGTTACATATTGTCTGAAATCCACAAAAAATCATAGTTAAGTACAGCTTTTTTCAGTCGTTTGAATTTTTCTGCACTCATATTTGCAATGAATGACTGTATATGCTCCGTGAAAATATCAACAGCAGATATATCAAATTCATAACATAGGGAAATAAAGCTGTTCCATAGTGTATTCCAGTCTGTTTTGTTTTCCTTTGCAGGATATTTTTTTTCAAGTTTATTGTGATATTCCTCCAGTGTTCTTACAGTTATATCCCATATCTTCGTAAATTCGTCAAGACTTTCAAAGTGTTCCTGCCTAAGTTCGCTGTTGAGTTCGCATGACAGCTTATAAAGTCTGTGACAGAACATATTTCCGGAAATACCCCTTATATTGTGCATGATTTCCCTTGCTTCCAGAAAATTTCCGTCTTTTACACGTTCGTTCAGAAGTTCGCAGTCTCTGTTGTGTACGCTGATAAACTGATTGAGAAGTCGCTGGACAGCTTTTTCATCTTTTATAACGCACATAAGTCCGTCATAATCAAAGATTACATTTTCTGCATCTGCTGTTTTTGTTTCCGCCTGAATATCTATGTAATTTTTCAGCAGTTTTTTCAGGTCGTCGGTTTGCAAAGGCTTCATGAGATAGCCATTCATACCCGATTCAGCAAAACGGCTGTCATCTTCGGGATTGTCGGCAGAAAGTGCAATCACGGAAACGTCCTTATCCGTCTCCCTGATAAGCTTGCAAGCCGTGTAGCCGTCCATTTCGGGCATATTTATGTCCATGAATATTATAGAAAAATCATGTTTCTTTGCAAGTTCAACAGCGTCTTTTCCGCTTTCTGCCGTATCAACGTCAAGCCCACAGCTTTCAAGCATCATCTGCTGTATTTCAAGATTTATTTCATTATCATCAACAACAAGTACTCTCATAATAATCACCACCCTGTATATATTATAGCATATTTCACGGATTTTTGCAACAGAAAAATGCTGTACCAATCCAAAAAAACTGATACAGCAAATTTTATCATTGTCTGAGTTCTGCTCCGATATTCGCAAGGGCTTTGAGTGCTTTTTTCATTGCACTGTCAGCCTGTTCGTCCGTGAGTGTACCCTCATGTGAACGCATTGAAATTGAGTAGGAAACGGACTTTTTACCGTCTGCAATCTGCTTGCCCTTGTATACGTCAAAAAGTGTAACCTTTTCAAGAATCTTTCCGACAGCACCTTTTATAGCCTTTTCAAGTTCCGCAACAGGTACTTCATCATCAACAATAAGGCTCAAATCTCTTGTTGTTGCAGGGAATTTCGGGAGCGGACTATATTTTATCTCCTCAACTGCACACTCCATAAGTTCAGGTATATTCAGCTTTGCAATGTAAGTCTTTGTGCCGATTCCGTAGTTTTCCTGTACCTGCGGGTGAATTTCTCCCATGATTCCGATATGCTTGCCGTCCTTTATGATTACAGCACTTCTGCCATTGTGGAAAGCGTATTTTTCGTCGAATACTTCACAATCTCCTGCACGCACGTACTCAACATCAGCAATATTGATTTCAGAAAGTATCTGCTCAACCATGCCTTTGAGCGTGTAGAAGTCGGCGTTATTGCCGTACATACCGATTGTTATGCGCTGTAATTCGTCGGGGAGCTGATATTCATATTCGTGACGTGGCTGTCCGCTGTTTACAAGATTAGCTTCATCAGGTGCATAATTTCTTTTTTCGTCAACAGGAATATACTCCTTTGCAATCTCAAACAGGCACGCACTCTCATTTCTGTTGTTGTAGTTGAATGAAAGCACATCAAGCATTGACGGAATTGTTGATGTTCTCATAACACTTGTATCTTCTCCAAGCGGATTCACAATTCTTACAACTTTGCGTAATCTGCTGTCTTCAGGAAGTCTTATTTTATCGAAATATTTCGGTGATACGAATGAATATGTTGCAATCTCATATCCACCAAGTGAAACAGCTGTACTTCTCAATGTGCGGACGAACTTCTGTTCTGCTGTAAATTCAGCCTTTGCAACTCCACGGAAATCAGTTGACGGGATATTATTGTAGCCGTAGATTCTTGCGACTTCCTCTGCAATGTCAGCAGGACGCTCAATGTCAATTCTGAATGACGGTGCAGTTACTTTATTACCCTCAACGCTGAAACCAAGTCTTGTGAGGTAGTCTGTCATTTCATCTGCTGAAAGTTCAGTGCCGAGAAATTTGTTTATCCAGTCTGCATCAAAATCAACTGTTTTAACGTCATTTTCGTCAAGATGATTGCAGTCAATAACAGTATTCACAACTTCACCAGCTCCGAGAAGTTCAACAAGTTCAAATGCACGTTTCAGGCAGGTCATTGAGATTAACGGGTCAACACCTTTTTCATATCTTGCACAAGCATCTGATTTAAGGCGCAGTTTTTTAGATGTCTGTCTTACTTGTGTCGGCTCAAAATATGCGGATTCAAATACAACTGTTGTTGTGTCGTCCATGATACCGCTGTACTCTCCGCCCATTATTCCTGCAACTGCAACAGGCTTTTTGTCGTCCGCAATAACAAGCATATCGTCTGAAAGTTCACGCTCAACACCGTCAAGTGTAACAATCTTCTCACCGTTCACGGCGTTTCTTACGTTGATATGTGCACCCTCAACATAACGCAAATCAAATGCGTGCATTGGCTGACCGTATTCAAGCATTACATAGTTGGTTATGTCAACAAAATTATTTATCGGACGTACTCCGCTTGCACGAAGTCGCTCCCTTAACCAGCGTGGCGACGGTTCAATTTTGACATTCTTTACTATACCTGCACAATATCTTCTGCATTTATCAGTGTTTGTAATGTCAACTTTGAGCATATCATTTATATTTCCGTCAACGCCTTTAAATTCAGGTGCTTTTACATTGAGTGGGAGATTATATGTTGCAGATGTTTCTCTTGCAAGTCCGATAACGCTAAGGCAGTCGGGGCGGTTTGATGTGATTTCAAATTCAACTGAAATATCATTCAGACCGATTGCGGACTGTATGTCCTGTCCGATTTCGCAGTCCTCCTGCATGATGAAAATACCGTCCTCAATAGCATATGGAAAATCTCTCTTGTCAAGTCCGAGTTCGCCGAGTGAACAGAGCATACCGTTTGATGCAACGCCACGCAACTTGCCTTTTTTGATTTTTACACCGTTCGGAAGTGTTGAGCCGTCAAGTGCAACTGGTACAACATCACCAGCATTTACATTTGATGCACCTGTTACAATCTGTACCGGTTCATCTTTTCCGACTTCAACCTGACACACAACAAGGTGGTCGGAGTTTTCGTGCGGTGTGACGGAAAGAATCTTTCCTACAACAACATTTGAAATGTCCTTGCCCTCAACTTCGTAGCACTCAACCTTTGAGCCACTCATTGTAAGAGCGTGGCAATAGTCCTTTATCGGCACATCAATATCAACATAATCTTTGAGCCATTTCATTGATAAATTCATATTTTTATCTTGTTCCTTTCAATATATTTTCATACGCACATATCATCACAGATAGCGTCCAAATCTTCAACATAGCCATTCGATTCAGGTATATACGGCGTAAAACCATAAGCAGAAAAACCAATGAATTTTTCGCCGTTATAATAACAGCCCGCAAGTTTTCCTGTTACAGAATAATCTTTGCCATTGTCATTTGTATATATAAATGTTATGCTTTTGCCTGAAATAAGGTCGCAAATCTCATTTTCATCAAAAATATGATTTGCCCATATTCTGCTGAAACTGATTGTTTTTCCGTTATAATCAAAGCTGATAATCCCGTTATTGTTATGATATAAGGCTTTCGGGATTCCTTCATAATATTCTTCATCATAAGAATCATCAGGATAATCCAAAGCATCATCACTAATCAGACTTTCATAAGCATCACCCAGATTATCTTCAACACCAAGTATTTCTTCCCAGTCAATACCCATATTAAAACTCCTTTCGTTTTAGAACTGTTCCAGGAATCTTACATCATTCTCATAGAGAAGACGCAGGTCGTTAATATTGTAACGTCCCATAACCATACGTTCAAGACCCATACCAAATGCAAAGCCTGAATATATGTTCGGGTCAATACCGCAGTTTTCAAGTACTTTTGGGTGTACCATACCAGCTCCGAGAAGTTCAATATATCCCTCATCTTTACACATTGAACAGCCACAACCTCCGCAGTTGAAACAGCTTATATCAACTTCGCATGACGGTTCAGTGAATGGGAAATGATGCGGACGGAAACGGAGTTTACAGTCATTGCCATAAAGTTTTTTCATGAGCATTTCAAGAGTACCCTTGAGGTCGCTCATTCTTATTCCCTTATCAATGACAAGTCCTTCAATCTGGTGGAATAATGGTGAGTGTGTGGCATCTACAGCATCAGAACGGAATACTCTGCCGGGCGAGATGATTCTTATAGGCGGTTTCTGCGTTTCCATAACGTGTACCTGAACAGATGATGTCTGTGTACGGAGCAGGACTGTTTCGTTAGTATTCTCAATATAGAAAGTATCCTGCGTATCACGTGCAGGGTGGTCGGGTGGAAGATTGAGTGCCTCAAATACGTGATAGTCGTCGTCGATTTCAGGACCGTCGGCAATCTCAAATCCCATACCCATGAAAATCTCACGGATTTCGTTTTCCACTTTTGTAAGCGGGTGATATTTTCCGAATGGTACAGTTTTTCCGGGGAGTGTTATATCAATAGTTTCTGCTTTGAGTTTAGCCTCCTGCTCACTTGCTTTGAGTGCAGAAAGTTTCTCTGTAATGGCGTTCTCAATATCAGAACGGATTTTATTTGCAAGCTGTCCGATAACGGGGCGTTCCTCTGCGGAAAGTTTTCCCATTTGCTTCAATATAGCAGTGAGTTCACCTTTTTTGCCTAAAAATCGGATTCGTAAGTCGTCAAGTGCCTTTATTTCTGTGCAGGCTGAAAGCTCCTGTTTTGCAAGGACTTCAATTTTTTCAAGCTGTTCTTTCATTTTATCACCTCAAAAATATTCTGGTATTTTATATAAGTATCATTATATCACATCTGAAAAAAAATGTCAACAGTTTTTATTGTACAGCATTGACATTTGTTAAAAAATGTGCTATTATTTTAGTATCATTATGAAACGGAGTTGTATAAAATATGGATAATTTTGCAGAACAGCTTGTTAAAAGACAACTGACGAAAAGTGACAGGACAAGGGAAACTGTTTCGCTTGTAATCGGAATCGGACTGACACTGTTTTTTATTGTCACAACATTTTTAACTATCGGAAACGGCGGACTTTTTTCCTTTTTGGGAATTATTCTTGCAGTATTTTCGGGTATTCTGACGTATAAGAATAAAAAAAATTCGCAGATAGAATACGAATATACGTTTACTAACGGTGAACTTGATATTGACAAGATTATTGCACAAGCAAGGCGTAAAGAGATGATTTCTATACAGGTGAGCAAGTTCACAGAGTTCGGATTATATGATTTGTCCGTACCCGAAGAAACAGACGATATGACAGTCGTCTATGCGACTGATAATATAATGTCCCATGAATATTATGCAGACTTTCAGCATGAGGAATACGGCAATACAAGACTTATTTTCTGTCCTGATGAGAGAATGATTGATAATATAAATAAGTTTATACCAAAAAAATTAAGAGTTGAACTGAAAAAGGAGAGTGAACTGAATGAAAATTGTAACGACAAGGCAGATGGCGAAAGTTGAGGATATGTCCGAAAAATTAGGTGTCACAAAAAAAATGCTTATGCAAAATGCAGGGACGAAAATTGCAGAACGTATAATGCAGATTACAGAAAATGACAAGTCAAAGCCTGAAAATACTAATGTTGTGTTTTTAGCAGGAAACGGAAACAATGGCGGTGACTGTTTTGCCTGCGCAGATATTCTTGTCTACAGAGGATATAATGTTACTGTTGTTAATCTTGTCGGTGCGCCGAAAACTGAACTTGCAAAGAGTTATTTTGAACAGCTTCCCGATAAAGTAAGAGTTGTAACAGGCTACAGAAGTGAGAACGTAAGCACGGCTATAAGGGCATCAGGTTTTGACTACATGACAATGCAGGATAAAGAGGCAATCTCAAAAAAGAATGACCCTGCACTTGAAAAAATTTTTGTTTCAGAGGAAAAAAGAATCAATGATATAAGAAATGCTGTCGTTTCGGCAGATATTCTTGTGGACGGCGTTTTCGGTACAGGTTTTAAGGGTGAACTTGACAGGGAACTGATGATGATTTTCTCTTTCGGTACAAGCGCATACAAGATAGCTGTTGATGTTCCAAGCGGAGGAGATGCCTCCAAAGGTACAGTGCCGACGGGTATTTTCAAGGCGGACGAAACAATCTGTTTAGGCTGTCTCAAATTCGGCATGACACAATATCCGCTGAAAAAATTCTGTGGAAATATTATAATTGCTGACATAGGAATACCTTTACAAGCATATGATGTAACGGAGGGCAAGAGAGAGTATTACAGGCTTGAAAGAGACAGTTTAGCAGGTTTTCCACCGAAAAGAGAACGTGATGCACACAAGGGTACTTTCGGAACAGTTCTTGTCATATCGGGCAGTTCGTCCATGAGGGGAGCAGGTGCATTTGCTGTTCTTGGTGCATTGAAAACCGGTTCGGGATTAGTACGTCTCATGTCGGTTGAAAAGTGTATTGATACCGTTTCAGTGCTTGCCCCTGAAGCTACTTTCATTCAGCTTGAAAGCGATTCGCATGGATTCATGAAATACAACGAAAATATTATTGCAGACGCAATAAAAAAAGCCGATTCAATCGTTATCGGCTCTGGAATGGGTGTGACTGATGATACAATGCAGATTGTGAGATATGTTCTTGCAAATTCGGAAGTACCTGTTATTATTGATGCAGATGCTCTGAATTGCATATCGCAGGATATAGAAATACTCGCAAACAGAAAATGTGATGTAGTAATAACTCCTCATGCCGGAGAAATGGCACGTCTGCTGAAATGTGATGTCAAGATGATAAACGATAACCGCATTGTTTCTGCTGAAAAATATGCAGAACAGTACAATATTATAGTTGTACTCAAAGGAGCAGGGACAATTATTGCCGACCCTTACAGAACGTCGGCAAATCATACGGGAAATGCAGGTATGGCAAAAGGCGGAAGCGGTGATATTCTTTCGGGTATTATCGGCGGAGCTGCTGCACAAAATATTCCGCTGTATGATGCAGTTTGTGCCGGTGTATATATGCACGGACTTGCTGGTGATGCCGCAATGAAAAAGTTCGGTCAGGAATCCATGCTCCCACGTGATGTTATTGACTGTCTTTCTGATGCTTTCAGAATACTCAAAGATAAATTAAAGTAAAAAAAAATAAAACGGACGTTGAAAGTCAACATAAAATAATCCAAAGGAGATTTTTATTTATGAAAAAACTTTTTTCGTCCGCTTTTATTTTAACACTATGTCTTGCATCGTGTTCCGCACCTATTCAGACAACACAAAGCCGACAGAATAATCTTAACTCCTCGTTCAGTTCAGATGTGACAATAACACTCGATAAGCTTACGGCAGAAGGAACTGTCAAGCGTATGGGTGAGAATGAATGGGAGGTTGAATTTTCGTCGCCGAATACTTTAAGTGGTGTAAATCTTGCTTTCAGTCAGGGAAATGTAAATGCAAGTTATAAGGGATTGAATTTTTCCGTACCAAAATCCGCACTTCCTGTCAAGGCTATGCTCGTCAATATGATTGAAGCTGTTGATACAAATGCACGTTCAGAGGAGCTTAAAGGTTCAGACAAAGACGGTATCTTTCAGATAGCAGGCTCGCTTGACGGTGGAGACTATGTACTTATGCTTGATTCAAACGGAAATATAAAATCGTTCGATATGCCGAATAATTTGCTGAAAATTGATTTCAGTGAAGTGAAGATGATTCAGGGTGTCACGGCAGAAACAACAACAGAACAGGCAACAACTGTCACAACTGAAACTATTGCTGAAACTACTGTTGCGACTGAAAGTAGTAGTCAAGAAGCAAATTAACCATTCTTGAGTAGCTTTTGTTGCCGTCCTCAACACCGTTAATCTTCATGCTTGTATCGGAAGCAGTATCATAGACGGCATCAACTGTTTCAGTGGGTATAAATTCCTTGTCCTGATTATCTTCCCAATAATTATCGGGGAGAAATCTGAACCAGTCGTTTATGACTTCCTGCGAAATGCGGTCTGTAAGCTCATATCCTGATACTATGTTATTTTCGTAAATCTGATTGTGTACATATTCAAGTGCATCAAGATAACCGCTGTATTTTACTTGCGGATTATCACTTCCGCAGGTTGCAATGAATGAGATAAAATTCGCTTCATCTTCCTGCATAAAGCCTTTTAAATGGGCGTATTCGTGGCATATGACTTCCGGACGAACTTCGGCAATCATGTCATTGTTGTATGTTGATTCCATAGAAAACGGAAAATACATTCCAGCAGTACCCGTCTGGCTCATAAAATAAGAAAACATAATCGGCTTAGGCTTCGGATAATATCCTTTTAACTGCGGATATTGTTCAGAAGCCTTTTTCATTGCCTTTCGACATTCTGTTACATAGTCAATATCAAGTGCAAAACGGTTATTTTCGTCCCGTGGGACTTCCATAGCAAGCGTATTGCACTCATCAATAAGAATTGAGTACAGCTGTTTGAGTTCGTCATTGTCATGCTCTTTTGAATCGAAAAAACGTTCTGAAAATCTTGTACAGCCGTAAAGCGTAAAGCAGTTCAGCGACTCCGTACAGCATACAAATGCAAGTACACACAGAAAAACTGTAAGCGATACATCAATAGTTTTCTTTCGGAATTTTTTCCCGAATATCAGCAGAATTACTGCAACAGGTACGCCAATCAAAACAAGGATAAGTCCTGCTATTATCATGATTTCGCCTGAAGATACTGGAATCAGCCCGCTTATAAAGGCGTACGGAGTTGAGATGACAGGGAAAATATTATCAGCATAGAAGTCCGCAAATCCTCTTGAAAGTCGTCCTGCAACGGTGAGAAGTGCCGACAGAAGTACTATTATAATCGGTATGAGATGCCGTTTTTTCATAGTTCAAAAATATTATCTGTATCTTTCATGACTTCTTTTGCCCCGATAATACAGTAATTGCTCATATTTTCAAGAGACGGCACAGCATCAAGCAAATCTGTATATTTCATGGACAGAATACGCTTGCGGACTTGCTTTCTCTCTGCAAAGTCAATCCCTCTGAAATGGAATATATCAGCGGTTGTGCCGTATTCCGCATCAGATATAAGCGGTTCGCCCCTTGCAATTGTGCTTATGATATAATGCGTAATATCTGGCTTTTCCGCACAGTAAGACTTTATAAATTCTGCTGATTCAGAATATATTTCAATGCTGTTATCGGGTGAGGGGTCACGGAATGAATAAAATGCAGTTTCGCCAAGTGCGTTCGTTCCTGTTCCTGTTCCATATGCACCGCCCTTTACTCTCACTTCATTCCACAGATACTCATATGTCATAATAGTTGACAGTAAATCCCACAAGGCTTTATCCTGATTATTTTCAGCAAGTACAGCACCTGAATATGATACGCCTGACGGAATAATTATACCCTGATTTGACGGTCTGCCCATGTTCAGTACAGATAATTCCATTTCAGTAAAATCAACAGTATCACCGTCGGGAAGTGCAGATATAACAGGTGAGAGAGATATTTTTTCAGATGATGTTATACCTGCTGTAAGACGGAGTTTGCAGAAAATACGCTTTGAAAGTGCTTTCATCTCATCTGTTGCGGATTTTATCTTTTCTTCATCAAGTTCACGTATAAATCTATACGATTCAAAGCCGTTTACTATCTCATTTACAGCAGATTCAGCTGACAATGAACATCTTGCACGCCTCATTGCAAAGCGGTGACCGTCTGCAATAATATCCTGTCGGAGTTCCTCTTTATTCTGACTGATAATTTCGTTCAGCAGTTCGGAATTATCATAGACTGTCTGTGTTATGATTTCGCTGATAAGTTCAAGTGCCTGATTTGTATCTGAACTGAGAAAGCGCGATTTGATACAGAAATAAGTCTTGCATTTTTCGGGTGATTCAGGTCGGCTGAATGAACATATATCCGTTGCGAAGTTGCCAAGAATACCTGTTATTCTCTGATTCAGTTCAGCACCTGTGCTTTTTTCCGTCGGGAGTTCTGAAATAAACTGATTGATAAGCAGAAGTATTTCAAGTTCATGACGGTTTACATCTGATACATCAAACCAGAGATTTATACAGCTTATGCCCTTGTTTTTTGCGGGGTGATGCAGAATTTTCACACCGTCCTCATCTGATTCAGATGTTTTGTAGTCAATTGGATTCTCACTTATTTCATCAAGCGAAAGTATCGGGATTTTTGCAATATCTTCAGCTTTATCAGGTGCTTTCTGCCATTCGTCAAGTTTTCTGTTGAGTTCAATAAGTTCTGATTTATCTGCTTCTGCAACTGCTTTTTCAAGTTGTTTCTGTTCAGCTTCTTTGAGTTCTTTACCGTAAGTGTGTGAGGGGAGCATATAAAGAACAGATGTTCCACTGTCGTCAAGAAGCCACTCCGCAAGAAGTTCTTCAAAATATCCGTTAACAGCTTTTGCCCTTAGTTTGTCAAAAACGTCTCCGCAATTCACATAAAGCAACGGTTCACCGCCGTAAAGCCATGATGACATTGCATCTATACAGCGTGTAAGTCCCTGCGGTTCTTCTGATTCCCTGAAAATAAATTCTGCCCTGTTTATTGCAGACAAGAGAATATCATTTCCGATTCCGTTGGAAACTATGTTCTTTACAATATCTTTTACAGTCGAAAGAATTTTACTGCTGTTTGCAGAATCAATATTATCTATTTTCAACATTCCGAACGGTTGAGAAATACCGTCGGACAATGACATCTCAACATCAAGGCAAAGCCCCGTATCAAGCAACGCACGTTTGAGCGGTGAATCATTTGAGCCTGCCAATGCTGTACATAGTATGAGATAAGCGTACACTTTTTCGCAGTCATTCCATGATGCAAGTATTTTTCCGATTGCAAGATGAGCATTTTCTTCTGCCGATTCTTCGGGCGATATTTCATAGTATTCCGTTTCCTCTGCAAAGTCAACAGGAACTTGCACAGGAATTTCGGGCAACCATTCGCTTTTGTCATATTCAGAAAGATAGCTGTCAATCAGTTCAAGTGTTGCCTCAATATCAATATCTCCGTCAAGCCATATATATGAGTTTGTCGGGTGATAGAAACGCTTGTGCGTATCAATGAACTGTTGGTAAGTCAGATTCGGTATAGCCTGAGGAAGTCCGCCGTATTCAAATCTATAACAGCTTTCAGGGAAAAGCATCTGCATCAGCTTCGATTCTATACGCTCATCAACTGCTGATACAACGCCTTTCATCTCGTTGAACACAACACCCTTATATGCAGGAGTGTCACCGTCCGAACGGTATTCAATATGATGTCCCTCCTGATAGAAAATGCAGGGATTTGTATAGATTGACGGCTTGAAAACTGCATCAAGATAAACCTTTGTAAGATTCATGAAGTCGGCATTATTCCGGCTTGAAACAGGAAACATCGTCTTGTCGGGGAAAGTCATGGCATTGAGAAAAGTATTCATGGAGCTTTTGAGCAGATAGAGAAATGGCTCTTTTACAGGATAATTTTCAGAACCGCCAAGAACAGAGTGTTCAAGTATGTGAAATACGCCTGTATCGTCTTCGGGAACTGTCCTGAATGAGATTGAAAAGAGCTTGTTTTCGTCCTTGTTGCCAAGCCATGCAAGTTTTGCGCCTGTTTTATCGTGGCGCATCTCTGTAAATTCTGCATCTCCGATATTTTTCTTGTCTGTTATTGTAAATCCGTGTAAATTCATTCAGCAGTCTCCTTATACATTATCCCATGAAGCGTTACCGCCTGTTGAGTTTTCAGAATAGTAAGCAAGTATCTTTGAAGCATCATTTGCATCAATGGCGGAATCCATTGTTACATCTGCTTTCTGCTGTTCTCTCTGAGTAAAAGTGGAATCTTCGCCGGTTGAAAGAACTGCATATTCAGCAAGGACAATTGAGGAATCATTTGCATCAACAATTCCGTCGTTGTTAATATCACCAAGCATTATTCCGTCAAGATGTACAGCAATGCTTTTTTCTGTACCTTTCTCTGATGTTATATCCCAGTCAGAATCCGTTGTTTTATCGTCTACAGTAAAATTATAGATATATTCCGTGAATTTGTCGGGATTGTCATTTGCGTCAAGAACGTTTGTTCTGTCCGTGAACGGTTCAGACGTAAAACCATATTCACCGCCTGTCAATGATATACTGATATTGTAGTATCTGTAGTCTGCTTCAGTGTTGTCTCTGCCCTCAATATCAAAGGAATATGAGTTTCCGCCGTCAACATCAGCAATATAATAGGGTTCGTTTGTAACTTCGGGTGAATCGAAATCTATTGCTATATGTGCCGTTACATTTTCGGGAATGTTTACAGTTACAGTGCCGTTTACTTCGTTTTCGTCAAATTCATTGTATACAGGTGTCTGCTTTATTGCATCATCAGCATAAGCACTGAAATTTACAGGGATTGCCATTAAGCAAAGTGCAGAAACAAGCGATATTATTTTATAGTTTTTCATAAGTTTTGCTACCTCTAATCATATTTAATGTGAAGCAACGGTTTTTCCGTCGGAGTTTACAACCGTCACTTTTATATTTTCAGTATTTGTATTTGTCGGAACGTAAAGGGAAAAGCCGTTTCCATTATGTTCGCCCTCACGCTTAAGAAGTTCATCTTCAAAGCAGTTGAAAGCTTTATAGATTATTCCGTCAGCCTCAATATAGATAGTATGTTTATCGCCTGAAAAATATTTTTCAGGGAGCAAGCCGTAAATGTGCATGAATAAGCCTGATTCCTCAATTTCGATTATTTCATCACCGCCTGAATAAATTTCGGGGGAAAGTCCGCTTATATCCTCAACAGGAGCAGGCATAATAGGAGCGTATTTTTGCAGATTTCCGAGATTACGCTCGACTATTTCAAGTACAACTGTCCTATTTTCGATATTGTTTATACGATACGGAACTACTCTTGAAAATTCCGCACTGTTAAAGCTTTCAGCCATATATTGCAGTATTGCAGAGCCAAATGAGTCACGGAACATAAGCAGATTGCCTTCTGCATTTTCGTTTGTTGTATTGATTGTCACGTCCATAAGTCCACGAAATAAGCCCTGATATGTGTAGCTGAACTCATAATCACTGTAGACTTGTGTATCTTTCGGCTTTTCCGTCGGATAAATCATTTCCGCAAGGTCGCCCAGATGATTATTTTTCGTATACCAGCCAGTTATACTACATGAAGTCAAGCCAAGTCTGTTCATTATTGCAACATGACCCGCATAAGCACCAAGATTATTCCAGTGTGTATCAGTTTTGTGATAAAGCGGTATGCTGGAATCTGTTTCAAGCAGTGCGGTTTTCATATCAAGAAAAAAGCTGTCGTCTGCAAGTTCCTCTGAAAGAAGTGCATAGTTATTTTTATTGTCAGAGGGAACATAGTTGAACGGCATATTTTCGGGATAAACTGAATTTTTATCAGGTGCGGAGAAAAATACAAATTCTGCTCCGTTCTCTTTGCAGTATTCGTCAATCATGCGGAGATTATGCGCTATATTATTTATCTCACGCTGACTAAGTGTGTTTATATTGAGATAGTCGTCTGTTGTTTCGCCGTAATACAGCCAGCCGTCTGAACCTTGTATAACATCATAATTCGGAGAAGTTTTTGTTAGTGATGTTCTAATTCTGCTGTCGGCATTTACAAACTGCTGACGAAATGCAAAGTTTTCCGAAAACCAGTTGTCAAGCTGACTGAAATAATCAAAGTTTATTTTTTTGTCCTCTGTCATTACGGACGGAAATTCTACAGGTGTCTTTTTTTCTGCTGACGAATCAGCTTTTACAAAGGGCATACATACAAGGGGAACTGCACATATTCCGATAAATAATGCGCTGTATAATTTTAGGAAAAACTGTTTTTTCATGATAAATCCCCCTTAAAATCTGAAATATATGAAAGGGTTATATGAAGATGATGAGAGCGTGAATATACAGAGAATCAGGAGTGCAAGCGATATTGTATAACTGCATACTTCGTATGTCTGCACGGATTTTCTTTCATTTGCCTTGTCCCTGATTTTCTGCATGACAGGTATTGAAAATACTATGGCAAGTACGAACATTATAATATACAAAGGTGACAACTGCATCATGAACATTGCGTTCTGCACTGAATCGCCGGATGGCACAAACATATGCCCTATAAATTTGCAGGCTGTTGATAAATTATCAGCCCTGAAAAATACAAATGCAAGAGTAGTAACAAGCATTGTATAGATATGTCTGAACGGTTTCAGCCATTTTTCGGCTTTTATTACTCTGTATGATTCAAGCATCATGAATAAGCCATTAATCAATCCCCATATTATAAAGTTCAGACTTGCACCGTGCCATAATCCCGTACAGAAAAAGACAATCAGCTTGTTTACAGCTGTACGGACTTTGCCTTTGCGGTTTCCGCCAAGAGGAATATACAAATATTCTTTAAACCATGTTGAGACGGAAATGTGCCAGCGTCTCCAGAAATCCTGCATACTCTGCGAAATATATGGATAATTGAAATTCTCCTTGAATCTGAATCCGAACATTGCACCAAGTCCGATAGCCATATCACTGTAACCGCTGAAATCAAAGTAAATCTGAAACAGATACGACAATGCGCCAAGCCATGCAAGCGGTATTGACAAATCAGATGTATCAAGTGCATATATATAGTCTGCTGAAAATGCCATAGTATTCGCAATAAACAGCTTTTTTGAAAGTCCGATAATAAAACGTCTTATACCTTTTGCAGTCTGTCGGGGAGTGTGTGTCCTGTTTTCAATCTGATTTGCAAAGTCATAATATTTGACAATAGGACCTGCAACAAGTTGAGGGAAAAAAGTGATATACAATGCAAGCTTTAAAAGATTTTTTTGTATATATTTCGGATTCTTATAAGCATCAATGACATATGACATAGCCTGAAATGTATAGAATGATATTCCTATAGGCAGTCTTATATTTGGTATGCCTAAACTCAAAAACGGCAGTTTATTCAGCATTTCAGCTCCGAATCCTGCATATTTGAACACACCAAGCATAAGCAGATTTGCCACGACTGAAACAGCAAGCACGGTTTTTCTGTACTTGTTTCCGCTTTTCATTACAAGACCAAAACAATAGTTCATTACTATTGAGCTAATCATCAGGATAAGTGCTTTCGGCTCACCGTATGTATAAAATAAGAGACTGAAAAACAGCAGAATCATATTTTTTACAGATATTGACGGTATTATGCGATAAATAATGTATACTGCTGTCAAAAAGGCAAACAGAAACATTGGACTGCTGAAAACCATTGTTACTCCTTAAACTGCTGTATATAATACAATACTCTGTACAATATCGTCTGCTATCTGAAAATCAATTGACTTTTCAAGAGTATTATTGTCATTATAATATGTGAGATACTGTCCGCTTTCCTCACCTGTTCCGTAAGCTGATTCAACATCAGCCTTTGAACTTCCTACAGTTATTCCAGATGATAAAGAATAATTTCCGCTTATTATGTCAATTTCGTATATATATTCTGTTCCGTCCATGACATAGCATTTTATTGTAAGTCCCTCATATACATATATTTTCTGGTCTGCACCATTTGAGAGACAGCCTTGTGCTGATTGTACATCAACAGGACTGCCAAGAGACGAAACAACTCCGTCCGCATTATTTTTCAGCATATCCATACTGAACTGTACGTTTGAAACAACAGGCGGAGCATCTGTCGGCGGTTCTGTTGCAGGTGCTTCTGTAGTTACTTCAACAGGAGCTTCCGTTGCCGGTTCAGCAGTAGTTTCCGTTGCTGATTCTATGGTACTTTCAGCTGTTTCTGTTGTTGTTTCTTCTGATTCTGCGGTAGTTTTGGTTTCTTTTGTCTTTGTAGTTTTTTCAGTTGTGATTTCTGTTGTTTCTTCTGCATCTCGTTCCGATTCTGCGGTTGTTGTTGTGGCAACAGGTAAATCAAGTGTCACTGAACTTTCCTCCGCTGGCTCATTTCCGCAAGATACGATTGACAGTGCAAGTACTGCCATAAAAGCAAAAATTGCTGTTGACTTCTTTTTCATTTGTCGTCCTCCAATGTCATTATTAATAATATTTAGCCTCTACATACTGATACCATGTATATGTAAGGTTTTTCAGATAATTGTCAGATACACCGCAGTAACCGTTGCAGGTATCATAGTTGAGCCACTGACCGTTCACATAAACCTGATTCCAATAGTGGTCGGATTCGTGTGTGCCGTTTCCGTAGATGATTCTTGTCTGATAGCCTGCCTGTTTAAACAGCAAATCAGTTTCAGCAGCAAAATAATAGCATACAACATATTTATTGTCAAGCGCATAGTTTGCAAAATAACTCCAACCCATAGACTGAATTGTTGCAAGTGATTTTGTAGCTTCAATATAGCTGTATGCGTTATGTCTGCGTACATAGTTGAATATTGCGGTTGGTTCAGTTCCGATTGAGTCGATTATTGTCTTTGCACGTTTCTGAACGTCTGAAAGCGGTACTGCAACACCTGTTTCAGTAAGATTATAGTCGTCAACAATTTTATTTGTCTCCATAAAACCTTTTTCAAGATTGAAATAATACTTTTCTCCGTCTATCGTCTGCCAGCCTGAAAGCATTTTTCCGTCCGCACCGAAATAATACTTGCCGTCAGTAAATTCTATTAAACCGGTCTGCATCTGTCCGTTATCGGCAAAGTAGTATTTTTCATCATCAATAACTTTTCTGCCAGTCAGCATTACACCGCTTATAGTATTGAAATAATACGTTTCTCCGTCGATAATCTGCCAGCCTGTCTGTAATTCACCGTTGTCATTGAAATAATACTTGTTTCCGTCAATAATTTTTCTGCCTGTAAGCATTGTGCCTGTCTGCGGATTGAAATAGTATCTGTTGTCATTTGTTTCAACCCATTCATACTGCATTTTGCCGTCTTCGTCAAGATAGTATGTATTGCCGTCAAATTCGTTCAGACCTCTAAGCATTTTTCCATTTTTTCCGAAAATATAGTTGTTTTCGTCAATGGTGAAAATGCCGTATTTTGCGGTATAATCATCACCAAAGAAATAAAAGTCATCACCTACAGCTGTTTTGCCTTGTTGTGCTTTGCCCTGTTTGTCAGCAAAATAAATATTATTTTTGACAACCTGCAATCCATTCAGCAGAACACCTTTTTCACTGAAAACGTATGCCGTTCCGTCAATTGAAGTAAGTCCAGAGGCATATGTTGAATCGCTGTAGAAATATCTTGTCTTGTCGTTTATATTGAGCCAGCCAGACTGCATTTTGCCTGTTTCTTCGTCGAAAAGGTACTCTACACCGTCAATTTCTGCGGTACTTGTACACATACCGTCTTTCTTATCGACATAGTAGTAACTTTCACCAAGTTCAAAAAGTCCTGTAAGTGCTTCGCCTGTTTCTGTGCTGTAGTAGTATTTTTTTCCTGCAACGTCAACCCAGCCTGTAAGGCATTTGCCCGATTCGTCAGAAACATACGGTATATCGTCCACTTCATATTCGCCGACAGCTATAATTCCATTGTCGTCAATATGATAGAAGTCATTGTCAAATTTTATGAACTGCTCACCAGTTATTACACTGCCTTTTCCTCTTAGAATAACTTTATCTCCGTTATCATTTTCAATGATGCGGTCAGTAAGTTTTTCTCCGTCTTTTTCTATGTAATACTGTTTACCGCAGTAATCAATCCAGCCATAAACAGCTTTTCCTGTTTCTTTGTCGTAATATTTTCTTTTGCCGTCAACTGTTCGCCAGCCTGTTTTCTGAACTCCGTTGCTTGAAAAAAGGTAAGTTTCTCCGTCAATTTCCTGTTCACCTGTCAGAAATTCGCCTGATTCGTCATAATAAAAAATCCTGCCTTTTTCATCAGTGACCCAGCCTTTTTCATCAACTGCAAAACTTCCCATAGGAACAGCAGATGCAAGGCTTAATGCTGTAACAAATGTACAAATTAATTGCTTATTGTACTTTTTCATTTGGAATCCTCCTGTTGTCAAAATTTTGAATATCTTTGTGCAAGATATTTCGTAATTTTTATTATACCGCATATATTAAAAAAAGTCAATGGGAAAAAATAAAAAAACACGGAAATCAATTTTCATTAAGAATCCTCAAAATCATGTTCGAATCCAGTAAGCATTCGAACATGAGATGAGAA
>JAIDTI010000028.1 GCA_029060755.1 Ruminococcus sp. | reverse complement strand
ATCCAGAATGTACTTTTATGACATGGAATGTTCCGACAGCCGAAAAATGTCCTGAATGTGGAAAAACTCTTTTTAATAAAGGTGGCAAATCGGGCAGATTAATATGCGAAAATAAAGGTTGCGGATACGAAAGAGAGCTGAAAAAATGATTGAAACAGTAAATGTAATCGGAGCAGGTCTGGCAGGTTGTGAGACGGCATGGAGTCTTGCAAATTACGGAATAAATGTCCGTCTTTACGAAATGAAACCGCAGAAATACAGTCCTGCACATAAATACAGCGGTTTTGCGGAACTTGTCTGCTCAAATTCTCTTAAAGCATCAAGAATTGAATCAGCCGCAGGACTTCTTAAAACTGAAATGGAAATGCTCGGTTCACTGACTGTTCCGTGTGCAAAGGAAAATGCTGTTGAGGCAGGCGGAGCATTGGCAGTAGACCGTGAAAAATTTTCGGACAGTGTTACAAGAAAAATCAGGGAAAACAGCCTGATTGAAGTGATTGAAGGTGAAGTTACCGAACTTCCGAAAGGTATAACAGTTATCGCAACAGGACCTCTTACAAGTGGTGCAATGGCTGATATTATCAGGGATTTATGTGGTGATGGACTGAGTTTTTATGATGCCGCCGCACCTATTGTGACGTATGAAAGTCTTGACAAGGATAAAGTGTTTTTTGCATCACGATATGACAGGGGAGACGCAGATTATATCAACTGCCCTATGAATAAAGAGGAATATCTTGCATTTTATCATGCTCTGATTGGTGCAGAGAGAGTTCAGCTCAAAGACTTTGAAACACACCCTTTCAGTGTATATGAGGGCTGTATGCCGATAGAAGTACTTGCATCACGTGGAGAAGATACAATGCGTTTCGGACCTATGAAACCAGTTGGAATTATCAATAAACGCACGGGAAAACGTCCTTATGCAGTTGTACAGCTTAGACGTGAAAACAAAGAAGCAACTTTGTTTAATATTGTGGGATTTCAGACAAATCTGAAATTCGGAGAGCAGAAGCGTGTATTTTCAATGATACCCGGTCTGGAAAATGCTGAATTTATGCGTTACGGCGTAATGCACAGAAATACTTTTATAAACAGTCCTGCGCTTCTGAATCCTGATTTTTCCATGCGAAGAAATGAACACATATATTTTGCGGGACAGATAACAGGTGTTGAGGGATATATGGAGTCTGCCGCCAGCGGAATTATTGCCGGAACATCTGCTGCAAGAAAAATTCTCGGACTTGAGCCGATATGTCTGCCAAAAGAAACTATGCTCGGTGCATTGTCGAATTATATAAGCGACAGTTTCAATGCAAACAAATTTCAGCCTATGGGTGCAAATATGGGAATACTGCCTGATATAGGCATAAGAATACGTGACAAAAAAGAAAAATACGGTGTATATGCAAGCCGTGCTGTAGATGCACTCAAAAAGGAGTTGGATAGAGTTGGCAAAAATAATAGTTGATGCTTTCGGAGGAGATAATGCTCCTCTGGAAGTTATAAAAGGCTGTGAAAGAGCAGTAAAGGAACTTGGCGTTGAAATTATTCTTACAGGCAGTGAAAGCAAAATAAAGAAATGTGCGGAAGAAAATAATTTAAGTCTTGACAAAATGCAGATAGTTCATACAGATGAAGTTTTTGATATTCATGAAGAACCGAAAGAAATCATAAAATCGGGAAAAAATACTTCTATGGCATTAGGTATGAAACTTCTTGCTGACGGAAAAGGTGATGCCTTTATATCGGCAGGAAGTACAGGGGCATTGGTTATGGGTGCTACTTTCATTGTAAAGCGTATCAATGGTATAAAAAGAGTTGCGCCTGCACCGATTCTGCCGGCTGACAAGGGTAATTTTATTCTGCTTGATGCTGGTGCAAATACAGAGTGCAGAGGGGAAATGCTTGTGCAGTTTGCTGTTATGGGAAGTGCGTATATGGAGCGTGTAATGGGCATAAAAAATCCTAAAGTTGCGTTGCTTAATATAGGTGCAGAGGAAACAAAGGGCAGAGAACTTGAAATTGAAACATACAGGCTTTTAAAAGAGTCGGGACTTAATTTCAGCGGAAATATTGAAGCAAGGGAACTTCCGAAAGGTGACTGTCATGTTGTTGTAACCGATGGATTTACAGGAAATATTGTGCTTAAACTTTATGAGGGAATGGGTTCATTTTTCTCTAAAAAAATGAAGTGGCTCTATTCCGGAGCTGGTATAATAGGAGCAGTTTTTTCAATGGGAAAAATCAAGCAGTTTAAAGCGCAGATGGATTACAGAGAAACGGGCGGTTCTGCACTTATGGGTGTAAGAAAGCCGGTAATCAAAGCTCACGGAAGTTCAGATGCAAAGGCTTTTTTCAATGCGGTCAGACAGGCACAGAAATGTGTTGACGGCAAAGTTATTGAATCGATAGAAAACTACGTCAGAAACTTATCCGAAAGGAACAGGACAGAATGAACAGTATAGAAAAACTTGAGGAAATTATAGGTTATAAATTTAACGACAAGCATCTTATAAATCACGCACTCACCCACTCATCTTATGCAAATGAGCGGAAAATTGCATCAGGAAGTAATGAAAGACTTGAATTTCTTGGCGACAGTGTGCTTTCAATAGTTGTTTCGGAGTATCTTTATACTAATCTGAAAAATGTTGCAGAGGGTGATTTGACAAAACTCCGTGCATCTCTTGTATGTGAAAAAAGTCTGCATGTATTTGCGAAAGAAATACATCTGGGTGATTTTCTCATGCTTGGAAAAGGTGAGGAAAATACGGGTGGACGTGAAAGACCGTCTATTCTTGCTGACGCTTTTGAGGCTGTTATTGCTGCAATTTATCTTGACGGCGGTATGGAGTCGGCAAAAAAACATATTCTGCGATTCATGCCGAAAGATATTGAGCATACGGCAAAATTTGCATTTAAGGATTTCAAAACAGTTCTACAAGAAGTTGTGCAGAAAAATCCCGAAGAAAAAGTTGAGTATAATCTCATAGGTGAGGAAGGTCCTGACCACAACAAGCGTTTTGTTGTGGAAGTCATGCTTAATTATCAGGTAATCGGCAGAGGAAAGGGCAGAAGCAAGAAAGAAGCTGAACAGTTAGCCGCAAAAGAAGCTCTGGAGCTTATGGGATATGAAACACGCTAATATTTCTATTTTTATACCGCATATCGGCTGTCCGCACAAATGCAGTTTCTGCGACCAGCGTACAATAAGCGGAACGCAGAAAGCCCCGACAGGTGCGGAGGTGCGTGAGATATGCTCAAAGGCTCTTGCTGAATCAAAATCGCTCGAAAATACGGAGATTGCTTTTTTCGGAGGAAGTTTCACAGCTATTCCGAAGTCGTATATGTGTGAACTCTTGTTGGCTGTTCAGGATTTTATTGGTGAGGGGAAATTCAAAGGAATCCGCATTTCCACACGCCCCGACTATATAACTCCCGGAATCCTTGATATACTGAAAGAATACGGTGTTAAATCAATTGAACTTGGTGCGCAGTCAATGGTTAATCACGTTCTTGAAGCAAATGAGCGTGGGCATACAGCAGAGGACGTTTATAAAGCAAGTGATTTAATCAAATCATACGGCTTTGAACTTGGTTTGCAGATGATGATTGGCTTGTATGAAAGTACAGCAGATGACGAACTGGAAACCATGGAAAAAATTATTGAAATACGTCCAGATACGGTAAGGATTTATCCCGTTGTTGTTCTGAAAAATACAAAACTTGGCGAACTTTACAAGTCAGGCAGTTACAGAATGTTCACTTTTGAACAGGTTGTCAATATGTCATCTTCTGCTATGGCAGAATTTGAAAGAAATGGTATAAGAGTAATTAAATGCGGGCTTCATGCAAGTGAGTTTGTTGAGAAAGATATGCTGGGAGGATTCTATCACCCTGCTTTCCGTGAACTCTGTGAGGGTCTTATATATAGGTATAATATGGAATACTATATCAATGAGACTGACAGGAATTATATTTTTGCGGTAAATTCATTATGTATCAGCAAGGCAGTCGGACAGAAGAAAAGCAATATTGAATATTTTAGCAGACAGGGTATAAATATTAAAATTATCGGTGATGAAAATATTCTGAAATATCATGTTGAACTGGGGTGAATTTGTGTACCTTAAATCATTGGAAATACAGGGATTCAAGTCATTTCCTGATAAAGTCAGCCTTAAATTTGATAAAGGACTTACTGCTGTAGTAGGACCGAACGGAAGCGGAAAAAGCAATATCGGTGATTCTGTCCGCTGGGTATTAGGTGAGCAGTCCATAAAAACCTTGCGTGGAAATAAAATGGAAGACGTTATTTTTTCAGGAACTGTCACACGAAAGCCAATGGGATTTGCAGCTGTAACGCTCAATATTGACAATTACGACAATAAGCTTGCTGATATGGGTGAGGAAGTCTCCGTCACAAGAAAACTGTATAAAAGCGGTGAGAGTGAATACTCAATCAACGGCAAATCGTGCAGACTTAAAGATATAAACGAACTTTTCATGGATACGGGACTTGGACGTGACGGATATTCTATTATAGGACAAGGACGTATTGCGGAAATTGTCGGGGCAAAGAGTAATGAAAGACGTGATATTTTTGAGGAGGCGGCAGGAATATCAAAATTCCGCTATAAAAAGGCAGAGGCTGAACGAAAGTTAAAATCAGCAGAAGATAATCTTGTTCGGTTGACTGATATTCTGTCTGAACTTGAAAGCCGTGTTGAGCCACTGAAAATACAGGCTGAAAAGGCGCAGAAATTCATAAAACTTGCGGAAGAACGCAAAAAACTTGAAATTTCGGTGTGGATTACTCAAATTGATGAACTGAAAAGCAGAATAAATGAGCTTGAATCAAAAATTTTAATCAGCAGAAATGAGTATGAGAATACAGAAAATGACATTCGGCGTGAGGAAGAAAAATTACAGGCAAGCTACAGAAAAATGCAGGAATGTACGATGAAATCAGACGAACTGCGTCGGAAAATGATTGCAGAGGAGCAGGAATCATCACAAAAAAAATCTGATATTGCCGTGTATGAAAATGATATAGGACATTGCAATGAAGCTATAGAAAATGCAAAAAAAAGCATTGAGAAATCTGAAGAAACAAAATACAGTTATCAGCAGAAAATAAAAGAGACTGCAAAGAAAATCAGTTCACTTGATGAGCAGAAAAAACAGTTGCAGGCTGAAATTGATGAAATTACAGCGGAACTCAATAAAGCAGAGGAAAAAAATTTACAGCTTGGCAAGTCGGTTGAAACTGCGGGAACTGAAATAAACAATCTGCGGATAAAGCAGAGTGAGTTGAGATTTACAGCGGATTCTGCACATCAGACGGCTGAAAATGAGGAAAAGCGACTTAATGAAATTCTTACAGGCAATATTGATATTGAAAAAAAAGTAGCAGAGTATAATGCAGAAGTTGAGAAAAATAATGCACAGCTTGAAAAAAATCAGTCTGAAAAAATCTCAATCAGCAATAAATTATCGGGACTTGAAAAGCTGTATCAATCAAGAAAAAGCGGTTTTGATGATATAAAGCAGGAACTTGAAAAAAATCTGTACGAACTGAAAAACAATCAGCAGAGACAGAAAATTCTTATCGACCTTGAAAATAATATGGAGGGTTTCGGCGGAAGTGTCAAGCAGATTCTCCGTGCATCAAAGCAAGGCAGATTAAGCGGAGTTTTCGGCACGGTTGCACAGAATATAAATGTACAGCCTGAATATGCTGTTGCTGTTGAAACGGCACTTGGCAGTGCTATGCAGAATATCATTGTAGAAAATGAGGATATAGCTAAACGTTGTATAAGATTCCTGAAAGAGCAGAAAGGCGGTCGTGCAACATTTCTGCCGATAACATCAGTCAGGGGAAGTGAACTGCGTGAGCAGGGACTTGAAAATTTCAGCGGATTTGTTGCAATGGCAAACAAAATTGTTTCTTATGATGATAAATTCAGCGGTATTATAGCATCACTTCTTGGACGGATTGTTATTGCAGAAGATATTGATACAGCTACAGAAATCGCAAAAAGATATGGCTACAGATTCAGAATTGTCACACTTGATGGACAGGTCATTAATGCAGGCGGTTCATTTACTGGTGGTTCAGTACAGAAGTCGGCAGGAATAATTACCCGAAAGAATGAGATTGAAACGCTTGCCAGAGAGATAGACAGACTTTCCGCATATCAGAATGAACTTAATTCAAAAATGGAGAAATTGCGTGGAGAGACTGAACAGTTGAGGTATAAAACAGAACTGGCAAAAAATCAAATCAGGGAACTTGATACAGATGAAGTACGTCTTAATGCTGAAATTTTAACGCTCAATTCACTTGTTGCACAGCTTACTGCACAGGCTGAAAACGTAGAAAAGCAGATTACAGAATCACAAGAGAAAATAAAATCCGCAAAACAGACTGAATCAGAAGCAGAAAAAAGCGGAACTGAAATTGCAGTGCAGATTGACAAAGCAGAAAAAAATCTTGCTGAACTACAAAAAAAGCGTGAGAATCTGCGTCTTGAACGTGCAGAACATACAAGCAGAATTTCAGCCCTTAATATACATGATGCCGAAATTTCAAAGGATATACAGTCACATCAGGCTGAAATTGTCCGTATCAATTCAGAACTTGAAATTCTGAAAGGCGGAAACAAGCATTTTGAAGATGAAATCACAAGGCAGACTAATATTATTGCTGAAAAGAAAAATGCAATTGAAAAGCTAAAATCCGAACTTGACAGCATGAAAAACAATTCTGCTTTATATATGGCAGAAATTCAGCGTTATCAGAATATGCACACAGAGCAGAATCGTCTTGTAAATGAAATACAGAAAGGTATGCGACAGCTTAATGAAGCAAAAGAAAAGCTGTCGGGCGAAGTCACAAGGCTTGACGAAAGACGGGAATCAGCAGTCCATAACTATGATTTAATTATACAGCAACTTCTTGATGTATATGAAATGACATATTCAGAGGCATTGAAAGTTGCTGAAAAAATAGAGGATATTACTACAGCACAGTCAGAACTTACAGCAGTTAAAAATAAAATCCGTGCTTTAGGAAGTGTGAATGTAAATGCTGTTGAAGAATACAGGGAAGTTTCAGAAAGATATGAATTTCTTTCGGCACAGCTTGCGGACGTTGAAAAATCCAAAGCAGAACTTGAAAAGATAATTGCAAATCTTATGAATGAGATGCAGAAGATTTTTTCAGAAAGCTTTCATATTATAAATTCAAATTTCAAGTCGATTTTCGTGGAACTTTTTGGCGGTGGCAAAGCGGAACTTATTCTGACTGACCCTGAAAATGTGCTTGAATCGGGAATTGAGATAAGTGTTGCACCACCTGGAAAGGTAATCAAGAATCTTATTTCACTTTCCGGCGGTGAACAGGCATTTGTTGCTATTGCGATATATTTTGCCATACTTAAACTGCGACCCGCACCGTTCTGTATTCTTGATGAAATTGATGCAGCACTTGATGAAGTAAATGTAAGAAAATATGCACAATATCTTAAAAGATTTACCAATACAACACAGTTTGTACTTGTAACTCACAGAAGAAGTGCAATGGAGGAAGCAAATGTTCTGTATGGAGTTACAATGCAGGAGGACGGTATTTCTAAACTGCTTAAAATGGAACAGGTAGACTTTCAGGAAGATATTGCTGATATACAATAAGGAGGATTTATGGGCTTTTTTACTAAAATTGCAGAGGGTCTTAAAAAGACAAGAGAAAGCTTTTTAGGTGGATTGCAGAGGATTTTTAATTCATTTACAAAAATAGATGAAGAACTTTTTGAAGAACTTGAAGAACAGATGATTATGAGTGATATAGGCGTTGAAACATCTGAAGAAATATGTGACAGAGTTCGCAGAAAAGTAAAGGAAAGAGGAATCACCGACCCTAAAGATATAATGGAGCTTATCTATGAAGTTATATCTGAAATTATGGGAGAAGATACAGGTCTTGACATGACAAATTCTCCTGCTGTTATTATGGTTATTGGTGTCAACGGAGCAGGCAAGACAACAACTATAGGTAAAATGTGCTATCAGTTCAAGCAGGAGGGCAAAAAGGTACTTGTTGCGGCGGCTGATACATTCCGTGCGGCGGCTATCGACCAGTTGGAAGTGTGGACTGAACGTGCAGGAGTTGAGATTGTAAAACACGCTGAAGGCAGTGACCCGGGAGCAGTTGTATATGATTCGCTTGAAGCCGCAAAAGCACGTAAGTGTGACGTTGTTATAATTGATACAGCAGGACGACTTCATAATAAAAAGAATCTTATGGAGGAACTCAAGAAAATCAACAGAATCATTGATAATAAAGCGGAGGACTGTTCACGTGAAGTACTTCTTGTACTTGATGCAACAACAGGACAAAATGCGGTAAATCAGGCAAGATTATTCAGTGAAACTGCACATATAACAGGCATTGTCCTTACAAAGCTTGACGGTACAGCAAAGGGCGGTATTGTAATTTCAATCAAGAATGAATTAGGAATCCCCGTAAAGCTTATCGGTGTTGGCGAAAAAATCGACGATTTACAGCCGTTTGACAGTCGTATGTTTGTTGATGCTCTCTTTGATTTAGATGAAGCAAGACAAAATGCACTTGAAAAGGCAGGGGAAAAAGAATCAGCTGATATTGAAACAGAAGATGCTGAATCTGAAATTGCTGATGCAGTTGAAGAAGAAACAACTGAAAATGAAGATACTGTTGAGGAAGAAACTGAACAGGAAGAAGTTAAATCTGAAAAGAAGAAAAAGGGATTTTTCGGTATGTTTTCAACTGATAAAGATGATGAAGATGATGAAGATGATGAAGATGATGAGCCTGAAATTGCAGAGCCTGTTGCTGAATCAGCAGAGGAAGAAGAAACAGCAGTTAGTGAAATAGTTGAAGATGTGATAACTGATGATGTTTCTGATGAAAATGAAGAATCTGAAATCGAATCTGAACATGAAGAAGAACAGACTGAAAAGAAAAAGAAAAAAGGATTTTTCAGCAGACTTTTCGGCAAGAAAGGAAATGAAGAAGATGAATAAGCTTGTTTTTGCAACGAATAATGAAAATAAACTTCGTGAGGCAAGAGAAATTTTTGATGGAATTTTTGAGGTACTTTCTCAGCATGAAGCAGGTGCATATTGTGACCCCGAAGAAAACGGCAGTACATTTGCTGAAAATGCGGAAATAAAGGCAAAAGCGGTGTATGATATTGTAAAACTTCCTGTTATTGCTGATGACAGCGGACTTTGTATTGATGCACTTGACGGCAGACCCGGAGTATATTCAGCAAGATATGCTCCAGATGATGAAAAATGCGCAAAGATTCTTGCTGAAATGAAAGATATTTCCGACAATAAGAGAACAGCATATTTTGAGTGTGCGATTGTATATATTGACGAAAACGGAATGAAAAGCGTTTCTGGAAAATGTATGGGAAAAATCGGCTATGAGGAACGTGGTACAAATGGATTCGGATATGACCCGATTTTTGTGTACGGAGACAAAACGCTTGCTGAAATGACAGCGGACGAAAAAAATGCAGTAAGTCACAGAGGAAACGCCCTTAGACTTATGTATAATGCCATTACAGAAGGAGAGTAAAAAATGCTTACAAGTAAACAACGTGCGTATTTAAGAGGGATAGCATCTGAATATGAGACAATATTTCAGGTTGGCAAAGGCGGAGTAACAGAGCAGATGTGCAAGGAAGTTGGAGATGCACTCCGCAAAAGAGAACTGATAAAACTCCGTGTGCTTGAAAATTCAGGCTGGACGGCAAGAGAAGCGGCTGATGCAATTGCAGGGCAGACAGGTGCAGACGTTGTGCAGGTTATCGGCAATAAGTTTGTGCTTTTCAAGCGTAATCCGAAAGAGCCTGTAATTGAGAATATCCCGAAATCAAAATGAGAATAGGAATTTATGGAGGAAGTTTCAACCCTGTGCATAACGGTCATATTAATCTTGCTGTTTCAGCAGTCAACGAACTGAAACTGGACAAGCTTTATTTTGTGCCGTCGGGGATAAGTCCGCACCGTTCAAGTGCGGAGTATGCTTCGGGAGATGACAGACTTAAAATGCTAAAACTTGCTTGCAGGGTATCAGAAAAGCTTGATGTATGTGATTATGAGATAAGAAAAGACAGAAAAAGCTATACTATATATACAGTTGAAGAATTTCGCAGACGCTTTCCGCATGATGAACTTTTTCTGCTTGTCGGCAGTGATATGCTTATGATTTTTGAAACCTGGAATCAGTTTGAGGATATTTTAAAAGAAGTTACTCTTGCTGTTGTTTCACGAAAAAGCGGAGACATTGCAGAACTTGAAAAAAAAGCCGAAAGTCTGCGGAAATATGGCAATATTATTGTATGCAGTGCAGAGCCTCTTGAAATTTCCTCTACTGAAATCAGAAAAAAAATTGAAAAAAATGAAAAATTGTCTTGCTATCTTGATGAAAATGTAGTACAATATATTACATCAAATAAATTATATAAAAAGTGGTGAGTATTTTGTTTTATAATCCCGATGAAAAAAAGAAATATCTGAAAGAGAATCTTTCACAGAAAAGATACCAACATTCTCTCAATGTTGCATCAGAATGTAGAAAACTTGCTGAAAAATACGGAGAAGACCCCGACAAAGCTTATTTTGCAGGACTTCTTCATGATGTATGCAAGGAACTTTCAGGAGAAAAACAAAAGGCACTTGTGCTTGAAAGCGGATTTGCTGTGTGCCGTGAAGAACTTGAAACACGCTCACTCTGGCACGCTATAGCAGGAGCATATTTTGTTAAAAATGTTTTCGGCGTTGAAGATATTGACATCATAAATTCAATTCGGTTTCATACAGTCGGCAGAGCAGGCATGACACGATTAGAGGAAATTGTATATCTTGCCGACCTGATTTCAGCTGACAGAACATATAAAGATGTTGACAAGATGCGTAAATTTGTATACAATGATTTGAATGAAGCAATGCTTGAAGCGTTCAGATTTTCAATAAAAAGTGTTATAAAAAAGGAAGGCATGATTCCTTTGTGTACCGTTGAGGGATATAATTTTTATAGTCGCCTGTTAGGTGACTAAAGACAGAACGAAAAGAGGATTCATAATGGCAAATAATGAGTATCATTCAGAAGAATCTGACAGAAAGCCAAAACCGCTTAAACCGCTTGTAAGAAAAACAAACAATACGGTAAGCGTTAATAATCAAAGGCATGAAACAAATATTTCTCCTCTGAAAAAAGTGGAGCAGGTTGAAAATGAAATTTATACAAGGCATAAGAACAGATTTTCTGTTAAGGATTTTTTTATTCAGGCAGGTGCAATTCTAGCATCACTTGCTATAATAGGTACTCTTATTCTGAATATGCCAATATGTGTTGATACCGAAAAAGGCGGAAATATTTCTTTGATTACTCTTTTTAAAAATCAGAAACCCGCCGCAAAAGAGGGCGAACTTGACAAGAATAATGTATCACTTAATATAGATGCAAATGCTGTTCCTGATGATTTCAATGACGGTCTCGACCTTCCACAGCTTATTGAGGGACAATACAGCATACTTTTTCTTGGATTTGAGCCTGACGAATACAACACAGATGTCATGTGGGTTATCCAGTTTGATATTGGTCACGGAGAACTTAATATATTACAGATTCCCCGTGATACCTGTCTGCCCGATTATACAACCTCTATTACAAGAAAATTCAACAGCATATACACAATGGGAAATCCTGATACAGAACCGCCTATTCAGCGTGTTGTAGATGCAGTTCAGGAAAATTTCGGTATACCAATTGATGCCTATGTTACAACAACTTGTCCTGATATTGTTGAGATTGTCGATATTATAGGCGGTGTACCGATTCATATTGATAACGAAATTGTCTTTGAGCCTGATAAGATAATCCCCGAAGGCGATGTTGTACTAAGTGGCAAGCAGTCTGAATGGTTTATACGTTTCCGTCGTGAATGGGTGCAGGGCGATATAGGACGTGTACAGAATCAGCGTAGATTTATGGCAGCAGCTATGAAAAAACTTTCAAATATAATTGAAGATGAGGGCAGACTTAAACTTTACAGCTATATCAAGGAAATATATGACAAGGATTTACTTTATACCGACCTTTCAATTGGTGATATGAGTAAAGTTGCCGATTTTGCATCAACTATTTCAATGGAAGATGCTCATGTCAATATAGTTCCCGGTGAAGATGCTGTATTCTGGGCTGCGGACGGAAATCCGTATTCTGTTTATTCAGTTCACAAACAGGAAACTATTGACCTGCTTAATAAATACTACCGACCGTATCAGAAAAAGATGACAGAAGAAGATACATCTATTGTTGAGCTTATAACAGAACATCAGTACGAAATTTATGATGATATGGGCGCAAGTCTTGACGATATAGAGAAATCAACTGAACCCGTCAGAGACCCGAATGTAACACCATATCAGAAGCAGAAACCAAAGAAAAAGCAATAAAGAAAGGAAAATTTTTTATGACTGAACAGCAGAAACTTGAACTTATTGTAAAATCTCTTGACAGCAAGAGAGGCGAGGATATTCAGGCTATCAGAATTGCTGATTTGACTATTCTTGCAGATTATTTTGTAATCGTAAACGGCACAAGCAACACTCATGCACGTACTCTTGCAGATGAAGTTGAATTTCAACTGTCACAGCAGGGTATCGAGCCGGACAGACGTGAAGCCGATACAAGTAATACATGGATTATTCTTGATTATGGTGATATTATCGTCCATGTATTCTACAAAGAAACAAGAAATTTCTACAAATTAGAGGGTGTATGGGCAGACGGTGAACAGGTTGACATAAGCAGTCTTATAACAAAGGAGGCGGGCGATGAAAACTAATAATGTACAAGGAAAGAATATTGCCGTAATTATAGGACTTTATCTTTTTGCAAAGACTATTCTTAATATGGTTATCGGCGGTGGTTTTGATATAAAAGGACTTGTCGGTGATGTTGTGCTTTTTGTAGCTTTATTCAGCGGATTGCAGTATCTGAACTATGCTGTTACGGCAATACTTGCAATTGTTGTTGTTGTAAATTTACCTGATAATATCACACATATCGGCAGTAACTGGATATATCTTATTGAAGCCGTTGTTGATGTTGTGTGTGCGGTGATTTTATGTACAAATCCGTCTGTAGATAAACATTTTACTAACAAATGGAGCGAAATTTCAACGCTCTTTAATAAATAATTCAGCAAAGGAATGATGAAAATGAGCAGATATGATTTTAAGTCTGTTGAACCAAAATGGCAGAAATTCTGGGAAGAACACGACACTTTCAAGGCTACTGACGATTACAGCAAAAAGAAATTCTATGCACTTGTAGAATTTCCCTATCCGTCGGGACATGGTATGCACGTTGGTCACATCAAGGCTTATTCAGGTCTTGAAGTTGTAAGCCGTAAAAGACGTATGGAGGGATACAATGTTCTTTTCCCGATTGGTTTTGATGCTTATGGTCTGCCTACTGAAAATACAGCTATCAAGGAAAATATTCACCCCCGTGTAGTTACTGACAGAAACATTGAAAAATTCACTCAACAGCTTAAAACAGTCGGATTTTCTTTTGACTGGTCAAGAGTTATCGACACAACAGAGGAGAACTATTATAAATGGACACAGTGGATTTTCCTCAAAATGTTTGAGAACGGACTTGTATTCCGTGATAAGACACAGGTAAACTATTGTCCAAGCTGTAAGGTAGTGCTTTCAAATGAGGATTCACAGGGTGGTAAATGTGACGTATGCCACAGCGATATTGTGCAGAAAACAAAAGAAGTATGGTATCTCCGTATAACAGAATATGCAGATAAGCTTTTGCAGGGACTTGCGGAAGTTGACTATCTCCCTAATGTAAGATTACAGCAGGAAAACTGGATTGGAAAGTCAACAGGTGCATTTGTCAATTTCAGAATCAAGGAGCAGGACGAACAGCTCCGCATCTATACAACACGTCCCGACACACTCTATGGCGTTACATTCATGGTAATTGCTCCCGAACACCCGATTATTCAGAAATACAGAGATTCTATTGCAAATATTCAGGCTCTTGATGATTATAAGACAGAATGTGCAAAAAAGAGTGAGTTTGAGAGAACACAGCTTGTAAAAGACAAGACAGGTGTAAAAATTGAGGGTCTTACTGCAATAAATCCCATAACACAGAAAGAAATCCCGATTTATATTTCAGACTATGTAATGATGGGTTATGGTACTGGTGCAATTATGGCTGTACCTGCTCACGATACAAGAGACTATGATTTTGCAAAGAAATTCGGCATTGATATTATTGAAGTAATAAAGGGTGGAGACATCTCTAAAGAAGCATATACTGGAGAGGGTGAACTTGTAAATTCTGGTGAACTCAATGGCATTTCAAATAAAAAAGATGCTATAGCAAAAGCACTTGAAATTCTTGAAAAGCTTGGTTTTGGTGAAAAAGGTGTGCAGTTCAAGATGAAAGACTGGGCATTTAACCGTCAGCGTTACTGGGGTGAGCCTATTCCGATTGTACATTGTGATAACTGCGGAATGGTTGCTGTACCATATGAGGAACTTCCACTTAGACTGCCCGAAGTAGAGAATTTTGAACCAGGTACAGACGGCGAAAGTCCTCTTGCAAAGATTGACGGCTTTGTGAAGTGCAAGTGTCCGAAATGTCAGCGTGATGCAAGACGTGAAACAGATACAATGCCACAGTGGGCTGGCTCATCATGGTACTTCCTCCGCTACTGCGACCCGAAAAACAATGATGAATTTGCATCACAGGAGGCACTTAAATACTGGCTTCCGGTTGACTGGTATAACGGTGGTATGGAACACGTTACACGTCATATGATTTACAGCCGTTTCTGGCATAAATTCCTCTATGATTTAGGTCTTGTGCCGACTTCTGAACCGTATGCAAAGAGAACAGCACAGGGTCTTATACTTGGTGAAGACGGTGAAAAAATGTCCAAATCACGTGGAAATGTTGTTGACCCTAATGACGTTGTGGCAGATTATGGTGCAGATGTTCTCCGTCTTTACACGCTTTTCATGGGTGACTATGAAAAAGCTGCTCCGTGGAGCGAATCAAGCATCAAGGGCTGTAAGAGATTTGTTGACAGAGTGTGGGGATTGCAGGATATTCTTGTTGACGGAGAAGACTACAGCGACAAGCTTAAATCACTTTTCCACAAGACTATTAAAAAAGTTACCGAAGATATTGAAGCAATGAAATTCAATACAGCAATTGCAGCTATGATGACTTTGATTAATGAAATTTACAATGTAGGAAGTATCACAAAGGCAGAACTTGGTGCATTTGCAACAATGCTCTATCCGTTTGCACCGCATATTTCAGAGGAGATATATAATGCAAACTTTGGAAAAATCCTTAGTGAACAGAACTGGATTTCCTATGATGAATCACTCTGCAAAGATGATACAATCGAAATTGTTGTTCAGGTAAACGGCAAGCTTAAAGCAAAACTTAATATCCCTGTTGATTCTGACAAGGATTCTGTTATTGCACTTGCTCTTGAAGATGCAAAGGTAAAGGAATCTGTTGAGGGTAAAAATTTGATAAAACAGATATATGTACCAAATAAACTTGTTAATATTGTAGCAAAATAACGAAATTTTTTCTTATTTAAAAAATCCCTTGACATTATGGAATATTTATGATAAAATATTAATATATTCTTTACTTATTGAGGTATTAAGTTGACTGACACTCGTATGAGTGATTAGTATATAGCCAGAGGGATACTGGTTGGCAACCTCTGAAAAAAGGAGGGAAAAGTAAATGGCAGAAGTTCGTGTTGGCAAAAATGAGTCTCTTGATAATGCACTTAAAAAGTTCAAAAGAGCTTGTGCAAAGGACGGCGTTATTGCTGAAGTCCGTAAAAGAGAACACTACGAAAAGCCTTCAGTAAAGCGCAAGAAAAAGTCTGAGGCAGCTCGCAAGCGTAAATATTAATTTTGTGGCGATATGAATGTTGATAAAAGCGGGCTGTAATCAGTTCGCTTTTTCATTTTTACATGAGGTGTAATTTTGTATGATTAAAAAAATTCTTGTTATACATGGTCCTAATCTTAATCTGCTAGGAGAGAGAGAGCCAGGTGTATACGGAAATTCAGGCATTGATGAACTCAACAATAACATCATTGACAGAGCAAAAAAACTTGGTATGGACTGCGAAATTTTTCAGTCTAATCATGAGGGGGCTATAATTGACAAACTCCATTCCGCAAGAATCAGTTTTGATGGTGTTGTGATAAATGCAGGGGCATACACTCACTATAGCTATGCTATAAGAGATGCTATTTCTGCAATAAAAATTCCTGTTATTGAAGTTCACATAAGCAATATTGATGCAAGAGAGGAGTTTCGCTCAAACTCTGTTATTGCTCCAGTATGCAAGGGCAGTATATGCGGACTTGGTTTTATGAGTTATTATCTTGCTGTTCAGGCACTTTCGGAGATGTAAGCTATGAATCGTTTTGACAAACTTTTTAACGAATTGCCGGCAGAAATTGATTGTGTGCTTATAACGTCTGATGTGAACAGAAGATATTTCACGGGTATGAAATCATCTGCCGGAACAGTTATTGCTTTCAGGAATAAAGCGTATTTTATCATAGATTTTCGCTATATCGAAAAAGCAAGAGAAACTGTTGTTTCAGCAGAAGTTATTGAACAGAAAAATCTTTATAATCAGATTAATGAGATTATAAAAAATCATCTGGCAAAGAATATTGCGGTTGAATCTGAAACAATGACCCTGAAACAGCTTGGTACGCTGAAAAAACATATAAAAAATGTTGAATTTATTGATACAGATATATTGAGCAATGCAATAAATACTCTCAGAATGGTAAAAGACAGCTTTGAAATTGACTGTATAAAAAAGGCTCAGGAAATTGCTGAAACTGCATTTGATGGTATTCTTGGATTTATAAAAGAGGGCGTTACAGAGCGTGAAATTGCCATTGAACTTGAAAGACTTATGATGCTGAACGGCTCAGAGGGTGTATCTTTTGAAACAATTGTTCTTTCGGGTGCTAATACGTCTATGCCACATGGTGTGCCGTCTAATAAAAAAGTATGCAATGGCGAATTTGTGCTTATGGATTATGGTGCAGTGTGGAACGGCTATCACAGTGACATGACAAGAACTGTATGTGTGGGCGAACCGACAGAAGAAATGCGTAAAGTATATGATATTGTCCTGACTGCTCAGACAGCAGCTATTGAATCGGCAAAGGCAGGAATAAAAGGACAGGACCTTGATTTGATTGCAAGAAGTATTATTGATGAAGCAGGTTATGGCAAGTATTTCGGTCACTCTCTTGGTCATGGCGTGGGACTGGAAATTCATGAACTGCCATTAGCTGCAAAAAGCTATGACAGACTTCTGCATGAAAATGAAGTTGTTACGGTTGAACCAGGAATTTATATTGCAGGAAAATTCGGTGTGCGAATTGAAGATTTTGTTGTTTTGCACAAAAATGATTGTATAAATTTGACTAAATGTGCGAAAAATATAATATCTTTGTAATATTGCATTTAAGGTATTGCATTTTTAAAAAAAATGTGGTAAAATAATACATATGATTAATAAAAAAATAAATACGGAGGTATTTTAAAATGATTTCAGCAGGAGATTTTAGAAACGGTGTAACTTTTGAACTTGATGGACAAGTTGTTCAGGTTGTTGAGTTTCAGCACGTAAAACCAGGAAAGGGCGCAGCTTTTGTAAGAACAAAGTATAAGAACGTAATTACAGGCTCAGTTGTTGAAACTTCTTTCAATCCTACAGCTAAATTCCCGACAGCTTTCGTTGAGAGAAAGGATATGCAGTACAGCTACAATGACGGCGACCTTTACTATTTTATGGACATGGAAACATACGAACAGCTTCCGGTAAGTGCATCAGTTCTTGGTGATAACTTTAAATTTGTAAAGGAAGAAATGATTTGTAAGATTCTTTCTTATAAGGGAAGTGTTTTTGGTGTTGAACCGCCGAACTTTGTAGAACTTGTTGTTACACAGACAGACCCGGGCTTTAAGGGTGATACAGCTACAAACGCTACAAAGCCAGCTACTCTTGAAACAGGTGCAGAAATTAAAGTTCCGCTCTTTATTGATGAGGGCGAAAAAATTCAGGTTGACACAAGAACTGGCGAATATATGTCACGTGCTTAATCAATAGTTAATTTATTATATCAAAGGAGGCTTTTTCTTATGAAGCTTACAGAAAAAATGTCTTATCTTCAGGGTATGCTTGACGGTCTTGATATTGATACATCTACAAAAGAGGGCAAAGCTCTTGTAAAGATGTCGGAAGTTATGGCTGAAATGGTGCTTTATGTAGAGGATTTACAGTCTCAGGTTGATGAACTTACAGATTTCTGCGATATTCTTGATGAAAATATGGAGCAGATTAGTCAGGATATTTACGATTGTGATGACTGTGAAGAATGTGACGAATGTTTTGACGATGATGAAGATGATGAGTACGATTTGGAAGATGATGAACTTTATGAGGTAACTTGTCCGACTTGTGGCGATACTATCCTTGTTGATGAAGGCATGATTGATGAGGGTTCTATTAATTGTCCGAATTGTAATGAACTTCTTGAGTTTGATTGTGATGACCTTACTATTGAGGATTTTGAGGAATCTGATTCAGACGAAGATTAATTGAAATTTTGTGCAGGCGGATAAATTTATCCGCTTGCAGAAATTTTTTTATAAAACTCTTGACATTTTCTGAAATGTATGTTATAATATTAGAGCGATGTGCGGATATGGCGGAATAGGCAGACGCGCTGGCTTCAGGTGCCAGTCGGGGCAACTCGGTGCAGGTTCAACTCCTGTTATCCGCACCAGGTATTCAAAGACTGTGCAGTTTTGGCACGGTCTTTTTTTATTTTTTCTGTGAAGATGTATTTATTACTTCTATCGGGAGGTCTTTTATGGAAACTAAACTTAAACTCTATGGATTCAATAATCTGACAAAATCATTGAGTTTCAATATATATGATGTATGCTATGCAAGAACACCGAAGGCTCAGCTTGATTATATAGCCTATGTTGATGAAGTCTATAACTCAGAGCGTATCACTAATATTATGACTCATCTTACTGAAATGATAGGAGCAAAAGTCCTCAGTATATCCCGACAGGATTATGACCCACAGGGTGCTTCTGCAACTTTTCTTATATCTGATGATACAATGATTCCGATAGGCAGAGAAACTGTTGCACATCTTGATAAAAGCCACGTTACAGTGCATACTTATCCGGAATATCACCCCGATACAAATATAGCAACTTTCAGAGTTGATATTGATGTTGCAACCTGCGGAAAAATAACTCCGCTTACTGCTCTTGATTATCTTATCGGAAGTTTTGATTCCGATATTATTATCATGGATTACAGAGTGCGTGGTTTTACAAGAAATTTAAGCGGTGAAAAACTCTTTATAGACCATGATATTACGTCTGTTCAGAACTATATCGACAAAGCAACTCTTGAAAAATATGATGCTGTTGATATAAACGTTTATCAGGCAAACATTTTTCATACAAAAATGCTTATAAAAGAAATTGAACTGCAAAACTATCTTTTTAATACAGATGTAAGGGAACTTTCTCCACGCAGCAGGCTTGATATTACAGATGCTCTCAGGCGTGAAATGATTGAAATATTCAGCGGAAGGAATGTTTATGGCAATGGCTCTTTCTCAGGTTAATGCACCGATTTATGAAGCTCTCAGAAAATTCAGAAGAATGAGGGTTGTACCTTTTGATGTTCCGGGACACAAACGTGGTCGTGGAAATATGGAACTGACAGAGTTTTTAGGTGAGGACTGCATGAATGTTGATGTAAATTCAATGAAACCGCTTGATAATCTCTGTCACCCTGTTTCAGTAATCAAAGATGCGGAAATGCTTGTTGCAGAAGCTTTCAAGGCGGAAAATGCGTTCTTTATGGTTGGCGGAACTACTTCTGCTGTACAAAGTATGATTATGTACGCCTGCAAAAGTGGTGATAAAATCATAATGCCACGAAATGTACATAGAAGTGCTATAAATGCACTCATTCTTACAGGTGCAGTTCCTGTATATGTGAATCCCGATGTAAACCGTCAGCTTGGAATAGCACTTGGAATGTCAGTTGAACAGGTTGAACAAGCGATAAAGGAAAATCCGCAGGCAAAGGCTATTATGGTGAATAATCCCACGTATTACGGCATCTGCTCCGACCTGAAAAAAATCGTTGAACTTGCTCACGCTCACAATATGCTTGTGCTTGTTGACGAAGCACACGGTACACACTTCTATTTTGGTGAGAATTTTCCGATAACAGCTATGGAAGCGGGTGCGGACATTGCCTCTGTCAGTATGCACAAATCGGGCGGAAGTCTTACGCAGAGTTCTTTTCTGCTTATGGGAAAAAACATCAATGCAGACTATATGCGTCAGGTTGTCAATCTTACTCAGACAACAAGTGCATCTTATCTGCTGTTGTCAAGTCTTGATATTTCACGCAAGAGACTTGCATTAAGCGGACGTGAAATATTTGAAAAAACCGTTGAAATGGCAGAATATGCACGTTCTGAAATAAACTCAATCGGCGGTTACTATGCTTATTCAAAAGAATTGATAAACGGTGACAGCATATATGATTTTGATGTGTCAAAACTTAGTGTCTACACTCTCCCTATAGGATTAGCAGGAATTGAAGTATATGACTTGCTCCGTGATGAATATGATATTCAGATTGAGTTCGGCGATTTAGGAAATATTCTTGCTTATCTCTCTGTAGGCGACAGAAAGCGTGACATTGAACGTCTTATAAGTGCAATGGCTGAAATAAAGAGACGTTTCGGAAAATCCGAAGCAAATATGCTTAGTCAGGAATATATTTCGCCGATTGTTGCAGAAGCTCCCCGACGTGCATTTTATGCAGACAAGATTTCACTTCCACTTGATGAAAGTGTGAGCAGAGTATGTACGGAGTTTGTTATGTGCTATCCGCCTGGCATACCAATTCTTGCACCTGGTGAACTTATTACACAAGATATAGTTGACTATATCAAATATGCAAAGGAAAAGGGCTGTCAGATGACGGGTACAGAGGATATTAACATTGAAAGACTGAATGTTCTTATATAAAATCAAAGGGGAATTATTATGATTTTTGAAAGAGCAGATATTAATGATTTGGTTTCATTAGTAGAATTAAGAATAGATTATCTGATTGAAGATTATGGAGAAATTTCAGAATTGCAGATAAATCAGATTTCCGAAAAACTGCCTGATTATTATTTAAGACATCTTAATAAAGATTTCTTTGCTTATGTTTGCAGAGAAGAAAATAAAATAGTAAGCTGTTGCTTTTTATATGTCACTGAAAAGCCCTCAAATCCTGCATTTATTAACGGAAAAACAGGTACTGTATTGAATGTATATACAAAACCTGAATACAGAAAAAAGGGTATTGCAGGTAATCTAATCAAACTATTGATTTTTGATGCGGAAAAAATGGGACTTGATTTTATCGAACTGAAAGCAACTGATGCAGGCTATAATTTGTATAAGTCAATCGGATTTGAAGATGCGACTTCAAAATATCATAATATGAAGATTTTGCTTGATAATAAAGGGTAAATTTATGAAGTATAAAGTATCTTATTTGTTAATCGTAAGCTGTCTGTTTTTGACTTCATGCAGTCAAAGCAAAGAAATTCAGAATAACTGGGAGCAAAATAAGGTGTGCAAATGGAATGACTACTATAAAAATGCTGAACGTCCCTATGAAGATTTTGAATTAGAAATGACGCTTGAAGATTTTCCTGATGTAACGTTTAAATGGACTGAATTTTCTGTTACAGCTATAGAAAACGGAAATAAAAAAGGGATGATTGCAGGTATGCCTGTTTACAGTATATATTTTACAGACTTAACAAATGACGGCTTTCCTGAAATATGTTCAACTGTAATGTTCGGTAGTGGTATAATTGACACTCATATAGAGGTTTTTGATTATAAAAATGATAAAAATTATACTCTATGTGAGAGAACGCTGTATGATTATAATTTAATTATGAAAGATGATAAACTTTTAGTTGAAAAAAGACCATATGGTTATTATGAAGATGATAGAGTGGAAACAGGAAATCTTATTATTGAAGATGATATATTGAAATTCATACAATGACTTTTAAAGGGGAATTTTTATGAAAAAGGGATTATTTTTATTAACATCATTGACAGCTTTGGTACTGCTTACTTCCTGCGGAAAATACGGTACTGATTTGCCTGAAAAGTATAAGGGATTTATTGATTATGTTTACGGCAATGGCGAATATACTGTTGAAGAAACTCGCTCTTCAGAAGAAACAGGACAAAAAGAATGGTATGTGACATTCTCCGACAAAAACGACAATGAGCATTCCGTTCAGCTTCTTACGAATAAATATGAGAATGAAAAGGAATATTTCAACAGCAAAAAAGCTATGGATACGGGTGCAGTGTATTCACTTTATACAACGTCTGTAAGTTATATAGCTGAACAGGATATTTATGACAATGTTATAAGTAAATATTTTAAATGTGAAAATCATGAAGAAGATGAAATAGGGCATGAGGGTGATGGATTCAAAATAAATTTATTTTTCTATTCTGTTGTAGATATGTATGACGAAAGATGTGCTTCTGATATAGAAAAGCGTGTCAATGAAAATGACTGTATGAAAATTTCTGAAGTTGATGGCAAAACTGCTGGTTCGGACAAGGAATATGTAATGACATTTATTTTGACAATACATGATGAATCCAGAAAGGACGAATTTCTCGAAAAAGCAGAGGCTTTAATTGCCGAATATGAAGAATATATTGAAAATCCGCAGAATTATCGGTTCGTTGTTATTCTTAATAAAGGAAGTAGTGTTACAAATAAGGAAACTATTATGCAAAAGTATTTGCTTTTTGGCGAAGATTTCGACCTTGAAGCCAGAAAAGCTGAGTTGGGAAAGGATAAATATTCGATTATTGCAGCGGTTACTGATGCTATATATGGAGAATAAGAACAAGTTTTAAAGGAGGATTTTTATGGAATTATGGTTTACTGAACGGCATACACCTAATGTAAAGTTCTCAATTAAAGTTGACCGTCAGCTTTATACGGCACAAAGTGAATTTCAGCGTATTGATATTTTCGATTCAAAGGAGTTCGGCAGATTCCTTACGCTTGACGGTTATATGATGCTTACTGAAAAAGATGAGTTTATCTACCATGAAATGATAACTCATATTCCTATGGCAGTTCACCCGAACCCTAAAAATATACTTGTAATCGGAGCAGGGGACGGCGGTGTTATCCGTGAACTTACACGTTATTCCAGTGTTGAAAGTATTGATTTGGTTGAGATTGATGAACTTGTTATTGAAGTGAGTAAAAAATATCTTCCGGCAACAGCTTGTTGTCTTGATGATGAAAGAGTGCATATTTTCTGTGAGGACGGCGTTAAATTCATAAGAAGATGCGATAATAAATATGATGTAATAATAGTTGACTCAACAGACCCTTTCGGACCTGGAGAAAGTCTTTTCACCAAAGAATTTTACGGCTCATGCAACAAGGCTTTAAGAGATGATGGTATTATGGTTAATCAGCATGAAAGTCCGTTCTATGATGAAGATGCTCTTGCAATGCAGAGAGCGCATAGGAAAATAGTGGAGAGTTTTCCGATAAGCCGTGTTTATCAGGCTCATATACCGACTTATCCGTCGGGACATTGGCTTTTTGGTTTCGCATCAAAAAAGTATCACCCTGTACACGACTTAAACTCTGTAAAGTGGAATATGCTCGGACTTAAAACAAAATATTACAATACAAAACTTCATTGTGGTGCTTTTGCACTTCCAAACTATGTTGAGGAGATGTTAAGAGATGTTGAATAAAAATATCCAGACTTTTATTGCCTGCGATTCAGAATATGATGATGCAAAAATAGTTCTTTTTGGTGCAGGATATGACAGCACAACAAGTTTTCGTCCCGGAACAAGATTTGCACCGTCTGCAATCCGTTCAGAAAGTTTCGGTATTGAAACGTACAGTCCATATCAGGATAAGGACATGACGGACTATTCCTATTTTGATAGTGGTGATTTGGAACTTCCGTTCGGCAGTGTGAGACGTGCTATAGCTGATATAGCAATGCGTTCGGATATTATTCTGAAAGACAAAAAAATCCCGTTTATGATAGGCGGTGAACATCTTGTAACACTTGGCTCTGTTATGGCTGTAAAAGAAAAATATGACGACTTATATATAGTACATTTTGATGCTCATGCTGATTTGCGTGATGATTATTTAGGTCAGCCGTTGTCTCATGCTTGTGTGTTGAGAAGATGTCATGAACTTGTCGGGGACGGTCATATATTCCAGTTCGGCATCAGAAGTGGCGACAGAGAAGAATTTGTATTCGCAAAAGAGCATACGGAAATGCACAAATTCAGCTTTGACGGACTTGCTGAAACTGTTGAAAAACTCAAAGGCAAAAATGTTTACTTTACACTTGATTTAGATGTGCTTGACCCGTCTGTATTCTGCGGAACAGGTACTCCGGAGGCAGAGGGCGTTTCATTCAAAGAACTCCGTGAGGCTGTTACACTTGTATGCAGTTTACTTAATATAGTGAGCTGTGATGTGAATGAACTTAGTCCGCATTATGACCAGTCAGGAGCATCTACAGCTGTAGCCTGCAAAATAATCAGGGAAATGCTTCTTGCATTATCATAAGCAAAAGGGGGATTTATCATGATAGACTATAAAGACGGCGACCAGATGCCGTGTATGAGAATGAAAATAATAGGAAGAACAGAAGATATATTTGTAAGTAAGTTTGGCGGTGTGGGATATATTCCGCATGACAGCAGTTTTCCTGTTGACAATGAGGGCAGACAGTTGCGCTTTCTTGCACAGATTGACTGCTCAAAGGTTACACTTCCTGAATATCCAAAAAGCGGACTTCTGCAATTCTGGATTCTCAATGATGATGTATACGGTATGGACTTTGATAATCAGACAAATCAGAATACTTTCAGAGTTATATATTATCCTACAGTTGATAATACAGTAACACGTGATGAAGTTATCAGCAAGATTGTAGAGCATGACTGGGACGATTATGAATATGGTATGCCTATTGAGGATAATGGGGAATTTGCTGTTGAGATTTACGAAAGCACAAGCACATATTATGATTTTTCTGATGAAAAATATGATTATTTAGATGAAGACCCTGAAGATTACGGCGGTCACATGATTGGTGGTATTCCAGTATTTACACAGGAAGACCCACGCTGGCAGGAAGATTTACAGGATTATGATTACTTGCTTTTTCAGATGGACAGCGACTATAAAGAAGATGAATATGTCATTATGTGGGGCGATTCGGGGGTATGTAATTTCTTTATCAGAACAGAAAATCTCAAAGCCTGCGATTTCAGTGATGTATTGTACAACTGGGACTGCTGTTGATTATGAAGAATGAAATGGGCAAAAATCTGCAATCTGCAGTTTCCATTTTTGTTATTTGTGCTGTTATTTTTTTTGTAGTTGGTATTTTTAACGGTGCATTACTGAAATACAAGCAGAAACATTGTACAGATACGGCAACAGCACAGATTGTACGTGTGGAGCAGAAACGTAAAACAAGCGGTCACACAAGTCGAATGACATATACAGCACACTTTACTTATTTTGTGGACGATAAAATATTTAACGGTCATACAAGAGATACTACAGCGAAAACAAAATATAAACTCAATAACACAATAGTTATAAAATTCAATCCTGAAAATTCAAAAACATATCTTGTTGAAAATGATATTACACATTATAAAAGTTCCTATTCTTTCGGAATATTTTTAGGTGCAATAGCATTGGCGATTATTTTGTGCAGAGCAGGAAAAACATTGATAAGAGGGAAATCATAATGAGCAGAAAAATTTCAATGAACAGAAAAAACACAATTGCTATGGCTGTTATTGTGGTGGTTGTGTTTGTGGTATTTAGTATTTTTGACATTATATCATATCGTGATAAACAAAAAAACTGCACGCAGTCTGTCACGGCAGAAATCACAAATATAACTCAAAGCAGAAGAAAAAAGAGTTCAAGTTCAAACAGACGAAGCAAGAAAATAATATATCAACCGCATTTCAGCTATGAAGTTGACGGAGTAACGTATGAGGGCTTGACTGCTTCTGTTTCAAGCAGTACAGCTTATAAAATCGGCGAAAGGATACAGATAAAGGTTGACCCCGAAAAGCCAAGTAAATACCTTGTTTTATCGGATAAATCACCCGTTGGCAAAAATATTTTTGCAATAATAGTTTCTTTGGGAATACTTGCTGTTGCCCTGATACCAAAAAAACAAAATAATATAAGATAAAGGAGATTTGATAATGAAAAAATGTATGATTATCGGCTGTGGCGGTGTTGCATCTGTTGCTATTCACAAATGCTGTCAGAACAGTGACGTATTTGAGGGCATTATGATTGCAAGCCGTACAAAGTCCAAATGTGACGCTCTTAAAGAGAAGTTACAGCCCATTACAAAGACAGTTATTGAAACTGCACAGGTTAATGCGGATAATGTTGATGAGCTTATTGAATTAATCAATAGTTATAAGCCTGATGTCGTTCTTAATCTTGCACTTCCTTATCAGGATTTGACAATTATGGACGCTTGTCTCGCAACAAAAACTCACTATGTCGATACGGCAAACTATGAACCGCTTGACACTGCAAAATTTGAGTATAAATGGCAGTGGGCATATCGTGAAAAATTTGAACAGGCAGGTATTACCGCACTTCTCGGAAGCGGATTTGACCCAGGTGTTACAGGTGTATTCTCTGCTTATGCAATGAAACATCAGTTTGATGAAATCAATTATATTGATATTCTTGACTGCAACGGCGGTGACCACGGCTATCCGTTTGCAACTAATTTCAATCCTGAAATTAATATACGTGAAGTTTCGGCAAAAGGAAGTTACATTGAGGACGGAAAATGGGTTGAGACTGAACCAATGGAAATCAAGCGTGTGTATAATTTCAAGGGTGTCGGCGAAAAGGATATGTATTTACTGCATCATGAGGAGCTTGAATCCCTTGCACTTAATATAAAGGGCATAAAGCGTATAAGATTTTTCATGACTTTCGGACAAAGCTATCTCACTCATCTGAAATGCCTTGAAAATGTCGGCATGACTTCAATTGAGCCGATTATGTATGAGGGCAAGGAAATTGTACCGCTTCAGTTCCTTAAAGCTGTACTTCCTGACCCTGCATCACTTGGTCCACGTACAGTAGGAAAAACAAATATCGGCTGTATTTTCAGAGGAAAAAAAGATAGTAAGGATAAAAATTATTATCTTTACAATATATGCGACCATCAGGAATGTTATAAAGAGGTAGGCTCACAGGCTATATCCTATACAACAGGTGTTCCGGCTATGATTGGTGCAATGATGATTATGACAGGTACATGGAATAAAGCAGGTGTTTATAATATTGAAGAATTTGACCCCGACCCATTCATGGAAGCTCTTAACAAATGGGGTTTGCCATGGGAGGAAGACTTTAATCCAGTGCTTGTTGATTAAATAAAATTAAATTAAGGAGGAATTTTTTATGTTTAACGAATTTGGCGAAGATATGGAAATTGAGGTAGAGTTATCGAAATATATCGGCAAGAAAATAACTGTCTGCCTTAATGTTATGGAAGTACACGACAATGGTTACGGCTACGGCGAAACAATGAAGGGCAACCTTGAAAAAGTCGGCAAAGGCTGGATTCTTCTCGGCGAAGGACAGTATAAGAGAATTATCAACATTACCAATGTAACTTATATTAAGCTCTGATATTGATTTTACACATCAAAAATCCGAAAGCTTGACAGAGGAGTAAAAAATAATGGACAGTTCATCAGTTACGAAGATAGAGTCTATTTTAAGAGTATATATTGGCAGAGATGTATGGATAAATTTCAATTATTTCGGTGAAAATGCGGGCAAGGGTGTATTATATGGAAAAATCGCATCTGTCGGAAACGGCTGGCTTCAGCTTGTTCTGAAAAACGGTCACAAGAGTATAGTTAATGTTAAAAATATTGCTTTTGTTGAACATACTCCCATGCAGGCTCAATATGACAGCGAAAAGATTATGAATAACTCTTTCAATATAGAAATTGAAGAAGCTCTTGAAGTAATTATCGGAAAAGAGGTATGTATCAACTACAACTATTTCAACAATAAAACGAAAGACGGTATTTCAAGCGGAGTTCTTGTTGAAGTTGGTGACGGTTATATCAGTCTCGCACTTAATAATGGAAATATCAGCATAGCTAATATTTCAAACATCGCTTTCATTGTATATTAAAAGGAGAAAAATTATGGCAAACAATGCAAAAGTTGCAAAATTTGAGGAAACACTCAAAAGATACCTCGGAAGATATGTTGAGGTTTATTCCAATGGAGTTGACGGCTATACAGCAGGAGTTCTTGAAGAAATTGTTGACGGCTGGATTATAATTGTGCTTGGTGAGGATATTGAGTATATGTACAATATCTCCAATATTTCATTGATAAAGGCTGTTGAGAGAAAAAATGACTGATATTTCAACTCCATGCTATATTATTGATGAAAAAAAGCTGATACAGAATCTTGAAATACTTCACGGTGTTGAAGAACGTACAGGGGCGAAAATTCTGCTTGCACAGAAAGCATTTTCCTGTTATCATGTTTATCCGCTTATAAAGAAATATATTTCAGGAACAGCGTGCAGTGGTCTTTTTGAGGCAAAACTTGGATTTGAAGAAATGGGCGGGGAAAATCATGTTTTCTCCGCTTCATATCGTGAAAGTGAAATTGATGAAATCATATCATACTGCGGTCACATTATCTTCAATTCATTCAGTCAGCTTGACAGATACCGTGAAAAAGTTCTCGGAGCAGGTAAAAAAATCGGGTTGAGGGTGAATCCTGAATGTTCCACGCAGGAGGGGCATGAAATTTATGACCCGTGTTCTCCTAAATCACGTTTAGGAATAACTGATAAAAATTTTGACAGAAATAATCTGTACGGTGTTTCGGGAATACATTTTCATACACTCTGTGAGCAAAATTCAGATGACCTTGCAAAAACTCTTGATGCTGTTGAGGAAAAGTTCGGCGATGTACTTCCGAAAATGCAATGGATAAATTTTGGTGGAGGTCATCATATTACAAGAGATGATTATAATATTACTTTGCTTGAAAAATGTATTGAGCGTATGAAAAAATACGGTCTTGAGGTATTTCTTGAACCGGGAGAAGCTGTTGCACTCAATGCAGGATTTCTTGTTACAGAAGTTCTTGACATCATTGAAAACGATATGCCGATTGCTATACTTGATACTTCGGCGGCTTGTCATATGCCTGATGTGCTTGAAATGCCGTATCGTCCTCCGCTTGCTGATTCAGGTGAAACAGGTGAAAAGGCTTATACTTATCGTCTCGGCTCGCAGACTTGTCTTGCAGGCGATATGATAGGGGAGTACTCTTTTGATAATCCGCTGAAAATCGGTGACAGACTTGTTTTTGGTGATATGGCAATATATTCTATGGTAAAAAATAATACCTTTAATGGTATGCCGTTGCCTGATATTCTGTTGAAAAAGCTGAATGGCGATATAGTGACACTAAAAAAATTCGGCTATGATGATTTCAAAAGCCGATTATGAAAAATTATTGACATTAAACAAGGTGATTTTGCCTATGAAAAACCGTAAAAGATACATAAGTTATCGTATCAGAAGAAGAAAAACTGAAAGGCATGGAATGTTTTCTCTTAGTCGTTGTCCGATTTGCGGAAAAAATGAGTTGTTTTTTTATGACCGCTATGACGCCAATTGCTGTCTTGGCTGTAATGTGTGGTTAGATAAGAATTGTGGTGACCCCGAATGTCCGTACTGCTCCAATCGTCCAGACACTCCGCTTGAAGCACTTTTTTTGGAGATGCCAAAACAAGATGCTCATATTCGTAAAAGGTGGAGACGTGATAATTATTTTCATAAAGAATCAGGCAAACTTCGCAAAGAAAAACGATTGCGTTTTTTGCAAAATCAGGATTATAAGTAATAGCTGTTTTATGAAACTTTTGTGAAATATTTGACAAGCGTCGTGCAAAGTGATATAATAGATGTGGTATTTCAATTAAAAGAAGGTTTTGTTTATGTTTATGGATTATGAAGTAATTGACGCTCATGCACATATTTTTCCCGAAAAAATAGCCAAAAATGCTACTGTTAATACAGGAAAATTCTATGATTTGCGTATGGACAATATCGGCACATCTGAACTGCTGACTAATGCAGGAAAAACTATTGGTGTATCATGTTATCTTGTATGCTCGACCGCAACCGTTCCGCATCAGGTAAGCTCAATTAATCATTTTATCGCTGAAGAATGTGAAAAGTACAGTTGTTTTTTCGGCTTCGGAACTACTCACCCGCTTTCTGAAAGTATAGAAAATGACATCACGCAAATCAAAGAACTTGGACTTCACGGAGTAAAACTTCACCCCGATTTTCAGACGTTTGATGCTGATTCACCTGAAGCGTTCAGAATTTATGAAATAATTGAGGGCAGACTTCCTTTACTGATTCACTGCGGTGACCCTCGTTATGATTATTCTGCACCACAAAAAATACGTCGTATATGTGAAAATTTCCCGAAACTTAAATTACAGGCTGCACATATTGGTGGTTATTGTCGCTGGAATGATGCAGAAGAACTTCTGACAGGATTTGAAAATCTGTGTGTGGATATAAGCAGCAGTCTTGCTTTTATGAGTAAAGAAGATGCTGTCAGAAGAATAAAGAAATTTGGTATTGAAAGATGTTTTTTCGGCTGTGATTTTCCTATGTGGAATCACAAAGAGGAGTTTGAAAGATTTTTGTCCCTTGGATTTTCACGTGACGAAAACAGGCTTATTCTTGCTGAAAATTTCAAGAATTTCTATGAGATATGAAAGGGTGTTTTTATGGCGGTCGGATATTCAAAGAAAATTGCAGAAGTGATTGAGAATTTTTTTGATATGAATAAAATGGACTTTGAGCCAGTCAATTATAAAGGTGTTATAAAGGCAGACATTGTGATGAATAATAATCTCAAAGATGTAGATATGTCTGTTGATGTCACAAGCGACGGTTTTACAATTACATCTGTTTTGCAGGTAAGTGCAGACAGCAGAAATATAAACAAGATTGCAGAGTTTATGGCACGTGCCAATTATGGCATGAGGTACGGCAGTTTTGAAGTTGATTACCGTGACGGCGAAATCAGTTACAGAACATCTTGTTATTGCGGAGAAAATACTGTTCCTGCTCTTGATGTTGTACGTCTTTACGTTGCAACAGCTATTGTCATGCTCCAGAAATACGGAAATGCACTTGTTGATGTACTTTTCGGCATATCAACTCCGAAAAAGGCTATTGAAGATGCTGAAAAGTATTGAATTGTCCTAAAAAAGATTTCTGAAATCATAGTCAATGTGATTTTTTACAAGTGCATCTGCTTTTCCTATAAGTTCGGGGATATGCAGCTTGTGAGGGCAGTTCTTTTCACAATAATGCTCTGTACAGCAAAGACATTTTCTGTATGCCTGTTCTATGTTGAGACTTAGTTTTTTCAATGCCCAGAAATTCTTGCCAAGGTGATAATAATTATACTGCCTGAATATTGTATGGATTTCTGTACCGTGCGGACAGACACATCTTTGACATCTGTCGCACTCAACAGGCTCAAATTTTGTTTTCAGGCGGTTGATTACTTCGCTGAATGTGAAATTTTTTGGTGTATACTCATGCTTCATTGCAATATCAGCCTGATAAAAATTTCCTATACCGATTAATGCACATGAAAAAGGGTAGTCAAGTATACCTGAAATAAGCTCATCAGGTGAAAAAGGGTCAATCAGAACTCCTGCGCCGTATACTTTATTAAGTATAAAGCCCTTTTTACCTGAAAAACTGCGGATTCTTTCAAGCATACCACGCTCCATAATATTTCCGCTACCCTGAATAACATCAACTCTGCTGTCATTTTCCGCACGAAGCATAACGTCATAATAATGTGTTGCAATTCCCGTAAATTTTATTCTGCCCTCTTTTTTGAGGTCGCAGAGTGCATCAACTGCACCGTATCGCTCAAAAGTAATATCCTGATTATTAAGGTCAACCTGATGCACAAAATATATATCGGGGTATGTACCAAGATTTTCAGTTGACTTTATTACAGCATTGTATATTTCATTACCGCTGAAAAAACGTGCCTTGTCGGAGATTATAATATTATCCCTGCCGACTTTTTCGGCAAAACGTCCAAGTTTATACTCCGCATCGCCGTATTCTTCAGGAATTGCCGTATCATAGAAGTTACAGCCCATGTTGTAGGCGTGTTCCATTATTTTCACTGCTTCATCTGTATCAGGGCTGAAATATTCGGGTAAAACAGGTACTTTTCCACTTAATATCGGGATTGTGCCGAAGCCGATTTCCGATACTTCCAACCCCGTATTGCCCAGTTTTCTGTATCTCATATATACTCCGTTTCTGCATTTGTCCATACAAATGCTTTTTCATTTACACGAGTATTTTTTGATATTACAACTGTTTCAAGATTATCACAGAAAGCAAATGCCTCTTTTTCTATTGATTCAAGAGTTGATGAAAGTATAACTTTTTTCAGACTCTTGCATCTGAAAAACGTCCGTTCACGTATAACTTTTACACCCTCCGGAATTACTATTTCTTTCAGTCTGCAACAATGTTCAAATGCTCTTTTGCCGATTTCACGCAGATTATCTGAAAATTCAACCGTTTCAAGACTTTGACAGCCATTAAATGCAAAATCGCCGATTTTTACTACTCCCACAGCATTTTCTACACATCTTAACCACTTGCTGTTTTCAAATGCACTCTTTCCGATTTCCGCCGTATCATCTGATAACACTATACTTTCAAGCAGATTGCAGTCTTTGTATACTTCGTCTGCAATTGATTTTATCCCTTGCGGAAATACAAGATTTTTTATATTTCCCGTACTTTCAACAAGATTTCCTGCTTCGTCCGTTTTGAAGCAGTTAAGGCACTCTGCAAATATTTTCTGCACAAAATCAGGACTTTTTTCACGCTCATTGACATTATAGCAAGTACCGTCAGCTAAAATAATCTTATGGAGATTTATGCAGTTGCGAAATGAAAATTCGTCAACAATAGTACGCTCACCAAGAAATTTCAGTTCTTTCAGATTTGTATTTCCTGCAAATGCCCAGCTTATCACACGCTTTATTTCAGATGGTATTTCTGCATATTCACCGCAGTTTGCACCGTCTGCAATCATGTTGTTTATTATATTGATTTTGTTGTACTGTCTTATTCTGTTAAGCCAGCCTGTACCGTCAAATGCAAGTTTTCCGATATATTCCAATGCTTCGGGAAATGCTATATATTTACATCTCAAACAGTTTCTGAATGATTCATCGCCAACTGATACAACATCATCTGGTATCTTTACACTTGTCGAATTTCCATAATATTTCAGAAGTTCATTTTTTCTGTTAATGTGAAAACATGAATATATATCGCCGATAATCTCCTGAATACGTTCAGGAATTTTATTATCTACAGAATTTATGCTGTCGGAAAATCGGCTGAAACTGTATGCCAAACCGTCAAGCACAATTTCATCTATATATGTACAGCTGAAAAATGCACCACTGTCTGTTGCAACACATGAATCAATATCCAGTCGCTTTATATTACAGCAGTCCTCAAAGGCGTGACGACCAATACTTTTTTTGCCATGAAGTGAGATTTTGGAAAATCCCTCACATCTTGCAAATGCACTTTCGCCGACTGATTCAACTGCTTCAAACGGAAAATGCTCCAGTGATGTACATTCCTCAAAAGCATTTCTGCCAATAGTTTTAACATTTCCCAACAAAGAAACATCTTTAAGCTTTACACATTCAAAAAAAGTATAATCATTTATTTCAGGCGTATTTATATATACACTTTCAAGATTCTGACAGAATGAAAAAGCACCCTTGCTGATATGTTTTGCATTGACTGATATACTTTTCAGTTTCGGGCATTTTTCAAAAGCATACTCATCTATAATGCAGTCGCTGTTGATTATTTTCACGCTTTCAAGATTCTTACAGCCTGAAAAAGCATATCTGCCTATTGTGTGCGGTGTACTTATTTCAAGTTCTGTAATTGTAT
>JAIDTI010000027.1 GCA_029060755.1 Ruminococcus sp. | reverse complement strand
ACGTTGCAGTGAATGTGGCAGATATGCTACAGACATGACTCCATACTGCCCTTACTGCGGTGCTAAAATGGACGGAGATAATGAAAATGAAATACATGGTTAATGATTTTATCGGCAAACGTTATGGCAATCTTACTGTAATCGGTGGTAGAAGATTATCTGAATATTTATATTTAAAATGTACTTGCGATTGTGGAAATACAGTTGAAGTCAGAAGAACAAACTTGACAAGCGGTAAATCAACAAATTGTGGTTGCAAATCAAAAGGATTTAAACACTTGATTAAAAATAATTCCCAAGTGCTTAAATTTGATAGTATTCCAAATAATAATTCATCTGGATATGTTGGAGTTGATTATCGCCAAGGGAAATATCGTGCAAGAATAACTGTTATGCGAAAGACTTTTTATTTAGGAACTTTTGATACTCCACAGCAAGCACATAACGAACGTGAAAAAATTACAAAGGTTTTAAATTGGGTTATTTTAAATTTAAAACTTGAAAATTCGAGAATAAAAAATAATGAAAATTGACGAAAACATATTAATAGCGGAGAAAAAAGCATAACTGGCAAATACAAACTGTGGTGCTAAATGGACGGAGGAAATGAAGATGAAAATAACTGATGAACAGAATAAAAAAACAGAACAGCTGAAAGAATGGCTGAAACGTGCAGAAAAAGCAGATAAAAGTGTAAAGCTCTGGCGTTCACGTCTGGAACATGACAGAGAGCTTGCAAGAGGTAAAAAGAGCATGAGTGGTTCGGGTACATACAGTAACAGTTCTTTAAACAGTACAGAAGATGCACTGATTAAGCTTGCTGAAACTGAAAGAATATTGCAGGAGAAAAAAGCAGAGTTTAAGCGTATATATGATGAAATCGACAGTGTTATCAGAAAGATGAAAGATGACGATTTGCAGACGGTTCTTTACTGGCATTATCTGAAATTTCTGACATGGGAAGAAACAGCCCACAAGATGAATTACGGTATCAGCACTATTAAATACAAGCACAAGAAAGCACTTGAAAAACTTTGTACTCAATTGTCTTGACTTGACCTTTTCTATGTGCTATACTGGTATCATGGAAATCTGACATAAGTATAATCATGAAAGCATCGGGCGAAAGTTCGGTGCTTTTTGCGTAATAATTTATACGGGGGTAGTACCTCGAAAGGAACAAAGGAGAACTTCAGCCGGTCACTGCTCAAATTTCTCGCTGAAACATCTGTAAGGAGGTGAAGTTTACGGAATACGGAGTTGAATATCTGAGAAAAAAACTTACTCAAAAAAGATTGAAAGTGCTGAAACGGTATCAGTATTATGAGATGAAGAACAATATCGAAAAAATCGGAAATATGATACCAAAAAGCTACAAATCGCTGTCCGAAACACTGGGCTGGTGTGCGAAAGCTGTCGATTCACTTGCTGACAGAATTGCTTTTGACAGTTTCAGGAATGATAATTTTGGGCTGAATGAAATCTACAGGCTCAACAATTCAGACATTCTTTTTGACAGTGCAGTCTTGTCGGCTCTTATCAGTTCATGCAGTTTTATCTATATATCAGCAAATAATGACTATCCTGAATTACAGGTGATTGATGGCGGAAATGCCACAGGAATTATAGATACAACAACAAATATGCTTACTGAGGGTTATGCAGTTCTGGAACGTGACGAATACGGAAAAGCAGTTCTTGAAGCGTATTTTCGTCCGTACATAACAGAATATTACATCAACGGTGGGATTGATAGCAGACTGATATTTCATCATAAATCGCCGTTTTCACTTCTTGTACCAATAATCAACAGACCTGATGCAAAACGTCCTTTCGGTCATTCAAGAATTTCAAGAGCGTGCATGAATCTTACTCAATCTGCATTACGCACACTTCTTAGGTCGGAAGTTTCGGCAGAGTTTTACAGTGTTCCGCAAAAATATATTCTCGGACTTGGCGAAGATGCGGAATTTAATAATCGTATGGCTGAATTATCGTCATTTCTGCGTTTTGGCAGAGATGATGATGGAAATATGCCATCTCTTGGACAGTTTCAGCAGCAAAGCATGACACCGCACCTTGAACAGCTCCGCACAATTGCCTCTGTTTTTGCAGGAGAAACAGGTCTTACTCTTGATGATTTGGGCTTTACATCATCAAACCCGTCAAGTTCCGAGGCAATCCGTGCTTCACACGAAAATTTACGTCTTTCAGCACGGAAATCACAGAGAACTTTCGGTACAGGGTTTGTAAATGCTGGATTTTTAGCCGCCTGTATACGTGATAATTTTGAATATGACCGCCGTGCGTTTGCAGATATACGGGCAGAATGGCTTCCTGTATTTGAACCTGATTCAGCAGCACTCACAGGAATTGCAGATGCGATTCTCAAAATAAATCAGGCTGTTCCTGGATTCATGAATCCAAGAAATATACGGCTTTTAACAGGTCTGGAGAGTGCTTCTGATGACGTATAATGAACTGAAAACCGAATTTTTACGCCGTGTGAATCTGCTGAAACTTACCGATATGGCGGCATTAAATCATAAATGTGCTGAAATACTGGGGAAAATCGTTTCAGAAAATGTATTTGAAATTGACGATATTTCAGAATCATGTAAAAAAATTCTGCGTGAATATTATGAACTCATGAACAAAACAAATGCACTCTTGCAGAAAAAGCTTGATGAAAAAATCGGTTTGCAGATTGCAGCTCAAAAAGCTGATTTTCCTGTTGAAAGAGTGACACAGATTGCAGAATCACTTACTGACCCAACTGTTCCGCCTGAAACTATTCAAAGGCGTGCAAGAAGTGCGATTGAAAATGTTGCAAATTCATTTCATGATGATTATGTAATGGAAAATGCAAAATTTCGCAGTAAAGCAGGGATAAAGTGCTATATTGTGCGTGAGACTGACGGAAACTGCTGTAAATGGTGTTCATCACTTGCTGGGCGGTATGTTTATGGTGAAGAACCCGACGAAGTTTACCACCATCACGACAACTGCACCTGTACAACTACTTTTGAAAATGGTCGGGAACGTCAGGACGTATGGAGTAAGAAAAAATGGCAGGTTACCCCTGTTCTGAAAATACCATATGAACCGCTTGTTCTCGACAAAAATCAAGCTGAAAACTTACAAAATATTCAGCTTGCAAAATATAAAAATTCTGCAAATGGCTTGACTTCTACTAAGAATAATGGTACAATAGAAGTACCGAAAACGCTGTTAGGCTACGAAAAAGCTAAAGATGCATACATGGAGAAAATCAAGAATACCGAAATAATGAAGCCTGAAAATAGGGAAGCAGTGGAAAAGGCACTTAAAACTTTGATTGATGAGGGCGATTTTTGCATGGGTATTCGTGAAGATGTATTAAACACTATTATTGATTCAAATGATAGACGTTTCAAAAATCAGATGGAAACAGAAAGTTCAATGGGTGCTTACAATCCTAAAATAAGAAAAAAAGCATCTGAAATATTATTTGGAGTTGATTCTTCACAGCTTAAAGGTAGGGATTTTGAAAAATATGGATTTCTTGCCAGTAAAGATAAAAGAATTTCATTTGAAGATGGAGAATTTTCTGATTATGGAAAGATTATAATTCAGTTTGATAAAAATAAACTTTTTGACAGAACGACTTATACTATTGGTGATTCTTTGAACAGAATTACAGATGAAAGCTTATTATTTGCTGAAAAAGTTTCTGCTCCCTCTGTATGTGCAGTTCCACAGGATAATTTTACAAATAAAACTATTGAAGCATCAAAAAAGTTTAATATTGGTTCAATCAAAAATCATATAGAGTTTTGTCATGATGCAATGACAGAATATATTGAACTTCAATATCATGGTGATTTATCACTTGATGATGTCGAAGTAGTATACTATCAGGGAAATATTGATTACAGTTTAAAGAGTAAGTTAGAAGAATTTGGGATAAAAGTTATAAACGTAGATGATAAAAAAGGAGATGAATAGATATGAGAATAGTTCTTGTTGATGAAGAAAGTGAACTTTTTGTGGTTGAACTTGATAAACCTGTTTCAATAGGACGTTTGTCTAATGCTAATTATGTGACAATAAACAGTAAACGTGACAAGCCAGCATATAGAACAGAGTTCAGAAGAAATTTATCGGATTACTATTGGAAACATACAAATTTTACAGAATGTATTATAGAAGAAGAAAATTTTCCAGAAATAGTAAAAATTAGACTAAGGAACTTAGGTATTATTGAATAAAGTCGTGAAAAATTAGGAATAAAAATATAGAAAGTATAAATCTGAGGCTGTACTCATGAGAATCGTATTGATAGATAGAAATCGTTCCGATTGTGAATTTTATGCAATAATTGAATTTGACAAACCTTTTAAGCATCCCAGAAGAGAATATCATTATGTTGCACTTTCCTCAGATGAAAAATTGCCAAGGCTTAATGTTATACCATTTTCTAATGTTCTTGACAGATGGGCATCGAAACCGTGGTATGAACCAGTAAATATAGAGGAAAAGGATTTTCCAGAGGTGTTAATTAAAAAAATAAAAGAGTTATATACTATGGAAGAAACTTAAATACTTTTAAAACGCTCTTTTGGGAGCGTTTTAATTATTTTTTAAAGACCACAAGGTCTTATTTTTATACTCATTTCTAATTCATGGCTGAAAGGAGATGTGGAGAATGGCGAAACCGAACGTAAGACCCGACCACAACGGAACACAGCGTTCACAGTTTGAATCAAATAAAAAGAAAATTTACGCAAGTCAGAAAGTGTGCGGAATATGCGGAAAATCCGTTGATTTCAGCTTTAAATTTCCGCACCCTCTAAGTCCGTGCATTGACCATATAATACCTGTATCAAAAGGCGGTCACCCGTCCGAACTGGGTAATCTGCAACTCGCACACATGACCTGCAACAGACAGAAATCCGACAAAATCGTTGAAAAACAAGCTTTTGATAACACTCCACAGCTTATTTCAAATCGTGTTCTGCCGTTGACTTTCGACTGGAAAAATCTATGACGGAGGGAGTAAATTGAATGAAAAAAGAATTGGCAGGCAGACCCCGACAACCGCCGTAATACTGCCTTATACTGATTCGCTCGGAACAGAAGCGGTTGAAATCTACAATAAATCAGGACGCACTGCACAGCAATGGCAGGAACTCATGCTTGAGGATATTATGGCACTCAATGAAGAAAAACAATGGGTGCATATGAAATTTGGCTGGTCAATCCCACGACGCAACGGCAAATCCGAAATCCTGATAATGCGTGCGATTTATGCCATAACTCACGGCGAAAGAGTTCTCTACACTGCACACCGCACAACAACTTCACATAATGCGTGGGAAAAGATTATTGAACGTCTCGCAAAAGCTGGATTTACAGAGGGTGAGGATTTCAAAACCACAAAGCAAATGGGGCTGGAGCATATTGAATGGCTTGGCGGTGACGGAGTTATAAATTTCCGCACACGTTCAAGCAAAGGCGGTCTTGGTGAGGGTTATGACCTGCTCATTATTGACGAGGCACAGGAATACACAAGCGACCAGGAATCAGCACTGAAATATGTTGTTACCGATTCAAAAAATCCGCAGACTTTAATGTGCGGAACACCGCCTACAGCAGTTTCTTCAGGAACTGTTTTTTTATTGCTCAGACGTGATATTCTGGGCGGTAATTCCGAAGATGCAGGCTGGGCAGAATGGTCTGTTCCAGCCTTGACAGACGCACATAATCCTGATTTATGGTATGAAACAAATCCGTCACTTGGTGTTATTCTGAGTGAACGCACAATCCGTTCCGAACTGGGAAAAGATACTGTTGACGACAATATCCAGCGTCTTGGACTGTGGCTGCAATATAATCAGAAATCAGCTATAAGTCGTGAAGAATGGGAGCGGTATGTTGTTGACGGTATACCCGAACTGCCACAGAAAAAGCGGCTGTTTTTCGGTGTGAAATACGCAAAATCAACTGCAAATGTTTCTCTGTCCGTTGCAGTAAAAACGACAGACGGCAAAATTTTTATTGAATCCATTGACTGTCGTCCAATACGTGATGGAAATGACTGGATAATTGCTTTTCTGCGTGGAAATTCTGCTGAAAAAGTGGTTATTGACGGTGCAGGAAATCAGACCATTCTTGTTGACGATATGAAAAATGCGGGAGTGAAATGCAAAGCTGTTTTGCCGAAAGTTCCGGAAGTTATTGAGGCAAACGCACTTTTTGAACGCAAGCTTTTTGAGGGAAGTATATGTCACGGAAATCAGCCGTCACTTGCTCAGGCTGTTGCAAACTGCGAACACCGTGCAATAGGTTCATCAGGCGGTTTCGGCTATACTTCAATTCTTGAGGGTGCAGATATTTCACTTCTTGAATCAGTAAGTCTTGCTCACTGGATTTGTGCAAATTCAAAGGAAAAAAAGAAACAGATTATAACTTATTAAGGAGGATTTTTTATGTCAGAAGAATTTAAAATTATTGAAACTCAGGAAGCTTTTGACGAAGCTATAAAAGGCTATATTACACCTGACGAAGCATCAAAGCTTAATGAAAAAATCAGTGTTCAGGAAAAAGAAATTGCTGATTTGAAATCAAAAAATCTGTCTCATGAACGCAGTTTATTAAGGTCAAAAATTGCTTATGAAACAGGACTTCCTTACGAACTTTCAGAACGTCTTTCAGGTGAAACAGAATCAGAAATAAGGGCAGATGCAGAAAAATTGTCCGGATATATCAAAACGGCAAACAATACACATCAGCCTAAATTCTCAGCTGAAACACATTCAGAAAACAACGGAAAATCGGCATTTTTAGAAATGCTGCACGAACTCAACAATTAAAAAAGGAGTAAAAAATTATGGCAACAAAAACAACTTCATCAACACTTTTCAGACCTGAATTAACACAGGAAATTATCAGCAAGGTAAAAGGTCACTCAACACTTGCAAAACTCTGCGGAGCTTCCCCGATGCCGTTTGCAGGCACTGAAACTTTCGTTTTCACAATGGACGGAGAAGTTTCAATTGTCGGTGAGGGAGGCAATAAACCAGCAGGCGAAGCGGATTTGAAACCCGTGATAATCCAGCCGTACAAATTCATTTACCAGCACAGAGTAACAGATGAATTTGTACATCTTTCCGAAGAAAAACAACTTCCGTATCTTTCTGCTTTTTCTGACGGATTCGCTAAAAAAATTGCTCGTGGACTTGATATTGCTGCAATTCATGGTCTTAATCCTGCAACAAAAACAGCTTCGTCGATAATCGGAAACAATTGTTTTGATAAGGCAGTGACAAATATAATCAAATATAATCCGACTTTTCCTGATGACAACATTGATGATGCTGTCAAACCGATTCAGGACGCTGACGGAATTGTAACAGGTATTGCAATGTCTCCTGTATTTGGTTCGGTACTTGGTAAAATGAAAACGGCTGATTCACATATCCCGATTTATCCTGAATACAGATTCGGCAATAATCCCGGAAATTTCGGAGGAATGAATGCTGACATAAATAATACTGTTTCATTCAATTCAAGCGATATACGTGCAATTGTTGGTGATTTTGCGAACTGTTTCCGCTGGGGATATGCCGACAATATTCCGCTGGAAATAATCGAATACGGAAATCCTGACGGTCAGGGCGACCTCAAACAGTCAAATGAAATTGTACTGCGTTCAGAAGCATATATCGGCTGGGGAATACTGGATAAATCGGCATTCTCGCTTATAAAAGCAGTCACAGAGGAAGATGACGAATAATGGGAAACCGCTATGCAGAAATCAGCGATATAACTGCACTTGGAAAAAAATTTACAGATTCACAGCTGACCGCCGTTGAAAATTTACTTGATACGGCAAGTTCAAAATTAAGAATTATTGCCACAAAATATAGCAGAAATATTGACAATATGATAAATGACGAACTTCTTGGCGAAGATTACAGAAATGCTGTAAAAAGCGTTGTAATTCAGTCCGTTCTCAGAGCTGTTGACAGCATGGAAAACGTGCCATCAACAGTTTCACAGGGTTCTCAGTCGGCATTGGGATATAGTGTTTCAATGACATATCTCAATGCAGGACAGAATTTATATTTTCTCAGAAATGAACTGAAAGAACTTGGAATTATTCATCAGACTTACGGAGCGGTGGAGATGTATAACAATGCAGATGATTAAAGGAATCCCGATAAAACTGTATCTTGACAGTAGTATTGAAATTGTTGAAAACGTACTTGTCGGTGAGCCTGCTTTATCGGATTCAGCAATCGGAAATAGTAAAATAATTACATATATACTCGCAATTCCTAAAGGTGATTTACATGACTGGACAAATAAAAAAATAGAGTTTTTTGACAAAAAATTCCGTACTGTCGGTAAAGAAATTCAGGGAATTGAAGCGAATATTCCGCTTTGCTGGCATAAAAAGATTGCTGTTGAAGAACTTATTCCAAATGGAAACTGTACTTTTTTCGACAGCAGAGATTTTACACGTCATATTTACAGTGATGTGCTGTTTTTTGATAACAGAAGTTTTATCCGTGACAAAACAGGTGAAATGAAAAATGGAAGTCTTGATATTCAGATATATGCAGTAAATAATACCGATTTTACGTGGCTTCCGAAAGTCGGGGACTATGTTGTTCCTGAAATATGCGACTTTGAATTTGATACATCAGATGAGCGGAAAATTTCAGAAAGTATGGCTAATTTCAGAAAAAAATATAATAATTTTGCTGTTGTAAATTCAGTGGAAAGACGGGAGAATGACATCATAATTTCAGCGAGGTGATTAAATGAAGCTGATATTCAAACTTCCTGACAAAAAGAAAAATTTCGCAGATGCACAAAAATCTGTGGATTCGGACTGCATGAAATATCTCAATGAATTTGTTCCTGTTGCACCTACAAAATACGCAAAATCGGGAAGTTTGCATGATTCACTGAAAAATCCCGAAGCAGGAAAACTGATTTATACCAAACGTTTTGCACCTCACACTTATTATGATGCAACAACATGTAAAAATCGTGGAAATCCAAAAGGCACACGACTTTGGTTTGAAACAACGAAAAGACATTATAAATTCCGTATTCTTGTAGGGGCAAAAAAGGAGGCATACAAATGAACGTGATAGAAAAAGTAAAACAGGTTTTAAGCAATTTTTCGGGGATTTCTGAACTTCATATTGATTTTACAGGAAGTACGCCTGAAAGTTTCAGTTTATCGTCAGTGGGTGATATGCTGCTTAAAACCGATATTCTTGGCAATCAGAAAAGACAACATTCTTTTCTGTTTTACGCTGTTTTCAGCAGTATCAACGACTTTGAAAGATTGTCGAACAGTTCCGCACTTTTGAATCTGACACTATGGCTTGAAAATCAGAAAAATATTAAAATTGACAACGGAAAAATAACAAAAATTTTTGCTGAAAACGGTATGCTTTATGAGATTCCAGACGAAAATAAAATCATTGGTTACCGCTATCAGATGCAGATTTTTGCAGAATATGAATTGAAAAAGGAGCGAAAAAATGAAATCAATAAACTTTAAAAAGAACTTTAAGGAGTACGTTGTAAACGGTGATGAAAGCAAGATAATCCGTGTGAAGCTTAGCCCTGATATGCTTGATAAAATAGATAACACATTGTCTGAAATTGATAAAATCAGGGACGAAATAAACAAGGACAATATCGCCAGAATGGGCAGAAAATACGGTGAAATCATAAACAACATCTTTGACACTGACATCTGTACACATGCATTTGACGGCGAGAATCCGTTTTCAGTAGTGGACGGTGGAAAACTTCTGGTTGAAGCATTTTTTGAAGCATTTATACCCATTCTGGAGGAGGACATGAAATCACTGAAACTCCGTCCGGAAGTGCAGAAATATCTTGAAAAATCATGATTGGCGAACTTCCTGAAAGCCTTGAAATCGGTGGAAAATCATACAGAATTAATGCTGATTTCAGGGTAATACTGAATATTTTTCAGGCATTTGATGACCCCGAACTGACGGAACGTGAAAAATGTTTTGTGTGCATGAAAAATCTTTTTGCAGACTTTGAAAGCATACCTGAAAAAGACCTGCAAACAGCGATAAATCAGGCTTACTGGTTTGTCGGCGGTGGAAATATGCCTGAAAAAAACGATGTGCAGAAAGCGAAAATAATTGACTGGGAACAGGATGAATCACTGTATTTTCCTGCAATAAACAAAGTTGCAGGATTTGAGACAAGAGCAGTGAAATTCCTGCACTGGTGGACTTTTTTAGGATATTTCAATGAAATGAGTGATGGACTTTTTTCGCAGATTTTGCACATCAGGAATAAAAAGTCACGAGGAAAAAAGCTTGAAAAATGGGAAAATGAATTTTTGTGCAACAACAGAAATCTTGTTAAAATACGTAAAAAATATACGAAAGAAGAACTTGAGAAGCAAGAAAGAATCAATGCTCTTTTTGATTAGGAGGAAATTTTATGGAAAAGGCTGAAAGAAAATATCTTGTACATCTTATTGACACAAATCCGCTTGGTGACCCGAAAACCGCTGTTTACGACACCACAAATTATGTCAGACTTGGTCAGGATTTGGAAGAATACACCGAAAATCTTAACCCTGATGTAACGACTACAAAAAATATCTGGGGCGAAAATACAGTGACACACAATGGCTATACAGTCAGCTCTGACGTTGACCCATATTATGTATACTTGGATAAAAGTTCACCTGAAGCACTGGGTGAAAAACTGGCATATATAGCCAATAACCGCTGTACTGGAAAACCATGTCATACAACAAAAGTTGATATTCTGCTTGACAGTTCGGAGAACGTAATATGGGCTTATCGTGAAGATGTGGTTGTTGTTCCGAACTCAATCGGTGGCGATACTTCCGGAATCAAAATCCCGTTTTCGATAAACAACAATGGAAACCGTGTTAAAGGAGATTTTGATTTAGAGACAAAAATATTTACTCCTGAGGGTTCAGAATCAACTCCAGAAGTACAGCAGATGAATTACAGCGAATATTAAAAAATACTGATTTTTAGCCAAAGGAGGTGATTATTACGGCTGACGGATATTTGAATTTCAATACAAAAATAAATACTTCCGGATTTGAAGCAGGATTGAAAAATATCACAGAAAGACTTGGAAATCTGAAATCAGGTCTGCTGAAAATCGCAGCAACTGTCGGTGCTGTATTCAGTGTTGCAAAAATCAAAAGTTTTGCCGATGAGTGCAAAAGCCTATGGAATGTTCAGCTTGAAGCCGAAACACGTCTCGGAGCGATACTTAAAGGAAATCTTGGTGCAACCAATGAACAAATCCAGAGCCTGAAAGACTATGCATCAGAACTACAGAATATCGGCGTTATCGGTGATGAAGTACAGTTATCAGGCTTGCAGGAGTTGTCTACATATATCGAAAATGCGGACAATTTAAAGCCGATGATGAGCGTCCTGACTGATATGCTTGCACAGCAGTATGGACTTAATGCAACTGCAGAATCAGCGGTGACGATTTCGACAATGCTCGGAAAAGTTCTTGGCGGTCAGACTTCTGCATTGAGCAGATACGGCTATTTTTTTGACGAAGCACAGGAACAGCTTCTTAAATTCGGTACGGAGGAACAGCGTGTAGCCACACTTGCTGAGGTTGTATCGGCATCTGTCGGCGGCGTAAACGAGGCACTTGCACAGACCAATGCAGGAAAAATGCAGCAGTTAAGCAACACTATCGGCGACATAAAGGAGCAGTTCGGAGATGCTGTGTATCAGATTGAAGCTATTTTTCTGCCTGCACTTAACAGATTGGCAGAATATCTGGCAGAAATAGCAACCCTTGCACAAAAAGCCGCTGAAAGTCTTGCAGGTGTATTCGGCGTAGAATCGGACAAAAAAGTCTACAGCAACGGAATGAACAGCGGACTTGAAGATGTAATTGATTTGCAGGAATCGCTTACAGAAGCAGTTGAGGAGACTGAAAAAGCACAGAAAAATTCACTTGCGACATTTGATAAAATCAACACAATAAGTTCTGGAAATGACGACAAAAAAGACGATATATCGGCAGATTCTCCGCATACGCCGATAATAAGACCGACGGTTGATGAAAGCAATGTTGATGATGCAGTTGATGAGCTTGCAGAAAAATTCCGCAGACTTCTGATGCCGATAAAAGTTGCATGGGAGGATAATTCACCTGAATTTATTGAAAATGCAAAACATACTGTAAATTCCGTAAAATCGCTGTTTTCGAGTATTGGAAACAGCATTGAGGAAGTCTGGACTAACGGTTCAGGTGAAGAATATGTCGGAAACATTATCAGACTTTTTGGCGATATTACGGGAATTATCGGTGATATTTCAACTGCACTGAAAAATGCGTGGGAAGATGACGGACGTGGCGAAAAACTTGTGCAGTCGTACTTCAACCGCTGGAACGCACTTTTTGAGTTGATTCACGTTGTTTCGGAGGATTTCCGTGAAGTTTGGAACAACGGAACAGGCGAAGAGATTCTTGGAAATATTCTTGAAATACAGACAAATATCAACAATACGGTCACGAATCTGCGTGAGAATTTCAAAAAAGCGTGGAGCGAAAATGAAGTCGGACAGCGGATAATTAAGGGCGTTCTTGATATTTTTAAGGTCATTTCAGAAACGGTGAACGATATTACTTTTTCTACTTCTGAATGGACTAAAAACGTGGATTTTTCGTCGTTTCTTGAATCTGTAGATTCACTTCTTGAATCGCTTGAACCGCTTACAGAAAATATCGGTGAGGGACTTGAAAACTTCTATAATGATGTGCTTTTACCGCTTGCTTCGTGGACGATTGAAGATTTAATTCCGACATTTCTGGAATCACTAAGCGATGCGATAGACGGCGTAAATTCGGCGTGGGAAACTGCTTATCCGGTTGTCAAGGAAAAATTATGGGATAAATTTTTACAGCCGATTGCAAAGTTTACAGCAAATGCGGCAACTAAAGCAATCAAGCTTTTAGGCAGTGCAATAAAGAAAATCGGCGAATCAATTACTGAAAATCAAGTCGCCACTCTGATTGATTTTGCAAAGGGAATCGGTGCATTGATTCTGGTTTCAAAAGGTTATGTTTTTCTGACGAATTTAAGTTCTACAATCGGAAAAATACCAACGATTCTGGCAGGTCTTGCGCCGAAAATAAGCGGTGTGATTACTGCTCTTGGCAGCACAGCAACACTTAGTTTAAGTACAGTTTTTGCAGGAATATCGGCATTTATCGCTGGATATTCAATCACAACAGCAATTCTTGACTGGACAGGCTGGGATAAAGACCTTGAAAAATTTGGCGAGGATTTATACGACTTTTTTAATGAAGATGTCTCACAATTTATCAGTAACTGGAGCGAGTTCTGGAGTGGTTACGGCGAATATCTATACAATTTTTTCAGTGGAATTAAAGAAGATATACAGCAGACATTTTCAGATATAGGTGACTGGTTTAAAGAAAAATTTCAGACTGCAAAGGATAATATTACCACAATTTTTGAAGATGTCGGAACGTGGTTCAGTGACCGTTGGAATGACGTAAAATCGGTACTTTCAGATGTTGGTGACTGGTTCAAAAAACAGTTTGAAACAGCATTGAATAATGTGACAGAAACTTTCAAAAACATCGGAATATGGTTCAAAAATCGCTGGAATGATGTAAAATCAAAACTTTCAGAAGTCGGAGAATGGTTCAAAAATAAATTTCAGACTGCATGGGACAACGTAACATCAATTTTTAAAGGCATTGGAACATGGTTTGGAAACCGTTGGAATGGCGTAAAATCGGCACTTTCAGAGGTTGCAGACTGGTTTAAAAATAAATTTCAGACAGCGTGGGACAACGTAACATCAATTTTCAGCAACTTTTCAGGTTGGTTCGGCGAAAAATGGGATAAAATCAAGTCTGTTTATTCTGAAACAGGCGACTTTTTCAAGGAGAAGTTTCAGTCTGCATGGAATAATATTACTGAAATTTTCTCCAATCCTGCGGGGTTCTTCAATGGCGTGTGGGACGGCATAAAAGGCTGTTTTTCGCACGTTTCAGACTGGTTTCGTGATACTTTTTCAGAAGCGTGGGAAAAAGTCAAAAACGTTTTCAGCAGTGGTGGAGAAATTTTTAACGGCATAACAAACGGTATTTTTGAGACGTTCAAAAGTGTTGTAAATAATCTGATTGACGGAATAAATGCAGTTATTGCAGAGCCGTTTCATGCGATAAATTCAGCTCTGGACAGTATCAGAGGTGCTGAAATTATGAACTGGTATCCGTTTGAATGGCTGCCGAGTATTTCAATTCCCGAAATTCCAAAACTTGCACAGGGTACTGTCGTACCTGCGAATTACGGCGAATTTATGGCTATTTTAGGCGATAACAAGCGTGAGACTGAAATCGTTTCACCGCTGAGTACAATCGAAAAAGCAGTGCAGAATGCAATGCAGAAAAGCGGAGGAAATTTCCCGAAAGAAATTGTTCTGAACGTTTATTTATCCAAAAATAGCAGTGCGTTCAGTCGTGAAATCATAAAAATCGTGGACGACGACAGGCGCAGAAGAGGAGGATAATAATGGACGGAATAATAGCCATAAACGGCGTAACACTGCCGTTTGCACCGATAAAAATGACGATTGCAAAAAGTGATTTGTATTCTGATTCCACACAAAGAAGTGCTGAAACAGGTCATCTTCTGATGTATCTGATTCGTGAAAATATCTACACTTTGGAACTCGAATTTCTGCTTGATACTGTGCAGACAGAACTGCTTGAAAGCTTGATTTGCGGCACTGATTTTACTGTGAGTTTTTACGAGGGTGACGAAGAAAAAACAAAAAATATGTACCCGTCAGACCGCACAAAAGAAATTGTCGGCACTGAAAAAAGCCGAAAATACAGGCTTTCATTTAGTTTGATTGAGATTTAGGAGGGCAAAATGTACGACATATCAGCCGAATATATTCAGGCAATCGAAAGTAAAAAAATCCAGCATATCAGGGGAAAAATTATTACGAAACACGGACATCATATTGAGCTTGACGACAAAAATCTTGTCGGCGAAATCAGCTATAGCCGGCAGTGTACAGCAAATGAAAGCGAGTTCGGAATCGGACAGCTTTACACGGGAACTGCACAAATCACCATAAAATCGGGAAATATCGACCGTGAGAGCCTGCGTGGCGGTGCGCTTTATCTGGAATGGTGTGTTCATGAGCATAGCTGGATTCCGCTTGGCAAATGGAAAATCACGAATCCGACAAGAACATCAGAAGACTTGATTTCAATCACTGCACAGGACTGTATTGGCGATTTGGACGTGCCGATAAATGATAACTATGTGGGTGCGATAACGCTTGAAGCACGTATTGAAAAAGTGAAACAATTAACAGGTATTGAGTTTGCACAGACAGCAGAGGAAATCAAGGAGCTAATCGGTGATACTGGAGTTATTTTCGGTTCGTCTTTCTGCTCAACGTGCCGTGCAGAAGTGGCGGCGATTGCCGGATATATGGGTGGAATTGCATTTGCGGACAGATATGGCAAGATAAAATTCCGCACGTTCGGGACAGCTCCAGTACTTACGATTCCTGCGGATTTACGCCATAAAATCAATATAAGCGAATACAGTTTTGGTATTCGTGGGGTGGCTTACCGTGATAAGTACGGCTATACAGCAGTGCATGAAATTGAGGGCGGAGATGTGAACACCGCCTGCGTTCCGGTATTGTCGGAAAATCCGTATATATTCGACACTTCGGACGCTGACAGAGCTGAAATTCAGTACCGTGAATTTCTGCAATATTCAGCGGCAAATCTTAAAATTTCCGACTGGACACCGGGAGAAATTGAGTATTACGGAAATCCAGCACTTGAACTGGGCGATTTTGTCGAAATATCAGGTGGAATCAACGGTGAAAAAAGTACGAATTTTCTGATTACGGCTGAACACTGGCAGTTCAGAGGATCGCACACGCTGATTTCAGCCGGTGCTTCAGAAAATACAGTTACAAGCGGTGGAAACAGCAGTATATCGGCAAATCAGCAGATGTTTGCAACAATAAATACAACAAAGAATATCTGCGCAGTTGACCTTGAAAGTACGGGTGAAACATCAGGAATTGTTGCATCAGGGCAATTTTCCGTGCGTGAAGAAACAACGGTTTTTGCCGATATTACGCTGAATCTACGTGGAATGAGTGATTCAGAAATTGAAGTGAATTTATTTTTCGACGACATTGAACAGCCGTCTTTTTTTATCGGAAAAATCAAGAAAAATGAACCGCTGACAGTTCACTTATCCTCACACAAAACAGTTGCAGGCGGTATTCACAAAGCAGAAGTAAAACTATCTGAAAACTGCGAAATACTGGGAAATTCATCATATTTATGGGGACAGAATATTGCATCTGCACTTATTTTTTCAAGCATTGAAGAACTTGAAAAATATCCGATTGAAGTCCTTGAAAAATTTAAAACATCTCAACTGGAGGGGCAACCATGACAGAATATACTGAAAATTACAATCTTGGAAAACAGACCAACAAAAAAGACAAGTTTGATATGAGTATCATCTCGGAAAACTGGGATATATTAGACGACTGTATGAAAAATTTTGATGAAAGAATATCGGAATCTGCAAATGCTGTATCAGCCGTAAATGACAGGCTGACAACACTTGAATCAGGTTCAGCAGGCGGTTCAGGTTCGTCAAATAATATAGTAATATTGTTGCAGAGTGAGTATGATGCTTTGATTACTAAAACTCCTGATACGATATACATGATAGCGGAAGAAGATGACTGATATGCCTGTAAAAAATGTAAACTTTTTATGAACATTTTTCAATAATCAATGTTTTTGCATTGAAAAAAGTGCTTTTTTGCCCTCTTATGAAAGGAGGAAAAATGTCATTTAAAAATTAAAGGAGGAAAAAAATGATGACAATAAGAAATGAAAAATTTTACTGTTTCAATGAAAACAAATCGGAATCGGTGATGCAGATTGATGTTGATACAAGAGACGAACTGCCTAACATCAACGGAATATCGGGCAGAATACTGCATCAGGGTTCAACTGCACTAATCATCACTGAGGACAAAATAGCTGTTCTCGGCGGTGACGGAAAATGGTACATCAATGGAGAGGTGATTGAATGAATCTTCATGAAATTTACATGGCATCACAGTTTGCAGGTAAAAATAGTGGTGGAAATGCTGATTTATCAGACTACTACACAAAATCACAGACTGATGACCTGATTTCAGAAAAAGTTGATAAAAATAGTATAGTAACCTTGTCACAGAGTGAATATGATGCTTTGAGTACCAAAGCTCCTGATACGATATATATGATAGCAGAAGAAGGTGACTGATATGCCTATAAAAGTAAACTGTAAAAATATAGAAAGAATCATAAAAACAGATACATCAGGTCAGCTGACTGAAATTATGAAAGTCTACAGAAATAATGCTGTTGTATGGACAAAGAAATCCCCTTATACG
>JAIDTI010000026.1 GCA_029060755.1 Ruminococcus sp. | reverse complement strand
GGCGTGTAGAGGGCGTGTGGTCGGCGTACGGTGATGTAAAAGGAGTGTACAAAAAAACGGTCAGAACTTAATCCGACCGCTTGTAATTATTATTTGTCCTCTGATTTTTTGCTTTCCTTGCCTTTCCACCACGACCATGTTACCGGAGCAACAAAAAGTGATGAGTAAGTACCTGAAATCAAGCCGAAAATGAGTGGAACAGAGAAGCTAAGAAGTGAAGTATATCCGCTTACAAATACAACAACTGATACTACAACCATAGTGCCGATTGTTGTGAGAGATGTTCTGATTGAACGTTTGAGCGACTGCGAACAGCCCATATTTATCAGCTCATTTAGTGATGCGGTCGGATAGAGACTTCTGTTTTCTCTGATTCTGTCGTAGATTACGATAGTGTTGTTGATTGAATATCCCAAAATTGTGAGGATAACAGCAACGATATTTGCATTGAACTCAAAGCCGAAAAGAACTGATGCTGCAAGAGCAGTTACAAGGTCGTGACAGAGTGCGAATATTGAGCATATACCTGCCGACCAACCGCCGATTTTGCTGAATCTCAACGCAATATAGATGATTATCAGGAGAGATGCAACAACTATCGCAAGCAGGCATTTCAGCAGAAATTCACGTCCTGATGCGGAGCTTACGTCATTTGAATCGAATAATTCAAGTTCATTGTCGGGGAAAGCCTGATTGAGAGCTTCTGTTAGTGCGAACTGTCGTTCAGCGTTAAGTCCTTCGTTTGATGTGAATGACAGTGTAATCTGATTTGAATCAGAATCAAGGCTATGACCTGTCCGCACGGTTACGGGAACACCTACAATACTTTCTGTTTCGCTGGTAACTTTGCCAGTATCAATATCGCCTGTATATGAGTATGTGAGGATTGTACCGCCCTCAAATTCGATTGCAAGATTTACTCCACGTATAATAATTCCCGCAACAAGAGCAAGTATAACGCAGATTGCAATCACAAAAATCATTGTTTTTTTTGCGCAGAAATCATAGATTTTGCTTGTGTTAGGAGTAGTTTTTTTGCTCATTTCTCAACACCTCCATAAAGCTTTCTGTTTCTGAACGCATTGAACTTTGAAAGTGATGTAACCATAAGTTTTGCAAAGAATACGCCGAAGATAAAGTTGCATATAACGCCGACAAGAAGTGTGAATCCGAACGAATAAACAACACCCTCTGTAGTTGCACCGAACATGAAGAAGATAGTCTTGTTGAGAATCTGTGAGAAAAAGCTTGACGGTACGCCAAATGCACCCATAAGAATTATAGCAATAATGACATTTGTAATATTTCCGTCAAGGATTGCTGAAAATGCTTTCTTGTATGCGATTTTGATTGCTGAATCAAGTGTTTTTCCCGAACGGACTTCCTCTTTGATACGTTCGCCCGTGATGATATTTGCATCAACACCCATACCGATTGAAAGAATTATACCAGCGATACCGGGTATTGTGAGAGTTGAGCCGGGCATGAATCCGAACCAGCCTGTTATTGCGGCAATAGTTCCTGCAATCTGTCCGATAAGTGCGATTACTGCAACAAAACCCGGAAGTCTGTAGAGGATAATCATGTAAACGGCAATAAGTGCGAATGAGATATATGATGCAAGGAGAATTGCATTGAGTGAGCCTTCACCCATTGTTGACGATATTGTCTTGAAACTTGTTGTAACCATTTTAAACGGCAATGCACCGGAGTTAATCTGGTCGGCAAGAGCCTTTGCGGATTCGGCTGTAAAGTTACCTGTAATGACTGCTTCGCCGTTTGTGATAATGCTGTTTACAGACGGGTATGAAATCATGGTGTTGTCCATCCATATAGAAATCGGAGTGCCTGTACCATTGAGTTCAGCTGTAGCATTTGCGAATTTTTCAGTACCGCTGTCATCTCCGCCCGAAGTAAGTTTGAGAGTAACGACGTATTCAAGATTACCATTGCTGTCGGGTTGTTGAGCGTAACCAGCCTTTTCAACGTCATCACCGTTCAGGACAAGTTCACCTGTCGGGACTGTATTTCCTGAATCGTCGGTAACTGAATCAGTACCCTTGCGGAAAGTGAGTTCAGCCATTTCACCAAGTTCCTTGACTGCTTCTTCTGCGTCGTATTCGCTTTCGCCAGCCTGCCAAGGAAAACGGACGATAATTCTGTCGCTTTTGTTGTCGCTGTAGAGTTCATTATCGTTGATGCCAAGTGCGGAGAGACGTGTTTTTATCTTCTGAGTTGCAGCGTCAAGCTGTTCGTCAGTTACGTCAATATCGTCCGCAGGTGCAAAAGTTACATCAACACCGCCCTTGATGTCAATACCCAGTCGAATATCGTCAACACCCTTGATAATTGTTTTTGTGTTGTCGCCGAAAAGGTAGTCAAGTCCAAGGACAGATGAAACAGTAAACAACGCAATAAAAACAGCAATTAAAAAAAATGTTGATTTGCGTGTTTTTTTGTTCACGTTTTTTCAGCCTCCTGTATATTTTTCTTTGTCGCTGTGACAATTACTATTATTTTACAATATTTACATCAAAAAGTCAAGCATATCTGCAATAATTGTCTGCAATTAGGTAATATGCACAAGTTTCATACTGATTTTTTGGTTATATAATCAGAAATTATGCCAGTCGCAGAAAGTAAGGTTTTCGTCAAGCTCGTCATAAGCACTGCATAATATTTTGTGTTCAAAGTCTATGTTGTCGGAACACTGAAAAGATACTCTGCCATCATCAAGAGATATACTTTCGGGAACTATTCCTGCTAAAAATGCATCAAGATTGAGCAGCGGCATTTTTTCACGGATAAACTTTTCAACATCGGTTTTCTGCATACTGCCGTCATTTGGTGTATCTTCATATTCTTCCATTATTTTCCATGTTTCTTCACAGAAAGTATATGGGTCAAAATCGTCCGTATTTTCAGGAAGATATTCGGTATTGGTAATTGACGGTTCTTTCCAGAATTTATGCCCTATTCCCTCCATACTGTACTCATATATGTTAATCAGAAAATTATTGTTTACCTGCTTTATATTCGCCTGAATTTTAGCCTCAAAGTTATTGAAATAATCTGTCAGGAAATCCGCAAGCTGTTCGTCCGTGAAATCACCGTCAAAATGTTCCTCAACAATATCCCAGTCTCTTATTTCGTCACTATCATATAGGTCTATCTGCTCATCTTTGTAAATGCCCATGTAGCCGAAGTTAAATTTTCCGCTTACAACAGCATTTCCGTCAACAAATTTAATTTTTATCATAATATCACCTAAAATTTTTCTGTGAGATTTTCAGCCTGTTCATAGCACGTTTCAAAGCTGTCTGTGTTTCATAGTATTCACGTATACTCTGTTTCTGACGGAGTTTTTCCTCTGCACGCTCCTTTGCCTGTTCTGCACGCTTTATGTCAATTTCTTCAGGCAGTTCACATGAATCCGCAAGTATAACAGCCTTATCGGGCATGACTTGTATGAAACCCTCTGATATTGCGGCGTACTTCCATTCGCCCTCAACCATGTACTTCAGTTCACCAGTCGGGAGTGACGTTACAAGCGGTTCGTGACCTGCCATAATACCAAGCAAGCCGTCTATTGCCGTAATTACAAGATGCTCAACATCTCCCTGAAAAAATATTCTGTCTGATGCGACTATCTCAAGATAGAAAGTTTTAGCCATTCTCTATCTCCTTTGCCTTTGCAAGCACGTCATCAATAGTTCCTGCCATAAGAAATGCACTTTCAGGGTATTTGTCCATATCGCCATCAATTATAGCCTTGAATCCCTCAATCGTATCTTTCAGCGGAACATACTTTCCTTTTAGTCCTGTGAAATTCTCTGCAACGCTGAACGGCTGTGACAAGAATTTCTGAATCTTTCTTGCACGGTATACAGCTGTTTTGTCGTCCTCATCAAGTTCCTCCATGCCAAGTATACTGATAATATCCTGCAATTCCTTGTACTTCTGTAAAAGTTCCTGTGTACGTCTTGCAACCGTGTAATGCTCCTCACCCACAATATCGGGTTCAAGTATGCGTGAATTTGATTCAAGCGGGTCAACAGCAGGATATATGCCCTGTTCAACGATTTTTCTTGACAGTACCGTTGTTGCATCAAGATGCGCAAAAGTTATAGCAGGTGCAGGGTCTGTAAGGTCGTCCGCAGGAACATAAACCGCCTGAACTGACGTTATAGAGCCATTTTTGGTGGACGTTATACGCTCCTGAAGTTCGCCTACTTCTGTTGCAAGTGTAGGCTGATAGCCGACAGCGGACGGCATACGTCCGAGAAGTGCGGAGACTTCCGAGCCTGCCTGTACATATCGGAAAATATTGTCTATGAATAAAAGCACGTCCTTGTGTTCAACGTCCCTGAAATACTCTGCCATTGTAAGACCCGTCTGCGCCACTCTCATACGTGAGCCTGGAGGTTCATTCATCTGACCGAATACAAGCGCAGTCTTGCTTATAACGCCCGATTCCTGCATTTCATTCCATAAGTCGTTGCCCTCACGTGAACGCTCTCCGACACCTGTAAATATGGAGTAACCGCCGTGTTCGGTTGCGATATTGTGTATAAGCTCCTGAATAAGAACAGTCTTGCCCACTCCAGCACCGCCGAAAAGTCCAGTTTTACCGCCTTTTGCGTACGGTGCAATCAGGTCTATGACTTTTATTCCTGTTTCGAGAATCTCAACAACGGGGCTTTGCTCCTGAAAAGACGGTGCTTTTCTGTGGATTTCCCAGTATTCCTTTGCATCTGTGTCGCCCTTCTTGTCAATCGGTTCACCAAGTACATTGAACATACGCCCGAGAGTCTTCTCTCCGACTGGTACTTTTATACAGCTACCTGTTGCAGTTACTTCCATATTCCTGCTCAATCCCTCACTTGTTGCGAGCATTATACAGCGGACTGTGCGGTTGCCAAGATGCTGTGCAACTTCCATGATACGTCTTTTTCCGTCTACCTGAACAGTAAGTGCATCTTTTATCATGGGCAGAGTACCTGTCGGGAACTCTACGTCAATAACAGGTCCTGAAACCTGTGTTATTCTGCCTTTTTCCATGTAAAAATATTGTCTCCTTTCATATCAGTCCTGTGTTTCAAGGCTGTTTGCTCCACTGCATACTTCCATGATTTCCTGTGTTATAGATGCCTGTCTTGCCCTGTTATAGAGAAGTGACAAGTCTTTTATCATATCTTTTGCACTGTTTGTTGCGGAGTCCATAGCCGTCATGCGTGACTGCTGTTCACAACAGAAAGCCTCAACCATTGCGCCGTAAATGATACCTTTTGCATAGTTCGGGATAAGATACTCCATAACTTTTTCAGGCGACGGCACAAATGACGCTTTTGGCAATTTTCTGATTGTACCGTCTTTGTCTTTTCCGAAGTGACGGCGTTCAAACGGCAACAACTGCAATGACTTTGTTTCCTGCAAAGTTGATGAAATCATATCAGTATACAACAGCCATACTTCATCAAGTTCGCCCTTGCTGAATTTGTCTATAACTATATCCGCAATCTCTCCGGCACGGTAAAGCGTGGGATTCTGTGTAGTATAGAGAAATTCTCCGTCAACAGATTTCATTCTTTTCTGAAAGTACATTCTCCCGACCTGTCCCATGACAAAAAGATAACAATTATCAATATCAGGTGCTTCATTGAGTTTCTGCTCCGCATATTTCAGAATATTATGATTATAGCTTCCGCAGAGACCTTTGTCACCCGTTATGACGATATACCCCCTTTTGCGCTTTTCGGTCGGAATATCAGAACGTCTGTTAAAATACTGCTGTTCAGTGTGCGGAGTATGTTCAAGAACGCTCTCAATGGTGTCCTGCAATTTATAGAAATATGGTTCAGTTGATTCAAGTGCTTTTCGAGCCTTTTTCAGCTTTGAAGATGATATAAGATACATAGCATTTGTAATTTTGAGAATCTGCTTTATACTCTCTGTTCTGTCACGTATTTCACGTATATTCGCCATAGTTTGTTACTCCTCAAATGCTTCAATAATTCTCTCAATACGCTCTTTCAGGTCGTCTGTAAGCACTTTTTTGTCCTCAATTTCCTCAATAATATCCTGTCCGTAACTTCTGATATAGTTCATAAGTTCATTGGTATACTCTTTCATCTCTTTCGGCTTGATATGCTCAAAAAGACGTTTCTGTGCCGCATAGAGAAGTATAACCTGCTCATAGTGCGGTAGCGGATTATATAAAGGCTGTTTCAGCATCTCTGTAATAAGATGCCCATGATTGAGTAATTCTGTGGTTGCGGGGTCAAGTTCAGATGAGAACTGTGTGAATATTTCCATCTCCTTGAACTGTGCAAGGTCGATACGCAAGTTTCCTGCTGCCTTTTTCATTGCCTTTGTCTGTGCCGCACCGCCTACACGTGAAACGGAAAGTCCGTAGTTTACGGCAGGTCGCTGACCTGAATTGAATAGCTCACTTTCAAGGAATATCTGTCCGTCTGTGATTGAAATTACATTTGTCGGAATATACGCTGAAATATCACCCGCCAGAGTTTCAATAATCGGGAGGGCTGTAAGTGAGCCTCCGCCGTGTTCGTCGTCCAGACGGCTTGAACGCTCCAGCAGTCTTGAATGTAAATAGAAAACGTCACCCGGATAAGCTTCACGTCCGGGCGGTCTGTGCAGTAACAATGACATTGCACGATAAGCAACAGCGTGCTTTGACAAATCATCATATACAATAAGAACATCTTTTCCCTTTGACATGAAGTATTCAGCTATAGCCGTACCCGAATATGGCGCAATATACTGTAGCGGAGCAGGTTCACTCGCTGATGCCGATACAACTACAGTATAATCCATAGCACCGTACTTTTTAAGAGTATTTACAGTCTGTGCAACTGTAGACGACTTCTGCCCGATTGCAACATATACGCATATAACGTCCTTGTCCTTCTGATTTATCATAGTATCAACAGCAATTGACGTTTTACCCGTCTGTCTGTCACCTATGATAAGCTCACGCTGTCCACGTCCTATCGGGAACATTGAGTCTATAGCAAGTATACCCGTCTGCAACGGCACACTGACCGATTTTCTTTCGATAACACCAGGTGCTTCACGTTCAATAGGGAAGTAATCGTCTGCCTTGATTTTTCCAAGTCCGTCTATAGGCGAGCCGAGTGCGTCAACGACACGTCCGAGCAGTTCGTCACTTACTCCGATACCAGCTCTTTTGCCCGTGCGGACAACTGATGACCCCTCTGTCAAGCCGTAATCGTTTCCAAGAAGTACAACACCGACAGACTTTTCCTCAATGCTCTGTACGATTCCACGGATACCAGTCTCAAACTCCACAAGTTCGCCGTACATTACTCCGCTCATGCCTTTTACTCTTGCGATACCGTCACCAAGTCTTGTAACAAAGCCTGTTTCAGTTGCACCCGAACGGACTTCAAAGTCTCTTATCTCTGTTTTGAGTACAGAAATTATATCGCCCGATTTTATTTCACCGCCGATTTTATCTACAGTTTCAACGGCTTTATTCTGTAAAGTCTCACGGATTTCATGTAGGCTAGTCCTGTAGCTTCTGTCGTACTCAACATCACCTGCATTGAGAATAAAACCGCCTATAATATCGGGGTCGTGCCTGTACTCAATATCAACGTCATCACGTACAAATTTATTCATGATAAACTTACGCAAATCAGCCTGTTGTGATTCTGTGAGTGGCGTTACATAGCGTACAACAGCTTTGATACTGCCCTGTTTTTCAAGAAGTATATCAAGATATTCGTCAAAAATATCACTCAAATCTGAAATTATGCCCGATTTTGCGGAGTTCACCATAAATCGCTCCATACTTTCAGGAAAAATCTTCTGAATGATATTTCTTTTTTCGTCAAGTGTAACAAGCGGATTTTCAAGTGTATCAGAGGCATCAGGACAAGCAACCATCACGCTTTTAACCGTTTCAATGTCATCACGGCTTATATCAAGGCGGATAAGTTCTTTCAGAAAGTCTTTTGCAATATCTTTCATAACCTGCCACCCTCCTCTTGTGCAAGAAAGTCATCAACAAGCTTACGGTTTTTCTCATCGTCAAGATTAGCCCCGATTACTTTTGATGCAGTTTCAATTGCAAGGTCGGCAATCTGCGCATGAGCCTGCTGTATCACACGCTTACGCTCATTTTCGATTGTCTCATCTGCTGATTTGACAATTTCTTCCGCTTCCTTGTGAGATTTGCTGATAATGGACTCTCTTTCAGCCTCTGCATCTTCATGAGCCTTGCGGAGAATGTTATTTGCCTCCTCTTTGGCTTCATTTATTGAATCAGTATATTGCTGTTTCAGTTTTTCAGTCTCTCTTTTTGCCTTTTCAGCGTCATCAATATCTTTCTGTATTGATTCTGTTCTTTCGTTCATAATTTTGTTAATTGGTTTAAACAGAAATATTCTCAGCAGAATAAACAATATAAGTACGTTTACAACTGCTTCCAATATGCTCCAGAACTCAAAATTAAGCATTTACACTCCTCCGCTGATTACTTACCAAGTGAAAGAATGATAAGAAGTGCAATAACAAAACCATAGATAGCTGTTGCTTCTGCCAATGCACAGCCGATAAGAAGTGTACTTCTGATGTCGCCTTTTGCTTCGGGCTGACGTGCAATTGATTCTGTAGCCTTAGCTGTTGCGATACCAATTCCGATTCCTGCTCCTGCTCCTGTTAATACAGCAACTGCTGCACCGATTGCGATTGTTCCCATGATAAAAAACCTCCGTTATTTTTAGTTAATTGATTTACTCCTCCATAGCTTCAGCCATGAAAAGAGATGTAAGAAAAACAAATACATATGCCTGAATAAAGCCGTCAAAAATATCAAAATAAAGACTGAACACAACAGGCAAGCCATACGGCACACATAACTTGATAAGCTCCATTACAACAAATGCGCCAAGTACGTTTCCGAAAAGTCGCATACAAAGTGAAAGCGGACGTGTTACCAGTTCAAGAATATTTATCGGTATCATGATAGCCATAGGCTTTGCAAATCCCTTTATCCAGCCAATACCGCCGTTTTCAATCAGAGATGTAACCTGAATAAGTATGATTGCAATTCCCGCAAGTGCCACTGTAACGTTTATATCCTTTGTAGGCGGAGTAAATCCGAATATACCGATTATATTTGAAAAGCCGATGTAAATAATCAGTGTTTCAAGTATGGTAAGATATTTCTTTCCCTTTTCACCTAATATGCCCAGAAAAAAGTTATTGAGGGCGGTTATGCCTGTTTCAATAAGACACTGCTTTCCCTTTGGTACTTTTTTCAGGTTGTGTGTGAAGATAATCGACAGAATGACAAGTACCGCCATGATTATCCACGTGACAACACATGAATCGGCTATTGGAATACCACATATTGTAAATGCGGTTTTCGATTCAAGCTCCTCCATAAGTTTTTCCGAAAGATTACCCATAATAGCACCTTCTTTCCTATATTATATTAATTGGCAAAACAAAAACGGAGACATCAGATATGCCTGAATCTCCGTTGATTCACATATCATAAAGCATTTGCCAATACTTTAATAATATACCAAAATTCAAAGAATGTCAAGAGTTTAACGAAAATTTTACCTAATCTTCCGCTTCATCTTCTGATACAATATTGATTGCTTTGTCAAGTCTTGCAATGGCACTTGTGTTGAGTTTGTCCGAAAGTCGAACACGGTCAAGCTCCTTTTTCAGTGTATTGAGTTCTGTTGCGACTTTTCGCATTATTTCCTCATTTTTCAGCTGTTTTTCCTCCAGCGCACACACTCTTTTTATAAGGTCGTTCACGTTCAAAGCAAGTGCTTCATTTGCTTCGTTCTGTTTTTCGCCGAACTCCGTAAGCTTTTCGCCAGCCTTGAAAAAGCTGATTTTTTCGTGACCGTCAAATGTGTGCATTTTTTCGTTTGTAAGTTTCATATCTGACATTTTTTATACTCCTCTCTCCAATAATCAAGTGTATCTTCAATTGTTTTTTCAAGTGAAATTTCAGCTTTCCAGCCAGTATCAGCAAATATTTTTGATACATCAGGCTCTATTATGGGTGTATCAGATGCTCTCATGCGTTTCGGGTCTGTCTTTACATCAATATGCACCGCCGAAAAATTTAGCGCAGTATCAAGTATATGCTGTATGCTGACAGCTTTTCCGTGTCCTATGTTGTATACGCTTCCACCAGTTCCCTTGTCCGCAAGAAGTCTGTATGCCCTCACAACGTCACGTACATCAGTAAAATCACGCATAGCCGAAAGATTTCCCACGCATATTTCAGGTGATTTTCTGCCCGATTCAATTTTGGCAATCTGCCTGCAAAAATCGGAAATAACAAAAATACTACTCTGCTTTGCGCCTGAATGATTGAACGCACGCACCATTATTATATCAAGATTATACGCTCTTGCGTATATTTTCCCCGTCATCTCCTGACACGCTTTTGTCATGGCGTATATATTTGCAGGATTCAGCGGTTGATTTTCACTTATCGGACAATCTTCGGGACGTATATACCCGTATTCCTCACCTGAACCAATCAGCACTAAACGCATATTCGCTGATTTTCCGTACTCTCTGAAAGCCTCAAGAATATTTATTGAGCCGATAATATTCACTTCTGCTGTAAGCTGTGGCTTTTCCCACGATAAAGCAACAGAACTTTGTGCAGCAAGATGATACACAACATCAGGTGATACGCTGTTGAAAATATTGATTATATCATCTTTTTTGAGAATGTCAAGCGTATGGACTGTACATTTTTCGGAAATACTCTCATTTTCAAGACGTGTTGCGTGTACTTCAAATCCATTTGCAGTCAGTTCGTCAATAAGATAACCGCCGACAAATCCTGCTCCACCTATAATCAAAGCTTTCATTCTGTCACCTCCAGTAAAAATTCGTACAATTTGCGTATGATTTTTTTCTCATTGAAATTGCTGATAACTCTTTTCTGTGCGTTTTTTCCGAATTTTTCACGCAGACTTTTGTTTTGTGCAAGTGTATTTATCGCATCTGCAAGTGCTTTGCAGTCGGAGGGTGGAACAGTTATGCCAGTTTGTCCGCTGATACTCACATAAGGTACACCAGACGGCAGATTTGTATTTATTACGGGCTTGCCGTATATCATGGCTTCAAGCTGTACTATTCCAAACGCTTCACTTTTTGCGATAGACGGCAGTATAAATATATCGCAGTCCGCATAAGCCTGTTTAAGCTCATTATCGGGCAGAAATCCTAAAAAATGCACTTTTTCTGTAAGTCCGTGAGATTCCGCAAAAGTTTTCAGTGATTTTTCAAGTCCGCCTGTTCCTGCTATGAAAAGTTCGCAGTTTTTCACTCTTGTAAATGCTTTCAGCAGAACGTCTACACCCTTATAATATACAAGTCTGCCCGTGAAAAATAGTTTTACAGCTGATTTGTCCGTCAGCTTATCAGTGAGAAACGGCACACGCTCAATATCAAGATAATTTTCGGGGGTTATCCCATAAGGAAGTATACGGCATTTGTCACGGAATGGCTTAAGATATGATGAGCCGTTAATATGCCCCTCTGTAGCCGTGAATATAACGTCCGCACGTTTCAGCAGGTATTGCATGAACGGATTGTAAATAAGCATCAGTTTTTTCTGCTTCACTATATCGCTATGCCATGAAACAGCAACTTTTCCTTTATATTCCGACAAAAGCAGTGCAACATCAGCAAGCGGAAACGGTACATTTATATGCACTATATCTGCATTTTTCGACATTTTTCTGAATAATCTGATAAAACTGAACGAAACAGGGCAGGAAAAATATGTTCCGAAACTTCCTGCTCTTGTAATTTTCACGCCGTCTACAGTTTCAGTGACAGTTGAGCCGAAATCATCACGGCATACAAGAGTCTTTACGGCGCAGTATTGTCTTAACTCCTCTGAATACTGCTTCACAAGACTTTCAATTCCGCCAACGTGTGGGAAATATGCCTTGTTTACTTCAAGAACTCTGATTTTATTCAATGCCATTTGCCTTGCCATAGTCAAGTATATACTGTTGCAGGTTGATTCCTGCTGATTCGCTTATTTCCATCATTTCAAGAGTACGCTGTACAAAATCAGGGTCGTGCATGGTGTCATTTTTCATACGTTCCATAAATTCGGGCAGATATGTTTCTATTTCAAGTCTGAATGTATCTTCTTCTGTTAAAAAGTCGTCATAATTTTCCATTTCAAATAATCTCCTTATAAATATTATATAGTTTTTCTGCGGATTTTTCCCATGAAAACAGCCTTGCACGCTGTAATCCTTTCATGCTCAAATCCTTTCTTAACTTCTCATCTGAATAAAGTTTGTATAATCCTTTTGCAATGCTCTTGACAGAATAAGCATCACATATTATAGCACAATCCCCCGTAACTTCGGGCAGTGATGCGCAGTTCGAACACAATACGGGTACTCCGCAAGCCATAGCTTCAAGCGGCGGCATACCAAATCCCTCATAAACTGACGGAAAAACAAATGCCAACGCTCCGCACATAAGTGCAGTTATATCTTCTGACGGTACATATTCTGTAAAAATCACCTGTTTTGTGAGTTTTAACTCCTTGACACGCCTGAAAATACTGTCGTACAGCCAGCCCTTGCCCCCTGCCAGTACAAGTTTAGGTGGATTTTTCAGCTTTTTTGCAAGTGCATAGTAAGCTGTTATCAGTCGTTCAAGATTCTTGCGTGGCTCAATTGTGCCAAGATACAAGAAATACTCTCCGTTTATACCAAGCGACTTTTTAACCTGCTGTATTTTTTCGGAATCCTCACACGGTCTGAACTTCTGCAAATCCACTCCGCATGGCACAACACGGATTTTTTTCCTGTGCTGTGGAAAATACTTTATTATCTCACTTTTTGAAAACTCTGAATCCGTTACTATAATATCCGCACGCTTCATTGACTGCTTTAATCCCATGTTCAGCATTAATTTTGTGCGACCCTTTACAGTTTCAGGGAATGACTTGTATACCATGTCATGAACTGTTATAACTGTTTTTCCGTGTACAAACGGCGGTGCAATGTAGTTGAAAAAGTGCGTTACATCAGCATTATTGCCAAAAAATAAGTTATATGGCAAGGGTATAAATGTACTCAATGCACGATATACAAGTATTGAAAAATGTGCAATATTCGGCTTTATATCTGCAAGAAACGGTGCAAGACGTTCAAGCTTTATGTGGTCATCTTTTCTTGAAAAAAAGTTGTACATAAAATTATCTTCAGGGTGCAGACGTGCCATAGCGGTGGTCTGTCCTGCCTCACACCAGCCTATACCAGTCATTCTGTCGCTTATAAGCGGTAATGCGTCAAACTGTATATTCAAGTTATCACTCCTTTATATTGTTGATTTTATCCACAAAAATAGTTCAAACAATACTAAACCCAGACAAGCAGAAGATGCAAGAAATATCAGCAGTCTTGCTATGAAATTTGTGAGAAGTACAGCATCATCAGGGTTATTTTTGTTGTATATCAAAGGACAGAACAAAAATGCTATTGTTGGAAAAGTATTCTGATATGTGTCGCCGTCTTTTGTGCTGTACTGAATCCACGCATACGATACGCCCTTGCCTTCTCCGAAACGATTGACTACTTTGCCTGTTGTAAGTCTGCCATGAATTACTGTATTTATATATTCGCTTAACTTTGTAAAGCAGAATTTTACAAAAAAAGCTGTGAGAATTGAAAAATAAGCCAAAAATGATACAGGATTTTCAGTAAGTATGGCAATAAAAATACAGACAAAAAACATAATCGAACAGACAAGTATTTTTACCCATATCGGAATACTTATAATAAAATCTTTTATCTTTTTCATGCTGTTACCTCCACAATGATGTTAAAAGTCCGATAAATGCCCATAATGATATGGAAAATTCAAGTATATAGTATAACAGCGATTTTGACAGGAGATAATCTTTGCTGTAATCTTTCCATATTCTGTTGCTGTATTTCAGAATGATATAATCTATCAGATTTTTTACCGTGATAATTGTAAATCCGAAAAATATAAGGGTAAATATAATAACCATTATTTTCATAATCCAATCACCTTTATCAGCATTATCAGAAATGGTACAAACAGGCACATTGACAATATAGCCGATATGATGTTTTGTATGACTGATTTTTCTGATAAACAGGCATTTTCAGGATTGTTTTTATCGTATATGACAGAAATTTTTCTGTTTACTGTCATTGACGGAAATATCAGCCAGTTATATATTTTCGGTGCGTATTCAGTACCGCTTTCATCTGTAAAATGTACCTGAACATAGCCTGCCGAACTTCTGCGCAGAGGATTTACAATCCATATTGTACCCTCTGTTTTTATGCCGTGACGTGTGAATTTAATCAGACATATCAGTTTTTTTATATAGTAACATAATGGTATTGCAGAAATCAAAGTAAGAGATACCATTAATATTATAGCATTTTCTGTAAGTAGTGAGAAAAATACCATTAAAAGCATGATTACTCCGAAAAGCCATACTTTCCACGTGTTGCCAATAAATAATATCACTGCCATAACAGGAAGTTTTATTGCATAAAACCATAAATTCTGTAAAAGTTTTTTCATATTTACCCCTAATAATCCCTTTAAAATCATCCTGACAATTCTTTCGTTCTGATTTCTTTTCCGACAAGTTCCAAATCGTTCTTTACCATGCGTTCAACAAGTTCGGAGAATGAAATTTCACGCTTCCAGCCAAGTACTTTTTCAGCTTTTTCAGGATTTCCAAGAAGTATATCAACTTCGGCAGGACGGAAAAATTTCTTGTTTACCCTGACGATAGTCTTGCCTGTAGCTTTGTCAATGCCGATTTCGTCAACTCCCGTACCCTGCCAATCAATATCAATTCCGACGTGTGAGAACGCAGTTTCGACAAATTCACGGACTGTACGTGTTTCATTCGTTGCAATTACATAGTCGTCAGGTTTGTCCTGCTGGAGCATGAGCCACATTGCACGTACATAGTCTTTTGAGTGACCCCAGTCACGCTTTGAATCCATGTTGCCAAGTTCAACATAATCCTGTACACCAAGCTTTATTCTTGCAACTGCATCAGTAATCTTTCTTGTGACAAACTCTATGCCACGTCTTTCACTTTCGTGATTGAACAGTATACCCGAACACGCAAACATACCATAGCTTTCACGATAATTTTTTGTAATCCAGTGACCGTATAATTTTGCAACACCGTATGGACTGCGTGGGTAGAACAGAGTAGTTTCTTTCTGCGGAGTTTCCTGTACAAGTCCGAACATTTCTGAAGTAGATGCCTGATAGAATTTTGCCGACGGTTTCACAAGTCGGATTGCCTCAAGCATATTTGTAACACCAACTGCATCAATATCAGCTGTGGCAAGCGGAGTGTCCCAGCTTGTCGCAACAAATGACTGCGCTGCAAGGTTATACACCTCATCAGCCTGTGATATTCTCATAGCTAAAATAAGTGAAACGGGGTCAGTCATATCCGCATAAATCAGTGTTACCTTATCTTTGAGATGTGCGATATTTCCGTAATCCGAAGTTGCCTTGCGTCGCCATATTCCGTAAACGTTGTAACCCTTTTTGAGAAGAAGTTCAGCAAGATATGAGCCGTCCTGACCTGTTATACCTGTAATAAGGGCATTTTTCATTTTATTATCTCCTTAAACTAAATCATTTCTGCCCTGTTCTTTAAGTCGGGCGATTATTTTCTTTATATCCTGCGTGCTGTTCTTTGAACATACAAGCACGGCATCTTCCGTATCTACAATAACTATATCGTCAACACCCACAACAGCAACAAGTCTGTTTCCTCCGCATATTGTAGTATGATGTGTATTTTCGGCAATAACATCTCCCTCAATATAGTTCATGTCTGCATCTGTATCATTGATACGCTCAACCGCAAGCCAGCTTCCTACGTCGTCCCAGCCGAAACTTGATGGCAGAGTGTATATGTTGTCTGCTTTTTCCATGATGCCGAAGTCTATCGATTCACTGCGGAATAACTCAAATTCACGGCTTAAAACAGTATTGAAATCATCACTGCCGAAAGATTCTCCGATTTTCATTGCACCGTCATATATATCAGGCATGAATTTTCTGATATTATTCATAATTGACGATAATTTCCATATAAACATACCACTATTCCATAAATACCTGCCTGATTCAAGATACTTTTCAGCAGTCGGCAAATCAGGTTTTTCAACAAATCTTTCTACAACATACGCACCATTTTTTTCGTCACCAAAATTTATATATCCGTAGCCCGTTTCAGCGTATGTCGGTGTTATACCAATTGTAACAAGGTTTTCGCTCTGTTCTGCAACAGAAACAGCCTTTTTCAGTGTATCAGCATAAAGCACATCATTATTTATAAGGTGGTCGGAGGGGAGTACAAGCATGACTGCATCATCATATTTCCGACCGATTACGGCTGATGCAAATGCTATGCACGGTGCTGTATTCCTTGCACACGGTTCAGCAAGTATATTTTCCTGCGGAATATCAGGCAACTGTTCTTTTACAAGTTTTGTATATGCGGAGTTTGTGACGATATAAACGTCCTCAATATCAACCAACGGCATGAGCCTTTTTACAGTTTTCTGAATCATTGTTTCGCCGTCTGATGTAAGTGAGAGAAACTGTTTCGGCTTTGATGTTCTGCTTTTAGGCCAGAAACGCTCACCTTTACCGCCTGCCATTATAACTGCTGTTGTTTTCATTTTATATCCTTTCTTTCGTCTGTTATTCCCTTATGCTCATTTGTTTCGGAGGGAAACAGCATTATTTTTATAGTCATAAGAATTATCTGCAAATCCATGCGGAATGAGTAGTTTTCTATGTACATCAAGTCCATTTTAAGCTTGTCGTATGGAGTTGTATCGTATACGCCCGTAACCTGCGCATATCCCGTAAGACCTGCTTTCACTTTCAGTCTGAACTCAAATTCAGGCATTTCCTGCTTATACAGCTTTGTAAGTTCGGGACGTTCAGGACGTGGACCAACTACCGACATTTCACCTTTGAGTATATTCAGAAGTTGCGGGAGTTCGTCAAGTTTTGTACTCCGCAGAATTTTTCCGACAGGTGTTATGCGTGGGTCGTTTTCAGATGCAAGCTGTGGAGTACCCGATTTTTCGGCATCTGCTATCATACTGCGGAACTTATATATATAAAACTCCCTGCCGTCTATTGTAAGACGTTTCTGCTTATAGAATACAGTACCGCCGTCATATATTTTTATAGCTATCGCCGACAGAATCATAAATGGAGACAGCAGAATCAGTGTAATAACAGAAAATACTATATCGAACGCACGTTTCAGAAAACGCTGTTCAAAATCAAGACCGTAATTTCTGCAAAGGAGCAGGGGAGTATCAAAAAGTCTTATATCGTCTGCACCTCTTATTATAATATCTGAAATTTTCGGAGCTATATATGAACGTATGGAGTTTTCAAAGCAGAATTTGAGGTAATAGTTGCGCTGTTCTGCCGAAATATCGCATATAATTACTCCCTCATATTTCAATATAAGCTCCTTTATTCTGTCCTGCGGTTCATTTATGCTTATGGACTCACATATCATATATTTGTCTATGCGTTTGCTCATTTTCATGACAAGCGATACTGCCTGATGACTTCCATAAAGTATAATGAGTTTTCGGGGGGGATATATTATAAAGTATATTTTGCTTGTGATAAGCGTCCATAGTGATATTATGCCGAAATCTGCAAAAGTCAGCGTAATCATGGGCGACGGTGACATGAAATGCCGTCCGATAAGACTTATAAGAAAATATGCGACAAAATCAACACATACCATAGAAATAAGCTGTGAATACAGCATATCAGTTTTTTTAAGATAGCCAAGTTTGAAACCGCCGTAAGCCTTGAAAAAAAGCCATATCAATATACAGTACATACCGATAAGCACCCAGTTGCCACGTCTGTAATATGGCATGACTATAGCTTCACTATAATATCTGTACCATACAAATGCAAAAGCACCTGTTAAAATTCCAAGAAGGACTAAAGCGAGCGCAAAAGAAATAAGTCTTTTGAATCTGTCTCTTTTCATAAATTCAGTGTGCAGAAATATGCACATCTCCTTAATATATTATAATCTTAATTATAACAAATCTAGAAAGCTATGTCAATATAATCTGCCATAGATTACAAAAATCATAGTAAAAAACTGTCATTTTGTACAAATATAGCTCTCCGAAAAAGGAGAGCTGTAAAACATTATTTTCTTTTTGTCTTGTTTTTTCTGTCTGTACTTCTTTTCAGGTCGCTCATTTTCTCCTCACTTGACTGTTTGAAATGGCTCATCATATCTTCAAAACTCATTTCAGACTGCGGGATAACTTTTTTCGGCTCATATATAAGAGGCTTGCTCTTGCGTTCTCTGTTCGGAGCAGGCTTTCTTCTTTCGCTGTTGTTTTCGGTTTCATTGAGAGCTTTTTTGATGGACAAGCTTATTTTTCCCTGCTCATTGATGTTGATAACCTTGACTTTAACTTCCTGACCCTCTGAAAGATGCTCACGGATTTCACTGACAAATGTGTTTGCGATTTCTGATATATGTACCATACCTGTTGCACCGCCCTCAATGTCAATGAAAGCACCATATTGTGCAATGCCTTTTACTTTACCTGTATAAATTTTTCCAATTTCAACCTGCATAAATAATAAAAACTCCTTAAAAAATATAATATGATGAAGCAGAATCAGTCTCTTGATGTATCATAAAAACGTCTTTCATCGGGATAAGCGTAGTGATATTCCTCAAGGGCGACTTTTTCCATATATGCGGATAAGTCATCACTTTCAAGTGTCCTTTTCAAGTCCTCATTTTCAATGCTGTATTCATCAATTTTTGCTTGAATATGTGCAAGCTCACGTTCTTTTTTGTTGCAGTCCTGTTCTGTTGTTACAAGCAGTGCGGCACATACTATAATCATAGCAGTTGCCGTGATTTTGACAAGACCCCAGTTAAACAAGCCCTTTTTATCTTTCAGTTTTACGGGCTTTTCCTTTTTTTTCTTCTTTGCTTTTGTTTTGTCGGGCAACAATATTCACGTTCTTTCTCTTTTTAGATTCTCTTATATTATACAACAAATGCTTATCATTTTGCAAGAGTAAATTACATTTTTTTATGGGTTTTGTGAAAAGTTTGGAGTTTTCAACAAATTTACACCGTGCTTTTTTACATATAGTTAGATATATAGCTTTTATCGGAGCAAACAAAGCACCTATAAATCCGAAAAACTTTCTGAATGTGCGGATAACAAAAATTCCTATTGTAAAAAAATACAGCGTGAAACCGATTGCATTTCCGATTATAAAGTAGAATCTCAATTCGCCACGAGCCTGAACAGATGCAAATGATATAAGAAATATGGTATAGCATGAGAGGAAAACAACATCTTCTGCCACAACAAAAAAAGAGTTATGTGGTATCATGATGCGGAGCGTGCGGAAAATATCATAGAATACGCCTATAAAAACTCCTGCAACGCATGAAAACAGAAACAGAAAAAGTTCTTCCTGAATGGTGAAAAAAGTTTCAGGCACATTCATCTGAAAAGTCTCCCGAGAGCTGAAATGGGATTCTTTCTGTCACGGTCGCCATAGATTACCGCCCATATATCGCCTGTTATCGTCATGTCACCTGTTTCAACGCTCATGGAATCAATATGAAGTTCACGCCCCTGAATTGTAAGTTCGCCAAGTTGAGTGTAAAGGCAGATTGCTTTTTCGTCAAAACTGTCAACATCTGTTATACCTGAAATGCTCATGCTCTGTCGGTTTTCGATTATGATATTGTGGTCTTTTTTTATAGTCTTGTCCGTCATGGTATTTTCTCCTTAAAGTTATTTCTTATGAATTATATTCACACGGACAGAAATATATTATTGTTAGATTTTCACAAAAATATACTGAAAAGTTCTCACGCTTTTTTTATATAATACACTTGCAAATTGCTTTGTTTTATGATATAATGAAATTGTTATCTGAAATAATCGGCTTTGGCAGTGTTATAATATCTATGGAGGTCAAATTTATGAGCATACTTGAAATAATCGGCGGAGTTGTTCTCATTATTGCGTGTATCGTTATTGTAGTTCTTTGTCTTATGCAGGAATCAAAAAATCAGGACGGCATGACAGCTGCCCTTACTGGTGCAAGCTCTGATTCATTCTATGGAAAGAATGAGGGCAGAAGCAGAGAGGCTGTCCTTGCAAGAATTACAAGAACTTGCGGTATCATTATGTTTTTAATAACTTTAGCAGTAAATATTGTTCCTATTTTTACTGATAAGTAAAAACAAACAGAGAATCAACCCTGTGACAAGTTAAGTCATAGGGTTTTTTAGTTGAGGTGAATAGAATGTCAAAAAAATCCGGAAAAAAAATTTCATCACACAATGCTGAATTTAGCATTGAAAGCTATAAGAATAAAATCATAACATTTCTTAAAACATATAACAAAAGCACAATGACCATTGCAGAACTTGAAAAAAAGTGCCGTACAAAAAAATCGGGCAGAGAATATTTTGTTAAAGCATTTGATGAACTGCGGACAGAGGGTATTGTTGTAATGCGCAAGGGCATGAAAACGGCTCTTGCTGAACGTCTTAATATGCACGTCGGAAAAATCACACGTCTTAGCCGTACATTCGGCTTTGCCATGACTGACGACGGCACGGAATATTTTATTCCCGGAAAGTGTATGCTCGGGGCTATGCCTGATGACAGAGTGCTTATTTCTGATATTCCGTCACGTTCGGGCGAACCGGAGGGCGAAATTGCAGATATTCTTGAATTTGGAAGCAACAAAATGACGGGTACAATCGAATATACAGAGGGAAATTTATATCTTGTCCCCGATATTTGCATGAACACCCATATTATAATCGAAAAGGGAAACAATGTGCCTTTTTCAAGAGGTGACAAAGTTCTTGCGGAGATAACCCACAGAGGAAAAAGGCACGCTGAACACAAAGTTCGCATAATTCTTGTTTTTGGTAGCAGTGAATTTGCATCATCATGTGCGGAGTCCATTCTTGCATTGCATGGCGTGGAAAAGAAATTCCCTGATGATGTGCTGAAAGAAGCTCACAAAATAGAGGAGGGCGGTGTTCAGGAATACAGTTTCAACAATCGTGAGGATTTGCGTGATATGCCGATTTTCACTATAGACGGTGCAGAATCAAAAGACCTTGATGACGCTGTTTCCGTTCAGCGCACGGAAAAAGGCTATCTGCTTGGAGTTCATATTGCTGATGTCTCACACTATGTAAAGGGCAACAGTGCTTTGGACAAAGAAGCCTTGAGACGTGGTACAAGCATATATTATGCAGACAAGGTTATACCAATGCTCCCGAAAGAACTCTCTAACGGTATATGCTCACTTAATCCGAACGAAAACAGGCTTACGCTGTCTGCATTTGTTGAACTTGACAAAGACGGCAGTATGCTTAGTTACCGTTTCTGCAAAAGTGTTATCAGGTCAAGAGTAAAGGGCATATACTCTGAAATAAACAGGATTCTTGATGGTACGGCAGATGACAGTATACTTGCAAAATATGATTGTGTGTCAGAGGAAATTCCGCTTATAGACGAACTTGCTGACATTCTGCTTGCAAGGAAAAAACGTCGTCACGCTCCTGAACTTGAAACAGTTGAAAGCAAGCTGATAATCAACGAAAATGGCGTATGTGTTGATGTTCTGCCACGTGAACGTGGAAAGTCCGAACGCATTATAGAGGAATTTATGCTTTGTGCAAATGAAGCGGCGGCAAAACTTGCAAGGGAAAAGAACATTCCGTTTGTTTATCGTGTTCACGAAGCTCCGCCGGAGGAAAAAATAACTCAATTATGTGCAACGCTTACAAAGCTGAATATACAGTATCCGCATTTTACAGAGGTGAAACCCGTTCATATGGCTGAAATCCTTGATAATGTGAGAGATACGGAAAAGTTTGAATCTGTAAATATGATGGTACTCCGTTCAATGTCAAAAGCGAAGTATTCCAATGAACCGCTTGGGCATTTCGGACTTGTCCTTGATGACTATGCACATTTCACATCTCCGATAAGACGTTATCCTGATTTGGCTATACACCGTATTATAACAGATATTCTTGCGGGATATGACAAAACATGGCTTAACAAGAGATACAGCGGATTTGCTGTAAATGCGTCTGAAAAATCATCATCTGCTGAAATAAGGGCGGTAGCGGTTGAGCGTGAGTGTGAGGACTGCTATAAAGCTGAATATATGAAGCAGTATATCGGCGAAAGTTTTACAGCTAAAATTTCAGGTGTTACGGAATATGGCTTTTATGCTGAACTTCCGAACTCTGTAGAAGGACTTGTGCATATACGCACGCTTCCTGAAGGTGAGTACGATTATTCCGAACCTGTTGCACTTACTGAAAAATTCAGCGGTGTTTCATATGAACTTGGCAACACTGTTCAGGTTATATGTGCGGAAGTGAATGTCAGTGAGGGAAAAATAGACTTTGTACTTGATGAGGGTGATTAATTTATGCGTAAAATTGTGATTATTTCAGTTGTAACGGCTTTTTTGTGCGGATTTACAGCCTGTGGAGACAAGACAAATCAGTCTGTTTCTGAAAGTTCCTCTGTTGCCACTGAAAGTTCCTCATCTGAAACTACAGCATCAACAGATACAACTGCTACAGAATCAACAACAGAATCTGTTACAGTCAGCAAGACAACTGCATCAACTACAGAAAAATCCACAACAACAACTTCAAGTACCAGTAGTTTTCAGCAGACTGACATTTCAGGCGGTATAGTTTTCAGTGAAGATGTTGAGGATTTATCAGATGATGCACTTATTTCAGCGGCTCAATTACTTTTTGAATCCGCCTGCAAAACTGAATGGGATTTTACCGTCGGCTCACCCTATGCACTTGATACAACGCAGACTGCAAAGAATATTTATGGCTGGGACTGCTATCTTATTACAGCAGACGGCATAAACTCCCTTGACGACGTAAGAGCAGACTATCATAAAATATTCAGTGAAAGCTATTCTGACAGGATAGACGAAGTATTTACAGAATCGGGTGGACGTGCATATTGTCTGAACGGTGCAAGAGGTGCTGATATATTCTATGAAAAATCGGTTGTTACTGCTGTAAACTCACGCTCCGACAACGAAATATCATTTACTGTCGAAAATTATTACAATGGTGATGATTTTGGCAATGATGCCTATATTTCTCCTGAAGATTTTGTTATAACAATTGATTATGACGGTGCATGGCGTGTATTGAAATTCAGGTTGCCATATTAATTGCAGAAAAAGTCTGATAGTAAAAAAATCAGGCTTTTTTTATGCTATAAAATAGTTGCAAATATGTTCTTATTATGATATAATATAAAATATATGTAAGAAAATATAAAGAACGGACGGAACAGAATTGAAAAATATAAGAATTTTAGGTGTTGACCCTGGATATGCTATTGTGGGATTCGGAATTGTAGAGTATGATACGATTAATTTCAGACTGATAGAATACGGCGCAGTGCTTACAGAAGCTCATATTCCGTTTACAGAGCGACTTAATTCAATTCACACGGATATTGAATTTATATTTGACAAATACCGTCCGCACTGTATGGCAGTTGAAAAGCTGTTTTTTACGACAAATCAGAAAACGGCTATTGACGTTGCACAAGCAAGAGGTGTTACAGTTCTTTCGGCGGCAAAAAGAAATGTTCCTGTATTTGAGTACACGCCTTTGCAGGTGAAATCCGCTGTTGTCGGGTATGGAAAGGCTGAAAAAAAGCAGGTTATGGAGATGACAAGGCAGTTATTGAATCTTGCACACATTCCAAAGCCCGATGATGCGGCAGATGCCCTTGCAGTAGCAATATGTCACGGGCATACAACAAGATGGGAGTAAAAATATGATTTACAGTTTACACGGAAAACTTCTGACAAAAGAAATGAATTTTGCTGTTGTGGAGTGCGGAGGAGTTGGCTACGGTTGCAGAACTTCATACAGCACCATATCAAAGCTTGGGGAGATTGGCAGTGATGTCACATTATTCACACATCTTTATATAAAGGAAAGTATTGTTGAGCTGTTCGGATTTATAAGTCAGCAGGAGCTGAACTGTTTCCGCCTGCTTATATCTGTTACGGGAATAGGCGGAAAAGCTGCAACGTCCATTCTTTCAGATATGACACCCGAAAAATTTGCTTTTGCCATTGCATCAGGTGACAGCAAGGCATTTACCAAAACAAAGGGCATAGGTGCAAAGACTGCACAGCGTATTGTGCTTGAACTGAAAGACAAAATTTCCTCTGAATCGATTGACATGACTGCATCAGCATATACAGATAGTTCAGCAGTTGCAGACAGTTCCGCAATAGGTGAGGCTATGGAAGCTCTTATGGTGCTTGGCTATTCGCAGGGAGAAGTTGCTCCCATACTCCGAAAACTTGACCCGACACTTGACACACAAAGTCTTATCAAGGAAACATTGCGATATATAGTGTCAGGAAAATGATTAAGAAAGGGAGATTTTTTAGCTATGAATCTTGATGAACTTCTGAAAGATGCAATAACAGAGCCGTCAAAGCGTGCAATGTTCTTGCAGACGCTTATAAGAAGTGATATATATGTGATTTGCAAAAATTCAGTCAATACGCAGTTTTTCGGCAGTGATATACAGCTTGAACTTGTTACAACACAGAACTCAAACGGCGATATTTTCATACCGTTCTTTACAAGCTATCAGGCATTGCAGAAATTTGCAAATAGATATGTTGACTGTTACAAAATAAACTGTCTCCGCTTTTTCTACATGATTCAGACAGCTTCTGCCGTGCTTAATCCTAATTCATACGGAAAGGAATTTTCGTCGCAGGAGATAAAGTCGATTATCATGATTGCAAAAAATCAGCGTATAAAGGCACTTCCAAATAATGATGATGAAAAAATGGAGTTTCGTCCTTGCCGTCATTCTGTTGAGCATCTGAAAAAAGCTGTATCAAAGTTTCTTGAAAGACAGCCGAACGTTGAAAAAGCGTTTGTTACAGAGATGACAAGAGGAAACGAAGTACCACAGATTCTCTTTGTACTTGATATGACAGGCAACACAAGAAATCTGTTTGTGCCTTTGTCAAAATATATATCAAAAATAACAAAACCTGACGAACATATCAGCTTTATAAGCTGTCAGCAGAATATCGGAAAAACCGCTTCTGAAAATGCTGAACTGTTCTACACAAGACAAAAACGATTCTTTGAAAAATAAGGAGTTTTATATGATACAAACTGAAGATATGGAGTTTGCTCCACGAGTGATTTCGCCTGAAAATATGCAGGAAGACGGTGATATTGAAGTTACACTTCGTCCGCAGAGTCTGCATGAATATATCGGGCAGGACAAAGTGAAAGAGAAAATAGCTGTATACATTCAGGCGGCAAAGCGCAGAGGTGAACCGCTTGACCATGTTCTGTTATACGGTCCTCCCGGACTTGGCAAAACTACTCTTTCGGCAATTATCGCACATGAGCTTGGCGTAAATCTTAGAATAACAACAGGTCCTGCAATCGAAAAAACAGGCGACCTTGTTTCACTTCTTACAAGTCTTTCTGATAATGATGTGCTTTTCATTGACGAAATTCACCGTCTTTCAAAGCAGGTTGAGGAAATACTCTATCCTGCACTGGAGGACAGAGTTATTGATATTATAATAGGCAAAGGACCGTCGGCACGTTCAATAAGAATGGATTTAAAGCCGTTTACTCTTATAGGTGCAACAACAAGAGCAGGACAGCTTTCAGCTCCGTTGCGTGACAGATTCGGCGTTATAGAACGTCTGGAGCTGTATAATAAAGAACAGCTGACAGATATAGTCCGCAGAAGTGCAATGATATTGAATATTCCATGTACAACAGACGGAGCGTCAGAAGTTGCAGGACGTGCAAGAGGTACACCCCGAATCGCAAACAGACTGCTTAAGCGTGTGCGTGATTTTGCAGATGTAATGGGCAATGGTGAAATTACAAAGGAAATTGCAGAAATAGCATTAGGCAGACTTGAAATTGATGCACTTGGACTTGACAGTCTTGACAGACGTATGCTCAATATGATTATAAAAGGCTATAGCGGTGGACCAGTCGGACTTGAAACAATCGCATCTGCAATAGGTGAGGAAGCCGTTACTTTAGAGGACGTTTGTGAGCCGTTTCTTATGCAGTTAGGATTTCTTGGCAGAACTCCACGTGGCAGAGTTGCAACACGTCTTGCATATGAGCATCTTGGATTAGTACCGCCTGATGATAATTCAGGACAGCTTAAAATAACATGATAAACGGTCAGGCACTTGGAAAAACCGCAAAGATGAAATATGGACTTTTTCCCATGAGCTTTAATGGTTGTGAAGTCATATCAGTATATAATGCGCTTGAATATCTCAATATTCCGCAGGAAATAGATGCTGTAAGGAAATATATGGAGCGTTACGCTGTTTTCGGGGGATTTTTCGGGTGCAATATATACTGTATCGGAAAAGCATTGAATCATTTCGGTGCTGAATGTGAGAAAGTAAAGTCAGCCGGCAGTGCAGAGGCGGTTATTGTTTCGTCGTGGACAGGAATCCCCTTTTTATCAACAATACACACTGTTTTCTGCATCCGTGATAATGATGATATAAAGGTATACAACAGATATAATAATTTGCAGTCATATATGAAATACAGTTCATTTGAAAAAATTTTCGGCGGAAGAAAACCGCTGGTTATATATAAATTAAGACAGGAGTATAGAAATGAGTAAAATATTCGGAAAAAACGGTATCAGGGGACTTGCTGTAACTGAATTTACCTGCGAATTTGCCATGCAGATTGGCAGAGCCGTAAATGCCGTACTTTCGGAGAAAGACCGAAAAGCTAAATTTTTTATAGCAAAAGATACACGAAGTTCGTCAGATGTTATTGAGCTTGCATTATGTACGGGATTATGTTCTGCCGGTGCTGATGTGGAACTGCTCGGGGAAGTTCCTGTTGCTGTTCTTGCGTGGAATATACGTGAATATGGTGCAGACGGCGGAATAATGGTAACGGCATCTCACGCTAATAACGATGTGAACGGAATAAAGCTTTTTTCGCCGAAAGGATTTAGGCTTGATGCAAATTCCGAAAATGAAATTGAACGCATTGTTATGAAAAATCCTGAAGAAATAGCACCTGTTCAGCTTAAAGAATATGGCAAGGTTACTTATAATGAAAATGTGATTGAAAACTATATAAACCGTCTTAAAGATGTTGCGGAAGTGAATCTGAAAGGACTGAAAATTGCTGTTGACTGCGGAAACGGCTGTACAAGTACGCTTGCTGAAGGTGTTTTCAAGTTTTTCGGTGCAGAAGTGTTTATTATGGGAAACAAGCCTGACGGTACAAACATAAACACAAGCGGAAGTATACATATTGAAAAGCTCATGGAATTTGTCGAAGATAACGAATGTGACTGCGGTATCGCTTTTGACGGTTCAGGTGAACGCTGTCTGGCTGTTGACGAATACGGCAATATAATTGACGGCGATATTATTATAGCTTTGTGTGCAATGGATATGAAAAAAAATGACAAGCTCAACAATAATACAATCATTGCAACACAAGCGAATAATCTCGGACTGATTCAGTTTGCAAAGGCTAATGATATATCTGTAATACCTGCTCCGGTCGGTGAAAGAAGTATGATTCAGAAAATGGTGGAGTGTGACTGTTGTATCGGCGGAGACCCTTCGGGACATATTATTTTTCTTGATGATATGCCGTCCGCTGACGGTATGCTTACGGGACTGAAACTTCTTGACATACTGAAAAAATCGGGTAAAAAGATGAGCGAACTTGCTGAAATAGTTGAGAAATTACCACAGGTTATGCTTAATGTGCCTATTGAGAAAAAATACCGTGAAATATGGAAAAATGACAGGGCTATAACAAGTCTTATTGAGGAGCTGGAGGAAATTCTTGGCAATGACGGCAGAATAATTGTCAGGGAAACAGGCAGAGAACCTATAATCCGCATAAGAATTGAGGGAAAGAATTTTTCGGATATAAATTCAATGGCTTTGCAGATAGCAACTACTATAAAAGAACGAACACAGGCAGGATTTAAAGGAGAATGAGTTTTGAGAACAGCAGATAACTGGAACGATTATATTATTTTAGATACATCATGTGGTGAAAAGCTTGAAAAATGGGGCGGTATAAGTCTCATAAGACCCGACCCGCAGATTATATGGAAAACTGAAAGAAATGACCCGTTATGGAAAAGGGCAGACGGTCACTATCACCGTTCAAATCAGGGCGGAGGACAATGGGAGTTCAGAAAGAAAATTCCTGAATCGTGGAATATAACTTACGGCTCACTTGTTTTCAATATCCGTCCGACTGGTTTCAAGCATACAGGTATTTTTCCCGAACAGGCTGTAAACTGGGATTTCATGGCAGATAAAATCTTGAGTTCAGGCAGAGAAATAAGCGTGCTTAACCTTTTTGCCTATACAGGCGGTGCAACACTTGCTTGTGCAGAGGCTGGTGCTTCTGTATGTCATGTTGACGCATCTAAAGGCATGGTGCAGTGGGCAAGAGAAAATGCCGTATCGTCGGGACTTGTTGACAAGCCAATCCGCTGGATTGTTGACGACTGCGAAAAGTTCGTTGCAAGAGAGATAAGACGTGGCAGAAAGTATGATGCAATAGTCATGGACCCTCCCTCTTACGGACGTGGCTCAAACGGTGAAATCTGGAAACTTGAAAGCAGTGTATATGATTTGGTTAAATTATGTGCTGACGTACTTTCCGACAATCCGTTATTTTTCCTGATAAACAGCTATACTACGGGTCTTTCGCCGTCAGTTATGGGATATATTCTTGGAACTGTTCTTACTGCAAAATTTGGCGGTTCTGTTTCATTTGATGAAATTGGACTTCCCGTAAAATCAACGGGACTTGTTTTGCCCTGCGGTTCAACAGCTATATGGCAGAGGTAACAGAATGGGAAATATTATTGAAATAAAAGACCTGCATTTCAGATATGACAGTAATGGTGAAAATCCTGTTGAAGTGCTGAAAGGTGTGAATCTCAATATAAAAGAGGGCGAATTTATAGCGGTACTTGGTCACAATGGTTCGGGCAAATCCACTCTTGCAAAGCATATCAACGCCATACTGATACCAACATCGGGCAAAGTAACAGTTGACGGTATATGCACATCAGACGAAGAAAAAATATTTGAACTGCGACAGCGTGCAGGAATGGTATTTCAGAATCCCGATAATCAGATAGTGTCATCTGTTGTTGAGGAAGATGTTGCCTTTGCACTTGAAAATCTTGGTGTGCCGTATGATGAAATGCGAAAGCGTGTTGATGATGCTCTTAAAGCCGTCAATATGTACGAATACAGGCTTCATTCTCCTGCACAGCTTTCAGGCGGACAGAAACAGCGTATAGCTATTGCAGGAATTATCGCAATGCAACCAAAATGTATCATACTTGACGAGCCGACAGCTATGCTTGACCCACAAGGCAGGCGTGAAGTTATGGCGGTAATCAAAAAAATGAACAGGGAGCAGGGTATAACAATAGTTCTAATTACGCATTACATGGACGAAGCTGCACAGTGCGACAGAATTGTTGTAATGGACAAGGGAAATGTTGTGCTTGACGATACTCCACGAGCCGTATTTTCGCATGTTGATGAGATAAAGAAAATCGGGCTTGACGTTCCGCAGGTCACGGAGCTTGCGTGGGAACTCAAAAAGGCAGGTTTTGACATATCCACAGAAATAATAACAGAACAGGAGTGCGTTAATGCACTTGTAAAACTATTTAATAATGAGCTAACTTGATAAATTTATAAATATATATTCAAAATTTAAAATTCCTGTTCCACTTTTAGAGGTATAGCGTGAAATTATCAGGATACTTGATGAATATTCCGAAAAAATGAAAAACTTATCAAAGAACTCAATAAAGAGTGTGAATTAAGAAAAAACAGTATGAATATTACAGACACAAATTATTATCATTCAGTTAAAAAAATTGAGGAGTGAATATATTTGGCAGTACTTGAAACTCATGATTTGACATACATCTACAGTGAGGGAACTCCTTTTCAGAAAACAGCTGTAGACCATGTGAATTTACAGATAGATAACGGTGAAATAGTGGGAGTTATGGGACATACAGGCTCTGGCAAGTCAACTCTCATACAGCATTTCAACGGACTTTTAAAGCCGTCTTCAGGAAAAATTATTCTTGATGGCGAGGATATATGGGCGGATAAGTCAAAAATCCGTGAAGTGCGCTTTAAGGTCGGACTTGTATTTCAATATCCCGAATATCAGATTTTTGAGGAGACTGTTTACAAGGATATTGCTTTTGGCTGTAAGAATATGGGACTTGATGATGATGAAATAAAAAGGCGTGTACTTGAAACAGCGTACGATATAGGCTTGAATGAGGAGTTGTTACAGCGTTCGCCGTTTGATTTGTCAGGAGGACAGAAAAGACGTGTAGCCATAGCAGGAGTTATGGCAATGAACCCTAAAGTACTTATTCTTGACGAGCCGACAGCAGGTCTTGACCCTGCCGGTCGTGATATGATACTGAATCACATAAAAGCGTATCACAAGAGGGTGAAAAATACTGTCCTGATAGTTTCGCACAGTATGGAGGATATAGCAGGATTTGCGGACAAGATTCTTGTAATGAACAAGGGCAGTCTGTTCTGTTACGACAGCACAGAAAAAGTGTTCAGCCGTGCGGACGAAATTTCACAGATAGGACTTGACGTTCCGCAGATTACAAAAGTTTTCATTGAACTGAAAAAACAAGGCATCGACTTCGGAAAAGATATGTATACGCTTGAATACGCAAAAAATCTGATACTGAAACGTCTGAAAGGGGATTTATAACTTGTTGAGAGATATAACAATAGGTCAGTATTTTCCAGGTGAAAGCATTATTCACCGTCTAGACCCACGATTTAAAATAGTTATAACTTTTATATATATACTGATGCTTTTCACGGGCAGTAACATAGTCTGCCTTGCTGTCGGTGCTGTATATACAATTATGGCGATACTTATATCAAAAATACCTTTTAAGATGTTTGTAAAGAGTATAAAACCGATTTTCCCGTTTCTGATTCTGACAGCCGTAATGAATCTTGTATTTGTGGGAAGCGGTGATATTGTTTTTGAGTGGAAGTTTCTGAAAATCACGCAGGACGGCATAAACACAAGTATTTTCATGATTGTGAGAATAGTACTGCTTATTGCCGGAAGTTCTCTCCTGACTTATACAACGTCACCGATAACACTTACAGATGCTATTGAACGACTTTTGTCACCGCTGAAAAAGATTAAAGTACCCGTCCATGAACTTGCAATGATGATGTCAATAGCATTGAGATTTATTCCGACACTTATTGAGGAGACTGACAAAATAATGTCCGCACAGAAGGCAAGGGGTGCGGAGATTGATACAGGAAGTTTCACCACAAGGGCGAAAAACATGGTTTCGATACTTGTACCGCTGTTTATATCGTCATTCAGACGTGCCGACGAACTTGCAACAGCTATGGAGTGCCGATGCTATCACGGCGGAGAGGGCAGAACACGTCTAAGACAAATGAAATCGGCATCAAGAGATTATATTGCACTGGCTCTGACACTTGTATTTTATGGAGGAGCGATTGCAGTAAATATTTTAGCAAATTAAGGAGCTTACATATGGATTATAAAAAATTCCTGAACAGTAAATTTGTAAATCTGATGTATAATAAAGGAGTGCTGTATTTCTGCCTGTCATTTATTATACCTGTTGTTGTAATGCTCCTTGCTTTCAGAGATGAGGAAATACACCCTTTCGGCGATAATCAGATGCTTGTTGTTGATTTGTGGCATCAGTACTATCCGTTTTTCCGTGTTGAGCGTGAAAAACTTCTCACCGGCGGTTCTTTTATGTACTCATGGCAGAACGGCATGGGAACGAATTTTCTCTCACTGATTTCATATTATGCGTCAAGTCCTCTGAACTGGATTGCAGTATTTTTTGATAATGAACATATAAGAGATGCCCTGACATATATTCTCATGGCAAAAATCGGATTCAGCGGAGCATTTTTCAGCTGTTTTCTGCGATATACGTACAAAAGAAAAGATATATCAATAGTTGCATTTTCGTCCATGTATGCCCTTTGCAGTTACACTTTAGGCTACTACTGGAATGTAATGTGGTTTGATACGATTGCACTCTTTCCGCTTGTTATGACTGGTGTAACGGCTATATGCCGTGAGCGTAAGTGGAAACTTTATGCGGTGTCCCTTGCACTGTCTCTCTTTGCGAATTATTATATTGGCTTTTTTGTATGTATATTCACTGTTTTCATGTTTGCAGGAGCGATAATAATTGAGGGCAAGGGCATAAAGGACTTTTTCATAAAGTTCGGTACTATAGTATATTCGTCCGTAATCGGAATATGCCTTTCTGCATTTATGCTTCTGCCTGCATATTACGGACTTAAGATGACCAACAGTGCAGACAATAACTTCCCTAAACAGATTTCTTTCTATGAGAAGTGGACAGATATTTTTGCAAATCTGATTTCATACAGTGAGCCGACACATATTGAAGGACTGCCGAATTTTGCGTGCAGTATGCTTGCCGTGACACTTTTCGGGGTATTTCTGTTTTCGGGCGGAATAAAAATCCGTGAGAAGATTGTATCTGTCTTTATGCTTGCACTTATTTCTGTAAGCTGTAATATGAATATACTGAACTTTATATGGCATGGCTTTCATGCGACAAATCAACTGCCATACAGATTCTCATTTATATTCAGCTTTGTACTTGCCATATCTGCATACCGTGCATTTGAAGTTATGACACGCAAGGGAATAAAGATATATCAGCTTTTTCTGCTTATTATAGCACCTGCTGTTGTTTTCGGACTGAATTATTATAAGGGTGTGAAATCGGACAGCGGTTTTGAGATGACTACAGCACTGAAAAGCTCACTCATAATAACAGGCGCATATATTCTTATTTTTATTGCTGTAAAAGTTATTCCCATAAAGAATATGACGGTAAAAAGAGTTGTAGCAAGTCTTTTTGCAGGTGCAACCCTTGTGACTGAACTTGTTTCAAATGCTTCAATAGGCGTGGACAGCGTGGGAAGTTCGTCATATACTTCCTATCCTGCATCAGATGAGGACGTGCAGAATGTTCTGGCAAAGATGAGGAGCAGGGAAGACAAGCTGTTTTCCCGTTGTGAGATGACAAACACGTATACGCTTAATGACAGTGCATTATACGGCTATAATGGCGTATCGCAGTTTTCGTCATCTGCAAATGTATCTGTTACAAGACTGTTTCACCGTTTAGGACTTTATGCTTCGGAGGCAGGCAACAGATTTTTCTACAGAAATTCAACACCTGTTGTAAATATGCTTTTTGGAATTGACTATATCATCTCAAAAAACAGCTATATCAACAACAGCAGTTATAATCTTGAATATAACGATAAATCGGGAAGTGTGATACTCTATAAAAATAACTATCCGCTTTCTTTAGGATTTATGATGAATGAGAGAATACTTGATTTGCCCGACAGAGATGCAACAAATCCATTTGAGTATCAGAATGAAGTCATAAGGCTTGCAACGGATTCCTCAAGCAATATCTTCACAGCACAGCCTGTCAGTCTTGTATCGTATGATAATATGGAGACGACAAAAACAGCCTATGGCTCATATACTTTCAGAGTTACGGACAGCAGTAAATCAGCAAGTGCAAAATACAGCTATTCAGGTCTTGAAAATGCTTATCTGTATGGCTATGCAAGAAACGGAGCTTTTGAGTCGCTTACTGTAAAGAGTGACGGAGTTACAATTGATACACCTTCTGTAAAGGATTATCCGATAATTTTCCCTATGGGCAACGGTCAGGAGGGAACAACAGCAACTGTTGATTTTACAATTTCCGACAAAAAAGACAACGGAAGCTACGCTATAATGACATACGCACTTAAAACAGAAGCTTTTGAAAGTGCATATGAAAAACTTGCAGACGAACAGCTTAATATTACTGAATTTTCTGATACAGAGATAAAAGGCAATATAAATGTGCTTGAAAAAGGCATACTATATCTTTCCATTCCTTATGAAAAGGGCTGGAGCGTATATATTGACGGCGAAAAGGCTGAAACTTTCAAAGTACTTGATTCCATGTTAGGTGTCAGGGCAGATATTGGCGAACATGAAATACTGCTGAAATATTCTCCGGAGGGATTTCTGACTGGAATTATAATCAGCGGAAGTGCTTTACTGTTGTTTATTCTGCTGGCATTTATTGATAAAAAAATTAACGGAAAATCGGAGGAAACAGAATCAAATGAGGAATCTCAAAGTAATGACAACATACAGGGGAACGAATTATCACGGATTTCAGAGACAGACGAACGCTTTGACGATTCAGGAAGTGCTGGAGAAAGCAGTATCGAAAGTTCTGAATCAGCCGATAACAATAACGGGCTGTTCAAGGACTGATACGGGCGTACACGCCAATCAGTTCTGCTTTAATGTGAAAACCGAAAGCAATATAAAAACATTGGGTTTCTGCCGTGGTGTAAATGGCGAACTTCCTGATGATATAGCAATTTTGAGTTGTGAAGATGTTCCGCTTGATTTTCACGCAAGATTTGACTGCAAAGGCAAAGAATATATCTACAAAATGCACTGTTCGGAATCAAAAGACCCTTTTGGAACTGATTTGGCATTTCACTACAGACGAAAATTTGACATTGAAAAGGCAAGACAGGCATCACAATATTTTGTAGGTACTCACGACTTCGCAAGCTTTTGTGCAGACTGCACAAATGTTTATACGACAGTACGCACAATTTATTCGCTTAAAATAGAAATTGTTGGAGATTGCGTGATAATACTTGTAAAAGGCAATGGATTTCTGTATAATATGATTAGGATAATTGCAGGGACACTTATAGACGTGAATGAGGGTAAGTTTTCCCCCGATGATATACCCGCAATTATTGAGGCAAAGAACAGACTTAAAGCAGGCAGAACAGCTATGGCTCATGGCTTGTATCTTAACAGGGTTTTTTATTCGGAGCAGGATTTAATGGAGGACAACACAAATGTCGATGTATGATATGAATGATATGATAGAGCAGAAAAAACGGAAAAAACGAAAAAAAAATTTTTGCTATGCGATTATTTTTGTAGTTCTTGCATCTGTTATAGTATCAGCTTTTATTACACATGAACAGTGGCTTCCGAAATTGCGTGGACTTGGAAAGCAGTACACTACAATCATAAATGACGGAAAACTGGCAGATGGAAATTTTCCTATTGAAATAAACAGCAGTATAAATTATCAGGTTGACTGCATGAGCAATTGTGTTATAGTTTTAAGTGATGCCTATATTTATTTTTACAGTGAGGAAGGGGGACTAATCAACCGCCGACAGCATGCATATACTAATGCAGTAATGGATATTCTGAATAACAGGATACTCATATACGAAAACGGCGGAAACAGATTCAGCGTTGAGGACAGAAACGACATAATCTACGAAAAACAGCTTGATGAAAGTATCATGTTTGCAAGAATAAGCAATGACGGTTATACAGCTGTAGTAACATCTTCTGTAAATTATGAGTGTGAGATAAAAGTATTTGACAAGAGGGGTGAAGTTATTTATGAAAGAAAATGTGTTCAGAAAGTTAGCGATATAGACTTTACATATAACAGTCAGGGGTGTATAATAAGTTATATATACGCTAAAAACGGCTCAATTGAAACATCTGTTCAGGAGGCAGTATTTACACAGAATGGTGAAAAGTGGACATCTCCGGGGCTTGACACTCTTGGATTTAACGTGTATAATTTTAATGACGGAGCTTTTCTGCTTGGTATAGATGCTTGCGGATATGTTGACAAAATGGGACAGATACAGTCTTTCTATCGTTATGACGGTGACTTTGAAAAAGGTTCAAGTGAAAACGGCAAATCCGCTGTAATTATAAACAGCGACGACAGAAGACGATATGTTATGGCACTTTTTGACGGAGGAGGAAAAGAATCGACAATAATAAGTTTTGAAACTCCTCTTATAGATGTCACCGTGAAAGACGGTTTGGCGTATGTCATGACACAAAATGCCATTCTTGCATATGATTTTTCAGGTGGTCTGCGTTCAACAGCATCTGTAAATGACTCATATACAGGCTTTGTAAGAAGCGGAGACTATATTTTTCTGAAAAGTTTCAGCAAGATAGACCGCATAAATTATGAAAGCTGATAAATTAAAGGAGGATTTTTTAATGGGTACAGGATTCTGGTGGTTTTATGATACTATAGCAGTGGCGACACTTCTTGTCTGCATCTTCTTATCGGGCAGAAAGGGATTTATGAAAGCTGTTTTCTCTGCAATCGGCTGTGCAGTCGCACTTCTGGTGGCTTTTGCGGTCAGTTCGGGTGTTTCAGGAGACCTTTACAAGAATACCGCAAGAAGCAACAATATCAAAAAACTTGAAAAAGACTTGAAAAAAGAAACTTTCACACAAAAATATGCTTCTTATCTTGAAAATATGGGCTACTATATAAAAGTTGATACAGCAAAGCTTGAAAAGGCTTTTGAATCAGAAACAGAACTTGATAAAGCTATATGTAATTATATTAACAATATCAATGCAAGGAAAGTTGAAAGTAATGAAGCCGTTCTGCTTGAAAAAGTAAGAGAGGGCTATGCTGTTGTAATGAGCGATATTATAGAGCAGACCCTTAACAAGTTTGTTGCGGAAACAGCGGCAAATCAGATAAGGGAAGATAGCAGTAACATAAGAGAAGTTATTCTGCTTATAAAAAACAATGAGCATCAGCATGAATCCGCCGTGTATATTTCGGATAACTTCACGCAGAAAGCATATACTACAATTTTCAGGCTTATCATATTTGTTGTGCTTTATCTTGTTATGGCACTGATTATAATTGCGGTGATAAACAGCTTTACAAAGAGCAGTGACGTAAGCTTTGAGAGTACAGGCTCACATATTGCCGGCGGATTTATCGGCATTGTAACAGGTGCAATCATGATATTTGCTGTTTCGGCTGTTATACGTCTGTGGGCAATAATGGGCAATAATGAAATGCTGTTTTTTAACAATGATGTCATTGATAAAACATATATATTCAAATATTTTTATGATTTAACTATGAAGATGTAAATTATACTTAATTCAGGAGGAAAACCACATGATAATGTGTAGTAACTGTAAAAAAAGACCCGCTGTTGTATTTATAACGTCAGTTCAGGGCAATGAGAAGAAAAATGAGGGACTTTGTCTTTCATGTGCAAGAGAAAGAAAGATTCCGCAGGTTGCTGAATATATGGAGAAACTTGGAATTACAGATGATGAAATTGACCAGCTTTCCGAACATATGATGGATATGCTTGATGGTGATTCATTTGAGATGGGCGGTTCAGGTCTTTTGCCTAATTTTATTTCCGATATGCTTGGCGATAAAAACTTATTCGGCAGAAATAATGAAGACGACAGCAACAGCAGTAATGATTCGGAAAATTCAGAAGATAAAGGATTTTTCAAGGGATTTAATAAGTCTAATATGTTCGATAATGATAAAAAAGATAAGAAAGGACAGCGAAAAAAAGAACTTAAATTTCTTGGAAGCTACTGCACAAATCTTTCAAAGAAAGCTGCTGACGGCAAAATCGACAACATAATCGGCAGAGACAAGGAAATATCAAGAGTCATACAGATTCTTTCACGCCGTACAAAGAATAATCCGTGTCTTATCGGTGAACCTGGTGTAGGAAAGACTGCCATTGCAGAGGGAATTGCGCAGAAAATAAATGAAGGTGATGTGCCATTCAATCTTGTGGACAAAAAAGTATATCTTCTTGACCTTACAGCACTTGTTGCGGGTACACAATTCCGTGGACAGTTTGAAAGCCGTGTGAAAGGACTTGTTGAGGAAGTCAAGAGAGAGGGAAATATTATCCTTTTTATTGATGAAGTTCATAGTCTTGTCGGTACAGGTGATTCAGAGGGGTCAATGAACGCTGCAAACATTCTCAAACCAGCACTTTCAAGAGGTGAAGTACAGGTTATCGGTGCGACAACGTTCGGCGAATACAGAAAATATATCGAAAAAGATTCAGCACTTGAAAGACGTTTCCAGCCGGTTACAGTAACAGAGCCGAATATTGATGAAACTGTTGAAGTGCTTATGGGAATAAAGAAATATTATGAGGCATACCACAAAGTAAAAATCTCTGATTATCTTGTAAGAGCGTGTGTTGTACTTTCAGAGCGTTACATTACCGACCGTTTCTTACCTGACAAGGCAATCGACCTTCTGGACGAAAGTTGCGCATATGCAAGTATACGCTCCCCCGAAATAGGTGAGTATATAAAGGTGCAGAAAGAATTGCAGACACTTGAGGGCATGGAAAAAGAACTCACAGAAGATAGAGAACCCGATTACAGAGCATTGGCAGAGGTAAAAGGTCAGATTATTCACGCAAAGGACAGATGCGAAAAATTAAGAGAATCTGCTGAAAATGCCTGCGTTTCGGAGAGTGATTTAACAAAGGTTGTCGAACTCTGGACGGGAATACCGGCAAGTAAGATTGCTGAAACGGAATTTCTCAAGATTGCAAAGCTGGAAGATGCACTGAAAAAGCGTGTACTTGGTCAGGAAGAAGCTGTAACTGTTCTTGCAAAGGCTATCAAGCGTACAAGAGTTCAGCTGAATAAACGTCGCCGTCCTGCATCATTTATCTTTGTAGGTCCTACAGGCGTGGGCAAGACTGAACTTGTCAAGGCGATTTCAGAGGAACTTTTTGACTCAACAGAACCGCTTATCCGTCTTGACATGACTGAATATATGGAGAAGCACTCTGTTGCAAGAATGATTGGCTCACCTCCCGGATATGTCGGATATGACGAAGCAGGTCAGCTTACTGAAAAAGTACGCAGAAAGCCGTATTCTGTTATACTTTTTGACGAAATAGAAAAGGCACACCCTGATGTTATGAATATTCTCATGCAGATTCTTGATGAGGGTAAAATTGATGATGCGCAGGGCAGAACGATAAACTTTGAGCATACAATTATATGTATGACATCAAATGCAGGCTCAACGGATAAGACTGTCGGAGTAGGATTCAACCGTACAGAGAACGAAATTTCAAAGGATAAGGCTATGAAAGGACTTAGAGATTTCCTCCGTCCTGAATTTATCAGCCGTATTGATGAAATAGTGGTGTTCAGACAGCTTGAAAAGAGTGATTTTGCGGATATTGCAGGACTTATGCTTGATGAGATGAAAGAACCGCTTTCAGAAAAGGCAATTGCACTCACTTATGACAGAGACGCACTTGAACTTATTGCAGAAAAGTCTTACGGTAAGCCATATGGTGCAAGAGATATACGCAGAGTTATCCGTCAGGAAATTGAGGATAAAATTGCAGATATTATCATAGAAAATATGTCTGAAATAAATCTTATTGCGGTATCAGCAAAAGATGATGAAATTACTGTTGAAGGTACAAAAAAGGAGATTGAAAATGATTAAGAAAATAATTTCCGTTATTATGGTTGTCGGAGTGCTTGCATCTCTGACAGCCTGCGGAGATAAAACACAAAATTCAGACAGCAGAGAACAGCAGGCTACAGAGCCTTATCAGTTATTGACAGAAAATTCGGAAGATGCAGAAACAGTTCCGCCGACAACAGAAGTTATAGCTGCCGCTGACGGTCCACGTCTCTATATGGGAAACACGACCGCAAAAGCCGGAGAGTATGCAGATGTTACACTTTATGTTGAAAATGCTGAAATGAAATGGACTATGTGCGGTATTCATATGACATACCCCGATATTCTCGAACCTGAAATGCTTGATGTTGAGGAGCGACTTGTCCAGTTCACAAGAGGAAATGCCTCCAACTATTCAACCGCATCTGTTGCTATGCTATGGGTGAATAATCTTCCAAAAGAGCTTACCTCCAAAAATCTTGGCTGTGTTTTCTTTACAGAAGTATTTAACGGTGACAAGGGTCTTGACGGTGATATTATGACATTCAGAGTCAAGATTCCTGATGATGCCGAAAGCGGTACTGTCTATCCTCTGGGCTTCTACTATATGGATTCAGATAAGTTTATAAATGATGCAAAAGACTTGTCTCTACAGAAATATGCCTTTGAGAACTGGACGGAGGGCAGTATTACTGTTGAATAAAAATATTATTTAAGGGGGATTATTTATGGACGATTTCAACAATAACGAACAGAATCAGAAAGTTGACCTTACAAAGCATACTTCTGATAACAAAGTAGACCTGACAAAGCACACTGCTGAAAGCGATGCAGAAGATGTGAACTTTTTCCGTGATGACGTAAATGACGGACTTTCAGGCAGTTCAACTGCTCAACAACAGAATCTACAGCATCTACAGCATATAGAATCAGGCAATCAGCAGAATATGAACTATAATCCGAATCAGAACTATCAGGAAGTAAACGGTCTTGCAATTGCATCTCTTGTATGCGGTATACTTTCAATTTTTTGCTGTTGTAGCAAAATTATCAGTATACTTTTAGGAGGAGTTGCTATCGGTCTTGCCATTGCAAGTAAAAAGCAGAATGAAAATATGTCAGGTCTTGCCATTGCAGGAATTATTACAGGTGCAATAGGCGGATTTTTCGGTGTTGCACTTCTTGTTTTATCAGGCATATTGAACTTTATTGACGTTGAAGATATAGTCAGAGATGCTCTTGATGCCTGTATGCATGTGAAGTTCTGACAATGCCGAAAAAGCATAGAATCATCATTGCCGTATCTGCTCCGCTTATTGCTCTTGCCGTCTTTCTTTTGAGGGATTGGCTTGTGAGTATAGTTGTGCGATACGGAAGTTGCTATTTCAATCTTCTGACGGGTTATTACTGCTGTGGCTGTGGAAATACAAGAAGTGTCAATGCGCTTCTGCACGGAAATATCATGCTCTCACTGCGTAACAACATAGCAATACCATTTCTTGCACTTCTCCTTGTTGGACTATACATAGAAAATATGTTCTGCATATTCAGCAGAGAAGTCCGCATCATACCACGCAAATGGCAGATATGGACTGCTGTAGGAGTGTTTTTCGGGATTTACTACATAGTAAGAAACTTTATTCCTGCTATTGCACCAGTATAACAATAAAACGGCTAAGGAATCAATTTTCCGAAGCCGTTGTTTTTTTATTTGTTTGTTAATTTTGTTGAAACTATAGCAACTACAGGAGTAAGAACGCCTGCAACCGGATAGATAATCCACGTTCTGTCCCATCTCATAGTTGTAAAGCTCAATCCAAGATACAATGCTACAACAATCAGCCAGTACATACCAACAATTATTCCTGCTTTTGTTTTTGTTTTTATTTTTGTTGTACGGCTGTAGTTCTCTTTTTCAAGTATAATATCAAAGCTGTTGTTTATGATGCCTGTTTTTACTATGCTGAATACACCAAATGCAATAAGTACGAACAACATTACAACACCTATTTCATCAAGATTATTTGAAAATATTTCAAGGACAATAATCGGAGTAACTGAAAGTATACAGCATATAACGCCGATTATAATATTCAGCGTGTGTTTTGGCTGATACTGATTTTTCTTGTCTTTCACCATGCCGTCAACGCCGTATTCAGTATCAAGACATTCATGCTTGAGATATTCAAATTTCTTTACCAATGAACCTGCATATATGAAAAGTCCTACAGCTACGGCAATGAGAATGAACATAAATACAACACCTAAATCCGCAAGTGCCGAATTGAACAGGAAATCAAAGAGTACCGCACCCATTGGCGAGAGAATACATAATGCAACACCTGATGCAGTCAGAAAAGCAGATTTCGGAATATTTGAGAGATATTCATTTACTTCCTGCATTGATACATGAGTTAACGGCGGTTCTGTTTCGTCGGCAAATACTTCTGCTGATTCCGTCTGCTCACGCTTTACAAGGTCGATTTCGTCCTTTAATAAGAAGTCTGTGCTTACTCCGAAAATCTCTGACATTTTTAATATGCGGTTTAAATCGGGTGTAGCCTGCATACTCTCCCACTTTGAAACTGACTGTCTGCTTACTCCTAATTTTTCAGCAAGTTCCTCTTGTGACATACCTGCCTTTTTGCGTAATTCAATAATCTTGTCTGCTAAAATCATAGCTGAAACCTCCATAAAGTTTTGTTGTGATTTCAGTATATCATACAAGGCAGTTGAAGTCAATCAATCGTACTTGGAAATTTGTCAACCAGCAGTTGCAAAGGCTGTAAACCGGCAGAAAATCGTTGACATTGCATTTCTTTTGTGATATAATGTAAAGCAGAGGTGATAAAAATGATTGATGTAACACTTATCGGAACAGGCGGTATGCTCCCGTTGCCTGACAGGTGGCTTACAAGTTTATGGGTGGAGTACAAGGGCAAGGCTTGTCTTGTTGACTGCGGAGAGGGAACGCAGATTGCCATAAACAAGCACGGTCTGAAACTCAGCAGACTTGATACACTTCTTATAACTCATCTGCACGCCGACCACGTTTCAGGCTTGGCAGGACTTCTCTTGTCATTAGGAAACTGCGGTAAAACAGAGACGCTGAAAATTTACGGTCATATCGGAATATCTGATATAATCAGACAGCTTTGCTGTATATGTCCTGTATTGCCGTTTGAGATTGAAATACACGAACTCCCATTGGACAGAATACTGCGTTTTGAGTGGAATGAAATGGTTATAAGTTCCATGCCGTTAAAGCATAGTATTGATTGTCTTGGATATTCTTTCGTACTCAACAGAAAGCCTGTATTTAATCCGCAGAAAGCAAAGGCACTTGGAATTGACGTGAAATACTGGAAAGAACTCCATGCAGGAAAATCAGTTATCATAGACGGGCAGGAAATCACGCAGAAAATGGTTACTGATGAGCAGAGAAAGCCTATAAAGTTAACATATATGACAGATACAAAGTACTTTGATGATATGGCGGACTTTGCAAAGGATTCTGATTTGTTGATAAGCGAGGGAATGTACGGTGATGACGAATATATCGACAAAATGGTGGACAAGGGGCATATGGTATTCTCTCAGAGTGCCGGACTTGCACTGAAATCCGCATCAAAACTGCTCTGGCTCACACATTACAGCCCTGCACTTGTCAATCCGAACGACTATAAAGAGAGTGTGCAGAAAATATTTGCCGATACCGTTATAAGCAGAGACGGCGAAAGAATCACGCTGAAATGAAAAAATCCCACGCTTTAAAGTCGGGACTTAAAAAGTGACTTTTTTCCCGTAAATAAGTACTTTTTTCCATGTTTTTTCCCGATGCGTTTTTGCCCATATATAGCCATAAAGTGACTTTTTTCCCTTTTTTCCCACTGATTCAGGGGTGTAAAAATCATATAAAAAACGGAGCAGGGGTTTATATTTCATGTTCCAATATTATTAGTCAACATCAATAAAATCATGTTCTTTGAGTACGGTTTTGCCATTCTTAATATCCGATATTCGTCTTTCGGGTTCTGATATATCAGGTTCTGTTTCAATTAATTCCATTTCTGCACTATTCTCTATAGCACCTTTTTCTGTATTTGTTAATATATTTAATTCTATTCTCCCGATAATATTTATGGTTTTTATATCTCTGAAAAAACAGGGAAAAAACGGAAAAAAGTCACTTTATGGCTATATACCGCAGAAAACGCATAGGGAAAAAACATGGAAAAAAGTACTTATTTACGGGAAAAAAGTCACTTTTTAAGTTCCGACTTTAAAGCGTGGGATTTTTTATGTTAAATCTCTGTAAAATATGTGCAGATTCTATTGACTGTTCCGCTGGATATGCTATAATATATCTTGAATAACAAAGCAAAGGAGCTTTTCATATGGAAAATTTCTCGATATTCAATATTTTTACCATGCTCGGCGGTCTTGCATTTTTTCTGTATGGCATGAATGTAATGTCAACAGGGCTTGAAAAACTGGCAGGCGGTAAAATGGAGGTCGCACTCAAAAAGATGACTTCCAATAAGTTTATGGCGATAATTCTTGGTATGGTGGTAACTGTTGCTATTCAGTCGTCGTCTGCCATGACTGTTATGCTTGTCGGATTTGTAAACTCGGGCATAATGTCGCTTATCGATACAATAGCAGTCTGTTTCGGCTCAAATATCGGCACAACTTTTACAGCGTGGATTCTCTGTCTTAGCGATATTGACAGCGGAGGAAAAGAGGGTATAGGCAGTTTTTTCCTGCGACTTCTCAAGCCTGAATCATTCTCACCGCTTATTGCTCTTGCTGGTACTGTTATGATAATGGCTTGCAAAAAGGCAAAGAAAAAGGATATAGGACGTATTCTTGTGGGATTCGCCGTACTCATGACGGGTATGGACTTAATGAAAAATTCTGTCAATCCGCTTGCAGAGTCGGAGGAGTTCAAGAAGATGCTTACAGCCTTTGAAAATCCCGTTCTTGGCGTACTTGTCGGAGCTGGTTTCACCGGTATTATTCAGAGTTCAGCCGGTTCTGTCGGAATACTCATGGCTTTTTCAACTTCAGGCGGTCTTACATACGGTATGGCACTCCCTATTGTAATGGGTCTCAATATCGGAACTTGTGTTACTGCACTGCTTTCATGTATCGGCGTTAGCAAAGATGCACAGCGTGTTGCATGGACGCACATTCTTGTTAAGATTATCGGTACTCTTGTAATGCTACCGATTATAATAATCCTCGGACAGTTCACACCGCTTGGCGATTTCATGAATAATACTGTAGGATATGTGGGTATCGCTGTAATGCACACGGCTTTTAACGTCATAAATACTATAATGCTTATGCCGTTCACAAATCAGCTTGTAAAACTCTCGCACCTCATAATCCGTGACAAAAAAGGCGATACGGAGAAAAAAGACGTTTTCGCAGCACTTGACCCCCGTTTCCTTGCAACTCCTGCTGTTGCCGTTGAGACGTGCAGAGGTACATCATTTGAAATGGCTGAAATTACAAAAAAGGCTATCGTTGATTCTATAGCACTTCTTGTTGAGGAATACGACGAAGACAAGGTGCAGAGTGTTATTGATGCAGAAGATTTGATTGACAAGTATGAAGATAAAATCAACAGCTATCTTGTAAAGCTGTCTAAAAGCAGTATCACGGGTAAAGACAGCCGTACTGTTTCAAAGATGATGCACTGCGTGGGCAATTTTGAGCGAATTTCTGACCATGCCGTCAACCTGATTGAATCAGTTCAGGAGATGCAGGAAAAGGGCATTAAGTTTTCAGGGGAATGTGTTCATGAACTGATTATAATTTCCGATGCTATCAGGGAGAACATCTCGCTTTCGTTCGATTCCTACAGAAATGACGACCTTGAAACTGCTCATAAGGTTGAGCCGATTGAGGAAGTTGTTGATAATCTTAGTACAGAACTGAAAAACCGTCACATCAGACGTTTACAGAATGACGAATGTACCGTTGAATTAGGCTACATATTTCAGGATATACTCACAAATCTGGAGCGTATCTCCGACCATTGCTCAAATATTGCGGGCTGTCTTATTGAAACGGACGAAAAAATAAATATCCACGCTTATCTTAGTGACGTGAAAGAGAGTGATGAGCAGTTCCGCAAGCAATACAGAGAGTATTCAGAGTACTATTTTGCAAAGCTTGACAATTAAGCAAAAGTATTGATAAGTATACAAAGAAATACACCAATGGCAGTAGGGAGTGTAAAGCTTATGAGAGTCCACTTCATACTGCCTGTTTCTTTCCGGATTGTCATGCAGGTTGTGGCGCACGGAAAATGAAAAACTGTAAATATAATCATACAGACTGCTGTCTTTATGCTCCAGCCGTTCGCAACAAGTACCGCCCATAGCTCTGTATTGTTACTCATTTCAATAAGACTGCCTTGTGACATATAAGTCATCAGGATTATCGGGACTACTATTTCATTTGCAGGAAATCCCAGAATAAAAGCCATTAGTATAGTGCCGTCAAGTCCCATAGCGTTTCCGACAGGAGCAAGAAACTGCGATATATGGTGGAGCAGGGAGACGTTGTTTAAGCTGATGTTTGCAAGTACCCATAAAATGAGTCCGCATGGGATAGATGCTGTACACGCACGACCAAGCACAAAAATAGTCCTGTCAAGAAGTGAGCGTACAAGAACTTTTACAAACTGCGGTTTACGGTATGGAGGAAGTTCAAGTGTGTATGAGCTTGATTCGCCTTTGAGAAGTGTTCGGGACAACAAGAATGATACGGCTAAAGTCGCACCTACACCAAGCAAAATAACTCCCAGAAGCAATGCCCCCGACAGTACAGAACTCATAATACCACCCATTGTTACAAGAAACATTGTGATAACAGATATAATAGTCGGGAAACGTCCGTTGCATATCGTAAAACTGTTGGTAAGTATCGCAATGAGCCTTTCACGTGGAGAATCAATGATTCTACAGCCCGTAACTCCGCACGCATTACAGCCAAGTCCCATTGACATAGTGATAGCTTGTTTTCCGCAAGCTCCCGAACACCTGAAAAAGCCGTCCAGATTAAATGCAATGCGTGGCAGGTAGCCTGAATCCTCCAGAATTGTAAACAGCGGGAAAAATATAGCCATAGGCGGTAACATAACGGATACTACCCATGCAAGTACTTTGTATATCCCCTGAATGAGTACGCCCTCAATCCATGACGGCAAGCCCGATTCAAGCATACACTTTGATAAAATATCCCCGAACGCAAAAAGACCTCTGCTTAAAAGCTGTGACGGATAGTTCGCCCCTGTTACTGTAATCCACATAATAAGCCCGAACAGAACAAGCATGACCGGTATACCTGTTTTTCTGCTCATGAAGATTTTATCAAGCAGTCTGTCTTTGCGGTATGGCTCATTCGTTCTGTATTCCGTAACCTGATTTGCAATTTCACCCGATTTTGCCGATATTACCGCTATCGCATCTTCACGGCTTTCAGGAATATCTATTTTTAGCGGAGACACCTCTTTTTCCATCACGTCACAAATCGCATCACACAAACTGTCAAGCCCGATATTGTTTCTTGCTGATGTAAGTACAACAGGTACGCCTAAAATGTCGCTTAATTTTGCGGAATCAACGTAAATGCCCTTTTTTTCAGCCTCATCTATAAGATTGATACAAATTACAGTTTTCGGGATTATCTGAATAATCTGCAATGCAAGATTGAGATTTCTTTCAAGGCATGAAGCATCACAAACAACAACTGCGCCGTCAGCTTTTCCCGAACATATAAAGTCATATGCGGACTGTTCCTCTGCGGAGTTGGCAAAAAGTGAGTATATTCCTGCAATATCCGCAAGAGTGAAGTTTTTGCTGTTATATTCAAAATTCCCCTCTGCACAAGCAACTGTTTTTCCTGCCCAGTTTCCTGTATGCTGTTTCAGTCCTGTAAGAGCATTGAAAACAGTCGATTTGCCTACATTCGGATTCCCCGCAAGAACTATAACAAAATTATTTTCCATGATATATCACCCTGTTAATCTATATGACAAATCAGGTGATAAAATGACAAAAAACTTCGCCTTAAAGACATTCACTTATAAAAAAGTAAGTCCGAAAGCAACTTTAAAAAACTACTTTCGGGCTTAGTTTTTGTTATTCGTTTACTTACATAAATCAGAATTTTCGCCTTACTTATTGTGGAAAACCATATAAACTAAAATAAACAATCATAGAAATAACATCAATTAAAACAATTATTCCTGAAATAATTGCAATAATCTTCAAGCCAAGTTTAGCCTTTTTCTTGTTTTCATCTGTTAATATTTTTTCCTTTAGTTCATTTACAATTTCTGATTTAGTAGAAGTTTCCCCAATGTGTGTGGGTATTTTATCCATCACTAACTCATCTAAGGAAATCTCAAATAAATCACTAATTGCAATCAGTTTTTCCATATCAGGTGTCGAATCTCCCACTTCCCATTTTGAAATAGTTTGTCTTGAAACATTTAAACAATTAGCAAGTTCTTCTTGTGATAATCCTTTTTGTTTTCTGAGATGATAAAATTTATTATTAAATTTCACTTTTATCAATCCTTCCTTTCTGTCTTTTTAATATAACAAACAAAAACAATCCCAGCACTATTGTCGTAATAATACTTGCCTCTATTCCATATTCTGCACCATTAAGTATATTGGTGTCTTTTGCATTAAAAAGAATTACACCTTTTGAAATACTTCCACTTCCACTTAAAGACAATCCCATAATCTTATATAAAATAAAATTCCATATACTATGCAATCCACAAGAAATACAAATATTAGCCTGCCAAAAAACAAGTATCGAAAAAATAATTGAAATTAAATACAAATTCATTATTCCCACTATAGCATACACAAAATTTTCTTCAAGTAAGCTAAACAAATGCGGAAAGACAAATGCTGTTGAACTAATCATAATTGCTGTTGGAATAGATGTTCTTTTTTGTAATGATTTCAATAAAAATCCTCTACACATGATTTCTTCTGTTGCACCTTGAACCCCAAATGCTAATATCCATAAAATAAGGCTCTTAATATTTACATTTGTGTTAAATTCCAAAAACATCATTGAACCAAAAATACAACTGATACTTATTATTATGAACAATAGAATTATAGCAAACAATGCTCCTGCCAGATAATCTACTATATTTCCCAAGAAGTCAATAGATTTAATAGTTCTTTTTTCAACAAATCTACAGTATGCAAATGTTACTAATGAAAAAATCATGAAGCCATAATAAGGCATTAACTCACCAATTAGTCCTGATGGCATTACACCATGCAAAGGGTCATATCTCATGCCATATAATATTCCAATAATGATTCCTTCGCTTAGAATAGCTGAAAAACAATATATCAGCACAAATGCCAATAATTTCTTTATTATGTATTCTGTTACTGACATATCCATATTATTATTGAATGGACTTAAATTATAAATGATACTTTTCTTCATCAATATTTCCTCCTATCATTTGATGAAAATATTGTATCATTTTTGTTTCTAAAAGTCCACCAACCATTCTAAACAATTCGTCAATGCTCTTTGACAATCATGTTAAGTTTAGTTGCAATTCACTATTCACAAGCAGAATTTTTCTATGATATATCACCCTGTTAATCTATGTTACAAATAAAGTGATAATATATAAATCAGAAGTTACTGCTTAATATATTCCCATTTTATGGAATGGTTACAATGAAAACCCAGCTTTGAAACAGCATCTAATGCTGTTATTGTTCCGTTATATTTGAAAGTGACAATATTAGTATAATCATTGTCAATATGTTCAATTTCAAAATCCCATGCACCATTATTATTTAGTATTTTTATGCAGGTCAGAGTTATTTCATGTAAATCACTTTCATAAGGTGCATATATTATTACTCTTGCCATTTCATAATCATTTGGATTTTTTATGTGCGCTTTATCCCAAAACTTATTCCATGATTCGTCCCAATATGAACTTATTTTCATTTTGTACCTCTGGATTCCGATTTATTTTACTGATATTATACATTAAAAAAACTGTTATTTCAACAGAAATGCCATAGTATTTTGGACTTGCAACCCAAAATACTATGGCTGAAAATTTCTATGATAGTATCAGATTAAAGATATAACTTATTTTTTGAGTGGTAAATCTGCAAGGCTTATCATCTTTGCTTCAACTTGCTGAAGTACTAAAGCGTCCGAGCCTGTTATGCCCTCTTCGCCGTCAACATCAGCATTTCTTTCACCTTCAAAAGAGAGTGCATACTTGTCTTTATTTCCGAGATGCTGAACAATAGCTGTAGCATCAGCAATATTTACTTCATTATCGCAGTTTGCATCACCTGCTATATAACCAACAGGAGCAGGTTTTGTTGATGTTATGGTTGTTGTTCCTGATGTTGTGGTGGTTGTTGTTGATGATGTTGTAGTGGTCATTGCTGATGTTGTTGTAATCCATATCTGCTGATTAACAAGTTCAGCGGAATTGTCGTCGCTCCACCAAATCTGGAACTGCGCATCTATATAATGAGGGAGATTATAAGTGTCAATATTAACTTCAAGTTTGCCACTGTCCGGGATTTTGCCTTTCCATTCAATTGTTGTCCAGTCAGAACCACTCATATATCCGAGACAGCCGTTTACATTAGTGCCAGGTGTACCTTCTACAATGAAAGTCATAAAGTCGCCCTCAATTCTTATGGGATATGACTTTGTATTATCTTCCTCCGGAGGTGTAACAACTTCTCCTCCGCCGATTACAGCCATTTTTGTGACAACTGTCTTGCTGTTTGTTCTTGCGAAGATATGCTGGATTTCAGTAACGTCACCGTTCCATGCACTTTCGATATGCTGTGATGAGTAGTAAGCAATGCCCTTTTCTTCGTCAACGTCATAAGGCTTGATTTCAGTCCAGTTATCCCAGCCTCCGTCAACTACGGCAATAACAGGCGCATCACCTGTAAACTGTACAGCAACATCACCGCCTACAAGAAGTTTCCAGTCTGCATTAAGTCCCTCTGTGCAGTTGCCGTCCTTGATTGATGAATCAAGTTCATATTTCTTGTCGCTGATTACAGTACCAGTTGAAATATCGTCATGTGATATAACAGGAGACTTTCTCTCACTGCCCCATTTGATTTCATTGGAATCAAGCACTTTTATCATTGCATCAATAACAGGTTCAGACGGTTCATACCATGTAAGGTCGCTTCTGTTGAGATAGCCATGAGCTTCACCCTCATTGTTGCCTTTTACATTGTTATCCCAGAGTACGCACGGGAAACCATATGCCTTTGTAGTCTCCATGTATGCAGTTGCCCAGTCGCATCTTGCCTCTGTATTATCAAAGTTGGACGAACTGAACTCACCAAGTACAACAGGAATATCCTTATCGCTGAAAGTCTTTCTGATGCCGTCCATAATGTTTACAAGTTCATTTTTATAAGCATCTGTAAAAGCTGTATGGTCTGCTTTAGCGTCCATAGCAAATCCGTAAGGTGAATAAGCGTGAACAGAAGCAGCAACAAAGTCATCATCAGGAATAATTACCTTTGTCATGATTGTTGTATCACTTGATGCGCAGTAACCCGGCATCATTACAAGACGTGAGTCATTGTTTCCGCCTGCTTTACGGATAACGCTAAGAGAATCAGCATTGATTTTGTTTATAGTGTCCACTTCGTCGTCATGAGGTCCCCACCATTCATGGTCTGTACCTGTTGCACGTGGTTCATTCATTGTCTCAAAGATAAGATGCTGGTCGTAGTCCTTGAAAGTTTCAGCAAGCTGTCCCCAGATAGATGTAACAAAGCCTGAAATTTCCTCATAGTCAGCACCCAGAGTTGCTCTGTTCTGATATGGTTCTTCATGGTGAAGATTGAGTATAACGTAAAGACCGTCATTATAGCACCAGTCAACGACTTCTTTTACTCTTGCAAGGTATTCAGCATTAATTTTATAGCCGTTAGCCTTGTCTACGTGCTGATACCATGTTACAGGCACACGGATTGTATTGAATCCCTTTGCTTTTACAGCATCAATCATTTCTTTTGTGGTGTATGGATTTCCCCAGCAGATTTCGGATTCAAGACCCATTGTTTCAACTCTGTTGTCATAGGCATCAAGTGAGTTGCCAAGATTCCAGCCAAGACCCATTTCCTCCGTGATTGTGAAAGCGTCTTTTACTTCAATAGCATCAGCATCTGAAATATTTGTGACTGATGACAGGTTGACGCAGGTTGTTATACAAGCAACAGCTGATGCCATGCTTATAAAACGTATGATTTTTGATTTGAACATTGTGTATCCCTCCCAGAATATTCAGAAAATCCAAGCGCAAAGATTTTCCGTTTACACTAATTTTATCATATTTGTATAAAATAGTCAATGATTTTTGTGTAATCTGTAGTGTAGAAATATCGGGGGAATATTTGTCTAAAACAACAAGAAAAGTTGCCTGAATCAATCTGAAATATTATAAAAAATTTAATTTGTTATTTATATTTACTTCGTGTGCGGTTCTGATAGTCGGTTTTCTCCTCCCAGTCGTCGCCGATATATTTATGACAGACTTCTTTCAGAAAAGCAATATCATCAATAAGCTGGTCTATGTGGGCATTTGTTTTGCCTGCATCAAGCGAATATTTCACGGCATAGTCAATATAATTCTGCACCCACTGCTTTATGTGTTCAATGTCATAGCCGTCTTTATCTGCAATTGCTTCGGGAGTTGTCTTTTTCGTGAGTATTTGTATGGCGATATTCTCCTGCGTTTTCTTGTCAGGGTCTTCTTTTGGTTTAGGAGGTTTTTCGGGTGACTTGCCTGCTTCTGACAGTATATACACCAATAATACAACAATTACAATAATGATAACGCCCATAAAATCCCCCTTTATATGATGTCAGCCGTATATCTCTCCTGCTATATCGACTGTCTGCTTTGCATCTTTTGCATAGAAGTCCGCATTAATCTGCTTTGCATATGATTCAGTAAGTACCGCACCGCCAACAACTGTCTTACATTCGGGATATTTTTCATTCAGAAGTGCAACTGTTTCAGCCATAGAGCCAAGAGTTGTTGTCATGAGTGCAGAAAGTCCCACAAGTTTCACCTGATTTTCTATTGCGGAGTTTACAACAGTTTCAGGCGGAACGTCTTTTCCTAAGTCTATCACGGTAAATCCGTAGCTTTCAAGCAGAACTTTTACTATATTCTTGCCTATATCGTGAATATCGCCTTTTACTGTTGCAAGGACGATTTTTCCCTTTGATACGGTTTCTTTTCCTGAATCAGCAAGCTTTTCCTTGATAATCTCAAAACAAGCCTGCGCTGAACCTGCTGTAAGTATGAGCTGTGGCAGAAACATTGTACCCTTTTCAAATTTAGCACCAGCTGAATCAAGTGCGGGAATGAGGTAGCCGTTGATTATCTCCATAGGCTCAACAGTCTTTATGAGTTCCTTTACAGCATTTACAGCATCTGTTTTAAGTCCGTTTTCGACTGCATATACAAGGTCGGGAGCAGATTTATCAGAAATAACAGGCTTTGCAGTCGGCTGATTTGCGTATACTGCGATAAATTCCGCTGAATTTTTATCTATACCTGCTAAAAGCTTGTATGCTCTTACTGCGCCGATTATGGAGTCAACATTAGGATTTATAATAGGCAGGTCAAGACCTTGTTGCAGTGCCATTGTGAGAAATGTTCTTGTGATTGTCTCACGGTTTGGCAGTCCGAACGATATATTCGATACGCCAAGAACAGTTTTTAGTCCAAGTTCTGTCTTTACTCTGTGGAGTGCGTTCAGTGTTTCGGGTACGCCGTCCTGTTCTGCTGATGCCGTGAGTGTAAGACAATCTATAAATACATCTTCTTTTGGTATGCCGTATTCTATAGCCCTGTTCAGTATTTTTTCGGCGATTGCAAAACGTCCTTCGGCTGATTTTGGTATGCCGTTCTTATCAAGTGTAAGACCGACTACAGATGCACCATATTTTTTTACAATGGGCAGTATGTTATTAAGTGAATCGTCCTCACCGTTCACAGAGTTTACAATTGCTTTGCCGTTGTATACACGCAGTCCTGCTTCAAGAACTTCAGGAATCGTGGAATCAAGCTGTAACGGCGTATCGCATACACTCTGAATAGCCTTGACTGCTTCAATCATCATCTCTTTTTCGTCTATATCGGGCAATCCCACATTTACATCAAGAATATCTGCGCCGGCGTGTACCTGCTCAACTGCCTGCGATAGTATATAGTCAATGTCATGTTCAATGAGAGCCTGTTTGAAGCGTTTTTTTCCTGTGGGATTTATTCTTTCGCCGATAACACGTGGCTGATTTATCTCAACGCAGTTCACGCCCGAACACACAACGCTTTTTCGTGTAACGTCCTGCGGAGTGTATTCAAGTTCTGAAAGTTTTTCCACAACTGCCGATATATGCTGTGGAGTTGTACCGCAACAGCCCCCGAATATCTTCACGCCGATTTCAGCAAGTCGGACATAGCTTTCAGCGAATTTTTCGGGTGTTACGTTGAATTTGTTTGTAACAGGGTCAGGCAGTCCTGCATTTGCTTTCACAATAACAGGCAGAGTTGTCATGGAACATATTTTCTCAAGTATAGGCTGAAGTTCGTCAGGACCTAGCGAACAGTTTACACCGATAGCATCAACACCAAGTCCCTCACATACGGCAACCATACATTCAGGTGATACGCCCGTAAAAGTACGCATATTTTTTTCAAAAGTCATCGTTACAAGTATCGGCTTGTCGGAGTTCTCTTTTGATGCAAGAACGGCGGATTTGACTTCGTATAAGTCTGTCATTGTCTCAATCACTATCAAATCAGCCTGTGAGCCTGCAATAACAACTTCCTTGTAAAGTTCGTATGCCTGCTCAAATTTAAGCGTGCCAGACGGTTCAAGCAGTTGACCGAGTGAACCCATATCAAGCGCAACAAGTGCCTGACCTGCTTTTTTTGCATTGGCGATACCTGCTGAAACAACGTCTTTTACAGTATATCCGCTGTCGGCAAGTTTAAGGGCGTTTGCACCGAAAGTATTCGCATATATTATGTCTGCCCCTGCATCTATATACTGTTTGTGGATATTTATAACAGCATCAGGATTTGTTATATTAAGAAGTTCGGGGATATGACCTGTTTCAACTCCTGCCGACTGCAACATTGTACCCATACCTCCGTCAAGGTATACAAAGCTTTGTCCGTCAAGCAAATCATAGAAATTCTGTTTCATTCAACTGCACCTCATTCATTCTTAAAAGTACCTAAAAATCTGAAATACTCTGAATTTTCGGCTAAATCATTCATAAGAGCCTTTACTCCTGCATCATTGATTCTGCCGTCAAAATCAAGATAGAACATTACATTGAAACTGCCGTCTTTGAGTGGTCGGCTTTCGATTTTCAGCAGATTCATGCCGTTTACATAAAATTTTGTTAAAAGTCTGTACAAACTACCCTCTGTATCGGGGATTTTAATCATGACTGAAATTGAGTCGGATTCGGGTGCAACCTGCATATCTCTTGAAATGCAGATAAATCTTGTACGGTTTACTGAACAGTCTGCAATATTTTCCGCAACAATGTTAAGTCCAAGTCTGTTTGCACATTCAACCGAACAGATAGAGGCTATATTTTCACTGCTTTCTGCAACCATTTTTGCAGATGTAGCTGTATTGCCATATTCAGCAGTTTTCAAGCCGTGAGCCGTGATATAGTCGCAACACTGCGCAATTGCCTGCGGGTGCGAATATACTGTTGTTATTTCGTCAATACTGATATTGTTTCTTGTTGCAAGACAATGATTTATCTCTACACATACCTCTTTTACAGTGTAAACGCTGTATTTTGCCATTAAATCATATGTGCTGTTTACTGAACCTGCTGTTGAGTTATGTACGGGAAGTACGCCGTAATCAAGTTCGCCTGACTGTACGGCAGAAAAAACGTCCTCAAATGTTTTATAGAAAATAATCGGCTTATCACCAAAAATAAGTCTTGACGCTGTTTCAGAGTTCGCTCCCGATGTACCCTGACAGCCGATTCTCTCCGCATTTGCAAAATCAGGTACAGCATATATATTATTACTCTGTTCAGACAGTAACTTTCGGTTTTGCAGAATCTTGCTTATATCCATTATAGTAGTGAAAAGTGCCGCTGTACCTGATTCAAGCTCACTGTCATTTGTGAGAGCCTTTATTCTGTCGATTAACTGCTTTTCACGTCCACCCTGAAAAACAGGGAGATTATGTTCTTTTTTGTAGTCCGCAACAGCTTTACATAATTCCATACGTTTCATGAAAAGATTAAGAATCTGCTCATCTATATCATCAATATTGCTTCTCAGTTGATTTAAGTCCATGTTTTTTTCCTCCAAAGGCTGAATTTGTAATTATTATATCACATATAAAAGAAAAAATCAAGTAATACTGCCTGAAATTATTATTTGCTATAATTTCTCACGGAAATCAATTTTCAAAATTTTTACAAGCATGGTATAATAAAAATATGAAAAATAACGGAATAACAGAGTATTT
>JAIDTI010000025.1 GCA_029060755.1 Ruminococcus sp. | reverse complement strand
TCTCATCTCATGTTCGAATGCTTACTGGATTCGAACATGATTTTGAGGATTCTTAATGAAAATTGATTTCCGTGTAATTTGTCGGCAAGGCATTGACTATACCGATATTTTGCGCTATACTAAAAATGTCGGTATGGTACTGCTTTGATTTGAAAGGAGCTATTATGGCAAAGCAGACCATTTACAATGCAGGAATTTACGTTCGTCTCTCGCAAGAGGATATGCGTGCCGGCGAATCCCTGTCAATAGAAAATCAAAAACTTATCCTCACCAAATATGTAAAAGAGCAGGGCTGGAATCTCGTTGATACCTACGTTGATGATGGCTGGAGTGATACGGATTTCGACAGACCGGCGGTACAGAGATTGCTGTCCGATGCACAGTCGGGAAAGATTAATCTTATCATTTGCAAAGACCTCAGCCGCTTTGGTCGTAATTATATCGAGGTCGGCAGATATGTGGATTATATTTTTCCAAGTTACAATATCCGCTTCATTGCACTGAACGATAATGTGGATACCGCAAGCAAGGACACCTCAGCACTTGACATGATGCCAATTGTGAACCTTGTAAGTGCGCCAAATGGACAAAATCCAAAGTGACCTATTTACTGATAAAATATGAACCTCCGCAAGATTAGCCCCTGCGGAGGTTTCTGTTTGTCCCGTTATATCGGAATAAAACCCTATATATTCTCTCTTATGTGCAGACAGAGAGATTATTAGCTACTGAATGAGCTTACGTTTCATCAAACACAAATCAAATACGTCAAGTTTATCATCCTCGCAAAGATTGGCTGCTTGCCAATTTGCAAGATGTGTATCTGGTACTGCTAAGAGCCATTTTTGAAGCAGTACTACATCGGAAATGTTAAATACACCATCGTTGTTACAGTCTACTTCAATTGACACTGGTATAACTTTTACGTTCATCTGAGCCACATCACCATCGGCATTGATTACTGATATAATTGCAGTTCCTTCACCAATTGCTGTAACAACACCCATTTTTGATACTACAGCAACATCTGTATTATTGCTCTTGTATGTTAAACCTTCCTGATTTGCGATGATTGTGTACTGTTGTCCGTTTTTAAGTGTCAAATTATTCTTTTCAATAGTCAGGGAAGGAGTTGTGTTATTGCGGTAGTAGTAATTGTTGTTGAAGTAGTCGTGGAAATTGTTGTCGTTGTAACGACCTGAGCGGCAGTCCACTGCGCATAAAGTGTTTGATTAGCCGCTGCAGTGAATTTTGTTGACGATGTTATTTTAGTGCCACCAGTTTTTGCAGTATACCAGCCGTTGAATGTGTATCCACTTCTTGTAGGTGTGGGGAGCAAGTATGTGGCATCTGTTTTTATCTTGACTGAAGTTGGAGATACAGTGCCACCGTTAGCATCAAATGTTACCGCATATTCCTTTGCTGTCCACTGTGCGTAAAGCGTTTGATTGCTGTTGAGGGTTACCTTTGTAGAGTCTGTAATCTTTGTACCGCCGTTTTTTGCCGTATACCAACCGTTGAAGGTATAACCAGTTCTTGTGGGAGTGGGAAGGGTGCCATACGTAGAGCCATATGTGACATTCTGACTGTTTTTTGACACCGTTCCACCATTTACATCAAATGTAACCTTGTAAGTAAGTGCTGAAACAGTAACTGTTCCATTTTTGATTAATGGATTAGTGTTACCACTACCAATATTTATGGCATAAACATATACATCTTGTTTACCTGTTTCATCAACTTTGATTAGAGTATCAAACCTATGATTACCTTTTATTCCATTTTGATTTAAATCGGGAGATGCTCCATTTGCGTCAATAATGTAACAATGTCCTTCTCCTACTTGTCCACCATTAGCAGGGCCGCCAACATACACATGAACTTTCAGAGATGTATTCAAATCATCCTCATCGGACGCCCACCCCTGCACTCTTATATATCCTGGCGAAGGAGAAGATATGCCATCAACAGCGCCAACTGGATTTGCAGGAGTTATTCTTACATTACTTGATTTTATTAAAGGATTATCTCCACCGCCTAAATTTATCGCATAAACATATACATCCTGTTCATAAGCTTCAGAAACATTTATCAGTTGATCAAAACGATGATTGCCTGGAATACCATTTGAATTCAAATCAGTACTTGCTTCATTTGCATCAATCACATAACAATGCCCTTCTCCTGCTTGTCCACCATTAGCAGGACCGCCAACATATACATGAATAGGAATAGATGCATTAAAATCATCTTCGTCATATGCCCACCCTTGAACTCTAATGTATCCAAGAGAGTGAGCAGCAATCAAATCAACCGCTCCAACAGGTGTGTGATTGTTGCTAACACCGCTTGAAGAAAAAAACAAATTTGCTTCGGCATTTCTTCTGTTAATAAGCCCCTGGTCTACTTTACCTGTAGCTGAGTTAGTAACAATATAATTTGAAAACTGTGACCGTGCTTGAACTTCTGTGAGACTTCCTTCCAAGTATTTCACAAGCGGACTATTCTTAATCATGGTTGTTCCGCCGCCTGTATTGTATGTGAAACTAACAAGTGCATCAAATTGATTTTGATTCATCTGAATTCCAGATGTCTGCCGCCTTACATTCGGAACATACTGATTATTTATCTCATTCATCATCGCTTGCATAGCTGCTTCTTTTGTGATTGAGTGCTGACCGCTTGTATGAACCGTAGTTCCGCATTTTGTACCATATCCGATTGATGATTGAGCACCGTCATAATAGCATTTAGCACTAAATCCTTCCCTTGCACATATAAATGCAATACCGTTTTGACTGATTGCCATATTGGCAGAAGTAGCAGCATCGACATTAAATGTTAGATTTGGCAGCATAGATATTAGCATCATTAAGCTAATAATCATCGTGAACACTTTTCCGAGTTTTGTTTTAGTCATAGTAATCCTGCTTAATTAATTTTGAAACGACATTATTTGACTTATCACACTCCTAACCGGTGATATAATATAAGTGGGAATATCATATCACTTTTCTCAAAACAGATAAATTCATGAAAACTTCTCAAAACGGTGTAAATTCGTACATATTCAATTTTCAAGATACTGATTTGACAACAAATTACAACTAAATACACATACACATACTATTCATAAGTTTCCGCTCGTGGGAACGGTCGGGGTGGATATAGCGGTTAAGCGTGAGATTTACATTGCTGTGACCGAGAATTACAGACAATGTTTTCACATCAAAACCTTTTTCAGCACAATTTGTAGCAAACGTATGGCGGAGTTTGTGAAAATTGTGATTTTCTATTTCAGCATATTTAAGCATCTTTTTATAATGATACTACATAGTGCGAGGTTCGATTACCTTATCAGAACCCGACAGAATAAAGAAATCAGCTTCATTTCTAAACTTTTTAAAATATTCCATAAGAAAATCGGGTACAGCAACACTTCTGAAAGAGGTATCGGATTTCGGAGTTGAGATTATTACTTTTGTTTTTCTGTTGCCATTGGCTGAACTGATGCGCTGAACCGTTCTTTTAATATGCAAAATCCTGTTATCAAAGTCCACATCACTCCATTTTAAGCCACAAAGTTCACCGATACGCAGTCCCATAAAAAGAGAAATCAGGATTCCGAAAGCTGTAAGTGACATATTTTCCATGAGATACGAAACAAGCCTTTTCTGTTCTGTATCGCTGATTTTTTCAATCTGTTTCTTTTCAGTTTTTGGAAGTACGACATTTTTCAGCGATAGTCTGAAGCCGTATTCCTCCTGAGCATATTTCAGCATTGACTTGAAAACGGTGAAAATATCCCTTACATAGCTTGCAGAAAGTCCCTCTGCAAGTTTTTTGTTTATAAATTCATTTATCCTGCCTGCTGATAGGTCAGCACACGGAATATCAACAAATTCAGGCAATATATGTTTCTCAAACTTCACTTTGTAGTTTGCAAAAGTTGACTCTTTAACACGGTTTACTACAGCATTCAGCCATTCATTATAAATCTTTCCGACAGTGATATATCTGCTCGAAAGATAGCGTGATGCCACCTCACGACCAATCAGAATCTTGTGTTCAGCTTCATCATAAGTCCTGCCATAGACATACTGATATTGAGCTTTTCCGTTATCATCGTAGCCAATAATAAATTTTCCCATATATCGACCGTCTTTATGTAAAGTTATATTCGCACCTGCATTTTCCATTTCGTAACCCTCCAAACAATCTGAAATAGGCAATATGCACATTTCAGATATTCTTTTTATAGACAAACTGCTGATTTTGTATATTCCACTTGCAATTTCAGGAAAAATCATTTATAATTGTAACAAGAGAAAGTGTATTGTTCAAGTGTGTTTTCTTGGTGCAATCAACAGTTTTTCATGAATTTATCTGTTTTGAGAAATCAGCTGTTTTAATTATAAGGGTTCAATGCGCTGATACTGCGCTTTAAGTGCGATGAATATGTGAAAAATGAAAAGCTCCTCACGGCATTTTATCCGTGGGGAGCATATTGCATTGATAGCATATTTATCTCTGTCCATGGCAGTGATCGGTAGGTCTCGGAGGGTATCCCTCTGAGCAGGGAGACCGCTGGTGTCTATACAGCGGTACTACCTGCTCAGCAAGATTCCGTATAGGTATCGCTTTGACCTTAGTCAATTTTTATCGCAATCTATGATTGTTCGATAATCTTTTTTACGAAAGCGTTATGTATCGGATAAATATATCTTTTCGAGGGGAGATGTATCTATCAACTTCATAGCATAAAATCATAGGTAATCATTTTGCCCATAAATCCATATCGGGAAGATACAGCTTTGATAGCGCTTAAATTCTCCATGACGATGCGTGTCGATAGTGACGGCCTTTTAGAGACCTCAGAAACATCGTCACGACCGTCACGCATCGACACGCCCCACAATCCTCGGAGTATGGATTTTGCATCTTTTGAGCCTTTTGCAGTACAAAAGGTGCAAAAAGCTCAAAATACAGATTCCTCATAATGTCGGAAACGTGAACAATCAACATTTTCCACACTTAAAAAAACTGAATGTGCTGAAAATGCGGAAAGTTCAGATAATCCATATTGAAATACCTGTTTCGGTACTATGAGTCGGCTACTTTGTCAGCCGTTCTCCTGTGCGAGATAACCCCGTAGGGCGCATAAGACACTTTTGATAGACGGTTACTCGGCTGTCGAAAGCGTCTTTGCGTTTACTCTTGTCAAGAGTAACAGAACGCTGATTTGCTCTCTTTTGGACTCAATCTGCACAATCAGCATTTTCAGTACAATCAAAACCTGTTTTGATGCTCTTGCTTTTCCGTTCGGCGATATCCGATTATCTGCCGCAAGGCAGCCCCATATGCTCTTTTGGTGTCGGTCTCGCACCAAAAGTGCTATGGGGTTACAAGCGGCAATCTCGCCGTTTTTAAATCCGCGCTCCGCGCGTTTGTTCCTGCGATATGCTTATCGTTCAGGAACAATTTCAGCCCCGCTGTTGCTTGCCTGTGTCAGCGGGTGAGGTCAAGCACCAGTCAGCAGACATATAGATGTGGTGCTTGTAAATCGCTTGTTTATGCTGTTTATGGGACAACAGACAGAAAATCCATAGACTTATAAAATCCCCATATTATCATCTACACTGAGTCTCCTGCTCGGTGTTTTTTTATTCTAAAAAATATTTTTGTAGCTATGTGGAAAATGACGAATGAAAATGTATCGGCTATCTTTCAATTACTTTGCATATCTTGTTGTCCTATTCACGAAAAGTGTCTCAATAGAATTATTCCCCGATTTTAAGCCTTTTTGACACACAAAAAATTCGTGCGCAATGCCAGTAGACAAGCAGCGTAGGGCGTGCTATAATGGGTATAGCTGTAAAAATACTCGGTCGGCAGAAAGGAAAAATGAACTTGACCTTTACAGTGGCATAGAGGGTAAGATAGAAAAAGCGATGCCCTCTCCAATGCGTAGAGATAGATAAGCAAAGGAAAATTCGCTATGAAAAACAGAACAATGCAGGAGATGAACGAGCAGTATAAGGACTGCTCCGTTCATGTCAACGAGTATGATGTGGACGGCAGGCGTTACCGTGTGCATAGCTACTTCATTGGAGACAAGGATATAAACGATGTAATGTATCGGTATGCTGAGGACAGGGCGATGAGTGAAATGCTCGGTCTCGTTCCGAAATCAGCATAACTTTTTCCTCAAAAGCTATTGCCTTTACCGATACATTGCGCTATAATAGGAATATCGGTAAAGGTCGCTTTGGATAGAAAGGAGTTTATGATGATACCAAAGCAGACCGATTATAAAGTTAGGATTTACCTCCGTCTTTCCCGTGATGATGAGAGACAGGGCGAATCCCTTTCGATAGAGAACCAGAAACGAGTTCTCACGAATTATGTTAAAGAACAGGACTGGACGATTTACGATGAGCATGTTGACGATGGAATTTCCGGCGTTACGTTCGAGAGACCGGGTGTCCAGAGATTGCTTGAAGATGCAAAGGCTGGAAATATCAATCTTATTCTTTGCAAGGATATGAGCCGTTTCGGACGCAATTATATTGCCGTAGGTCAGTATGTGGACTACCTGTTTCCAATGTACAATATCCGTTTTATCGCACTCACCGACAACATTGATACGTTCAACAGTGACAGTGCAAGTATGGATATGCTGCCAATCATGAACGTTTTTAATGAATGGTTCGCCGCCAATACTTCCAAAAAGCTGAGAGCCGTTTTTGAGAGCAATGCAAGGTCGGGTAAGTATAAGACTACATTCGCAGCATATGGCTATGTCAAGGGTGATGATGCGAATTTCACTCCCCAGATCGACCGCGAAGCTGCCGAGATTGTCCGCCGTATCTTTGAGATGAGGGCAGCAGGTTGGAACGTAACAAAAATCTCCGAAACGCTGAACAGTGAGGGTATTCTTCCTCCGCAGGACTACAAGTACAGCAAGATCGGCAAGGAAGCACCGCAATACTCACATCACTTATGGAGTCCGACTGCTGTCAAGCGTATTTTGAGCAATCAAATTTATCTCGGACACCTCGCTCAGCTCCGCACAACAACCGTGAGCTATAAAAATCACAAGACGATACAGAAAAGTGCTGATGAGTGGGCGGTTGTAGAGAACAATCATGAAGCTATTGTTTCTCAGGAGCTTTGGGATAAAGTGCGTGAGATCGAAGCATCTGTCAGCACTGGCAAGCAGACAAAGAAAGGCGTAACAATGCCGCTGTCTGGTTTGGGCTACTGTGCCGACTGCGGAACGAAAATGAAGCAGCACTATTCATCATGTGCGAAAGCTCCCTATGGTTATGTTTGTGGCTTTCACGCTCGTTTCGGTAAGGAACATTGCACGTCACATCACATTAATTATACCAATCTGGAGAGCATTATCTTGCAGGATATTCGCCGCCAAATCGACTTTGTGATGAATGATGAAAAGGCTCGTGAGAAATATCTTGCCCGTAAGCGTGGAGAGAAATCGACCCATGACAATGCCGATAAGAAAAGGCAAAAGGACATTGAAAAGCGTATATCTGATCTCGACAAGCTGATTCAGAAAATCTATGAGGATAAGGTGCTTGGCAGTTTGCCCGAAAAGACCTGTGCTGACCTGCTCACAAAGTATCAGCAGGAGAAAGATACCTTGCAGACGGAGCTTGATACGCTTATTCAAAGAGCCGATGCAGACAGACAAGACGAAGCGGACGTTGATGAATATATTCGCCGTTTGAAATCCTATGTCGGAGCAGATGAGCTGACACGGGAGATGTGCCTTGACTTGATAGAATATTTTACGGTCGATGCCTATCAGGGCAGAAAAGCTGTTCGTGATATTCACATCTATTACAAACTGATTAATAAACCGTTGAAAAACAAGAAAAATGCCCTTGCCTGATGGCAGGGGCAGTACAAAAAAATACTTTGTCCTTTTTGGACTCTCACTCTTTTTAACGAATGGCACGCTGCTTCAACTTCAAAAAAGATCAAGGCTGTCATTGAAGACAATGCTAAAGCAGGTAAGTATCGTGCAACTTGTGCGCCATTTGGTTATACAAAGGGCGATGATCCGAATAATCTGCCTGTCATTGATCCCGATGCCGCACCTATCGTCTGCAACATTTTTGAAATGCGTGCAAGTGGTATATCTCCGCATCACATAGCAGACAAGCTCAATGAGGACGGTGTGCCTATTCCATCGGATTACTATTATGCGAAACTCGGCAATCCAAATCCTCGACGTACAAGGCATATGTGGTGTGGTGAATCTGTCAGGCAGATACTTCACAACTACACTTATCTCGGACACCTTGTCCAGCTCCGCACAACAACGGTGAGCTACAAGAGTCACAAAACAATAAAGCGTGATGAAAAAGATATGGTTATTGTGAAGAACACGCACGAGCCTATTGTTTCCCAGGAACTTTGGGACAGAGTGCATGAGATGGAGCAGTCGGTATCTCAGGGCAAGCGTAATAGCAGCGGCTTTGTTGCAAACCTCAGTGGATTGATCTACTGTCAGGACTGCGGAAACAAAGTTCGCCTTGCGTGGAACAACACCACAAATGGCAGTAAGAAAAAGCCGAGGAAGTATATCCGCCATAATTATAACTGCACTTCCTACATGAAGTTCGGTAAGCGATACTGTCCGAGTCACTACATCAAAATGAGCGATATTGATGCGGTCGTTCTTGAAGATATTCGCAGTATGGCAAGTCTTGTTGTAGGGACCGAGGACGCTGCAAGAGCGAAATTTCTTGCACACAAAACAAAGCACAACGAGGAACAGTATGCCGTTGATACCAAGAAGCTGACAGAGGGCAAATTTCGCTTGCAGGAGCTTGATACGCTGATCCAGACAATCTATGAGGACAAGGTTCTCGGAAAGGTATCTGAGGACGTGTCAATGAAGCTCATGGCGAAATATGAAGCTGAGCAGAAAGAGCTGTCCGCAGAAGTATCAGAACTTGAAGCGAAGCTCTCTGCAATCAAGCAGGACGAGGAAGAGGTGGAGCTTTTTATCGCTCGTTTGAAGAAGTACACCGATGTTCAGGAGCTTACCCGTGAAATGTGTCTGGAGCTTATTGAGTATATATTACCCTTGATGCCTATGTCGAGGGCAAACCCAGGGAGATCTATATTAACTACAAGCTATTTGATGAACCTCTGCCTGACAAAAGAAACCTGTTTTAAGGCAATTTTACGACATCTATTACTTATACGAAAGTGTGTTACCATTTGGCAAGGGGACTACGGCAAATCTTTATAGTCATTTGGAGTATAACGCTAAGGTCAATTCGGCTGAAACTATTGCAAGGATTCTCGGCGGTAAGTCGGAGGATAAATCCGATGCAGAGAAACTGACCACAATGGAAACTGCAAATAAAAACACAAACAAGAAGTCAACTGCAAAGACAGCAGACAAAGCACATTCAAAAAAGTCAAGTGGTAGAAAAAAGAAAAGCGATAAACCCAGTAATATGGGTGAATCGCAAGTGTCAACATTATAGAATATAATGAATGAAAAATGGAATCAAGAAAAAGAAAGCAAAAAACGAACGATTTTGGTAGAAAAATTGGTAGAAAAAAATAGCGATTCACAATTATATTGTCTACCAACGAACTTATGAAACGCAGTTAAATCGGGCATAAACAAGAAAATTTACAAGAAAATTCATATAATAAAGTAGACAAATTCAAGATTATATGGTATAATTAGTAAAAATTACAATAAAAGGAGATAAAAAGTATATGAATATGAATGAATATGATAAACTGACAGGCTTATATACAAGAGAAGCGTTTTGTTATCACGCAGAACAACTTGTAAGGAATAATCCTGAACAGAAATTTGATATTGTTTTGTCGGATTTTGTAAACTTCAAGCACTTCAATTCACGTTATGGAACAGAAACTGGCGATTTACTGCTGATTCAAACCGGTAAAATGCTGTCTATGGCTGGAAATGATGTCATTTGTGGCAGATATGGTGCAGACCGCTTTGTTTCTATCGTTCAACATATGGACGAAACAGCACTTACATATCTGGAAAATTTTCAGCTGCCCGAACAGGCTAAAGACGAACTTCCTGTTTTCAGTATTGTAGTAAAGTTCGTCGTGTGTGCTGATATAGACCACAATATGCCTATTTCTGTTTCATGCGACCGTGCATATATGGCGGTACAGTCCGTAAAACATCAGTATGGCAAGAATCTCGCAGTTTATGATGACAATCTCGGAAAAGCAATTCATCAGGAACTTATTATAGAGGAAAATATGAAAAGTGCATTGGAAAATAATCAGTTTCAAGTATATTATCAGCCTAAAATGAATATCTTGTCTGAAACAATCTGCGGTGCGGAAGCTCTGGTGCGCTGGATTCACCCGACATTAGGTTTTATGAATCCCGGTATTTTTATTCCTCTGTTTGAAAAGAATGGATTTATTACATCAATGGATTTATTCGTCTGGGAGCAGGTGTGCAAGGATTTAGCTGAATGGAAAGATAAAGGTATTAATCTTGTTCCTGTTTCGGTGAACATTTCAAGAAAGGATTTCAACTCTCACGATTTGTCCAACAGAATCATTCAGATTGTGGACTGGTATCATCTTGACCACTCCTTATTTCACCTTGAAGTGACGGAATCAAGCTATGCAGAAAAAGCTGAAGATATTAAGAAACATATAAATATTCTGCACAATTCCGGATTTGTTGTTGAACTTGATGATTTTGGTGCTGGTTACACATCTCTTTCTACTCTGAATGATATGAATATCGATATACTTAAACTGGATATAAGCTTGTTGCAAAAAGATAACCCTGATTCAGACAGAAGTGTCCTGAATTTTGCGATGCAGCTTGCAAACATGATGAAACTGCGTACTATTTAGGAAGGTGTTGAAACGAAAAGTCAGCTTGAACGCCTGAAAGCATTAGGCTGTGATTATATTCAGGGATATTATTATTCCAAACCTTTGAAAAAAGCTGAATTTGAGGACTTTTTGAAACAGCAATAAAAACTTTAATCCCGATTTCGCTTTGAATATCGGGGTTTTTAAATAGGACTTGAAAATAAAAAAAAGCTGTGCTATAATAGTCATTAATATCAAATAAAATATGAGGTGCTTAAATGATTGACAATGAAACCTGCGAAATGATAATAAACAGATTTTATAATGATGTCTATAATTTCTGCCTTAGCCGGCTGAAAAATACTCATGCCGCAGAGGACTGTACACAAGAAGTTTTCTTTACACTTTTCCGTAAACGCAGTAAACTTGATTTTTCTGAAAAATTTCGCTCATGGCTTTACACTGCTGCGGATAAGATATGCAAAAACTATATGAAGAAAAATAAGAATATTACTGTTGATATTGACGATTATGCAGAAATTATCCCTGATAATTCCACAATTGATACTTCTTTTCATCAGGAAATTTATAATATACTTGATAAAGACGACGCTGATTTACTTCTTGAATATATTGAATCGGATTTCGGTCAGAGAAAAAAAATCGCTGAAAGACTTGGAATTACAATAAAGGCTCTTTACGGACGTATGGACAGGCTTAGACAGAAAGTTATCAATTATATTAGTGATAATTAACAAAAAATCACTGTATAATTGGTTATTTATACAAATTTCAATTTTGAAACAAAGATTTTAAACAATATCAAGCCATTAATATATAGAACGGAGATTATCTGATGAATAAAAATGCATTGCAAAGGCAGATGATGAGTATGAAAACAGAAATGCTTATTGACCTCCAGAATGAAATTGATGAGGAAATGAAAAAATCGCCTAAAAAACGTGACTGCAAAAAAATTTCTGAACTTTCTGACGCTTTCTTTGAAATAAGCTGTGGAAATAATGATGATGTGATTCGTAGCAGGGAAACGGCTAAAAAAGCTCTTGTAAACAAAATTTCAAAAGAAAAGAAAATTCACAATATAAAGCTTTACAGGCATATTTCGGTTGCTGCTGCCTGCCTGACAGTTGTATTGTTTGGACTGAATACTGCATCAATGAGAGTGTTCGGACAGAATATGTTTTCAGCAATATATCAGCTTTCCAAAGATGGTATTACTATTGATATGAAACAGCAGGAAGATTTTGAAATCAAAGACAACGACCCTTACGGAATGAAGGCAAAATGTGCAGAATACGGATTTTTCCCTGATACACCGTCATATATTCCGACCGGATTCATTCTTGCTGATACTTATGAAAAAAGTGACTCAATATCAAAGAATGTCAAGTTCTTTTACAGAAAAGGTGAAATCAAGCTGAATTTTGATTATCATTATTACAACAACAGTGAGGACATAGCACCAACAGGTATTCCGACTGATACTTACAATGTGACGGAAGAACAGATTAATGGTCACATGATTTATATTCTAAGAGAAGAAAATCAATATACCGCAACTTATCTTGCAAACAATATTGTATACTGTATTGTTGCACATAATCTTGATTATGAAATATACAGAATGATACTGGAAAATATGTCATAATTCACATAAATTTTGCAGTCAATTTGTGCAGATATACAAAAGTAAAACTGAAAGCAGGGAATATATTATGTTTCAGGACATTAATTTACAAAGGAGGTCAGACAGGTGAATAAAAAAATAGTTCTGTCGTTTTTTATATGCTGTCTCACTCTTGCAGTTACAGGTTACAGCGATACAACAACAGAAAATGCAAATGCCAGCGAAAATGATACATATACCGCAAAGGCCGCAGGTCTTATTGATTTATATTCGCTTGGCTGTTCGGGTGACATACAGACACTGTATATTACAGCATCAACAAAAGGCAACGAAAAAATGGCAGAAATCGGACTGAAAAATATCAGGATTGAAAAAAGTTTCGATAAAGTCAACTGGACCACGGAAAGAACATTGTCCGATATGATACTTGAAAGCGAAAGCGTATATAATATCTCAAAACAAGAAATCTCCGTTGAGGGCGATTATTATTACCGTGTAACACTTGAACATTATGCAAAAGAAGATACACGCTGGTTTCCACAGGAACAGACCGTAGAAAATACATCATTTGTTGTATATGTTCCTGCCGAAGACCCGCATAATCAGATTTCAGTCGTTAAAAATATACTTACAGAAGATGTGGTTTTTGATGACGGTACTGTTATTCCGACAGGTACAACAGCTTTTGCAATAAATATAGAAGATAATCAGGGATTCAGTATTTTTGAATTTGATTTGAATATCGGTTCAGCCTATGATATTATCACAGATTCCGAAAACAGACCGATTTTTAAAAAGTATCATGCCGTCAACTATGGCGCAATGATTACAAGTTCTGTCAATAATGAAAATGTTGTATTTTCGGGACTATGTTCCCATGATTGTCTTGTTGAGGGAGAAATACTGACATTCTATGCTGTTGAAAATCCTGATTCAGATGAAAAAGATTATTCAGTCAAATCAAGAACAATGTACAGTACGGACAAATGGCATGAATATGGCTCAGGAGCAGGCTATCTTGTAGCTGGCTGTCCGCTTATATATTATGGCAAGGAGATTTCACCCGCTCCGCCTGATGATAAATCAATATATATGGTCGGCGATATTGACGGCAACATGACACTTGATTTGGCAGATGCTTTCAAGGCTTATTATGCTGTAAATTCAGCAGCAGTCGGGAATTTTTCTGATATTAAAGTATATCATGATTACTGCTTCCCGAACATCAAAGACTTAAGAGCCGCTTATATATGGAATAACTATGATGATGCGGACGAAGATATGCAGGATTTTTCAAAAGATGTTGCACTTGAACTTCTGAAATACTGCGCTGATACATCATCAGGAAAAGATATAACAACCAATTCATATATCGGAGAAATCCGACATATCGGTTAATCCAATACAGAAGGGAAAATGACTTATGAAAAAAACATTATTTATTTTAACCTCAATGCTGACTTTTTCAGCACTTCCGATTACAGCATCAGCAGTTACTTCATCTGATTTTGTTGTCAGATATGATGATGAAATGAACGCTCATGTATTTTTAAGTACTGACAGTGATGACATACAAGAAACGGAGGTAAAAAAAGGCGACATAAACGGAGACGGTTTTATTGATGCTTCTGATGCTTCTGAAATACTTGAAATATATTCAGAACTTTCTGTTTCACGTGCATCTGCCATTGATGAAGCAATAAAAATTCTTGCTGATTACAATGATGACGGATTTATTGATTCAGAAGATGCTTCTTCAGTATTAGAAGTATATGCAGATAATGCTACAAGCAGAAAAAATAATGCGGTATCAGTTACTACAGAACTTTTAAACGAGGAACTTATTATCGGCGGCGTGGTACTCAAACCAGATGCAACAGCTATTACAATAAATGTTGACAATAATGACGGATTCGCCCTGTTCGACTTCGTTCTTGACATTGGTTCAGGATACGATATAGTCACCGATATAGACGAACGACCAGTTTTCAAAAAATGTCCAACAGTCAATTATAATTCATATATTGAAAGTGCGGTTAATGAAAATACTGTAGCAATCAATGGCATATTCGCATACGACTGCATCAAAGAGGGCGGAATAATTACATTATATGCATATGAAAATCCTGACGGCGATAAATCCGTATCTGTTAAATCAAGCAGTCTCTACAGTTCAAGAAAATGGCGTGAATACGGTTCGGGAGTTGCTTATCATGAGGCAGGCTGTCCGCTTCTCTCCTCCGACGGTGAAATTATTGAGAGACACCCGATAGAAAACAACTCTGTTTACATGGTAGGCGATATAAACGGCGATATGAAAATTGATTTGATTGATGCATTTGACGCTTTCCATACAACATATATAGCAGCAAACGGCGGATTCAGCCAGATGGAAGACATGGTATGGAAGACATATTTCCCTAATATCACGGATATAAGAGCTGCTTTCCTTTGGAATGAATACACCGATAACAACAGTGAAATAGATAATATGGGAAAATTTACAACAGCTACAGCACATGAAATCCTGAAATATTGTGCTGATATTTCAACAGGAAAAGAACACATTTCCGATTCATACATCACAGAAATACGCCACATAGGTTAAACAGAAAGGAGAATGACTTATGAAAAAAATAATTTCAACACTTATGATTTCAGCTATGGCTCTTTCATCATTACCGCTTATATCTGCTCCTGTTAAAGATGATTACAGAACTACAGCAATTGCCGAAACAAGTGAGCTGAACGCTCTTGCAAATTTTCTTGGTGCTGATACAGCTTATTTCAGTTTCGCCAACTACACAAAAAATTATCTTGATACAGATATGATTATAACCGACTGTGAGGACCAGAGCTACGGAATATCCATGTTGCAGATTCTTTCACATAATGGTGTATTTTCAGTATCTGATATACAGTCAGGTGCGAAAAAGTTATCAGATGTGCAGTTTGATTCTGAAATTGAAGCACTTGTTGAGAGTTATCAGCTCACAAGATTTAAAGTTCCTCAGCTCAGAATGAAAAGAGCATTTGTTAAAAATGATACAGAAACACTCATTCAGGCTGCCATGACTTCCATGACAGCACAGAAATACTTCCATATATCGCTTTCAACGTCTGAAACTTTGCCTGACGGTACAAACTACAGCAAGGCAACTCATGATGTTGCAGGTATAGGAATTAAAGACGGTTCATGGATTTTCAACGGAATTTCATATGATAAATGTATTCTTACTGTTGACAGCAATACAACATCATTTGATGAAAACTACTGCATATATGTCAATACTTCTGACAATACATTCTGTATTCCTGCATATGATGATGTTACACTCACTGCCGTTATTGCTGATGATACAGTGCTTAATTATCAGGGAAAACTTGGTGAACAGGTTCAACCGCCTGTTGATATACCAGATAGTGAAAACCCAGCGAAAATTAGTGTGTATACACAGACTGGCAAAAAAATCGGTGAAAAATACAACGAGGAATTTGATGAATATATTCCGCAGTATGAAAAAACAGAAGAAGAATATGAAATAATTGTTGGGGACATTACATACGATTCATTTTATCTTGACAATCAGCCTACTTTTAATGCTCCTGTTGCTGACAGCTATAAATTCAAATTTAAGGACAACAAATCTGACAGCTGTGAACTTGCTTTTGATTCCGAATCAAAAGATGGTTATGCTTTTATAAAAGCAAATAAAAGTGCAGAATCAGCAGAAATTTCCGTGCATAAAGTAAGCATAAAAACAGGTGCTGATAATTCTATAAGTGCTACAATCGTTCCCGCAGAGCCGTTGTATAAGTCTTCATTTAATTTTTTCGAAGCAGATGCTTATTATGCAAAAAATTTCACTATGACTGACCGTGAGGACGGAATTTTACTGCAATCAAATTCATCATATACAGCAAATATAGTATTTGGAAAATGCGACCTGGACAGTCTTACACTTTCCAAGGATTCAAGAATTGAGTTCCGCATTGCGCCTGATTCTGACCTCCTGTTTAGATACGATGATGAAACACAGAAAATCCGTGCATTTATTGATGAAGACGGCGATGACGTATACGAAACCGAAATTCAGGACGGTGATATTAACTGTGATGGTATGCTTGACGCTTATGATGCTTCAGAAATCCTTTCAATATATTCTGACCTTTCAACATATGAAGAAGATTATCCGATAAAGTATATAAATGTATTTGCCGACTTCAACGGCGACGGTTTGGTTAATGCAGTTGATGCTTCAGGCGTTCTTGAAAAATATGCTGAAAATGCAACAAAATAACTCTCCTTAAAATGCCCTCTGATTGATTTCAGGGGGTATTTTTTATTATAGAAAGTATTGACAAATGCAGAAAATGATGTTACAATAAGGTTGTCGGAGAAATGTATCAGAAATAGTTTCCCGATAAAAATAATTTTCAGGAGGAATAACTAACATGAAGAAAATCAAGTCACTTTTAGCTGCTATGGTGATTACAGTTACAGCAGTACCTGCTCCATTTGCATCGGTTGCGGCAGAAAATTCATACGATATGAACGTAACTGTAAATCTTGCAGGTGAAACAAAGACAATAAGCCCATATATCTATGGCATGAACCAGTACGGAAATATAAACAACTACAAAAATGTAAAAGTTAATGCAGTACGTCAGGGCGGAAACAGATACACGGGCTATAACTGGGAAACAAACTGGTCAAATGCCGGTGAAGACTGGGTAAACAGTTCCGACACAAATATCGGTGATGACGTAAACGGAGCAGGTTATGCCGCAAGAAAACTTTCAGAAGAATGTGCTGAATACAATGTTCCATATAAGTTCACAACACTGCAAATGGCTGGATATGTTTCAGCCGATAAAGACGGTACAGTAAAAGAGGATGAAAAAGCTCCGTCAGCAAGATGGAATGAGGTTGTATTCAAAAAAGACGGCGAACTTTCCCTCACTCCCGACCTTACAGACGGCAAAGTGTACATGGACGAATATGTCAACTATCTTGTAAAGACTCTTGGCGATTCCACAACATCTACAGGTATACAGGGCTACAGTCTTGACAATGAGCCTTTCCTCTGGAATGATACTCACCCACTTCTCCACCCCGAAGAAGCAGGTGCTAATGAACTTATAGACAAATCAATTGAACTTGGAACAGTAGTAAAGGAAATCGACCCGAATGCAGAAGTTTTCGGCGGTGTATTATGGGGTATGCTTCCATGTATGAACGCAGGCGAAAACGGTACATCTGTTGATGCCGATTGGCAGGCTGTTAAAGGCAATTACAACTGGTATGTTGATTACTATCTTGACAGAATGGCTAAGGCTGAAAAAGAATCAGGCAAGCGTATACTTGATGTTTTCGACGTTCATTATTATGCTCAAGACTGTGCGACAGATGATGCAAAATTACAGGCTGCAAGAAGTCTCTATGACCCGACTTATGTTGAAAACAGCTGGCTTCAGCCATGGGGCGGACAGTATTTCCCTTTCCTTACAAGATTACAGGAATCAATTGAAAAATACTATCCGGGAACAAAACTTGCTGTAACAGAATACAATCTTGCTGATATTGCAAACGAAAAAGTAACAGGCAAATCAGTTATTGCTGCAATTGCCGAAACGGAGGCACTCGGTGCATTTGCAATGAATGATGTTTATCTTGCAACATACTGGGGTACACTTCCTGATTGTCCATATGTTGAATCAGCTATAAATCTCTACACAAACTACGACGGCAAGGGCGCATCATTCGGCGATACTCTTGTTGAATCAAAGACAGAGGATTTATCAAAATCCGCATCATTTGCATCTGTTAACGGAAAAGATGATTCAGAAGTTACAGTTGTATTGTCAAATAAGGACAAGACAAATACTGAAAAGGCTGTAATTGATATTTCAGGTTCAACTTCTGATTATCAGAGTGCTGTCGTTTATGCAATCACACAGGACAGCAGTGAAATCAGAATTATTGATGTTCAGAATGATGTTAAAGGCAACAAAGTTGAAGTTGAACTTCCTCCCCTCTCCGTTGCACAGATTGTAATTTCCAACGAAAAAACTGACAAGACAGTCTATGAAGCTCCCGATATTACTACAAAACAGACTGAATACAGCTTTGATGAACTCAAAAAAGGCTCAACTGCTACTTCAAAGCTTATACCGCTGGGCGACAAAGAACATCTCAAGGAAATCGTACTTACTATAAGCAGTTACTCAAAAGAGGGTTCAGCTTATTACAGTGGCGGCGGCGGACTTTGTTTCAATAATATCACTCTTGCTGACGGAACTACGGCATCATGGGCTTGCAAAAACTACAGCTATTCAAATGGTGTAGATGAAATTGTTATTCCTTTTGACGAAGAATTTATCGTACCGGCTGATGACGGCACAAATCTCAATGTCAAAGGAAGTGCAACAGAAGATGTTGCAGAACTTCAGACAGGCTGGTGGGCTTTCTCTGAAAAACAGGGTGATGGCGGAAGCGATGTTGTTATTGATTATACAAAAGTAACTCTTGTTTATGAATATGACAATACTCAGACTTCAACAGACCCGACAAAGCCTACAGGCTCAGAAACTACACTTATTGGCGATGCAAATGAAGACAAAGAAGTCAATATTGCTGACGCTACTGCAATTATCCAGCATCTCGGAAACAAGGATAAATACGGTCTTTCTGAACAGGGCTTGATTAATGCAGATTGTTGTAATGTCGGAGACGGTGTAACAGGTCTTGACGCTCTTGCAATTCAGAAACTTGAAGCAAAAATGATTACTGAACTTCCCGACGAAATAACTGAATAAAATATCTGAAAAAATCCCGCTGAAAGAAATTTTTCAATCAGTGGGATTTGATTTACTTCAAGATAAAAAACAGAAAGGGCGCAGTTGCTATGAAAAAAATAACATTATTAAAAAAAATTACAACATCTGTTATGGTGCTGATGTTTTCACTGTCCGTTTCAGCCAAACCATATGCACTGGCAGAAACTTCTGAAGTACAGCTGAATAATATTGTACTCTTTGCACAGTCCGATTCCCTTGCATCATCAAATTTCATGGAAAACAGAGCTGAAGATATTATTTCTATGTGCAATGACGTTGATACGTGTCATTCATTAGCAGGATATATTGATAAAATTTCTTACGGAAAAATGCGTGTAACAAGTTATTTTCCGCAGATGAAAGACGGTGTGATTACGCCGTATATACTTTCAGCTGATGCAGATACATATTCAACCTGTTCACAAATTGCAGTGGAAATACTTCAGAATATCGATATTCCGAATGATACACCAATGGATGCAAATTCCGATGGAATCATTGATAATATTATTCTTATCGTTGACGGTAAGGCTGTTGATATGAGTTCTCCGATATGGGCAAGAGCTTTTTATGTAAGCGGAATAAAAGTCAACGGACTTTCAGTAAACAGGGTGAATATTCACAACAGCACACAGCTTTTTGAAAATCAGATTACGGGTGCAGAGGGCGTACTGTGTCATGAATTTCTGCACTCTTTAGGATACCCTGATTTATACCGCAACAACCGTACGGGAACACCTGTCGGACTATGGGATATTATGGCATCGGATTCTGTATTTTTACAATATCCGCTTGCTTATCACAGAGCAGAAATTTCCGGCTGGCTGGAATCTAAGGATATTACAAAAAGCGGAACATATACGCTCTCTCCTGTTTCTTCTGACAGCGGAAATCGTCTTTACCTGCTGAAAACATCTCTTTCTGATACAGAGTTTTTCGCTGTGGAATACAGACAGCAGGGCAAACGCTATTCCGACGAAATGGACGTGAAAATATATGGAACAGGTCTTGTCGTTTATCGTGTAAATACGGAAGTTGACGGAAATTTCAAAGAAACTAAAGATGAAATATATGTTTTTCGTCTGGAGGAAACTGCACTTGATGCGGGAGAAGGCAATCTTTTTTCTTCTAACTTTGGCGGTGAAAATGCTCCTGATTCAGTCGGCTCTCTGAACTGGAATGACGATATTACCGACGGTGCGCTTGTCTATTCCAACGGAACAAACAGCGGTATCAGGATAAGCAATATTACAATGAATGATGAATCCCTGACATTTTCTGTTGAATTTGCAGATATATCCGATATAAAATTATGGGAAAGCGTCAGCTGTGACAATTTAGGAAGTTACAAACCATGTCAGCTGGCATCATCAGAAAATGGCACAGTATACATGATTGCATCAGATGATTCATATGCTGTGCTTTACAAATTTGACGGCAATGAGCTTACAAAACTCGGACAACCTCTTGGCTCTGGAAGTTATATGAATATGAATCAGCCACAACTTGCATTTTGCGGAGATATTCCATATGTATTGTATCAGGACAGAAATTTCTTTCTGCATTTATGTCTGTATGAGCGTTCTTCGGGAACATGGACAGAGATTTACAAGGGAACAGAACTTGCGCAATATGCCAACCTGACAGCTAACGGAAACAAAGTATATTTTACATATACAACAGGAACTTTTCCCTATGCACTTCATTGCGCCTGCTATAATTCCGAAACAGAAGTTCTGACAACACCAGGCAGGAACATTGATAAAAATGTATGTAATATGTCTGTCGCCGTTCTGAATAATAATCCGGTGATTGCCTACAGGGACATCAATGACGGAAACAAATCAAAGCTTGCCGTTTACAATAATGGCGAATGGAATATAGAAATCATTTCTGAAACTGCCTGCGGTTCGGTGTCTATGGTGTCGGACGGAAATACCGCATGGATTGCACCTTCCGGAAGCGAAAATGCAGTGTATCAGTTTTCGGGTGAAAAAATAACGTCCTATCCATTGCCTGATAATATTTCTGAAAATGCTTTTATGCAGATACCAATTTTAACTGACGGCAAATGCTGTTTAGCAGTGAATACTCAAAATCCTTATGAACTGGCTTTATATTCATTAAACGGTACAGAATGGGAAATGGCAGGAAATATATTAGCAATGGATTTAGTCAATTCTTTGTCACTTGCATACAGCGGACAAAAATTATATTGCTCCTACTTTACAAATAACGGAACATCAGTTATCAGACAGCTGAATGTCAGCAAATCAAAAATACTTACGGGAGATATTAATGATGACGGTGTATTTAATATCGCAGATGCAGTAACTATGCAGAAATGGCTTTTAGCTATACCCGATATAACGCCTTTAAATTGGAAAGCAGGAGATATTTATGAGGATAACAGACTTGATGTATTTGACCTTTGTCTTATGAAACGTATGCTGATTGAATAGTAAAATCAAAAAAATCTTGAGACTGCCTGAACAGACAATCTCAAGATATATTATTCAGTCAACAGATTTAAGCGACTCTGCCATATTGATTTTTTCAAGTTTTATCTGCATGAAGATATTTACTATAAAATTGAATACAAATGTAAGAATGATGCTTAAAACGTAACTCAATGGAAGTATTCTTATGCTGAACTCAATCATATCAACTACAATCTGCGCCATTACAAAGCGGTGCAGGAGTATTCCGAGACCAAGACCACAAAGTATACCGAGTGAAGTAAGTACAATGTTTTCCCTTAGTACATATGCAGAAGTTTCATTACGGAAAAATCCGAGTACTTTTATAGTAGCAATTTCTCTTGTGCGTTCGGTTATGTTGATATTTGTGAGATTGTAGATTACAATAAACGCAAGACCCGCCGCACACACGATTACAAGAAGTACGACATAATCAAGACTGCTCATTTTATCAGCCATACTTGCCTTAGTATCTTCGAGTACCGAAATATAGCTTATATCTGCATTTTCAAGGAGTTCTGTTATAATAGTGTCTGTATTGTCGCTGTCTCTGAAATTCATGAATGAGCTGTTCATTTCAGCATCTTCGCCGAGCTGTGATTTATAAGTCTCTTTGCTGATGTATATATAATTGTAGACGTGATTTTCAAAAACCCCTGTAACTTTCAGGTGCATTTCGTTCATATCAGGGTCACGGAGCATTATTTTGTCACCCTGTTTTACTCCGTATCTGTCGGAAATACTGTGACAGATAAGGGCTTCATTGAGTTGCGGATATTCAAGATTAACGCCGTCTTCCGTGTGGAAATTCATAAATTCAGGCATATTGTCAAAAGATTCAACCGTTTCAAGACTGATACTTTTTACACCGCTGTCGCATATCAAATCCCATGAACTCTCTCTATACAGCAGAAAACTGTCTGCTTTTTCGGCAAGCGTACGCTGTACTTTTTTGGCATTTTCAGGCTCATAATTTACTATCGCATCAGTAATCTGAATTTCATCATACTGCACATCGGCGAACTTTGCAACCGAGTCTTTCAGACCAAAACCAGTCAGGAGAAGTGCCGTACAACCGCCTATACCGATAATCATCATAAAAAATCTGCCCTTGTATCTGAAAATATTTCTCAATGAAACCTTGTGCAGAAATTTCAGTCTGTTCCAGATAAATGGTATTCTTTCGGGCAGAACTCTTTTTCCTGCTTTCGGAGCTTTCGGTCGCATGAGATTTGCCGCTGTTTCCGCAAGTTCAACACGGCACGAAATCCACGTCATACCAAGAGAACACAATAAAGATGCTCCGACTGATGCAATGAACAGAGTTTTATCGAAAAGGTATGGTATATCAAGCGGAACATACATAAGCTTGTAAGTAAGCCATATTATAGCAGGAAAAGAATATGTTCCGGCAAAAAATCCAAGTATACAGCCAATAAGAGACGCACTTCCTGAATAGAGCATGAATTTCCCCATAATTGCCGATTCTGAATAGCCAAGAGCTTTGAACATTCCGATTTCTGTTCGCTGTTCCTCAACCATACGGCTCATGGTAGTCATGCAGACAAGTGCGGCAACAAGAATGAAAAATATCGGGAATACTTTTGCAACCTGCTCCACGATTTCTGAATCGTTCCTGAATGTTGCATAGCCAATATTCATATCCCTGTCCAGAAGATATATTTCAGGCTTTTCAATATCAGCGATTTTCTGTTCTGCTTCGGCAATATCCTTTTCGGCATCAGCAATTTCACGCTCAAAATCTGCCATATTTGTTGCGTATTCGTCGTAATTGTCCGTATAGACTGAATGACCCGAAGCGTAATTATCGTTGCCCTCATTGTACTTTTTTTCAGCGTCTTCAATTTCTTTCAGACCGTCTTTATACTCTTTTTCAGCCTTTTCAAGTTCGGACTTTGCTTTTTCGCAATCGGCGAGACCCTGCTCATACTGCGCTTTTCCCTGTTCAAATTCAGTCCTGCCCGATTCGATTTCCTCACGACTGCTGTTCAGTACAGATTGCTGATATTCGAGTTCCGCACGGGCATAATCAATCTGCAACTTTGCCTGCTCCAGCTGAAAAATACCACTGCGAAGCATTTCCTGCTGTTCAGACGGAAGATAGTCAATCATCGCAATTGCATCGCCATACTGTGTATAAAAATCCGTTTCCTGCAAATTATATTCCGCTTCACCTGCATAAAAATCCTCCCATGCTCTGTCAAGCTTTGTCTGACCGTCTGCAAGCTGATTTTCTCCGTCAATCAGTTTCTGCTCACTTTCGTCAAGAGTTATTTTTGAGTTTTCAAGAGTTTTTTCAGCTTCTGCAAGTTCATACTTGCCATTATCAATTTCAGTCTTAGCATCAGAAAGTTTCTTTTTGCCGTCGTCGATTTCCTTTTTTGCGTTGCGGAGTTCGTCAAGTACATCATCAAGCTCTGTTTTTGCATTTTCCAGCTTTACTTTCGCATCATCAAATTCTTTGAGTGCCCTTGTGCGTTCGTCATCAAGTTCATATTTAGCATCATCAATTTCTGCCTGCACATCATCAATAATTCTTTTGTAATGCAAATCTGCCTGTTGCTGTGCAATATCTTCCCACAAATCAGACTTGCTTTCAATGAAATCATCATAATCATCAGAATAAATCTGATAGTCCTGATTGAATTTTATGTAGATGTCTGTGAAGTAATCAATATCAAAAGCACTTTCCATGACATAAATAAATCCGTCAAAACTGCCGTTGCCGACGGAAGTATTTCCAATTTTATAATTGACATAATCAGAAGAATCAACTCTGCCGACTACTGTAAATTCCTTTTCGGTGAATGAACTGACAGTATCTTCGCTATTCTTACTGCTTATTTTAAATGTATCGCCTGTTTTAAATCCGCCATGCGCCATTACAACACATTCATTCGGATTTTCAGGCATATGCCCTTCCTGCAAAAGCAGACCGTTGACATTTTCGGAAATATTATGCGTTTTGATTACAAATTCGTTGTCGTTTTGGTCAACATAAATAACATCAAGACCGTAACCGCCTTCAGCGTACTTTACATCGTCCTGATTGGCAAATTCTGCAACACTGTCCTTGTCCCAGCCGAGAGTTGAAATGATTCTGTAGTCATAAAGATTATTTTTGTTTACAAAATCTCCCATCATGCTTACCATTGCAGGAGTAGTTACTTTCACTCCCGAAAAGAAACCAACACCAAGAGCAATAATAGCAAGAATAGCCATAAATCTGCCCAGAGATCCTTTTATGTCACGGAGTGCAGTTTTTTTCATATTCTTCATAAGCCGTCACCACTCAATATCCGCAACATCAACGATATTCTCATTAAGACACATATCGGCAATTTTTCCGCTTTTTACTGTGATAATCCTGTCTGCCATAGCAGAAATCGCCTGATTATGAGTTATAACAATAACCGTCTTGCCAGTTTTCCTGCACGTGTCCTGCAAAAGTTTGAGTACAGCCTTGCCGGTATTGTAATCAAGCGCACCGGTAGGCTCATCACACAAAAGCAGTTTCGGATTTTTCGCCAATGCTCTTGCAATAGAAACTCTCTGCTGTTCGCCACCCGAAAGCTGTGCAGGAAAATTTTTCATACGTTCCGCAAGTCCGACCTGTTGCAGTACCGTTGTCGCATCAAGAGGGTTACGGCAAATCTGTGCGGCGAGTTCAACATTTTCCAGTGCAGTAAGATTCTGTACAAGATTATAGAACTGAAAAACAAATCCCACATCATAACGGCGATAAGCAGTAAGCTGCTTCTTGTTAAGTCCTGAAATATCTGTACCATCGATTACAGCACTTCCGCTTGTGAGCGTATCCATACCGCCCAATATATTCAGTATTGTAGTTTTGCCTGCTCCCGAAGCCCCGACGATAACGCAGAACTCCCCTTTTTCGATTTGAAAATTAACGCCATCAAGAGCATTTATAGCAGTTTGCCCTGAACCGTATGTCTTTTTTACATTCTGAAATTCAACATAACTCATTAAAAATCTCCTTTAATAAAAAATAGTTTGTTTTTATATTATAACATAGCGGTAAAGCAATTTCAAGGTCTGACAACAAAAAATTCAGGATAACTACATAAAAAATTGGTTACTTACTATTTACAAATGCTGTCTGATATGCTATAATTATGATTACAGGAGTGATTGTATGAAAATCAAAAAAATAACAGCTGTATTCACATCTGCTGTATTTCTCTGTATATTTAGAAATTTTCCGGTATCAGCAATTAAAGAACAGATTAATGATACAGAATACACAATTGAAGATGTAAGATTATTGCAGGACTTTCTTCTTGCAAAACCAATCAGCACAAATCTTGAGGGCAAGCATTATGAGCTGAATAATGACGGCAGATTAGATGTTTTCGATTTATGTCTTATGAAACAGAGAATTTTACAGGATAATCAACAGAATGAAATTTTTGTTTCTACCACTGATGAACTGAAAACCGCTCTGCTTAATGCCAAAGCCGGAGATACTATTATTTTAGCTCCGGGAGAATATGAAAGCGGTGATTTCGGAGTAAAAGCATCTCTTTTTCATTCGGATTCTGACGGAACATCAAGCCAACCTATCACCATAAAAAGTGCAGACCCTGATAATCCGGCAATTTTGAAAGGAACGGAAACGCAAAATGGAATTGTTCTTTATATTACAGGCGATTACTGGAAAATAAGCAACATTATCTGCTGTAATGCGCAAAAAGGGATAATTCTGGATAATTCCAATTATTCTGTTATCAGTAGTGTAGAAGTATACAACACCGGTCAGGAAGGAATACATCTGCGAGACGGAAGTTCCTGCTGTCAGATTGTCGGTGCGAAAGTACATGATACCGGACTTGCCGGGTCATATGGAGAAGCGATTTACATCGGCAGTGCAAAATCAACAAGTGGATATATTCATGAATGTGACAATAATATTGTGAAAGGCTGTGTTTTAGGTCCGAATGTGTCAGATGAATCTGTTGATATTAAGGAATACACAACCGGAAATATTATCGAGGAATGTATAATGTATGGTAAAGGTATGACAGCAACAGACAGCTTTATTGATATTAAGGGAAATGAGACAATTGTCCGTGGCAATACCTGCTATTCACAGGATAATACAGTTATTACAGATGCTTTTCAGCTCCATTGTCAGATTGAGGGGTGGGGTATCAACAATATAATTTATGATAACACTGTCTATTTTGCGAACGAAACAGAATACCTTGTAAGGACATGGAACGGCACTTCATGTACTGTATACCAGAATACCCGAAATCCCGTATCCAGTGAATATATGTATCGTGCGTATAACGGAAGTACGATTACAATAAAATAACCATATAGTCTGGCACTCTGCACAAATTCAGAGTGTCATTTTTGTATATACATACGGATTTATCAATAACAGGTTAAAAAATTGAAAAGCTTGTATTAAAATATTTATATATAAAATTTCATAAAACCGGAAATGATATGAATAGCTATATGCGTAATATCGCTAAGGTATCAGATACATTCCGTTTTCTTTGCAATAAGTTTTATACAACAGCTTCCACAATTATTCTGATGTTAAATTCAATTGTATGAAGTCAGATTTTCTTGAGTGTCACAAATTGTCCCTTTACTTTTCTGATATTCCCTGTTAAAATAAAATTAAAGCAGAGGTGATTAAAATGCTGACCGGTCAAAAAATTGCCAAGCTTAGAACAGAAGCAAATTTAACACAAGAGCAATTGGCTGAAAAATTATACATAACAAGAGAACTTGTGTCAAAATGGGAAACAGGGAAAAGAAAACCAGATTATAAAATGATTCTGAAAATAGCAGAGATATTTAATGTCAAAACAGAAGATATATTTAATCAGAATGACAAGCTGTTAAACGAATTATCTGATTTTATTCCTGACAAATATAATAAAAATTCCGCTGAACTTACAATAGTTCTCAATTCATTTCTTGCTACACTAAACATAAGGGATAGAAGTATTTTTATCAGACGTTATTATTTTTTTGAAGATGTATCTGTTATCGCTGAAGAATATAAAATCAAAGAGAATAATGTCAGAACAATTCTTATGCGGACACGAAAAAAATTGAAAAAATATTTCAAGGAAGGTTGATTATGAAAAAAAAAGATTTATATGATGCCCTGTCTGGTATTGATGAAAAATATATTTCGGATTCTGAAAACTTTTCTGAAATATCAGCTGAATTTAAACGTGCAAAGATAAAGAAAATCAGCACGATTTCCTCATTATGCGGTTGTTTGCTTATTCTTTCTGCTGTATTTCTTAATTCTGATGTAATGGATAATAATTTTAACAACGACCCTGAACTTATAGAAAAATCCGATACAATTCAGACAGATATTTCAGACAGTTCAAATGTTTCAGAAATTATTGTGACTACTGATGATAAAACGAAAATTCAGAATATAACAGAAATCACTGAAAATAATTCTGAAATCAGTTCTGAATGTCTTACCTCAACAGAAAATTCAGATATTTCTGATAATAGCAATATAACAAATGAAAATACTGTTGTAGTGTCAAAAAAAACAATTACAACAGATGTTTCAGATATAGGTGTAATTCCTGTAACAGATATGATAATAACAACTGATTATGATAATATGACTGATGGTTATGATAAAGTTGATTTTTCGGGGATTTCTGTTGATGAATGGCTTAATAATCCAGATGTCATATGGGGCGAAACCGATACAAAAGGTTATTTAAATTCAGAATATATCTCACCAGGAAACACAAAAATTTCAGAAAAATTATCCGATTTAATGCTAAATAATTCAAATGATGCAGTTTATGCATTAATGGTTGATTTCTCCTCCTGTATTGATGAAAACGAATTGCTTAACTGGAAGTACAACGACAATACAATTGCTGATTTAAAGCTACAGATTTCAGAAATAACAGAATATTCAGAAAACAGCTATACATATATTGACAGTGACGGAATAGAACAAGTTGAGTATTTTTTAACTTCTGAAAGCGAAAAAAAAGTTATGGAAATGGAACGCAGAATAAATGAAATTAAATCTGCTTATCGTGATGCGAAAATTCAGGAGTTCAGATATACTTTTCATGATAATGGGCTTGAAATATATGCAGACAGAATAAGCGGTATTCAGGAGGAAAATTTATGCTTTTACACCTTTGCTACAAAAAAACACCTTGAGGAATTTAAGTGTAAGAATAATGAAGCATTTATCTTCTATTCTGCAAATTATTTTAAATGAAATATACTGATACAGTCAATTATTTCTGTCAGCTTATAAATAATTTAGACAGATATGAACTGACACTAAAACTGATACATTCGGTAATATAGAAAGGTTAAAATCATGAGATTAAAAAAAATAATATCTATAATAACTACTTTAACTATATGCTTAACAAGTATAGTTACGCCTGTTGCTTCTTATGCGGAAGAAAATCTTTCAAAGGGCGATATAAACGGTGACAGCTTTGTAGATGCTGTTGATGCTTCGTTAATTCTTTCAGAATATGCCACTCTTTCAACTAATGGAATATCAACGTTTTCAGATTCACAAAAAATTTTGGCTGACATAAATAAAGACGGATTGACAGATGCTTGCGACTCATCGCTGATACTTGCTTTTTATTCATATCTTTCAACAAACGGAACGGAAACTAATATTGAAAATTGGCTTGAACCTGTATATCCTGAACCAATAACATCGCCGTCCTGTAAATCGTCGGCATTGTACTGCGTTGACGACAGCACGCTTATTTACAAGGACAGAATTGATGATTTTATAGCACCTGCAAGCCTTACAAAACTGCTAACAGCGTCTGTAGCACTTTATTATCTCAATCCCGATATTGTTGTTACAGTAGGCTCGGAGCAAAGTCTTGTAAAGCCGTATTCAAGCCTTTGTCTTATTCAACAGGGACACCGTCTGAAATTATATGACTTGCTGACAGGTATGCTGATGGCTTCAGGAAATGATGCTGCATATACTGTTGCTGTTTCAACCGCAAGGGCTGTTTATCCTGATATATCCATGACAGATTCAGAGGCGGTACAATATTTCAGCGGACTTATGAACGATTTTGCAAAAAATATTGGTATGCAAAACAGCAATTTTGTAAATCCTGAAGGCTGGGACGACAATAACCAATATACTACTGTTTCCGATTTGCTTATACTTGCCGAATATGCAATCTCCGTTCCTGAAATCCGTGAAATTACAGGAACTTATCAGAAATATGTTGTATTTGATTCCGGCGAAAATATAACATGGACTAATTCTAATAATATGCTGAACCCAAATAGTCCATATTATTGTCAAAATGCTGTCGGGCTGAAAACAGGTACAACAGATAATGCTGGAAACTGTCTTATAGGAACATTCATAAAAAATAATAAATTATATATTTCTGTCGTTACCGGTTGTAATACAACTGCTGACAGATATAATCTGACATTGAAAATGTTGTCAGACTATATTGTGGATAGAACATCAGCTACATCAACTGCAACTGAAACAACTTCGTCTACAATCACAGAAACTAAAACAATACAGACTATTGTTTCAAATCAATCAACGATATTTGAAAGGCTTGATGCTCTTGAATATATCCCTGTTACCTGTGACGGACTGCCCGAATACAAGCTTACTACTGATGACAAAACGATTTACTGGTTGAATTTCAGCAACAAATGGGTATGGAAAAATGGTGTTGATGCAGAAGCTGTGCTAACTGATGATATAATTTCTTTGCTGAAAGAAAACAGTAAAGAATTGAATTTAGAAGAAGCATACTCATAAAAAAGAGGGAGCATTTACTAAAAATAATAAATTATATATTTCTGTCGTTATCGGCTGTAATACAATCGCTGACAGATATAACCTGACTTTAAAATTATTAAATGATTATATATGATGAGTATTCAGCCGTTAAGACATTTCTTGTCACTGCCGTCATCATATTTCGGTGAATTTGGGTCATCTTTTGCAGAATACTTATAAAAATACTCAATGCGTCCGCTTTTAGTTTGATTCGGTTTGAGTTTGGTGACAATCAGATAGCCACGGTCAATCAATATAGCTTAATGTACTGAAATAATAACATTTATTATATTTTTCTATTTGCCAGATACTTTGCTGAAATTGTAAGAATAACAGTTTTTATTAACAGAACAAAACATAACACCAAAACTTGATTATCAGAAAATGTTTTTATACTACTGATACCAAGTATTGCACTAAATATAAAAAACATTGATACTAATGAAAATTTCTCTGCTAAAAAAGCACTTATTAAAATTAAAATAACTGTTGCTGAAAATATAGCAGGCTCTTTTTTTAAAAGCGATGATATAATACATATAATCATTGATAATGAAGCAGTGGAAAATATCTGAATCACACTACAAGCAATCATACAGTTTAATACAGTACCTTCGATTTTACATTTTTCAAAACCTGATATACTTTGAATCGGAACATTCAGCAAGCCGAAATTCCAACGCATACCCATTATAAAAATCTGAATCACAATACAAACAGTGGTAATACATAAACTTAATGTCACACCAACAAGAAGTTTTGAGGAAACTATATTTTTTCGCCCTGTTGATGTCGGAAACAATATTTGCTCCATGCCACAATTTTTGTCTCCAAGCATCAGCATAGGGATAAAAAACAACATACCAATCAGCGATACCCAATTTATTCCATATTTTGCAATATATTCTGTAAACTCCAAATCATATGTCAGAATCGGGTGATATTCCTTGCACTTAGATAACTCAATATATTTTGATTGAAGTGCGCTTAATGCATTTCGTTTCATGGAAGCAAGAATCATCTGCTCTGAAAGTACTTCAATTTCTTCTGCATTTGTAAGCAGTGTCAAATCTGTTTCATTGACAATTTTTTCAGCAGATTGCAGTTCTTCTTCAATCTTTTGTGCTGTTTCTTCAGAATACTCTCCGCTGAATAGTTCAACATATTCTGCATACAGTTCCTTGTCAAATACATATTCCTGCGACGGATTTATAAATAACGCCATTGCAATTTGCAGTAAAAAAATCCCGAGTAACAAAATCCATCCTTTTCGTACAAAAAGCATTTTTTTCAGTTCATATTGATAAGATGTGAAAATTCTGTTCATACGCTGTCATCTCCAAACTGATACAGATATACATCTTCCAGAACAGGCTCACAGGCATAAGCATCTTTATGTGGTTTTTCATCATGAACAATACGAATCACCGTCTGCATATTACGGCTTACAAGACTTGAACGAGGGTACTGCTCCAATAATTTTTCAAATGCATCAGCATCTGGAATAAGCTCCCAGACTTTACCCTGTATTCCTTCAATCAGTATCGGAATACTACCTTGCTGAATCAGTTTTCCGTGATGAATCAAAATGACTTCCTTTGCAATTGTTTCAATATCTGAAACAATATGGGTACAGAAAATAACTGTCATCTGTTCTGATAGCTTCCGCACCATATTACGAAAACGTACACGTTCTTTCGGGTCAAGTCCTGCTGTTGGTTCGTCAAGAACCAGTATTTCCGGTTTGTTGATAAGTGCTTGTGCAAGCCCTAATCGTTGACGCATTCCGCCCGAAAAAGTCTTGATTTTTTTGTCACGCTGTTCCGTCAGATTGACCGATTCCAGCAGTGTAAGACAACGCTCATCACGTTGTTTTCGTGGATAGCATTTCATATCAGCCATATAACGCATAAGCTCCATAGCAGTAAATTCGGGATAGAAGCCCGGATATTGTGGCATATAGCCGATTTTTGCACGAAATTCTTCACCCATCTGCTCTGTATTTTTGCCATCAAAGAGAATTTCTCCCGATGTCTGTGCAGTAAGTCCTACAAGAATATTCATCAAAGTACTTTTTCCTGCTCCATTTGGTCCAAGTAAAGCATAAATACCATTTTCAAGTTCTGCCTGAAAATTATCAAGTGCATAAAATTTTCCGTATTTTTTAGTTAATCCATTGAAACAAAGCATCTTTTCACCTTCTCTCTTTTTGTTCTGACTGGCAAAGTGTACAGAGTATATGCAAAGGACAGCAATACAAGTATAATTGTACAAGTACAGGCAATGGAAAGCCAAAGCTGTTCGACAGGATAACCACATACATTAACAGTTTCATACTCTGTCAGATAGTTTCCTAAAATCGGCAGATAAAACAAACCAAGTCGTTTTATAAACAACTTTATGGCAGGTACATTTTCAAACGCTCTTGAAAGTAATATCAGAACACATGAAATACCGATTGTTGTTCCAAAAACTATTGCTGTCCTATTAAAATAACATGAAGCAGTTGCTGTTACGGCAGTAATCAATGTACCAACAATTGTACGCATTACAGCAGTCAACAGCAGAAATGTGAGGACTGACATTGAAAAAGGGCAGTTTTTATAATACTCTGCACATTGAATCGGAGCAGAAAGAAGCTGAAAACTAAGTCCGAATCTTATCCACAAGATTACAAATGTCAGAAGTGTATAGCAAAGCGAAAAACAGGCAGAACAGAATATGCCACTAATAATTTTATTCTGAAACAGCTGTTTTTTTCCTTTTTCGGATATAAATAAAAGCTGATACATTCCGCTTTCAGATTCAACAGCAAACAGTGGTGCAAGAAGTGTACAGAGAATCAGCAAGAATAAATAATGAAACCACTCAAAATCATTCAGCCATAAAAATGCAATGTGCAGTTGTTTTGAATCGCAAAGCCGATAATTAATTTTGCGGTTGTATTGTTTGATTGCGTGTTCCAAATCTCTGCGTTCAAAATCTGTTGAAACGTGATTCATTTTGTAGTACATATCTGCAAGGAGACTTTTCATATTCTCCTCCTGTATTCTGTAATTTCTGGCACTAATCTGCATTTGTGTAAGAATATTTATATCAGTTTCTGAATCTGATTGTTCAAGCTGTTCTGTAATCCTTTTTTCAGCTTCATCTGACGAAAGATAATAATATTCTGCCGTTTTCTGATGTGCCGATTTAATTGTATCAATACTTTCCCATGGCTCTCGTAAATTCAGAATAATTACAGCGATTATTGACAGTCCGAATACTATCCAGACTTCCTTGCGAAAAAGGAGTTTTTTTATTTCGTATTTCATGTATGCACCTGCTTTCCATTTCTGTAATAGCACTCAATATCATTTGTTCCTGTTGTTTCGGGACTGACAAACAGCAGTAAATCATGAACTGAAGCACATGGAACTTTTGGTAAATCCGGCAAATCGGTGACAGTAAGTGTATCAAGATTCAAGGTGTGAACTATGCCGTTTTTCTTGTAGTACATGAGATTTTCATCTCCGAAACAAGCATAGGGGTCTGACTTTGAAAGAATGTCAATTTCCATTACTTCATGCAAAGAATGTGATGCAGGATTAAATGCGTAAATTCTGTTTTCTCGTGGAAAATATATCTCATCTCCATAAACAAATGCAGAAAATGGATAATCAAATTCTCTTATGGAAACAATTTCTTTTGTTTCAAACAGTCCGTCCAGCAGATTATTTTCAACTGCTCCGCTTTCAAGGTCGATAGAGTTCAGTTCGTTCTGCATACCTGACCAGCAAAATTTGTTGCCTACAATCAGCGGATAAAGAAGTCCTCTGCATGAAAAACGAAACATTTCTTTATAGTTGTTGTCATAGATGTGCATTTCATTGTTGTAGCCAATCAGAAGCATATTATCATTCAGACGGAGTGCGTCATTGAAAAAACTTTCATATTTTCCGCCCAATCCTTGTGCATCAGAAACACTGTTATATCGTGGAATTTCTATTGCAGATTCGTATGTATCAACAAGTGGATTCCAAAGGCGGATTTGTAGTTCGTCATCAGTATTTTTCAAGGAAATAAACTTATTGTCCACAAGATTCCAATTGCTGATATACTTATTGCCTTGATAGCACGGATTTATTGAGCAATTTGCAGTTTTATGTGAACAGGAAATCCTCTTGCATACAGGATAGCTTTCATTAGTTTCAAAATCGTAGGAATACAGCTCAAAAAATGAGTGATTCCAGGTTGGTACATATGCCCGATAATAAAAATTGGTGTCATCATAATAAAAATGCTGTGAGTAATTGCCAATGCTGTGGATTTCACCATAACCGCCGAACATATTTTGATTTTGTATTCGCTTTTCATTTGTCAATAAGCCAAATGATGCCGATAAACAAACGCCCAAAGCAAGCAGACTTGTGCAAAGAAAAATTATACCTTTCATGTGTATCATTCCTCAATGGTGCAGTATGCCATTTCAGAATAAGAAAAAGGTTCGTCATCTTCTCTGTCGTTTTCAAATTCAGCATACAGCATACATATATCGTGTTTTTCGCTACTCTGATATGGTGTTTTCACAGAAATTGTTTTGCGTAATTCTTCTGCCGTGAGAGCTACCGACAAATACTTCTGACCATTCCAAATCGGCTGTAATTCACCGTCTGAAACAAGCATTCCTATACCAGAACGGTTGCTCGGTGTTTCAATATTCATAAAATTAGCAATATTAAGGTGAAAAGTTGGGGTTGAGTGAAGGGTGTAGCTGTCATTTTTTGATTTAATCACGTCCGCACGCTCAACACTGTGATAAGTGCCTGATGCTGCTGCTCTGTCCGTAAATACCTCAATGTATTCCTGCGGAAGCTCTTTTTCATCAGTTATGGCAATTGGTGTACGTCCGTCCAGTTGTTGTTCAGAATTATAATATGCATAATATCGTTGAGGTGTCAGATATATTCCTTTTTCTTCGCAGTAAGGAATAAAACATAAATACAGTGTGTTTTTGCCTTCTTGTACAGGTAGATTTAAAGATTCTAAAGGCAATACTGTTTCTTCATTATATAATAAATCCAATTGCAATGCGCCGTCTGTACTATGATTTCCGTCTACGGAAAAATCATATGGCAGACCATTCCAGAACATAACAAATGTACCTTTAACCTTACAATTCATTTCTTCCGGTGAATAGACAAGCAGATTCAAGCCAACTTGTAGCATACCGTCTTTTACTGGCAAACTATTTCTATCAATTTCAGTAAGTGTTTCTGACATATCTGTTTCTTCCGTAAAACATAGCATAGCAAGTTCAGGAGGTGTATCACCATTAATAATAAAAGCATTGGAAATATCCTGAATGGTCTGCCTTAAAGGTGTAATATTTTCTGTTTCTGTAGACAGCGTTGTTTCCTCAGATGAAAAGGTTGATTCTATACTTATCTCAGAGGAATCATCAGGATTATACAATGCTGTCTGATTGTCACTGCAACCGTAAAAATTTAAACAGGACAGACTTATCAGCAATGCTAAGATATGTTTTTTATAGTTTTTCATGTTATTCCAGCCTTTCATAATTTTGATTTGAATGAACATTGATTTCTAAGTTCTGTATAATAGTGATTTAAATAAGTAAAAAAGACGAAATATTTTTTATTTTTGTATTATTGCACAGATAACATGATTTTATTATTACTAATATTGTGCGTTATTCACATTATTAACTAAGTGTTTTTACAACACATACACAATATTTATGTAAAATTGTTTCAAACTTTAATATAATTTGAGGAAGAAAAAAGAAAATGCTTTTTAATGTTGGTTTTGCTTTGGTCTATGAAAACTCAAAAAAATATTTTCGCACGGAAATCAATTTTCAAAATTTTGACAAGCATGGTATAATAAAAATATGAAAAATAACGGAATAACAGAGTATT
>JAIDTI010000024.1:151411-177190 GCA_029060755.1 Ruminococcus sp. | reverse complement strand
CATATATATCGTATGCCTTTATTCCAAGTGATTTTTCTATGGAATGTCTCATTTCCTCTGTCCAAGGCTCTGCTCCGAAAATACCTGCTTTAAGTTTGATGTCATCTGTCGTATAGCCCATATCGTGTAATGTTTCACCGATATATGCAGCATAGGACGGTGTACAGCAGAGAATTGTTGCACCTAAATCACGCATGAATGTAATCTGTCGCTCTGTGTTTCCGCTTGACATTGGAAGTGTGAGACAGCCGACTTTATGTGAACCTCCGTTCAATCCCGGACCGCCTGTGAAAAGTCCATAGCCATAGCATACCTGACAAACGTCCTCATTTGTCCCGCCTGCTGCTGTTATTGCTCTTGCACAACAGTCCTCCCATAAATCAATATCGTGCTGAGTATAAAATGCCACAACACGCTTGCCTGTCGTACCGCTTGTGGATTGTATTCTCACACATTCACTTAATGGCTTTGCAAGAAGTCCATAAGGGTAAGCATCACGCAAATCTGCTTTTGAGAGAAACGGAAGCTTGTGCAAATCATCTGTTGACTTAATATCATCAGGTTTTATGCCTTTTTCGTCCATGAGATCACGGTAATACTCCACATTCTCATAAACGTGCTTTACCTGTGCGACAAGTCTTTCGTCCTGCAACTTCTTCATGTCATCACGGGACATTGTTTCAATTTCTTGATTCCAATATCTTTCCATTGGTAAAATCTCCTTTTATATAAAATATTTTAATAATAATCTTCATCTTTTTTCTTGACTGTCAGGCAAACAATAATTATTGCAACTGTAAAAAGTGCTATCAATACTGTTGCAAGACCTGATTCCGTAAGAAATGCTATTCCTGCAACATAGTACAAAAATATACATGGCAACATCTTTTCAGCAAATGGCAAATCTAATATTAATCCGAATAAAGCGTAAAGAGTAAGCATAGCAAAAAGTATTCCGATAAACAGCAGTATTTTTACTATAAGTGCGATATAGCCAAAATGGTAATCGGACGGCAACGCTTTATTATAGGATATATTGCGTTCACTAAGTCTGATACCGCCCTCTTTAGTCGCAGTATATTTTCTGCCGTCTGCACTATATAAATATGTAAATTTTGACGGAAGTTTTGTCTTTTTTTCTTCATAAATCAGTGTTGCTTTGGTCTGCACATATTTTTTAGCATGACTTTTCTGCATAGTCACACCCGAAAATATAGATACTACTGCAATCAACCCCATAATTACAGTTGCGATTATTACTTTTTTCATAAATTTTTACCCCTATTATTCACTCCACCTGAAATCATAACCCTCTGAATGATATTCAATAGTATTGCTGACGGGTATATAAGCTCCATTGATATAAGCGGTAAGATAGATTTTGTAATCGCCCTCTCTGAACAGCCTGTTGTAAACATCAAGACTTTTATTTTTACCGTCTGCACCTGTATACTCCAGTTTTTCATCACCGCAATAAACGTTCCAGCAAAGATGTAAATAATCTCCGTCAGACTCATCACGTGTAACAACCATATCTTCATTCATTTCAATATGAAAAACAATAACGTCTCCTGCATCATCAACACGCTTTTGTCTGTACGAAAAATATTCAAATGGTTCTCCGTTTACTGTAACATCAGCCGAACAGTCCTTGAAAGTAATATCCCCCTCACGTCCGATAATAGCGGCATAGTCGTCATTTCCACCTTTTACTGTACCCGATACATGAACATTCTCCCATACATTTTCATAATAAATCTCACCGCCAACAATACCTACACAACCTGTTGCTGAAACTCTTGCATCTGTAAAAGTAATATCTCTTACAGAAACACCAAGTCCATAGCCGATAAATCCAGTATCACAATAATCCTCATAAATAGTCAAGCCGTTTATTGTGTGATTCTGTCCATCAACAACTCCTGAAAATGCCATTGACTTTGCATCAGTCCAGCCCATAGACTTCCATATATAACCCGACAAATCAATATCATCTTCAATTATAAGACTGATTCTGCTGTCAACTCCATTGACGTACCACACAACAGATGCAAGCTGTTCAGGTGTAGATACATGAAATTCCGGAGCATTTTCCATAGCCCAGTCCTTGTCGGCAAGCTTCATTATATCACCTGTATCGTTTTCACGCTCCCAGTCTGTAATATATTCAGCAGGATTTTTTTCATACGCATATTCTGAAACATCAACGCCCCAGCACTCATACCACTGATAAGCGTCAGCAAGAAGATAAACGCCCTGTTCCTTGATTTCAGCCGAAACAGTGCAGTTATCAGTATCAAGAACAGAGTCTATTGTATTATAAAAATATTCGTCTTCGTCGTAATGAAGTACAATAAGATTTTTTTCAGGTATTCCACGCAGTTCGTCCTTATCATAAGTAAAAGATATGGACGGCATACTTACTTCATCGCCATATGTCAATTCAAAAGGTACTCCGACAAGTCCGACAACACCATTATGAAGATAGTTTGTGTCGTATATATCCCTTACACTTGCATATTTTTTGATGTTGCCAGTACATTCACCCGAAAATGCAAATCTTATTACTTCGGGTTTCTTTGAATTGTTTATAGTCTTGTGACATTCCTGCAAAGGCGGCTTATCTTCAATGATTTCAGTTGCAGATTCTGTGGTTTCTTCTGTAATTTCCTCTGTAGTTACTTCAGATGTTTCAGCAGTTTCAGAAATATCCGCTATTTCATAAGCCTGAAATACTCCGCATGAGTAAAGTGTTGTACTGATAAATGAAAGCAGTATAACCGCTGATAAAATTTTCCTCATGCGTTCTTACCAAGTTCAAATGCTTTCTTGTTCATCTCCAGAAACTGCGGTTTAACGCACTTTTCAAGTGCATTCTGCCATAACTCATCAGCAAAATCCATTTTAGATGCAAGCACACCCATGAGTACAACATTAGATGCTTTTGCTGTTCCTGCCTGCTCCGCAAGTGAAAGTGCATCTACAGCTGTAACATCTGCACCTGCATTTTCAAGCTTTTCAACAAGATTTTCGGGATATGTCATTGCTCCTGTAATTACGGGCATAGGGTCAATCTGCTGAGTAGACGTAATCAACTTACCGCCCTTTTTGAGATACGGAAGATAGCGTGCCGATTCAAGCAATTCAAATGAAATCACTGCATCTGCTTCACCTTTTTCAATTACAGGTGAATATACTTTATCACCGTATTTTACGTATGTGACGACAGAACCGCCACGCTGTGACATACCATGTACTTCGCTGACTTTTACGTCATATCCCTGTGCGAGTAGTACATTTCCGAGAAGTCTTGATGCAAGCAGTGAACCTTGTCCACCTACTCCTACTATCATAATTGATTTAGTTTCCATAATTAAAAATCTCCTGTCTGTTTTATAAAGAATCCATTTTTGAAGAATCATCTTTATACTTATAATTATTTCTTTTCTGCTCTGTAACGAGCCTTTCAATTTTGTCCTTTTCCTTATAGTCAGCTTTCAGAACGTCTAAAACTGTATTCATGACTCTTTTATTATCATATTTTTCCTGAATCTCAGATACTTCATTGAAATTGACATAATCCTCAATTTCTGACCTGCGTCCCCTTCTTTTAGTAAGAAGATAAGCAGTATAGCCGATTATCATCTTGACATAAGCAAAAATTATTTTATGATACGGTTTCCTCATTCTATTTTCCCATTTTTGCAAAAACACCTATTCCGCCGACAATACCGAAAAGACTGCTTTTTAAAAGTGATGCTATATATTTGCCTTTCATATCAAGATTTTCAAGCAGTGTACTGAAATTTGAGAAACATTCGCCGAAAGTACCTTCTTTTACGCCGAAATTTTCTTCAACAAATTCAGTAAACAGCTCATCTGTGAGAATACTTTCCACTTCTGCCCTTGTCATATCACTTTCTGCTAAAACACCTGTTATAATATCCTCACGGTAAGTTGGAAGATATTCCTTGAAAGTATCTGCGAGTTCCCACGTCCATACAATTTTTTCGGATAAAATCATTGCTATGGCAAATACTACGAAAAAAATCACAAGCATAAGCCATATCGGCAGTGCATCAGCATTTTTCACCATAAATCCATATCCTATAAATATTCCCAAACCTATAAGTATTCCTACGGCTGAAAAAACAAAGCCGATTTTTCCAAGAATAATCCATATTAACATACCCGGAATTGCACCAATAACTGCACCGACCAGTCCTTTTAATGCCGTAATTACTGGTGATTCTCCATAATTATCCATTTTAAATTCCTTTCTGTTTATCAATTCATCAATTCAAGTTCACCATCAACAAAGCCAATTGCAACGTGCTTTGACGATAAAATTTCACATTCTTTCATGTATTCAAGTACCCATGATTTTATAAGTGCCTGTGCTGATTCATGGTCTTTGTTCTCCTCGTCGGAAAGTTCAATGCAGAAAATATCCTCTCCACTGCTCCATACTTCCTCACAAGCCCAGTCATCATCATCTGCATCAAACACATTGCAAGCCACAAGCTGTACGCTGTATACAAAATCTTCTGCTGATTCTTCATAAAGATTAAAGCAGAAAGCTTTTGTATCTGTAGGCATATCATTTTCAAGCTGACTGTTCAGCCAGTTTGCAAATTCTGTATAAATTTCGTTCATTATCAATCACTCCATGAATAATTTTTTTCAAATATTTCAAGTCCGGTACGCATAATTTCCCTGATTAATTTTCTTTCTCTTTTCGTGAAAATCGGTTCATATTCACAACCCTCTGGAGTAACGGCAGGAAGATTCAGTCCCCAGAAAAGCTTGTTATAGCAACGGTTGGAACGTTTTGTTTTTACAGGTTCAAGCTTTTTTCCAACAGAATACGCAATATCCGAAAACAGATTCCAGAAGTCAATCAGAAAATTACAGTCCATTTCTTTTGAGTGCGTTTCAATCCAGTAAATAAGCCTTTCTACATCATAAAATACTGTTTCATCTGCCTCAAAGCCAAGTTTTTCAGCTTTTTTTCGTGCCTGCTCCTCAGACGGAAAAGTAATAACTTCTCCGTTTGAAGTATAAACACGGTCTTTCATATTTTCATCTTCATACCATATAAGAAAATGTGAACTGTCACCAAAATAATATGAATAACTTAATTCAATGATATTTCCATTCATTAGCTGATAGCTCCAAACTTACACTGTTCCTTGCATATTCCGCAACCCACGCATTGAGTATGGTCTATAACTGCTTTGCCCTCTTTGATTGATATTGCAGGACAGCCAAGTTTCATGCAAGCCTTACAGCCTACGCACTTTTCAGCATCTACCTTGAATGGTGCATTATGCTTGACATATTTAAGCAATGCACATGGACGGCGTGAAATGATTACAGATGCTTCATCTGATGCAAGTTCTTCCCTGATAGCCTTTTCAGTTTCAGCAAGATGATACGGGTCAACCACACGCACTCTCTTAATACCGATAGCTTTACAGAGTTCCTCAAGATTTACAGCAGATGCAGGGTCACCCTTTAAGTTCTTGCCTGTTGTTGGATTCTGCTGATGACCTGTCATGCCTGTTATTGAGTTGTCAAGGATTATAACAGTCGAATTTGAATTGTTATAGGCAATGTTTACAAGTCCTGTCATACCTGAGTGCATGAATGTTGAGTCACCGATAACAGCAACGCTTTTATGTTCTGATTCTGCACCTCTTGCCTTGTTAAATCCGTGAAGTCCTGAAATTGATGCGCCCATACATATTGTTGTATCAACTGCATTAAGCGGTGCAGCTGCGCCAAGAGTATAACAGCCAATATCTCCCGAAACTGTTACACCAAGTTTTTTCAGACAATAAAACAATCCTCTGTGCGGACAGCCTGCACACATAACTGGCGGACGTATCGGAATATTTTTATTAAGTGAAACAGATTCTTTCGTCTCACCAAGCAATTTCTCCGCAATAACAGCCTGATTGATTTCACCGATACAACCAAAAATACTCTTGCCCTCAATATTATTCACACCAATATTTCTACAATGTGATTCAATAATGCCATCAAGTTCCTCAACTATGATTATTCTGTCATATTTTGCGGCAAAATCCTGTATAAGTTTAATCGGCATAGGATTGACAATACCTAATTTAAGTACAGATGCCTTGTCGCCCAAAGCCTCTTTTACATACTGATAAGCCGCACCATTGGTAATTACGCCAAATTCTGCATTTTCTGAAATCTCCACACGATTCAGCGGACTTGTTTCAGCATATTCAATGAGTTTCTGTGTGCGTTCCTCAACAAAAACGTGTCTGCCCTTTGCAAATGCAGGCATCATGACATACTTCTGCGGATTTTTTGTATACTCCTTTAATTCCAGCTCCTGTCTGTCTGCTGTTTCAACAATACTCTGTGAATGTGCAACTCTTGTTGACATTCTCACAATAACAGGAGTATCAAACTGCTCTGAAATCTCAAAAGCAAGTTTCACAAATTCCTTGCACTCTCCTGAATCGGACGGCTCAATCATAGGTACTTTTGATGCTATTGCATGATGTCTGCTGTCCTGCTCATTCTGTGATGAGTGCATACCCTGGTCGTCCGCTACAGCTATAACCATACCTCCATTAACACCTGTATAAGATGCAGTATAAAGAGGGTCAGCAGCTACATTCAAGCCGACGTGCTTCATTCCGCAGAAACTTCTTGCTCCTGCTATTGATGCACCCAAAGCTGTTTCCATTGCTACTTTTTCATTAGGCGCCCATTCAGCGTATACTTCGTCATACTTTGCAACTTCTTCTGTAATTTCAGTTGACGGCGTACCTGGATAGCTTGATACTACCTTACAGCCTGCCTCATAAAGTCCCCTTGCAAATGCTTCATTTCCTAACATTAATTTTTTCATTTACTTTTCTCCTTTTATTAATTTATTTATCATGTTTTTTAATTCCTCAATGCTGATAGATTTTTCTTTTGTAAAGCTTTCATAATAGCATTTTATATAGAGTCTGCCGTTTTTCCATTCGATAAAATCAACATCATCTAAATATATTTCCTCATCTTCATAAATGTCAAAAATGTTATATAATCTTATAAGATGCGGATTGAAATCAAGCGGATTTGAAAAATCGCCTACCATAACATAATAAGGTCCAGCCCAATAACAGCCACCATACGCAATAAGATTTGATTCTTTATCATAATGTATGTCTGTTATTATAAACGATTCACCACATAACTGCGAATAGTCATGCTCATAGCCTTCGGGAATATAGTTATATACTTCCAATGTATCAACATCAATATAGCTTATGCCATATAAATTCACTTTAAATGAGTAGTATCTGTGACCATTACTGTGATATATAAACTCACTGAACGGTTTTGACATATGTGAATTTTCATAACATTCATAAATGATATTACCCGATTTTTTTAGACTGCACTTCAATAAACTTGCTCTGGTTATCAAAGTACCATTTTCATTTTCGTAGTCATCAACATAGCTTTTATAATTAACAGAATATCCGTCGGGAAGTTCATATTCTTTCTCCTCACGAAAATATTTTTCGTCCTCTGCATACATAATTTCCTCAATAGATTTTCTGTATTCGTCAGTATCATACATATTTCTGTATGAAAATCCCTTATATTTTTCAAGGCTCATATGTATTGTATCACAACAGAAAGCCAAATCATTTAAAGTAACTTCATAACTTTCTCCTGTTTTCTCAATGCTGATATTTTCAAGTATTTTTATATTTTCAGCACTACTTACATCTTCACAGATATGCTGAAACTGAAAACAAAACTGTTTACATATTTTATCATCAGCAAAATCTCCCCCTATTGTTAAAGTATAACCTGAAGAAACGTATAGTCTTGTGATTACTGAACCGCTGAAATTGCATTGCTTAAACTTTTCCTCATCATAGTACATCTTTTTTACCTCTGTTTACTTATCATTTCTTTAAGCTCATTTACACTTATGGATTTTTCTGTTTTGGAATCGCACATAACATAAAGTCTGCCGTTTTTCCACTCCTTGAATATAATATCATCATATACATCATAATCATGGTCAAATATATAATGCAGATTTATCAGATGTGGATTGAAATTCAGCGGATTTGAAAAATCTCCTACCATGACATCATTAGGACAAGCCCAATAACAGCCGTCATATGCAATCAAATCCGATTCTTTATCATAAAAAGCATCTGTAATTATAAAAGATTCTCCCATTGGAGCAGGATGTAAATGCGTATATCCCTCCGGAATGTAATTGTATACTTCCATAGTATCAATATCAAGATAGCTTATGCCGTATAAATCAACATGAAACGGAAAATATCTGTGACCATTGCTGTGGCGGATAATTTTTGTAATCGGTATTACATGGCAGTCAAATTCGTTGTATTCATGGATTATTTTTTGAGTTGATGTTTCAATCAAAGCACATTTATTAGATTCAAATATGCTATTACCTCTGTTATCCTCATACTCCCGAATCTGCAATGAAAATTCATCTGATAAAGTATAACTGTTGATTTCAGTTAAATTTTTTTCATCAAAAATCGGCATATATTTATCAATATACCTGATATATTCATCTGTACCATATACATTTTTATATGACATCTTAAAATTGACTTCTCTGTCAAGCCAGTCCGCAACACCATTATTATCGTTTGTATCTATAATTAAATCCGCTTTTTCTTTCAGTTCAGGCTTTGCATTGCCGACTGCAATTTTCACATCAGCTTCTTTGAACATACTCAAATCATTGAAATTATCACCAAATGCTATAATTTTCGTGAATCCGTATTTCTCACGCAGAAATTTTATGCCGTTTGCCTTTGATGCTTCACTTGAAAATATTTCAAGAAACCAGCAGTCCGTATATGTATCTTTATAAAATGCAAAGTCTGCCCCGTCAATTTCAGCAACAGCATCTCTTATCGGGAGCAGTGTTTCATAATCGCCCATAGCATTTATATATATGACTTTTTCGTCAATCTCATCTGCTAAATCATCACATTCAAGAAACGGCTTTTCATATTTGCCTTTTCGTTCATCAACAAATTTCTGCATTGATTCATTTGTTATCTTATCATAGCAGGTTACAAGAATTTCATCAATAAACTTGAACACAAAACAATATACACCATTACTTCTGAATACTGACAATACTTTTTCAGCAGTACTCTGCTTAAAATAGGCATTTTTCACGTATTCGCCCGACTGCATATTGTAAACGCTTGCACCGTTATTAAGTATACATGGCACATTTATATTAAGTCTCTCTGTAATCGGCTTTGCGGAATATATCGTTCTTGCTGTTGCGAATGTAAAATATACTCCGTTTTCTATAAGATTATTCAGCGTATTTACTGTATAGTCCAACAGTTTTCCATCTGAATCAAGTAATGTACCGTCAAGGTCTGAAATATAAAGTTTTTTCTCCAAAAAATCAACTCCTGACTATTAACTGAATTAATTATATCATATCTCATAACAAAAGTGAATATTTTATTTGATATTTCAAAAATATTTGTCAAAGTAAACAATTTTTTGTTGCTATTCATGTATATTATAAACAATGCAAAATTTTACTTGACTTTTTTATTTTTCTGTTGTATAATAGTTACAGCGGAATTAATTTCCGACTAAAATCATTAAAGAGTAAAAATGCGTTCGTGAAGTGCCTGCCGGACGGGGAGTTGTCGGTGGGACGAAAAGCTGTTGCTTGCGGTTCGCATTTTGCATCCCGCTTTATATGACATACTAATTGTGAGTTATCTCCTTTTTCTTGTCGTATGATGTGGAAAAGGAGGTTTTTTATTTATGTACACACAGAAATCAAACAACACAGCATCAGGAAATCTGCGACTTTTTGGCAATGTTAGAGTGATGATTATTTCAGGACTTCTCGTTGCCATGAGTATTGTTTTCGGCAAATTTCTTGCCTTTAACATAACTGATGCTATCCGTATCAGCTTTGAAAATCTGCCTGTAATAATGGCTGGAATTTTCTTTGGTCCATTCATTGGCGGTGCTGTCGGACTTGGTGCAGACGTTATAGGAAGTATTCTCAAAGGATATTCCATAAATCCTATTGTATCATTCGGTGCAATGAGTATTGGTATTATCTCGGGATTTGTTTCAATTAAATTATTCAGAAAAAATCAGACACTTAATATTGCTTTTTCTGTCGGACTTGCTCACCTTATCGGCTCAATCTTCATAAAATCGGCAGGACTGCATTTTCTTCCTCCAAATATGCCATTTTCTTTGCTTGTATACCGTATTCCTACATATATCGGTATCGGACTTCTGGAGTTCTTTATAATTTATATGCTCCTGAAAAACAAAGCTTTTGCAAATCAGCTTGAAAAGGTGTGCAACAATGGCAGATTATAATGAAGTACTTGAATACCTGAAAAAAGCGTCTCTGCGTGGGAGTAAGTTAGGACTGGAGCGTACAGCAGAACTTTGTGAACGCATTGGCAATCCGCAGGAAAAGACAAAAATAATCCATGTTGCAGGCACTAACGGAAAAGGCTCATTTTGTGCAATGCTGTCAGCAATTCTGCGTGAATCAGGCTATAAAGTCGGTGGATTTTCGTCACCAGCACTCACAGAAGTAACGGATAGTTTCCGCATAGACTGTAAAGAAATCTCAAAAGAAGATTTTGCAGAAATTATGACAGATATTATTCCACTTTGCGAAGATATGGACGACAAACCAACAGAATTTGAAGTGCTTACAGCTTTTGCCTATAAGATGTTCAGCCATAAAAACTGCGATATTGCCGTTGTTGAATGTGGAATGGGCGGTGATACCGACTCGACAAATATAATCAACTCTCCTTTGCTGTCGGTTATCACAAATATTGCTGTTGACCATACCGCTTTTTTAGGTGATACAATTCAGGAGATAGCCTCGCATAAAGCAGGAATAATCAAGCATAACAGACCTGTTTTGTACGGTGGAAACAACGCAGATGCACTTGCAATCATAATAAAAACAGCAGAGAAAACAAATTCTCCGCTGTATGTAACCGAACATTCACGCCTGAATGTTGTAAAATCCGATATATCAGGAATAAAAGCAGTTTTTGACGGTACAAAAAAATACTCATGCTCACTTGTTGGTGAATATCAGCCATATAATATAGCAAATGTGCTTACTGCTGTTGAAATCCTAAGAAATGAGGGTCTGAATATCCCTAAAAGTGCTGTAGAAAAAGGACTTACACATACAAAAATTCACGGACGATTTGAGGTATTCTCACTAAATCCGCCAATTATTTTCGACGGCTCACACAATCCCGACGGAATAAAACAGACAGCAGACAGCATAAAAAAGTATTTTGATACAAAAGTCGCTCTGCTTATAGGAGTAATGGCGGACAAGGATTATGAACTCTATTCGAAAATGCTCGGGAAATATATCGATCGTGTATATACAGTAAAGCCCGATAATCCACGTGCATTGGATTCAACTACACTTTTATTGTCGTTCCACGGCATACTCGGAGCTGCATACGATGATTTAGACAAAGGCATAAACCGTGCTATTGATTATGCAATGGAAAACAACATTCCACTGATTGCATTAGGCTCGCTGTATATGTACAAAGATTTTGTTAAAATCCTAAATCAGTATAATCTTCCCTGATAAATCTATGATATGTGATATGACAACCCTCATCTGTAAGACAATAGTAATACTCATCAGGCTCACCGTTTCTGAAATATACAAGCAGGTCAAATTCGTCACTGTTACTTTTTTCAGTTATCACATCTAATGAATACTTGCCGAAAATTTCAAGTACCTGCTCCATAGATGTACCATGATTTCTCACTGCTGAAATAAGTTCGGCGATAAAGTCATATCCTGTTAAATCATTTACATAAGCTGTACCCTCTGCGGAAACAGTAATACAGAAGCCGTCTCTGATTGCCCTGAAAGTAATCACTCCCAGACGGCTTTTGGCATACTCTGCAAACTCCGCAAGCACATTCTCTGTACACTCACCGCCAAGAAGATGTCCTAATGAAACACTCATATAATTAAGGCTCATAGGACGTTTATCAAAGCCAAGTTTAAGCTGTGCCTCTTTTATGTTGTCTGTCAGATTTTTTTCAAGTCTTGCAAAATTCATAAATATCAACCTCCATTTTTTATTATATCATCTTTTAACACATTTTTCAATACATAAAATTTTTTCAAAATATCATGAAAGGTGTTTACAAATGTCTGAAAATATGTTATTATAATAAAAAACATCATGGAGGAAATAATGAAGTTAAACAAAACAAACGTTCTGAAAGCGATTACAGTTTTTCAGGCAATAATAATTCTTATCATGTTTATTTTTATTGTATGGTTCTGCTTTATACGAAATTCGGGACTGGCAGTTCCTGCAAACAAGACAGAAGAACGTGTCCGCCCGATTATCAACAAAGAACAGACGTTCTACCAATACAACGGCGCAAAGGTCTTACTGCATGATAATACATTGGGAGAAACTTTTATTCCTGCTTTTGCCGATGTTCCGAAAAGTTCGCTCAATCCTGATAATTTTGTGAAAAATTCAGACGGATTCATGGCGTATAACGGAACTGAAACAGCTACAGCAATTACAGGCATAGATATTTCCGAACATCAGGGCTATATTGACTGGGAACAGGTGAAAAATGCTGGTATCGATTTCGCTATAATCCGTATAGGCTACAGAACATACGGCAGTGGCGAAATAGTCATAGACAACAGCTATGCACTGAATATAGAATCTGCCATTAATGCGGGACTTGATGTCGGTGTATACTTCTACTCACAGGCAGTAAATACAGATGAAGCAATTGAAGAAGCTGATGCTGTACTTGATGCAATCTATGGATACAACATTACATACCCTGTTGTTTTTGACTGGGAAATGATATTCAATGACAGAGCAAGAACGGATACAGTAAGTGTTGAAACTCTTGCAGACTGCTGTGTCGCATTTTGTGAAAGAGTGAAAGCGTCAGGCTATAAGCCTATGATTTATCAGAATCTGACTACAGCAATTCACAAGCTTGATATGCCAAGAATAAAAGATTACGATTTCTGGCTTGCGGAATACAGTAGCAATCCGTCATTTTACTATAATTATGATATGTGGCAGTATTCAAGTACAGGAAAAGTTCCCGGAATTGACGGTCATTGTGATTTGAATATATGCTTCAAAGATTACTCTGTACAGTAAAACAAAATATGGTGGAATATATGAATAAAATAATTGAGCAATATATTAAAAATAACAAAGTTTCAGAATCAAATGCACTTATTTTTCGTAATTGGAAAGATTTCTTACATATACTCTTTCAAAATAACGGTCAGGTCGAAATGATTGTATGGTATGAATATTGCAGGATAAACAATCAGCAAATTGGAATGGGCGGATATATTGATTCTGAAAATCAAGGTTTTATGTGGGCAGAAACACAACTCTTTAAAACTGATATGCAGGAAAAGTCCTTAGATGAAATACTTGATTACATATCTGCAACAAAACAAGAATATTCTGAATACGACCTATATCCTGAATTTTACATAAACTAAATTCTGATTTCTGTGAGCAAAAGCCCTTAAGCAGTTATAAATAATTACTTAGGGGCTTAAATTTTTTTTTATATTATTCAGTCAATTCCGCTTTTGGTGGGATTTTTGTAACCTGACAAGCTTTTATGCGGTGGTGATGTATTTCAATTACTTCAATATGAAGTCCGTCACAATCAAGTGAAGTTGTTGTGCTGTTTTTCGGAATCTCACCAAGAACTGAAATTATATATCCGCCAAATGTATCATATTTATCAGCAGGAAGTGAAATATCAAGCTCGTCACATACATCAGACAGACTTGTTATTCCAGGTATAAGCCATTCATCCTCTTTCAGTTTCCTGAACTCCGGTTCAGCCTGATTAAGCTCATCATCATCAAAATCCCCGACAAGCTGTTCAACAAGGTCTGTAACCGTGATAATACCCGACATACCGCCGTATTCATCAACAACTACCGCAAAATGATGACCGCCCTTTTTCTTCATCTGAGCAAAAAGACTGTCCGCTTTCATATTCTCATGTACAAAATAAGGCTCTCTTACCGCATTTTCCATGATATTTTCACGGCTTTTATCATCAAGTCTGAAATAATCCTTTGCATTAAGTATTCCGATAACATCATCAACACTTTTTTCACATACAGGAAAGCATGAATGTCTTGTGCGGTGGATTGTCTCCTCCCACGTTTCAACAGAATCACCACTCCACAGCACAGAAACATCTGTTCTGTGAGTACAAACCTGCTCTGCCGTCATATCGTCAAATGCAAAGACATTTTTTATAATACGGCTTTCATTTTCATCTATAGTGCCGTTTTCAGCTCCTACATCAGACATCATGATAATTTCTTCTTCCGTTACTGTTTCACTGTTATCTGCTGGATTTATTCCCATGATTTTCAGTGTTAAATCAGTAAGAGTATTAAGAATCCACACAAAAGGCGTAAATAATACTTTTACAAAGCATATCACATCTATTATCGCAAGTGCAATTTTTTCGGGATTTTTCATTGCCATACGTTTCGGTACAAGTTCGCCGAATAAAAGCATAACACACGACAAAACAATTGTAACAACAATAACAGAAACAGGCTTTAAAATGCTGTCATAATCAACAACTCCTGCATCGTTTACAAGTTTTACTATTCTGTATGCAAAATTTTCGGCAAAGAAAGCAACTCCGATAAATCCCGAAAAAGTAACAGCAATCCTGATAGCTGAAAGTACTTTTGTCTGCTCATTTGTAATTTTCTGAAGTTTCAATGCCCTTTTGTTTCCGTCATTAACCATTTTTTCAAGTTTTGCAGAATTTATTGATATTACTGCAATTTCAGCAACAGCAAAGACGGCATTAAGTAGAATAATAACTATTTGCAGAATAATCTGCCATAACATAAAAATTTCCTCCGTAAAAAATATTTTGTTTTCTTGTCAAAGGCACAGACTGCAATATCAATGCAGACTATGCCCCGATACATCTTTTACGGATTTTTGGGGATTACACCCGTCGGGCGTACTGTCCATTAACAAAATCACCTGCTTTTCAAAAATATACTATATTATATATCATATATTGCTGTTTGTCAAGAGATTTACGAATTTTTATTGCGGTTCAAGTCCTGAAAGATAGTCAATAACTTCCAGAGAATAGAGTTTTGCAACCCTCATGCACTTTTTTATATCATATTCATAGCTCAATACCTGCGGAGAATGGGCATCACAGCCTATTATCGCCTTGTTTCCGATGTTCATAGCCGTACGCAGAAATACATTTGACGGATAATGGCGATTTTCTGACAGTCCAAGCAGATTTATTTCAATCGGAATATCTTTTTCTTTAAGATATTCACATAATCTTGTATAATGTTTTATGCAGATTTCATCATTACCTACAAACTGAACTAAATCGGGGTGAGCAATATATCTATATCTGCCAGTTTCCATGCCCTCAATCACCATATCAACATATTTTTTCAGAACATTTTCATCTCTTGTAAGTCTGCCTACAAAATTATCAGTATTTTCGGGTGCATTGTAATGCTGTCCAAGAATCATGTAATCAACAGGATAATCAGCAAGAAGTTTATCCTGTTCTTCTATAAGTTCTGGAATATATTCTGCTTCAAAACCTATATATATTGTAATATCGTCAGCATACTCTTTTTTAAGTGCAGTGAGCGACGAAAAATACTCCTCAACATCATTCGGCGACATACGTGTCGGGGAAATGTAGTCATCTGGAAAAACCCAAGGGCAATGGTCGGAAAATCCAAGAACTTTCATTCCATGCTTTATTGCATTCTCAATATATTCTCTGTCACTTCCAAAAGCGTGACCGCATCTGTATGTATGTGTATGATAATTTGCCAGCATAAAAAATCACTCCTCATACAAAAATTATACCATATTATATATGAAAATGCAAGAAAAAATTACATTTGTCACTCATATTGTGACATTATTCACTTGCGTATATTAAATATATATGTTAGAATAATATAAAAGGAGGGATTTTTAATGAAAATTATAAAAGATTTTATTATAGAAACAATTTTCCTCACTATAGCTGTACTTGCATGGGGTGCATTGAAGATATTCCGATTAGGCAAAAATAAACAATAACAAAAAAACTGCTGTACCTTTTTATGATACAGCAGTTTTTTAAAATAAAATTTTTTTATTCAATCCGTGTAATTTTTTCTGTATAATTATCACCAGATAACCAACGATACTTCATAATTATTTCGTTTGTTTCTTCGACGTATTCAAGTATTAAATTATCTGATTCCATAAGTGAATGACCAGATTCAATTGTATAGTTAGTATTATCTAATTTTTTATATACATACTCATTAATTTTTAAACATAAACAGCCGGAACGTGACCTGAATGATGTAAATTCATATAATGTAACTTCATAATTATCAGGTATATTTTCAACTTCTATTGCATAATAATTTGGATTTCTATGAAATCTGTTCGCTATACCTACTATTATAAAAACAGAAAAAGTTGTAATTAATAAAATAACAATCACTTTCATTGTTAAAAGTATCTTATTTTGTTGAGCTTTTTCTTTTATTATTTTCAAACATTTGAGCAACGAAAAACAGAAACACATAGTACAGAACAAATAAATAGCTGAATTTTCAAAAATTATAAATCTCATGCTTATGATTATATCAATAACAAATAAACATATAGAAATTGAAAAGATAACAGTTATTATACTTGAAAAAATTCTTCTCATTTTATTCACTTATTATTGCAGTTTAATTTTATTGTTTTTTTGTCTCTGCACAACAAGCACCTGCAACACACCAGAATATTGCAGAATAACAGATATTGCTACAGCCTACAAAGAATATAAGCACACCTGCTGATGTAAGCAGAAGCATACAAAGTGATTCCCATTTCTTATCTTTTCTGAAATTTCTGAATCCTATCACAAGCACTGAAACAAGAGTCAGAACAAGTGCAATTCCTGAAACTATACCACGAGTTGCTGTTGTATAAAGATATTCATTGTAAACTTTATCAAAAGTACCTGTATTTTCTACTATAATATCATCAATATTTGCATTTTCTCCTGCCATACCTAAAGTATAGAGTTGTGGGAATACAAGTTGGTCACAACCAGTGCCAGTAAGTGCATGAGTGCTTATGATGTTCATTGTCTTTCTGTTAAGATGATAGTATACATCAATTGTACTGTCTATATCAACTACATCATAATTAATATTACCACTTGCTGATATTCTGTAATAAGAATCGGCAAACCATAAAATACGTCCGTCATAAAGTCTGTATTGTGTAAGATTTCCGATAAGTCCGCATTGTACAAGGACTACAGCAATTACAGCGGGAACTATTACAGAAAATACCGAAAGCAGATTGATTTTCGGTGCTTTCATTATAATAACAGCAACAATAACTGAAATCACAGACAGAATCAATCCGCATATTCCTATGAGAGAGTATGTAAACATCATCACAAAGCTGAAAATACAAGCGCACACTATACAGAAAACTTTGCTTGATTTTTTCTTAAAGAAAACAAATCCTATAAGTGCAGATGTGAGAGAAAGTGTAAGGAGCATTGCAAGAAAAAGCGGAGACTGCGCAAGTCCTGATACTGAATTTGCCTGAATCTCTATAGAAATCATACGATAATTGCTTATTTTTCCTGTAAATACCTGTATCAAGCCAAAAACCGAATTAAGCAATCCTGCTCCTATAATACCATAAATCAATGTTGTAATTGTTTTTTCAAATTTAATTGAAATTGCTGTAATGAAAAAACAGGCATAGAAAATTATTGCAAGAAGTCCTTCACCTCTGCCAGTATAGCCATAAAATGATATGTTCTTATCGTAAGAGTTAATAAGCGAAATAACTCCCCATAAGAGAGTAACCCCGAAAGCACATATCGGAACAAGGCTTTTTTTGCTGATATACTTCTTGATAGCTCCAATAAGTGCAATAATCATACATATTACACCTGCTACGGCAAGCCCTACACTTGACAGTGCATACATATTTTCACCCGATATTACGGGTATTGCCGTAATTACTGACGTTGTGAAACAAGCCATAAGCAATCCGAATGATGCGATTTTTGAATATTTTTCCTCTGTAAGATTCAGTATAAAATTTGAACTTTCAGACGAATTAAACAACTGTTTTGCCATTTTTCAACCTCTCTCCTATTTATTTTTCAGATATTGTTATATAATAGTCACCATTTTCATGAGTATCAACATAAATGCTGATTTGTGGGTCAACAGTCATTTTGCCATCGGAATCGTACCAGTTAAATTCAGGGATTGAGCTGTCAATTACAGAGCCTTTATAGAAAAAATTATCTGTAGAATCTGTACCCTCATTGACAAGCCTTATAAAGCGTATGCCATTGTTGTAGTTTGTTGCATCATCATCTCCGCTTGCATATTTAAATGTATTATACCAGTAATCGCCTGTTATTTCTGCATTTATATGATATACACGAACTCCCTCACCCGTAGCAAGCCACCAGTAATTAGCAAGATTGCTGTTGTTTCCCGATTTTGAGGCATTTTCTACTATGAAAAATTCAGAATAATAGTTGTTATCAAGTTCACCGCACGGAATAATAACACAATTTGAGTTGTCAAGGTCTGAACCTGTCAGTTCATATACCTGATTTCCCATACCTTTATTATATACCTTAATCTCATCAGGTCTGTACCAGCCAAGCATCAGTTTTGAAGCTGCACCAAAATCACATATAGCATCGTCCATAAGTTCAAAACCTGCCGAGCCATGCATACCCTGAAAATCATCAACACCATACAAATAGTAGTCAGGCAGCCCCATACAGTGACCCATTTCGTGACAATATGTACTGTTGAAATTTTTGTAGTCGTCTGCTGATTTTATTTCAGCATTGCCAACAATAACATGACCTATATTCATTCCGTCTGCCCTGTTAATGCTTTCACCGCCAAAAGCTCCTGCCGCCGCCCACCAGTTATCATCGCCTGCCGATTCAGGTACACTTATAAGAATAGTATCAACAATTTTATCGTTGTTACCGTCAAATTTAGAAAAATCAATGCTTGCATCAAATTCTTCTATTATTTCATCAACAAGTGCAACGTGCCATACATCATTTTCATAGTATGATTTATTATTCTTTGCAGTATATGTATAGGCTTTTCCGCTAAGATTCATTGCTCCTTTAGATGAACGGCTGAAAAATGCACTTATGCTTTCAAAAGGATAGTTGCTGTTATTTTCATCAGCCTTGCCGAATATCATATTTTCAAGTTCAAATGAATCAGGCTTATAATCGTATTTGCAGTCTGGAAAGTCAACATAAAAAACAATTGCTTTTGCATCATTCTGCGACGGCAAAGAGCCATATAAATTATCTACAGGCGGATTGATAAAGCCATTAGATGATGCTGAAACAGTGGTTGTTGGTAGTGATTGAGTTGTTGTTGCAGTTGTGGTTGAGGTTTCATCTTCCCACTGCCATACGACAAATCCAGCTTGTGAGATAATATGGTCACGCAGAATAATCATATCATAAACATCAACTTTTCCGTCCTGATTTATGTCAGCCGTTTCAAGAATTTTTTCCGCAAGAAAACCATCTGCACCATTTATTCCTATAAATTTTCCTGAAACATCATACCCATTTGCAGAAGTAAGAGGATTTTCTGCCAGAAGATGCTTTGTAAGCAGAACTGCATCTGCAATAGTTATTTTCTTGTCATTGTTAAGGTCACCTAAAAACCCGATTTGTTTCCAGTCTGCAAATGAACTTGCTGAAATCAGTCCCACTGAAACAACAGCAGATGCCATAACGGAAAAAGTCAGTTGCTTAAAAAACTTTTTCATGAGAAAATCCCTCCTTTAAAAAACTGCGAACAGAATATGTCCGCAGTAAGTGTTTTATTTTGCAAAATCAGTAACTCGGCTTTCACGAATAAGATTTATCTTAATCTGTCCGGGATAATCCATTTCAGTTTCAATCTGTTGTGCAATTTTTCTTGCAACAAGCACCATTTTTTCATCATTTATAATCTCCGGAACAACCATAATTCTGATTTCTCTGCCTGCCTGAACAGCAAAGCATTTTTCTACACCCTCATAAGACTTGCAAATCTCCTCAAGTTTCTGGAGACGTTTTATATAGCTTTCATAATTTTCACTTCTTGCGGCTGGTCTTGCAGCTGAAATAGCATCTGCCGCCTGAACTATACAAGCAATGACTGTTTTCGGGTCAACATCATTGTGATGAGCTTCAACAGCGTGGATAACTGCCTGATTTTCGTTATATTTTTTACATACATCAACACCAATCTGAACGTGTGAGCCTTCAATTTCTGATGTGAGAGCTTTTCCTATATCGTGGAGAAGTCCTGCACGTCTTGCAACATTTGCATCAACACCAAGTTCAGATGCAAAAACACCGCAAAGTTTTGCTACTTCTATTGAATGGTCAAGAACGTTCTGCCTGTAACTTGTGCGGAATTTCAGTCTTCCTAGAAGTTTTATAAGCTCATGATTAAGACCGTGAACATTCGTTTCAATAACAGCACGTTCACCCTCCTGCTTGATGCGGTATTCAACTTCACGGCGAGCCTTATCAACCATTTCTTCAATGCGTGTGGGGTGGATACGTCCGTCAGCGATAAGTTTTTCAAGTGCGATTCTTGCAACTTCACGGCGAATCTGGTCAAAACATGAAAGCGTGATAGCTTCAGGGGTATCATCAATAATAAGGTCTACACCCGTAAGAGTTTCAAGAGTTCTTATATTTCTGCCCTCTCTGCCTATGATGCGTCCTTTCATATCATCATTAGGCAACGGAACAACGGAAACAGCCGCTTCTGAAACCTGGTCTGCCGCAACTTTTGCAATAGCAAGAGAAATATAGCTTCTTGCTTTTTCGTTACATTCATCTTTAAGCTGCTGCTCATATGCTGAAATTTTAACAGCTTTTTCATGTATTAAATCGTCCTCAAGCTTTGAGAGGATATACTCTTTAGCCTGTTCTTTTGTAAATTCAGAAATTCTTTCAAGAACGTCCATTTCAGATTTTTTAATCTGTTCAGCTTCTTTAAGCTTTTCATCAGCACCCTTAATTTTCTGATTCAAAGTTTCTTCTTTCTTTTCCAGATTATCTGTTTTCTTATCAAGATTTTCCTCTTTCTGCTGCATACGTCTTTCCTGACGTGACAACTCTGCTCTGCGGTCCTTAATTTCTTTTTCAGCTTCAGCACGAAGTTTATGTATTTCGTCCTTAGCCTCAACTAAAGCACTTTTTCTCTTATTGTCTGCATCTTTTTCGGCATCATCAATAATACGTTTTGCCTGCTGTTCTGCTGAACCTATAACGCTTTCTGCTTCATTTTTGCGTTGTTCAATACCTGCATCAACACCCTTTTTATAAGCATTAGACCTGCTTATGACGACACCTGCTATAAAAGCAACAATAGCGGCTAAAATACCAATAATAAGTTCCATACAGTGCATTACCTCCTTTTTTCTGCAATATAATTTAGTTTGTATCATAAAACATATTGCTTTAAGGCGGTAAATGCCGCATATTTTATTCATTTGTAATATATATTCACAGAAAGCCATACTCCGAAACTTTCTGAAAAAGCGGACTTGAAATGTCCATAGGCTGTATATACATCAGCCAAAATGATTTAAAACAAGCTGCAATTACTGCCCAAAGCAATTTTTTGCAATAAATACAACATCTTTATTATACACTTATTTCACAGATATGTCAATAGCTTTTTGTCAATTTTTTACAATTCAGAAAAAATTAAATTTATCAACTGTTTTTTCATATATCTTTTTTATAAAAAACTGTTGAATTTTCCAAAGCATTATGTTATAATAAGAAAAGATATTTATTTCGGCATGGCTGTATGCCGTAAAAACAGCCTTTTGATTGGAGAATTTTATGTTAAACTCTATTTTTACTGTTGCAGCGCAGGGAATGGAAACACCACAGCTTTTCCCGTTTCCTTTACCGCTTCATATCGGATTCAGCATAATTGCACTTGTTTTCTTTTTATTTAGATTTATAACAGACAAAAAGCCTTATCAGCTGATTATGGCAATTGCTGTTCCGCTTTCTCTTGCTCTTGAATTATCTGACAACAGAACTTTATACTATGTTGTAGGAATAGTTGAATTTATTCTGCTCTTATCTGCTTTTATTACAACATTCTTTTTCAAAGATGCTGAAACGGCTGAGGAGACAGAAATCAATACAAATAATGAGGAACAGGAATGAAAATAGCTGTACTTGACTGGTCAACAATGACTATAAACAATGATATATCTTCAACTCCGCTTACAAAATATGGAGAACTGAAGATATATCAGTCAACTTTGCCCGAACAGACTGCGGAACATATTGACAAGGCTGAAATCGTACTCTGCAATAAAGTACTTATAACAAAAGAAGTTATTGACAAATGCCCTGATATTCGATATATCGGACTTTTTGCGACAGGTTTCAACAATGTTGACATTGAATACGCAAAGTCAAAAGATATAACAGTATGCAACGCGGGACAATACTCCACAGATGCGGTTGCACAACAGGTTTTCGCCTATATACTGGATTATTCCAACCGCATATGTGATTATGATAATGCTGTAAAAAACGGTGAATGGGAAAAATCGGCATGCTTTTCATATTTTCCGATTCCGACATCTGAACTCAAAGGAAAAACTCTTTCAATTATAGGCTATGGCTCAATAGGAAAAAGAGTTGCTGAAATCGGAAACGCTTTCGGCATGAATATAATTATCAGTACAAGAACTATTCCCGAAAATTGCCCGTATGAAGTGACAGATATTGAAACTGCTGTAAAAAAAGCTGATTTTCTTACATTTCATTGTCCTCTTACAAATAAAACAAAAGGAATTGTAAATTCAATGCTTATTGATTCAATGAAATCCACTGCTGTACTGATTAACACATCAAGAGGTACTGTCGTTAATGAAAAAGATTTAGCAGATGCACTTAATAACAGAAAAATTGCTTATGCTTATCTTGATGTTCTTGAAAAAGAGCCTATGTCTCCTGATACTCCGCTTAAATCGGCGGTAAACTGCAAAATAACTCCGCATACTGCATGGGCATCTTACGAAACAAGAGAACGTCTGTTCAATATAGTATGTGATAATATAGAAAAGTGGCAGAATGGTACTCCACAGAATAAAGTCAATTAATTTAAGGAAGATAAAAATATGAGAAATATCTCTGAAAAACAAAGAATCGTTATAAAACTTGGTACTTCAACACTTGCACACAAAACAGGCAAATTAAATATACGCCGAATGACAAATCTTGTACGTGTAATATCCGACCTGCATAATTCAGGCAAAGAAATTATTATGGTTTCATCGGGTGCTGTCGGACTTGGTACGGGCAAACTCGGTCTTTCAAAAAAGCCTAAAGATACAAAAATGAAACAGGCTGTTGCTGCTGTCGGACAGTGCGAACTTATGCACGTCTATGATGATATGTTTGAGAAATACAGTGTAACAGTCGCACAGATTCTTCTCACTAAAACAATTATCAACAACCCTAATCACTGCGAAAATTTCAAGAATACCATTGAAACTCTCGTAAGTATGGGTGTTATTCCCATTGTAAACGAAAACGACTCAATTTCTATAGATGAGCTTGAACTTGAAATCGGTGAAAACGACTCACTTTCCGCACTCGTTGCAAGTCTGTCGGGAGCAGATTTACTGTTGATTCTCTCCGATATTGATGGACTTTACAATGATGACCCACGCACAAATCCTGATGCACAGCCTATATCAGTAGTTGAGGAAATTACTCCCGAAATAGAAAGTGTTGCAGGCGGAGCAGGTACAAATCTTGGAACAGGTGGAATGTCAACTAAAATAAATGCTGCTAAAATCGCCACTGATGCAGGTATTGACGTGGTAATCATGAACGGCAAAAATCCCGAACTATTGTACGATTTATTTGAAAATAAGGAAATCGGTACTATTTTCAAGAGTAAAAAGTAAAAATATTGTCACATATTCATCGAACTGAATATGTGCGACTAAAAATATTTATGAGGTGAAGTATATGAGTTATACACAGGAACTTGGCATTAAAGCAAAAAATGCAGAGCCGATTATTGCAGGAGCATCAACAAAAGTAAAAAATGAGGCACTTTCTGCAATCTCAAAAGCACTTACAGAAAATGCACAGCTTATTATTGCCGAAAATGCTAAGGACTTACAAGCTGCAAAAGAAAACAATATGTCACAGGCTATGCAGGACAGACTTAAACTTGATGAAAATCGAATTGCAGGTATGGCAAAGGGCGTAGATGAACTTATTGCACTTAACGACCCTATAGGACAGATTATTGACGGATTTGAGCGTCCGAACGGGTTAAGAATCACAAAAAAACGTGTTCCTCTTGGTGTTATCGGCATTATCTTTGAGTCACGTCCTAATGTTACAGTTGATGCCGCCGCATTATGCCTTAAAGCAGGAAATGCTGTTATACTCAAAGGCGGTAAAGAAGCTATCAATTCAAATATATGTCTTGTAAAAATTATGCGTGATGCACTTGAAAAGTGCGGACTTCCTGCTGATATTATTCAGGTTGTCGATAATACATCACGTGAGACTACAAATGAACTCATGAGACTTAACGGCTATGTTGATGTTCTTATTCCTCGTGGAAGTGCAAGACTTATTCAGGCTGTCGTACAAAATGCAACTGTACCTGTAATCGAAACCGGAGCAGGAAACTGCCATGTATATGTAGATGATTCTGCTGATATTGATATGGCTGTAGATATAACAGATAATGCAAAAACTCAACGTCCGTCCGTATGCAATGCTATTGAAAGTCTGCTTGTGCATAAAGATATTGCAGAAAAACTTCTCACTGCAATCGCTGAAAGATTCAAGGCTCACAATGTAAAAATATACGGTTGTAACAAAACTATTGAAATTTTAGGTGATACAGTTGAAAAAGCAACTGAAACTGAATATGCTACAGAATTTAATGATTATGTTATTGCTGTAAAAGTTGTTGATTCAATTGATGAAGCAATTGCACACATCAGAAAATACAGCACACGCCATTCAGAGTGCATTGTTACAAAGTCTCTTGATTCTGCACATAAATTCCAGAAAGAAGTTGATGCTGCTGCTGTTTATGTAAATGCCTCAACACGTTTCACAGACGGCGGAGAGTTCGGATATGGTGCGGAAATAGGCATATCCACTCAAAAACTTCATGCAAGAGGTCCAATGGGTCTTGCTGAACTTACAACAGTAAAATATCTGATTGACGGAAATGGTCAGATAAGATAATATATTTAACTTAGGAGGTAATTATGGCTATCAAAAAAGATAATGATGATAAGCTCAGCAACCTTAAGAACAAAAATAAATCAGAATCTGTCAAACCTGTTAATAAAGGAACAGCTCCGAAAAAACTTGCTCCACTTCCACAAAAAAAAGCTGTCCCTGAAAAAAAACCAGTATCTGCTGAAAACAAACCAAAGAAAAGAATCGTTATTTCAAATGAACTGCCCGACTATGATGCAATAAGAGCAGAAGAACTTGAAAAAGATAAACTCAAAAAAGCACATGCAGAAGCTGAACGCAAGGCTCGTG